>JALTJN010000001.1 GCA_027076405.1 Chromatiales bacterium
TGTCGAATTCGCAGCTATATATCCACCTGTCGCAAAAACGGGGTATCATCCACTGAAGCGCTCAGGCTTCTGTTTCAGGGGAAGATGCCTGCATTCATGAACCTTGGTACCTGAATAGTTACAAAAAGCCTAGCACAAACCAAACCCCACCACTGCGGTCAGGTTATTTGCGACGTTAGCCGTAAAAGGAATCACATATATAATGAACAAGGTAGACTATTTAGAAAAAGAACTAGCACGGCTTTTGGCATGGGTTCAAACAGCAGATACAAGAGTAGCGTTAGTGCTCCCTCTTTCTACGGCTATGCTTGGTGCATTAGCTGTTCTTGCACCAGCTATGGATAAATGGAACATTGCTAGTGCAATAACAACTTCATTCGCAATGCTTTTATTGAGTTTTAGTATTTGTTGCTTGGCATTTGCATCTTTTCCCAGAACAAATGGACCAAGAGGTTCACTAATATTCTTTTCAGGAATAAATGAAAAAGAATTAGAGCAGTACAGGACTTCTGTAAATGCCATGGATGAAGACTCATATACAAATGATCTTATCAATCAATGTCACATTAATTCAAGAATTGCAGAAAGAAAATTTATGTGGGTAAAAAGGTCTCTGCTCTCATTGTTCACATCTTCCATACCATGGGTTTTATCAGTATATATGCTATACGGAATAAAATAGTATGAGCAAAGCAGATGAAATAGCAAATGATGTTCAATCAACAATTAATACGAAATGGAACAAGAGAAACGGAAACAAAATACCGGATACTGATAATATTGCACTGTCTGGTGGAGCGGTAGAAATTGATGCAACTTTCTTATATGCGGATCTAGCTAATTCTTCAAAAATGGTTAAGGAATTAGATCGAAGAATTGCTGCAAAAATACTTAAAGCATTTCTTGCATCAACCTCAAAACTTATTATGCATAATAATGGAAAAGTGGTGAGCTTTGATGGTGACCGGGTACTAGGGGTGTTTTACGGCGATGGGAAAAATAGTGCCGCAGCAAAATGTGCCTTGCAAATTAAATATGTTGTTAAAGAAATCATTAAACCTAAATTCGAGGCACAATATACAACCGTAAAAGATGCATCGTTTACAATTAATCATGGCGTTGGAGTAGATACCGGTACTGTACTTGCTGTTCGTGGTGGGGTTCGTGGTAGTAATGATTTAATCTGGATAGAACGTGCCCCAAATCTTGCTGCAAAGCTCAGTGATCAACGTGAATCTCCTTATCAGAGTATTATCACGGCTCGTGTCTACAATTCACTAAATGATAAATCAAAATATGGTGGAGATAAAAAAAATATGTGGGAGCAAAGATCATGGAGTTTCCTTGGCGATAACATTACTGTATATAGATCAAGCTGGCATTGGGAACCATAAACGGCTAACAAAACAAATCAACCTGACATTTTGTTCGCTAGCGCTCTCAAAATGACAGGTTATTTGTAACGTTATGCGCAAAAAAAATTACAGATGTTTGGCGGGTTGGTTGCCAGAAATGAATAACAGAGCTTATTTTGAATTCACTCTCTGTTGAACAAAAACATCGACTTTCAGGTTGGATGATATTTGCTTGGAATCTCCGTTAATCAAAGTGCTATTTTGGCAGTTCGGCGGCATCAGCCTGGTGGCAACGGACAGGCCGTGCAAAATTGAAAGGGCAGGGTCGGTGTGGCCGTCTCTCCGTTCCAGTATGCGGGGTGAATCTTTTGAGCAAAAAGGTAATTTGGAAGGATCTTCTCTTTTGAGTAAAAAAGGAAATTTGGAAGATCGAGTCTTTTTTGAAAAAAATATGTGATTTGAAACATCTGGGTGTAGCCAGTTTGGGCAATACTCATCGTATTGCCACCTGCCCTCTGAGGCAGTTGCAAGTGAGTCCAATGCCACGCTAAAAAGTATTCAATAGTCCGGGTGGCCTCTGTCACTATTTGCTGCGATTTCAGGCATTTACTGGGTGATAATCGGGCATGCAGTGGAAACTTGAAAGTATGCTGTTCGTGCTCACTGCTGCCATTGGTGTAAATTGAAGTATCGGTGTACTATGCGCCTAACGAACAAGGTTAGATCGTGAGAGCGACGCAGGAGCGATCCACGATCTGAACCGTTTGTTGGACAAGCCCGTT
>JALTJN010000002.1 GCA_027076405.1 Chromatiales bacterium
AAGCTAAAACAGCACCACCTATAACCACCAATAAATCAATTATTCGTAATGAAAAATTTAAGGTATTTGCATACCCTTTTAGTAGACCTTTTCTTAGCATATCTCTAAATTATCAAATATATAAAAATGGCGTGATTGTACATCAAAACACATAATTTTTATCACTTAAAATACCCCTTGTTCATTGCAAAAAACATCTTCACTTTCAATGGAAGGCTTTGCTCTAGCAAACCCAAACGAAACCCACCATAACGACATAATGTCCTCAATACACCCTCTGGTATTTTCCAAAAAGCATGATTCAACAAGTATTTAAATTCGGAAAGCACAAATTTTATTCCTTCGTTTTCGGCACTACCAAACTCTTTTCTTATCCAGGGCTCATGCGCATGGAATACCCCCATATCAAAATATCTTTTCACTTCCTGTGTTATAGAATAGCTGTGAGAATGATAAACGCAAGCATCTGCGGCATAAGCAACATTATAATTATTTAATAACATCTTTGCTGCAACATACATGTCTTCTCCAAAAATCACATTATCTGGAAACCCACCAACACCTTTCAGTGCTGATATTCGGTACGCAGCAAAAGAGTTCGATAAAAAAATAGCCTTCAAGCCTTTTTCATTGATATCGTCAAATGTGTTTATTACTGATTTTTTTGTGTAATTAAATAATCGTGCATGCGTTTCAATACATCCTGCTTCATGGCGAGGCAATTGCCTGCCACAAACTGCTCCCACATCAGGTGAAACAAATTTAGATATTAAGTTATGAATAGATTTTGTAGAACTTAGAATTGCGTCTTGAGTTAAAAACACAGCAACGTCATAACCTTGCAAGTAATCTACAGCTTGCTGACGAGTTCCTCCATGATTAAATGTGCCTGGAGGAATTTTTTGCACATTAAACCCAGCATCAACAGAGTACTGTATTGAATTATCTTTAGAGCCAGAATCGATTATATAAACGTCGTTAACGGCAACACCTGATGACAATAAAACACTTATCCATTCAGGCCACCCCGCTCCAGGGTTCAGTGTGGGCACTATTATTGCTGTTTTCATATACTCTACAAAGAAACCAAGATGGCTATATTTCGTAAAAAACCATACTTTAAAAAACCATATTTCAACAGAGTTACACGTCTTTGAATCCAGTTTAACTGGAACATATTTATATATTTATTTACGATATCACGCTCATCTTTCGTAAGTAATTCCAACTTCGAAAGCTCTATTGCCTGATCACGTGTTTTTAACAAGCTCTCATGCATGCTAGATCGCCCCTGTTTCAGTTGGGAAAAAAAGTATCTTATACCCCATTTTTTTACCCCTGTGTCATTCATTCCATGCTGCCGATACACAACAGTTGTCTCACTCACATTTATTATTTTCCCTTTCAATTGCGCAATAAGAGCAATCCACCAATCATGCATAATAACCTCATCTGGAATAGGTTCTGCAAGAGTAACTAGCTTTCTATTAATTAAACACGCACAACCGGTAACAAAATTCTGTATTAACAATTGGTTTATACTGCACATTTTGTTTGGGGACATTTTTTGGTGCTTCCATAAGGAAGCAGCTACCTGATTAAGAAATTTATCAGCCACTATTAAGTCAGTATGAACAAGCAACGGGCATGCAGGAGTATATTTTTCTTCAGCTTCTCTCATTTGTGTAAATTGCAATGAAAGTTTATTTGGCAACCAAACATCATCCTGATCACAAAATGCCAAATAGGGAGCCGTAGTGTCTTGCATAAGAAATGAAAAAGATTTGGCTGGGCCTATATTGCCCAATGCGTCTTCAATTAACGTTATTTTACTAGGGTGCAACCCTATGTATGTACGCACTATTTCAAGAGTGCCGTCAGTAGAGCTGTCATCCCTCACGTATAGGTGCCAATCGACAAATGTCTGCACAAACAATGAGTCTAGCAACTCAACAAGGTACTTCTCGCCATTATAGGTCGATAACAATATAGCAATATTATGTGACATTATTTAGCCTCACCAGATAATAACGTGGTGTTTTTATGTTCACACTGATTCGCAGTAGCTTCTCAGTTATTTCAGCGCTACTGACGTAGCTCTATATTTTCAATAATAACTTCTGTTGATTGCCACT
>JALTJN010000003.1 GCA_027076405.1 Chromatiales bacterium
GAAAAAGCAGCTTTGCATAATCACCGACAGTATTACCTGTAGCAAACATTGACTGTGTATTAGAATCAGGCGTATCTCGAAGTGCAGGTTCATTTTTATACAGCCACAATGATTTATGACACTGTAACCCACGTATATATTGTGATTTGCTTAACAATTAGACATCCTCTTAAAGCTTTATTCTTTTCTAATACATGTGACACTTACTATATGAAATAATTATTTATTCTTAATTCATTAAAGCCCATCAAACCGTGCGTATCTCCCTGAAAATTTAAGCTTCACCATGCACACGGGTCCATTTCTATTTTTACCTACAATCAGCTCAACGATATCCTTCTCTTTACTATCTATATCATAAACCTCATCACGATATAAAAATAAAACAAGATCGACATGCCCTTCCATATCGTCACCACCATATAAATCCGATAACAAGGGTCGCTTATTCACCCGATGCTCCAAATTACGATTTAACTGAGAAGTTACTATAAAAGGGGTATTAAACTCTTCCGCTAACGGCTTTAGTGACAAACAGGCTTCTGACGGTGTTAATCTACCTCTACTTTTATCTATTAACGATGCAATACAATCAATGGCAACCACTTCAATTCCTTCGCCCTTCTCATTCACTAGACCCTGCAATTTACTTCGAATATCATCAGCTGATAGCCGTGGCGTATCATCAATAAAAAGTTTCGCCATAGCCAATTCAGACACCGCTTCGGATAACCGATGCCATTCATCAGGCCGCAAATTCCCCTCAATAAGCGAATTCACATCAACATTGGCCAATGATGCCAACATTTTTTTCGTTATCAATTCAGATGAGATCCCCATACTAAATAAAACAACAAGGCCCTCACTATTTCGGGCAATGTTCACTAATATATTATATAGAAATGTTGATTTCCCCATTGAAGGTCGCCCACCAATAAGAATCAAATCACCTCGATGAACACCCGATGTTATGTTATCAAGATCAGTAAATCCTGTTGGAACACCTATGTGGGTGTTTTTACCATGATAAGCAGCATCAATAGAATCAAGACTTGAATTTAACAGTTCTCGAATTGATTTTGGATACTCCACCTTTATTTTGTTGTAAACACTTTGTGTCATAGCTTCCTCTTTACTTCATTATTTATTTAACCACGTAAGCCCCTACCCCGTTAATAACGATTAATACCAGCAAAACCCAGTATGGCAAGACAGTAACAAATGTCGCAAAGAATATTGCGAAATACGCTCATTCAATTATCACTAGCTATGGTGTCCAATATACTATTTCCATTAATAAACCATACTTATCCATTTCTGGTTCGGCTGGTAACCGTGATAATTGTTTATCTTGACTAGCAACAATTGTACCTACTAATGCATCAACAATATCATCTCAAGCAACATCTTTACGTAAGTACTTGGCAAGTGCTAATTCAACAATATTTCTTGCCTGAGGGTAAAAACGCTCCATAATAGTTAGTCTTTCCTCGAAACCTTCACGTGTCTTTTTATTGTGCTTCATCGAATGGCCATCGTTCATAGCCCAAAAACATACTTCAGGATGCATTTCGTGAATTTGTTCAGGTCTTTCCTTTAACATGAACTCATCCACTTCCTTTATCTTTGGAATAATCGCATATGTTTGTTGCGAAAGTCTTCGACCAGTACAACGGAAATTCTGATCACTTGCTGTAGAGTAGCTATCTGAATTTAATGCACAACGTGATGGCGCTGGGAACACACTCGAGCCACGACCACTTCCTAGTAATTTTCTTGCTTGTTTATCACAAACACGTTCTTTCGCATGTTCATTTCTAAGGCCAATGGGTATATCCAATAAAACGCTTTTGGCATTAGCAAGATATTCTGAAAGTTCATTAATGCTTTCTAACACCCCAAATGAACCACTGCCATCATCATTAATACCGACAAGGAACCAGCCTATTTTGCAACCATCTATTCCGATAAATTTCATACTAGTTCCATGTAAGAAAAATCAAACCAAAAGCCAACGATAAATACCAATAAAATTTATTGCAAGAAATGACACATTAAGCCAAACCAAGCTCATTTCACGTAAATGCCACCCCACAATAATCCAACAGATTGCAGAGATGGAGAACAAAAGAA
>JALTJN010000004.1 GCA_027076405.1 Chromatiales bacterium
TTGTTGTTTTGTCAACAAACTTTAATAATAAATTTCGCAATTCTTCTTCAAAGTAACTAGCTGCCGAAAGAGCTAAAGTCTTTTTGAAAGTCGAATCTACTGTGCTTCGTAATGATATTTCTTTTGCTTCATCTAAAAACTTTAATAAATCTGAGAACTCACTGTATAATGAATCTATAATTGTCTCGGCCATCACGCTCTCCATCATTTATGCAAGAAGAATACTTCTGGCCCTTAGCAATCTTGTCTCTACATTAGTTTTCCTTGCAGTATCTGACTGAGAAGCATCAATAAATTCTTGATCATCTCGCAAAGACTTTAATCTCTCAAGTTGAACAATTTCGGTTACAAGTTTTCTCTCATCAAAGACTGCACCGCATATTGCTGCAAATGTAGCGTCATATAATGAAATATTAAAGCGTTGCTTTTTAGATAAGAATGCGTCACCTGGAAGATATTTGCAAGCAGTCATAAATGATTCAAAAAGCTTTTCAAGATATTTTAATTGTTCATCTCCCAAGGTTTTACAATTTTTTGAGAATCCATTAAGAAATTTCGTCATTGAAGGCTTGTAGTTACTTCCCTCAATAAGCATTGCAAAACCACGAAGCAAAATTTCAATATCCTTCATATGCAAGTCTGGTTCTTCTAATCCTAAAAATCTTCTCCAAGTAGGATTCAGATTTATTTTAGCAAGCATTCCGTAGAAGTTTGAATGATATAGACTGGCGCGTATTTCTTGAGGTTTAAGGTTAATTCCGCCAGAGTTTAGCCTGTTAAAAATTTCATAAATAGACGAATCATCATCTTGCGGCACATTTTGCTTTATAATTACATTCCTGATTGTTCTTAGGTCAAACTGAGTTTTATAGTCTCCAAGTGTTGAATAATTAAGTTTGTTAAATTTATTCGGTGCATCAGGCTCTTTTGCTGTGAGCCGTAAATTAAATTTTGAGAAGTAATGATCGTCATGTAATATATCATCTGGTATCTTACCATATTCTGCAAATATTGCACGCAATGAGGCACGCTTTTCTTTTTTGGGAAATCGCTGTTTTATAAAGTAATACAGCGTCATTAATCTCTGCTGACCGTCAATCACTAAGAAACTGTTACGAGATTCCTCATATAGGAATATTTGAGGAATTGGTAAACCGATAATAATTGATTCGATTAATTTTGATGCTCGTCTTTGATCCCAAACATAATTCCTCTGAAATCCAGGGATTTTTACGGCTCCAGATTCTATAAAATGATAAATGGTGCGAACATTAAAATCATTTGGAGCAGCTGTGATATCGTACTCGTCAACATACCCATTATCACTCTCCCCAACTTCATCCTCATACCAATTCTCTGAATAATCTGGGATTGTTTCAAAGTCAGTCATCGTCAACTCCTATTTCTATATTTAAGATTTAAGAAATTTTCTTCAGTTTCCTGTCCGGCGAACGCCCTGCGGGTAAGCGGTGGGCGGGTTCGCGAGTGGTCTTGCGGGGACGCCTGTCCGCTGTAGCCGCTTGCATCCCGGCGCCATGCGCCAAGATGCAAAAAACAGAGCGAGGAAAGAGCGGCGCTTTTTGCCATCCGAGTGCATCTGATTGTTATGAAACCAGTAATCAATCGCACTTACCATTTGAATACGTTTCCACATGCCTTACATACAATTTCAGCGTCATTCTCGTTAAGCATTTTTGCATCAAAATCACCCTGAGTAACGCTAACATCTCTATCTAACTTTCGCATAAATGGGTAATCATTTTCAGACACTCGCAAAGCGCCGGTTTGAGCACATTCTGGGCACTCTATTTCGACATTGTATCGCTCTCTAGACATTGCTTTTCTCGGCTATATTCTATGCATATTAAATTTGGCTCTTCCTCAAATCGTGTGGGTTGAGCGGGGTTTAGCGCTCGGGTATAGACATAAATTCAATCCGCTGCAACGTGTGCATGACTCTTGACCACCGGATACCTACGCCCAACCGCAAAAAACCACCAATGCGGGCTAAATAAGATGCCAATGGCTATGAAAGGACAAAAATCAACCCGATTGGAAAACAAACGGAGTGCATGCAGGAAGACTGCATCCAACTAACCCGTTGCAGCAGGCGCTGCCGCAATCCGCT
>JALTJN010000005.1 GCA_027076405.1 Chromatiales bacterium
ACCGTAATCTCGTACTCGGCCATCGTGGTTTTCTCCTCTTCGTCAGGTTGATGATTGCAACACCAATCCTACGAGAGGCGGCCACGGTGGCCAATCCGAATTTACAGCACTATAGGGGCACTACCCTTTTTTCTTTCCACGCACTATTGGATAAACTTGAATTTAATCTTCCTGTTATCACAGTTAGATTACCGATGCACTGCTTCAGCCCTTCCCTCTCTTGAGCCAACTCAAATGCCGATAGATAAGACTCTTTTTTTAATCCATCTACAGAAGGTATGTAATCCCAAAGAGCATTATTTTCCTTGTAATCATCTGAGAATATATTTTCATAATTTACTGGCCCGTCGGGTGTATCAAGTAGCCAGTTTTCCTTCCATTTCTCAGGCATAATATGCTCCAGGGTGAATTGACTGAATGGCAATTCATCTTTTTCTGTAAACCTATTGTTGGATCTTCTTGCTAGTTCAATTCGATAAAGGATATAGCGGATAACATTTCGGTTAACGCCTATTTCCGACCAGTGACCGTGTAGTGCAGACTCGACCTCATGGTCATTTGGCCATCTGGTAGTGTTGGAGGTTTGTTCACTAAGGATATTAAAAAGAGCCGCAACGGAGAAACCATCTCTTTGAAGCTTCCGTATTACTTCTGAAAAAAATTTATTGAAATTCTTATGCCCTTGAGTTGTACACAACATTCTACGAAGCGTATAAGCTTCTAAAGCTCGATAAACTATGTCTGATTCCGACTCAGAGAGCTCCACCTCGTTTTCCAAATATAAAACAAAGGGATGAAGACTTGTTATATCAAATATCTTATAGAACCGCATGTACTGCCCCACAATTGATTTTGTGTTGCAGTCGTTTATTTCAATATACACTTTCGAATATCTAGATAGCTCAGATAATTCATAAGAAGAGCCTTGCTCTTCTTTTAGATTCCTCCTGAATTGCCTTTGGTATACTTTGAATAGTGGCGTCACGCTATCCGACGCCAATTTAGCCATAAGGTAGTGCTGAAGAAACAATTCGGAAATTATAATTTTTCTTCGACCTAGCTTTACTTCCTGCTCCCAATAGTCGGTTTCAAAATGACTCCAATACTTCTTATATAGCTCATCTCTGTCTTCCTCAGATATACGAGTTCTTAGGAATAAATTATTTCTAAGTAAGTCAAACTGAAGCAGACTCTTCCCTCTACCATTTAGTGATTCAAATATCATTTCTGGCTCATCATCTGAGTCAATTAATATTTGAACAATGGCAAAATCATTTAGAACCGCATGAAATATAGACAAAATCTTATTTCTATCCCCCTCACAGTACCGTTCAATTTTTCTTTTGAAGTATTCGAACGCAGGACGTATACGACCTTTACTTTCTATAAGTTCAGCGGAAAAATTTGCTTCAACAATGCTTTTTAATGAAAACTTATCAAAATCAGTTGGTATCAGCTTGTATCGTTCATTCTCATAGTCAGACGATAACATTCCCTTATTTAGTATATAACCATCAATCTCTTCTGCTATATCCGCGTACTCTAATGAATCGGATATATTCCTAAGGGCGCACAGAATAATCTGAAATGTTGTTAGCCGCTGCTGACCATCAATGATTTCATATTTTGGAACTTCATCAACATTAGTAGGCTTTTGCTGAATTACGATAGCACCTGTAAAATGACTGAACGCACCTCTGAGTTGTTGCTGTAATCTTTGGTTCGTTTTTTCTTCAATATCTTCCCAGAGGGGCTGCCATTGATCCTCCATATCCCATACGTAATGTCTCTGAAAGAGGGGGATTCGATACTGTACCTTATTACCGAACAGCGATCCGACATTCACGTTAGTTGGCTGCATAACAATTACTTATCCTTCGTTTATTCACATAACGCTCGAAATAACAGGCCCCCAACTCAATGCAACGCATTGAGTTGGGGGTCCTAGTTGATTTGATTGTTATGTGTGGACTCCGAAACAAGCCTAAATTCCTTTTGTTGCCCATAAGAGATGCGTGACATTCCTAATAAAACAGATTGCATGAGCAGGACACTGGCATATTGTGATTTGCTGTGCCCAAGCCAATCAATTTCGTGCCACCTACTCAAAACTTAGATGGCTCCTGACGAAAAATCTATTCTGGCGCGCCATTCCACCAATAATTGAGCCCGAAACCCGGCCAGACGGATTCATTTTTAGCAAATGACAACCTATGACTTTTTTGCACATAACGCCGTGTTAAGCGGCAGCCAAAAGGGGCGAAAATTTTGCGTAAGCAAAATTTGCGACGCTTTTGGATGTCCGATTTGAATACATTGTTATGTGATTTATTAGCCACGATGTGTTTAACCTAATCCGATCCTCTGTTTTTCCTCTATTATTTTTTCTGCTACTTTTTTGCAGTTTGTATTTGTACCCAATAGAGCCATATCTTTCATCTCTATGTCTATGAGCAGTTTTGCAATGATTTGTGCCGACTCTCCATTTATAGCCATTTTAAATATTTGCGGGATATATGCGTAATATTCATCCCTGGCTTCGGGTATCCCCGAAACACCAATTGGGTCCCATTCATTGATCAGAATTTCATCAATGAATTTATATAGCTCGATTTCCTTTCGGTTTAACTTTTTGCCCACCGATTGCTCACATAACGGCCCGGTTCACGCGCCGGCGCAGCCGGTCGCGTGGAACCAGTTGTTATGCCTCATACACCGTATATTTTCCAGGTGCCGCATGCATTTGGAACTCACGGCGAATCTTTATGCAGGCACTTTCCAGCTTTCTCAATATTCCATAGATCATCTGCTTTTCCT
This sequence comes from Chromatiales bacterium, assembly GCA_027076405.1. Next base: position 2,818 of record JALTJN010000005.1, read on the forward strand.
CACTACTCATAAGACGCAATATATGAGATCGATGGTGTTCGGACGATCTCAGCTCTCCTGATTCTGGTTCAATGACGATGGAAGGTTGAATAAATCCCAGTTCAGTATGTGCAATAAGTTTGTTGCGCCACTCTTTCACAATAGTTTCGTGAAGCGCGCGCTCTTCTTTTGTGAACTCTGATAGTGCGCCCTCAGGAAGCGCGGACGGGATCCTTTTATCCTTTTCATTTCCGCCGACAAAGTTACGGCCATAGATGACCACAAATGCAATTTCAAATGCCTGATTGTTTTCGATTGAAAGTGGATTTTCCCACTCGATACCATTTAGAAATTCACGACACAGTTGAAAGTCGAGCAGGGCATGGCAAGCACGAAAGCAAACCAGCTTATCTACCATTTCTTTTCTGCCTATATGAGGCATAACGACTAATGTTGTGGGGATTTTGCGAAGCGCAGCGTAGCAAAATTCCCACACAAACGATTTGTTAGGCGCTTTGTGCCCACATAATTAATTGAACCAATAGCCAATAAATTATTGTTGATGCGCCAACAAATATTAATAACCAAATTACAATAACCGTTAATTTTGATAATTGTTTTGTTGGTATTATATTAATTGATTGCGCACTACCCTCATCTGATTTGCAATAAGCATTTATTTGATTCCATGTTACTGGCGGAAAATACAAGTATGTAATATTAATTTGCTCGTCAGGAACTAAGGTTGGAACTAATATTTCAGCAGAATCATTTGGGCCATTAACAACCTGATGTGTTAGTGGTGGATATATTTGATAGCTAGGGGGTAAATGATTGTGACCTATTCGCACATTATGTGCTGATATTTTACCGGTATTTCGCACAACAATACTATGCGTGTTTACAATGGTTCCCTGCTGATCGTTTAGCGGAATAGCTGATGCATGAACTAAATATGTAACTAATCGTGGCCTACCTTCAATTACCTTTTTTACAAGGATAATAATTATGCCAGTTAATATTGGAGATATAATTTTAATAATTATTTCTATGCTCATCTATATCTTCCTGTTTAATCGCCTAACGATTAAGCTCAGGGGCCGGCAAATAAGCGGCGCGGTTTTTGCGCAAGCAAAAAGCGTGACGCGTTTTGCCGGTCCTCCTGCAGCGTATTGTTAGATTAGTTGCACCGACCTCGCTTTGAGCAACGACCCTTGGACTGCAGGAATGTCGGCATTGACGCCAGTTTGTTGCCCGGCTGGCCTCAAAAGCTCTAAGCGGCACAGATTCCACAACCGAAGCCCCTTTTCTCTCGGAAGCCACCGGCCCCGGGGTTGCTCTTGTTTCAGGCTACCACTGAACCCTTTTGCGGAAAAGGGTTTTTGGCGCCGGAGAAGAAGAACCGCCTCTCCTGCAATGCCTTGGCGAAGCCCCTGTGTGGCCTCGGGAAAAATGAGCCGGTTTGGTATTTTTCTGGCCTTGAAAAGAATGAAGGCCCTGCTCGCTAACGCCCGGAACTTCGAAAATCTCTATCTTCGAAAAGAAGCTGGTGTTTGCCCTCGCGCGGTGCACCTGTTTGGCGAAGCCCGCCAGTGTGGCCTTGGCAGACTCGACGAAGCCCCTTGCCCGGCAACAGCACGGCAGCGAATTTTTCTCGGCCTCTCCTGCAGCAATACAATACGGGCCAAGACAATCTAACGACTAAGCTCACCTGACGACAAAAGCAGAGCGACGATAGGAGCGTCGCTTTTGGCGGTCAGGTGCAGCGCCTTGTTATAGCGAATTACCCACCCCAATAAGCGTCAGAATGCAGCCCGAAATAAAGGCTATCCCTGCGCCATACTGAAGCATCAAATAACTTTTCTTCAGAATATTAAAGGTTCTGTCTCGCACATCTTTGAATATGTAATCTGTAACTTCCTCTGCATCAAACTTTGACTTTGCATCTTGGAATCTATATCTGTCACGTGAGCTATTGACGCTTGAAACATACTTCATCACAACCAACATGAGGATCCCGGTAACAAATGCCTAGGCACCATAATATTGAGACGGACACAAAATATCTTTAGCTTGTACGTAGCCTATTGATACGGTGGCTGCTGCGCCATTAGCAAGCCAGAGATGTTTTTCAAGATCTTCAATTGTTCGCGTCTCGATATCACGCGATTTATTCCAATAATCCTTCGACATCTCTTCGATATCTGGCAGATCACCATCTTTCTCATATTTACTACGTTTTTTGTTCTTTAAGTTAATCATCAATACACATCATATTCTTCGCATTCTACGATCATTTTGTGCATAGTAAGATTCTTACCTTTATATGTTACTGACTTGCCTAATATGATCGCGGTTGGTGCATATGCGTATTGGTAACCGTAAGAATTGCAGGTAGCGGATGTTCCATCACGAAAATATATTACCCTGCCATGCTCACAGCCTTCGAATGAATCCTCTTTCTCACCGTTCTCCTTTTTGTAACCATCTATTGTTTTGCTATCAACAATTGTCCAGCCAATATTATTTTCTAAGACTGACTCGCAATCTGCATATGCACTAATTGGAATTAGCAGTGATGCAACACATACAAATACTTTTCTCATGACACAGTGCCTTCCTATTCGCTATAACGACATAGATCAGCGGCAGGCAAAAGTGGCGCGTATTTTTGCTTTGCAAAAATCGCGACGCTTTTGACTGTCAGCTGGAGCGTATTGTTAGAGCATGTTATCACGCAAGTCTCTTTGATATAAATGGAGAAATCACAAGTGCCAAACCCAATAATAGATAGATAAATATTGGTTTATCTAGCAATTGAAATCCTTTATGCCCGACTATAGGAAGAAGTAGAACACTACCGAGCATCCAGGACGCAAAAGCAAGAGCATAGCTTGCAAATAGAACTTTAAATGCTCTGATGATACCCTTTTTCTTTCTTGACCCCTTACTGGCCAATACTCCAATTACTGCTACCCCGACTAAAACAATGCCAAATGTGACCTGCATTAATACATTTACTTGCTCTGGATATTGATACGATAGGAACGCAATCATTAATAAATATGAAATGGCGAGTGCGCCGATAAATATCAAATTTCTCTTATTCATTCTTTTACTCTAACGACTAGCATCAGGTGCGCCGTTTTTTGGCGTCACCTGGATGCGCTTGTTAGATTTTATACGCATCATTTGTCAAGACCTCTTCTATTTCTGTGATTACTAGACATCCATTGTTACCTGCTTCTTTTCTCGCACCTTCAAGTGCCACACCAACAACTTCAGAATTCAAATTTATAATCGGCCCTCCGCTATTTCCCTCTCGAATAAGCTTGTCAATCTCAAATTTACTGACGGCGCTTTGCGTATATATCTTTGCAACTTTCGAATCAACCATATAATGACTATGACCAGGCGCATATGCGGGAAATCCAAGCAGCTTTACATTCTCTTGCATTTCGATTGCATCATCAGTCTTTTCTACACAGTCGCTTGGTATTGTGGTTCCATCGTCAGATGTTATTGAGCATATAGCGACATCTCTGTGTGGGCAGATCCTTTCTACATTCAATTTATACTTTACAGTGGGGTTAGAATATTTGAACGCCTCAAGGGCGTCGAAAACCTTTCCCTTTTCCGATACCACATGTGCGCAGGTAATAATTCCAACGTCTTTTAACTGAAACCCACTTCCTTGCACAGTAATAGCCTCACCGTTTTCATTGTCATAGCAGGACTCAATTACCCATAATGCACTTATTGCATTCTTCTCAGGATCAGTCACCTCGATAAGTTTAAATTTATGCTCATCTTCAACAAGAGCATTAAATTGTTCTGCTAGTTTATGAAATATCTCATCTCGCCCCGTTCTGACGCTTCGCAGGAATGCTAATTTCCCCTTAATTACATGCAGCAATGATTTAGGCGTTTTAGATGCCCTGTATTTAACATCATATTTTTCATTGAATTCCTTATCTGCCATTTCATAGCCGTACTTTCTCCATGCGTGCAGCATTGAAGATAACTGCCTTACATATTGCCTCCGCACATTAGGAAACTCATTCACAGTTAACCCGGTTACTTCCATCCTAGATAGTTTGCTACGCAAACGCACTTTTTCGTAATTAATATTAAATCCATTTTCCTCAATAATATGTGTTAAGGCATGTCCGGGGCTCCCATCGTCATCTCTCAAGATGACTATTTCCTCTGGCAATCTCCGCTTATTGCAAGTAAATGAAAAGCTAATGTCGTCTGCATATCTTGTATATGTGCTATTTGTTATTTTTGCCAAATTCTGTAATTGTGAGTCCATCTTCCAAGCAATCATATTTGAAAGTATCGGAGATGTTGGTGCACCCTGCGGTAGCGAATTTTTGAAACAACAGATCTGAGCCAGGATGGTAGATACGGTATTATTAAAATTAAAAGGGCTAGATTTAAACAGATTTCTTATGCGCCCAAAATGAATAGATCCAAAAAAGTCAGATAAATCTAGGTTAAAGATATATTTTTTATCCAAGTGTCTCTCTGCATTTGTAACAATGCTTTTACGTTTTGCGAACCCATGAGCGGAAGGTTTTGTTGGGTAAATCTCATAAAACGTATTCTTTAATTGTTCTTGAATCTTTTTTAATTTTTTTGATGGCGAAGATATATTTCTATGTCCACCACTTTTTTTTGGAATTTGAAATTGATGATATTTGTATTCATCGTCAGTCTTATAGATAATTTTCGTCAATTCTGAATAGGTAATGCCAAAATAGCTAGCCAACTCATTATGAGTCTTAATATTTAGGAAATCATCTTTCTTCATAATAGGGTGGAAGGAGGTCTGGTAATTTCTCTTTTATAACTGAGCGCAACCATAGAGACATAGTAACCATGTGCTCACGAGATGCGTATAAGAGTCACCTTTTCTTGACCGCCGCAGATAGTCAGCGGAAATTAATTCTTCCAAACCTCCTTCCGTAACTTTTTAAAATCTAACGCCCATATCAGCGGCAGGAAAAAGGGGCGCGACTTTTTGCGGATGCAAAAATCGCGAACCTTTTGACTGTCCGCTGGATATGTTTGTTAGGCGCATCATAGCTCATCCCATATTTCATGATCGTCAAACCCCTTGGTTCTCCACGGCTTGTCAAATGCCGCACCCCAATCGAACTGGTTGATGGCAACTAATTTATCAGGAACAACTACTTCTAATATTTCTCCTGCCTCAATTAAAATATGATGCAAATCTTTAATTGCTTGATCGAATTTATTATATGAAGCTATATCTAGTGATCTTTTGCCATTGGCATACATCCAGTCGTTATGCCCATATATCTTATTTGGCGCGTCACCGATATACTCCGCCACTTTTTTTGTTTTAATAAGGAGATCTTCCTTTCCAAGATCCTCGACTAACGCAAGTATTGAGTTTACTTGTCTATTGACACCTTTATTTTCATTTGACTCGACCAATCTTCTAACCGTCATAACTAGATCCGCACCATATCCATCAGTAATGAAATTTATGACCAACTCATCAATGTTGACATTACTTTCATTCGTCATTTTTATGATTGACAGATATATCGCTCTATTTGTGGCCAACCTAGATAGTTGGCCATACAAAGTAGTCAAATCATCAGGATTATCTTCACTATAAATTCTTGGTATCCACTCGATCATTTTTTATTCGCCTAACACTTGTTTTACCTGATAGGGTTTTGCCTTGCCCTTGCGATTCTGGATATTGACCCGTGGATCTCCCGGCCAGGGAGTTTTATATACACGGTGACTGCCGGTGTTATGACGGGCGGCACCAAAG
>JALTJN010000006.1 GCA_027076405.1 Chromatiales bacterium
TGGCGTTCATATATTTAATATATCACCAGCCTTACGGCGAATGTTGCAAAATGACTTCTAACAATAAGGTCAACATGGACTGGCAATTCCGCTGCGCTCCATTGCCAGCCAGTTACCCTTGTCGTTAGGGCTTACAAATCATGAAGCAACAGGATATTGAGAAATACTTACAGGGACGATTTATTCTTGATTGCCCAAAAATTGAATTAGTCCCTTGTGTCCCTACTTCAACAAAGGAGTATCTTTCTGGTTCGGGATACATAGCTCTGAATAAAGATGGTCATTTCGATTTAAAAATCTATTTTCCCGAGCCTTTCTCTATTGACGAGGTATTCGAGAAATTGAACTGGGAACCAGGAAAAGTCATTGGTGATGAGGCGTACTATAATTTGATAGCACACGATATCTCAGGTCAGAAATGGCGCGCCGAAAGATTTATCCCTGATAAGAATAGCGGCCCGTCTGGCTCGATGATCGTTGGGAAAATATCAGAGTTAAGAAACTCAGAAGAAAATCACAAGGCCAGCACCAAAGGTTTTATACAGTTTCACTTCAATGAAGTAATAAAGGTTCCACTGAACACTGCTGTAAAAGAGCTTGAGACTGTTGGTGAATCTACTCGCAAAATAAAAACTAGCATAAGGTTAGCCAGATTTACAGCTTGCGGTATAGATATCGAGATCGAGGAAAATAACGGCTATACAAAATTAACCGCAGTCAGTGAAGATATTGAGTTTACTGATATTACGATTAATAGAATATTTGAGTCTTTCTCTTTTGTTACATCGTACACGGAATCATGGTCTATCCTAATGGTTCGTAATGCTGGAACTACTGAGACTAGAATTAGATCCGTAAATGTTGAGAAATTAAGATCGAGAATACCGTCTCCAATTAGTTACCAACGCATACATGAATCCGCATCGGCTTGGGTGCTGTTTGATTGCTATCTAAATTATGTTCTGAATAACAAAATCGATTACTTGCATCCAATTTCACAGAAATTATCCACGGTTGTTGAGTCAGGAAAAGCGTCACTCGATGTCGAAGCATTGACCTTATCAGTTTCAGTTGAATCCTTGCTCAAGGAGGAATTGAGTGATTTTTTCAAAATACCCCCAGAGCTTACCAAGAACATTCGCATTGTAAAAGAAATGGTCAAAGAGTCAGAAATATTAGATGAAGATTTCAAAAACAGAATAATCGGCTCTCTTTCTGCAATGAAGAGCGCAAGGGCGAAAGACATATTATCTGCATTGTGTGATAAGGGTTTGATTGACAAGGACCTAGTAAAAACATACGGAGTTCTGCGGAACAAATCTGCTCATGGAGCGAACAGTTCAGATGGAGATGTGCAAAACTATTTTAATCAAATATCAGCAGTGTTGGTTTTATTTTATCAACTCATTTTCTTGGTCATAAAATATAGTGGTGAATATACTGATTATGGAACATACGGGTATCCTACAAAGCAATTTAATGCAAAGCTGCCCTAACAATCACATTCACTCGGACAGCAAAAAGTGCCGCTTGTTCCTCGCTCTGCTTTTTGCAGCCGGTGATGTAAGGCGTTATGTGCCCGCGCGGAATATCGCGGTTTGAGGGTATAGACAACGTATAGGTCGGCGTCCTTCCAGGCGGCCAATATGGTGCGCCCGGTAAGGGTGCTGAAACGCAAAGTCAGAAAGGTAGGGTTTGGCCGGACAGGTACATTGGCAACCCAGCGCTGTTCAACGGTGCTTCGTTGTTCTACATTTGAGGCGGGCGTTAAGGGCGGTGCCCTCGGTGGTTGTGTGGGCGGCTTAGTTTGTTGGCGCAGGTTCTTTTGCAGGGAGGCAACATGGCGCGGCTAGTGTCGCAGCATTTAGCAGGGTTCGTGGGAGCTGGTGGCCTCCGAACCGCCGCCGATATTCCAAGTCGTCCGTGCAGGCACATAACAAGTCGTTCAAGCACGCCCCTTCGGGGCTGGACGCGCTACCGCGCGCAGCTTAACTAAAACGTTATGCCGCAAAGGAAAATGCATAGTGAAGACAACGAAATATTTCAAATCGCTGAGCAGTAGGCCGGACCGTGCGGGTATCAAGGACGAATGGATCATATATGTTGTAGAAAATCCCGAGCGTGA
>JALTJN010000007.1 GCA_027076405.1 Chromatiales bacterium
ATTGGAAAGCAAGATATGCAGGTGAAGATAATGTATTAGGAAAAGCAAACGTAAGATTGATTAATCTCGATAATGCAAATATTTTAGGAGTTGATGAATCTGATACTTATGCACAAGATGATATTATCACTACCGAATTGCATTTACCTGTTGGAAGACCAATATTATTTAAAATGCGTTCACAAGACGTTTTACATTCAGCATATATGCCACATTTTAGAGCACAAATGAATTGTGTTCCTGGAATGATAACTCAATTTGGATTTACACCAACTGTAACTACAGCAGATATGAGACAAACCCCTGAAATTATTGCAAAAGTTGAAAATATAAATAAAATAAGATCTGAAAAGTCCAAAACCTTAATAGCTAAAGGCGAGGATGCATTAGAACCATATGAATTTGATTATTTACTATTATGTAATAAAATTTGTGGAAAATCTCATTACAACATGCAAATGAAAATTATAGTAGAATCTCAAGAAGATTATGACGCTTGGATTAGCGAACAAAAACTATTCAAAAACTCATTGGTTCAAAATTAATTTTAACTTAAAAGAATAAAACAAATATAGATTATGTCAGCACACGCAAATACTCTCGATCACGACGATCATGGACATCATCATAAAGAAACTTTTGTAACTAAATACATATTTAGTCAAGATCATAAAATGATTGCAAAACAGTATCTTATTACAGGTACAATTATGGGAGTTATTGGTGTAATTATGTCATTAATGATTCGTATGCAAATTGCATGGCCTGAAGAACCTAACGTGATTTTTGAAGCATTGTTAGGAAAATGGGCACCAAATGGCGTAATGGATGCCGATATTTATTTAGCATTAGTAACGATACACGGTACAATAATGGTGTTTTTTGTACTCACAGCTGGTTTGAGTGGTACTTTTAGTAACCTATTAATTCCATTGCAAATTGGAGCTAGAGATATGGCATCTGGATTTTTAAATATGTTATCGTATTGGATGTTCTTTTTGTCAAGTGTCATCATGGTCATTTCTTTATTTGTTGAAGCTGGACCAGCAGCAGCAGGATGGACCATTTATCCTCCGTTAAGTGCATTACCAATGGCTCAAGGTGGTTCAGGAATGGGAATGACATTATGGTTAGTATCTATGGCAATATTTATTGCTTCGTCGTTGTTAGGTTCTCTTAATTATATTGTAACAGTTATAAACCTTAGAACAAAAGGGATGTCAATGACACGGTTACCTTTAACTATTTGGGCATTTTTAGTAACTGCAATTATTGGTGTTGTTTCTTTCCCAGTATTATTATCGGCTGCATTATTATTAATAATGGACAGAACCTTTGGAACATCATTTTTCTTGTCAGATATTTTTATTCAAGGAGAAGTATTGCATTATCAAGGGGGTTCTCCAGTATTGTTCGAACATTTATTTTGGTTTTTAGGTCACCCAGAAGTATATATTGTTATCTTACCTGCAATGGGTCTTGTGTCAGAAATTATTGCTACAAACTCACGCAAACCAATCTTTGGATATCGTGCTATGGTTGCTGCAATATTGGCTATTGCATTTTTATCTACAATTGTTTGGGGACATCATATGTTCGTTTCAGGAATGAATCCATTTTTAGGTTCTGTATTTACCTTTACAACCCTTTTAATAGCGATACCATCTGCAATTAAAGCTTTTAACTGGATTACTACCATATGGAAAGGTAATCTACAGTTTAATCCAGCAATGTTATTCTCACTTGGATTAGTATCAACTTTTATTACAGGAGGTTTAACAGGAATTATTTTAGGAGATAGTGCTTTAGATATTAATGTCCATGACACCTATTTTGTAGTAGCTCACTTCCATTTAGTAATGGGTATTTCAGCATTATATGGAATGTTTGCAGGAATCTATCATTGGTTCCCTAAAATGTTTAAGCGTATGCTAAACAAAAATTTAGGATACATCCATTTCTGGATTACAGCTATTTGTGCTTATGGTGTGTTTTTTCCTATGCATTTTATAGGAATGGCAGGTTTACCAAGACGTTATTATACCAATAGTAATTTCCCATTATTTGATGATTTACAAAATGTTAATGTTATAATTACAATATTTGCTGTAATTGGAGGAATT
>JALTJN010000008.1 GCA_027076405.1 Chromatiales bacterium
GGACAACCGTTTAAGGTGGATAATATTTGACTGTCAGTGTAACATGATTTCCTCATTTTAGAATCTCCTTAATTAAAAAACATAAGAAAACTCTACTTTTAAAAACAATCAATTTTCGGGGGGATTATACATCAAACCCGCGGGCGATGAGGGGGAGTGGGATACAAAATAAAAAATACAAAATAAAAAATACCATTCACAGATCGGAAAGGGGCTTAAAGATTACAAATATTTTCGGGGGGATTACAAAACCATCATCTTCCTTAAGTGGATTGGGGAATTTTATCAAGGAGCCGGAAGCATCCATAATTTGAGCTTTGAAAGAAGCATCGAGTTTTTCGAAATATACAGATGTCCACATCATGTTTCTTAAATATTCCAGGTATATCCTGCCTTCTTCCAGCGCTTTTTTATACTCAAAACTCATTGCACCTTCGATGCCGGTAAAAGTTAAACTGAAATTTCTGCCCGATACGATCAACGTTCCCCGGCCATCACCATAAACGGAAACACCGCCTGTAGTTGTAAAGTCGCCCGTTATTCCATTCTGATATTCAGCACTCCAGTTTAACTGCCACTCAACATTCCAAACATATTGCGACGCCTTAAGCAGCCCCCGCACATCATAGCGGTTCAGCGGGTCGTTGCCCACAAAGGCGTAGGGCGAAACGCCGGGATCGGCGTAATACATGGGGTCCGGGCGGTTCCAGCGGCCCAGCTCCGGGTCGTACCTGAGCGCGGATGTCACCCATCAATAGTCTTGGTTTAAAAGCAAATTACCTGATAAGAATACGCACTAATTTGTCAATCCACATCATAAATCCAATGGAACCAAAAAAATAGAGCGTGGCAAGGATGTTACCTACTATACGCCGCCCCCTGGGCTCATTTTTAAACTCTTTATAAATTTTCCTGTATTTTTGCTTTGCCGAAAATTGGAAATAAGCAATGGTGAATAATAACGCGCCATAAATCATCAAGATATATTGTTTATCGTAAAAAAAATCAAATATACCGACATCATCCATGATTGTTGAAAGAATTCCAAGAAAACCTAAACTTATGGCATAATAAGTGGCCGATATCATCATCACGGCATTGATGTGTGGCTCCCGCTCCTTGCCCCAAAATATCTGGCTAATAACATAAAACTTGTAGTAAATATAGCGCATTGCTTTGTTTATCAATTTCATCGCCATGGCCTCCAACTGTTGCCTAATATTTGTTTGTTTTTTTCAATCGCGCTTTCCGTGGTATTAATAAAGGAATCCCATCCTACTGTTGTGTCAATTAAAAAATAAGCCGAGCTTATGCCCAATCCAACAGGCCCCATGAATGAGATAACAGACATTGCTACATCCAGTTCCGCTTTTGCTATCTGTTGGTTCGTGCCATGCTTAATTTGATAAGATAATTGATACAAACTCGTTACAATAGCGACACCCCCAAACACCCTGCCGGCAAACCGGAAACTCTTTGCACTTAATAAAACTTCGGATTGAAGGGTCAAATCTGTTCGGCCATAATACCCCATTTTGTACCATATGCCCGTAGCGGGGCTGAACCATCTTCCGAAACGTACTTTTGAAAACTCGTTTATCCCGCTATATAACCCACCGATAGTGAGGAAAAAGCTTAACCCACTTTCAAGGCCATCGCCTCCAATATAACCTTCTTCTACCCTGTATTCTAAATGCTCGGTTGGGGCAGACCATTTGACCTCGATTTCCGGTTTTCCATTTTTCCATACTAATTTCGCCGATTCTTCAACAACTTCATCCTTAACCCAGACTCTTTTGATCTTTGTTGACCTTTTTATATAGCCGGGATTATTTGATAAAAAACTAATGGTGCTTCCAGAATAATATGGTATAGTTCCATTAGCTGGCCCATAGATACTATCCCATGAACTGTTAAAATCTCCAAAATATTTATTATAGTTTACCTGGTAATAGGGTGATAACCCCGGGTGGCCACTTCTTGATGCCAGCAGCCCCCGCACATCAAAGCGGTTCAGCGGGTCGTTGCCCACAAAGGCGTAGGGCGTAGCGCCGGAGAAAAATTACATAAAAGGCCCGGTATTTTATGCTAAATAATTTATTTAATAAGGCTTTTACTTA
>JALTJN010000009.1 GCA_027076405.1 Chromatiales bacterium
AACCATCAAGCTTAATGCTTAGGAGAACCACCATGAAAAAAGTACAACAAGGTTTTACATTAATCGAATTAATGATTGTTGTTGCTATTATCGGTATTTTAGCCGGTATTGCGATTCCTTCTTACAACAGCTACATTGCCAGTTCAAAAGTAACCAAGATGAATAAAAACTTTGACACAGCACGTTTGTTTATAGCTTCAGGTTTTTCACAAAACGTTGCCGAAGTTGTGCAGGGTCGCCCTGGAAACGGCGTAGCTTTGAGTTTTCCTCAAACCGAAGCGCTTCTTATAGATGCACTTAATGCCAATGGCGGTACTGACCCTGAAGGTGGCGGTTTACCATTCGCCTCAGCCACCGCTGCAACTGGCACAATCGGCATTAGTGTTAATCAGGCAACTGCTGGACAATGGCTTACTCTTGACACAGTTGATATCGACTCTCCTGTATATCAGACTATTCCAGCAAGAAATCTACGACTAGTTTACTAAATAGAACTTTCTATTGCGGTTAACAAAAAAACCTCATGCATTGCATGAGGTTTTTTTGTTTCTAAATTCTCCATTACAAACTCAATAATCGTATTCAAGCATATTTACGATTTTTCCAGACGCTCGCTCAAACACTAATATCGCTTTTTTATTGGTTCCGTTAACAGGAAATAAAACATAGTGAGAAAGCGGCTTACCCGTTTTTTGTAAAAATGTTTGCAAGGCAGCCCATTCAGGCGTCTCTTTATTTGCCTTGGTCATATCAATAGAAAACTGCGTGATGTAATCAAAGCCTTTTTTCAGTGGCAAGTATCTATCAAGCCTTGATTCGATCATTGGCTTTTCTCCCGAATAGTATTCACTGTAAAGCTCCGTGAGTTCATCTGAATCTTTAGGCGGCTTCACATACACTTTTTGCGCCCCTTCCCAAAAAGCAGGTAACAGCGTTTTATCTTTTAACAGTGTCAGATCAACATCATCTTTAGCAAAAATATAAAAATCCTGATTAGAAAACACGAGAAAAACAGGGCGAGAGGAGTATGTTACATGCACACCCCACACAAAGGCTATAATTTGAATAATCGCCACAATTGATAAGTCTCGCCTTAACTCATTTTTACTCTTTTTTATGTCATAAATAATTAACGTGAACAAGGGACCAATCACAAGATCGACCAGTAAAACAATTTTCAATACATCCAAAGGTGAATAGAAATAATCATAAGGAAAAGGGTACCAAATGAATAATGCAAAACAAAGAAAGACGGATATAACACTGGCACTGAGAAACACATGAATAGCAAATGCTTTTATTCGTAAGCTCATTTTTATTACCTGATTTATTTATAGAAAAAGTGAACTGGAAAACGCCCAAATTTGAGGCGTTTAGCCCTATTATTATTTTTTACAAAAAATAATATAGCACAACATCTGAGAATGTAATTTTTCAAATATTTTACATATTTCAAAATAATCAACTAATATGAGACCTTTAAAGAAATCACAAAAACAAACCGTCATTTCATCCTCTATTTACAGCCATTTAACGCTCTGCTATTGTTTAAAGCCACTTATCGTATATTATCTTATATAGTACATCATTAACTTTAAGGTCTTTATCAATGACTCTCCAAAGAAATATTTCAGGCTTTTCACTGATCGAACTTATGATAGCTGTCGGTATTATCGGTATATTAGCGGGCATAGCCATACCTGCATACAGAAGTAATGTAGAGACCTCGGCAGGATCCACGGGGCAAATGAACGCAATGCAGTTATGGTCTAGTCAGGAAAACTATCGCCTGGAAGCAGATACATACTTCCCTGGCATCCACACGGCAGGCGACACAAACAGCACCCTTATGCAAGAACTACACTGGAAGCCTAACGATAAAGACAAATACACATACACAGTAACTGCGGGTTCTGATGGTGATATCCGAAACACAGTTAGTATTTCAGTAACTTGTGATACATGCCCTGCCCCCGTCATTGTTGGAAATTAATTCACTATAAATATGAGACGTATTACCCCTTAAAACCCTTCTAATATAGTAATAGTCTGCTATTATTAAAACTAACTAAAAATATTCATAAATATTTCAACTGTTTATGAA
>JALTJN010000010.1 GCA_027076405.1 Chromatiales bacterium
GGAGAAGTCCGAATGCGTTACCATACGCGCAAAAACCAAACAAAACCGATTTAACGCGAAAACAATCACGAAAAATCGTCTATCTTCAGAATAACTTTAGCATTGTTTTGCGCATGTTTCAAGGCAAAGTTTTGATGCAAAATTACGGCTTAAAAAGGTTGATAATCTTATTTTTGGCAAAAGACGTAGATATATAAAGCGCACACCAAAAACCCGCTCCGGGGAGAGCGGGTTTCTTTTTTTGCTGAGCTTATCTTAATTTCTTTTTCCTCTTTTATTGAGAATCTTTTTGAGGAATTATCCTATGTGGCTTTTAATCCCTATTAAACCGCCAGTTGCAAATCTTTCAAATCATTTTCTGACAAAATACCCATATTATGCAAAGTATATACGCCATCAATCAAACTTCGAAAAATAGCGCCATTGTTAACATTGGCACTTAATCCATCTTTAACAATTTGTATTATCTCATCATTACTAATAACTTCTCTCTTGGCTAACTCAGCGACAACTTCTGTACTTACACCGGCATCCTGAAACAAATAGTTGCCACCTCGCTCTTTTATTCCCTGAAAAATCTTACTCAGTTTATTTTTTAATTCAACTTCACTAATACGCGCTACTAGCAACAAAGTTTCCGGGTTTATCCTCGAGCCAAGTGTCAATTTCTCCAAACTAGGATTTTTTTTATCGAATTCTTTTCTAAACGTACGACAGTACACGCCTTTAAAGTTTTCGTCTTTGCACATATAGTCAAGTACCTCTTGATCGTACACAGATAAGTTAGGTAAGATAGATTCTCCTTTCAAGTTCTTATTGTATAACAATTTATCAGCCATTTCCTCCGGAGTAAATAATTCCTGATTTACAGCGACTTTAGCCTCAAGACGACTTAATTCTTTTTTATTCAGTTCTTCTCTAACCGAATCCGGGTCATTAGTTGCTCGTTCTATCAAAGTTTCAACTTTTTGCTCAATTCTCGTAGACTTATTATCAACTTCCTTTTGCACGTCCTCCAGTATTCTTTCTTTCACTGAATTAAGTATCACTTTCACCCTGCTGAGCTCGTCCAGGCTTAACCGCAATCGACCAAGTTCCGCTTCCGCTTCTCCCGACATTTCATAATCATTGTCAATGGATTCAATATCTTTTTCAACGGATTCTAACAATTCGTTTATACCAACTATATCGCCAATTTTAAACTTTCTCGCATATTCATCCAAACCCATTCCTTCTTCCATGACCACTTCTAACACGTCTTTGGCATGTTGGCTTAACTCTATTTTAAGGTTGGCGGTATTTTCAATACTATAATTAGCTTCATTAATTATTCCTTTTTGTTTTTCCGTTATAGAAGAAACTTCTTCCATAACTGATCTAGCAGATTTTGGGTCGCCACCCATT
Source organism: Chromatiales bacterium (assembly GCA_027076405.1). The sequence continues at coordinate 1,405 of JALTJN010000010.1, forward strand.
TCTTCAGTGAGTTTTTTGATAGTTCCTTTAGAAAGTTCGGTACTTTCTTCAACATCACCGCTTGCCCTACCAAGACCATCAAGCAATCTTTCCACAGCGCCTTTCGGCGTTGTTTCGTGTGTTCCTTCCGGTGTTTTTTCTGTTTCGTCTACTTCTTTATTTAGGTCTTCTGGTTTTTCACTCATATTCATATTTTTGTTGATAAATACTGATAATCTAAAGATGATTATTTGAACTGTTTGTCAGGAAGATTTTTGAGTTGTTCACGCACATTTTGAATTGCATTCTGCTCCAATTCTCTTATATATTGCTTGACGATTTTTTGCTTTTCATTCTCCAGTTTCCTAACCTTTTGCATTGCCACATTGTAAATCGATTCAACTTTCTTTTGCAAGTCTTTTTTGTAATCGTCCGTCAAGGACGCGCCAGTTCCTCCGACCGGCGAATTATTCTTTTGTCCAATGGTTGATTGTGCGCCCATTTGACTCATGTTCCAATGTTCCAAAAAAAGTAGAAGTATATTGGATATTCTAGCACGATTTTTCAAAAAAATCAAGAAATTCGAAAGAAAATTTACGAATCAAGAAACAAATCTCAGGCTTTTGACCATATCCTTTTTTATTTTTTCATTTACCGTATCTTTAACTTCTTCCTCTCGAAGTTTTATCTCTTGAGAAAGAACGGGGGAAGAAGAT
>JALTJN010000011.1 GCA_027076405.1 Chromatiales bacterium
GGCCTGGATGCTCGAATACAACGAAGAACGTGACCATGACAGTCTTGGTGGTCTGACGCCAGCCGAGGCATTGGCAAACGCCAGATCCTCTACTTTTGGATTGTCTACTTGACGGGGAAGCTTACGGTTATACCTTTTTATACTGGTCATATAGATCCATGATGTATTCTTGTACTGGTTCCCAGAGAGTTATAACACCATCCTTTTCTTCAAATACTTTGCCATGATTTTTTTCACCGAAGTTTTTCATTTGATTGTAATTGCCCTCAAAGTCACTAACTTGCTTACATTTATTTTTAAGCATAGATGGACTTATTTGTGATTGTGTTTCAGATAGTTCTAAGTAGCCAATTAATATAATGCTGTTGTATTGGTTTGGGTTTTTAAACCACCGCGGTGTTCTTCTTTTTACTTTTTTTATCTCAGAATCTATCTCACTTGTGCTACTGTAATTTGATCTTGGTGTGCTTAAGTTTTTTCTTTCAAAATAGTTTAATGCGTTATTGTCATTGATTTGCATTATGTCATTAACTTCAGCCTCTATTTGTGCAAGAAGAACTAAACTTTGCACAATTTCTGTATGAGCTTCTTTCTCAGAACTGCCTTTACTTACCAAGAAAGCGACTGATTCGAGGTTGTTTCTAAGTGCCGTAAATTGTGAAGCGAGATTATTCATAAGTGCCCCTAATGTAAATTATTTACTTAAATATGTCTAATACTACTTAGTTTAGTAAATAAGTCAATAGAAGTAGTACAGCATGTTCTTAGAACACTGCTTAAGAACATTATTATTTAGTCAACCTATTGATTAGTATATTGTTTTTTAAAATTAGCCAGGAACGGGAAAACTTAGAAAAGTTCTTGAGGTGTAAGATGGTGCTTATCAGTTGTTTAGGTATAACGCCTTGCTAACCTGCCCGTAACATGGCGTGCTGCTTGTGGTAAAGTGCGCGAAGCGCACCACAAGCGGTGCGACGTGTTACGGGTCAGGTTGAGCTAATTGTTATGTGCTTTTTGTTGTACCAGCCTTAAAAAATGTAACTGGGTGTCTTTGTCCAGCTCATTAAATGTTTTTGCTTTTAATCGTCTTTTAAAATAACCCCTTAATCTTTTTATTGCTGTAACAAGGCCGGGATTATTTTTTGTATTAGCGAGTTTTCTATTCATATAGTCCAATACTGTTTCAGGCTCTCCATTGGGCCCTGATAAACTCACTGCATTTACATTTATTAAGGCTGAACGGTCTTCTTTAAAATATTTACTTCTAAAGACCTTACGAAATATTGCATTATATGCTAAACGGTCAAAGGCATAGGCCATATAGCTGAGTTTTACGCCATTTTGAACATCATTACACATTAATGCTTGTTTATTGGCATTTAAAAAATTAGTAATTTGTTTGGCTTTGGCATGTTTAATTCCATAATATTCTTGAAGATGTTGCCGAACGGTGGCATCAAAAAACTCAGGGTAGTTCCCTCCATCGAAAAAATATCCATTACATATGTCTGCGGAAAGATTTTTTAAACCCTTTTTCTTTTGTTTTTCTGTTAGCTGACTAAATTGAGCAAAGTCTTCTTCTGTGAAAGGGGCTTTATTATCATGACTCCCAGCCGCCATACTGGAATGGTTAATACTGATAATGAATAGAATAAAAAGAGAGAAGACTGCCTTCATTATTATGCCTTTTTTATTGATGTCTGAATTTGTCATTTTTACGGCTACTGCTCGATGTTGATTTTTACACATAACGATTGAGGCCAGCCGCGCGCGGTACGCGCGTCGGACTGGGCCGATTGGTTATGTGCTTACCCGCCAAACCTAGCCTCAATATTTTCAATCAGGCGCTTCCCATGGATGACTGCTACTATCAGAATTCTTTGCTGCTGTATTTTGTACACAAGGCGATAGCTATAGATAAACCGTTCACGGATATTTTCATCTCCGATTTCCGGCACCACCCGGCCGATTAAGAGTTATTGTCAAATCTGGTGTTTAGCCGGTTGAATCAAGCGGCGGCCTGATTATCCGTTGTCACCTCGACACCGTCTTTGAATTCGATTCCGGTTACCACTTTCGCCAGGTAATCGAAACCGCG
>JALTJN010000012.1 GCA_027076405.1 Chromatiales bacterium
GTATGTTATTAACACCGCCCGATATTATCTCACAGACTTTATTAGCTATACCTATGTGGTTATTGTTTGAACTGGGTTTGCTGGCTGCTCGTACAGTAAAAAAAGATGAAGATGAAGATGAAGATGAAGATGATCACGATGTACTGAGTGATGATGATATGGAAGCCGAGCTCGATAATATTGAAGCAGAAGAAAATAAAAATATAGAATCGTAGTTTTTATTTACAAGCACCTTAAATACACTCGACGATCAATCTTTAATAGTCACGTCTCCATTATAGTGAGATAGCTGTTATGAAAACGCTTTTATGTTTGTTCTTGTGTTGGCTACCTGTTTTATCTGCTGTGGCCAACACCTTAACAAATCACCCCTCTCCTTATTTACGCTTGCATGCGCAGGATGCGGCACAATGGCAACTGTGGAATGCTGAAGTGCTTCAGCAGGCAAAAAAAGAAAATAAATTAATCTTTGTTTCTATTGGTTATTACTCTTGTCATTGGTGTCATGTGATGCGACGCGAAAGTTTTATGCGTGATGACATTGCTGATCTTTTAAACAAAAATTTTGTTTCTATAAAAGTTGATCGTGAATTAAATCCGGCTTTGGATGATTACCTGCTCAAGTTTGTTGAGCGTACGCGTGGCTATTCGGGTTGGCCACTAAATGTGGTACTAACACCCGCAGGCTACCCCTTGCTAGGTTTTGTCTATTTGCCTGCGGATGATTTTAAAAAAATCATGCAGAAATTGCAGCAGCGCTGGAAAAAAACACCGCTAAAACTTTTGCAACTCGCACAGCAGGATTTTGAGACACAGCAAAATAAAAAAACTAATCAACTTATTGTATCGTCTGCACAAGAAATGCGAGCAGCTTTGTTTGATGTTGTTTTGTCTCATGCCGATGAGTTTATGGGTGGCATAGGCGATCAGGCAAAATTCCCTCGTCCTGCTTTGATTAAGGCTTTACTGAATATTTATACTAGGCAAGCAGATACTAGAATTAAAGATTTTTTGTTAACTACGCTGGATAATATGGCCAGTCAGGGTTTGCATGATGTGATTGGTGGCGGTTTTTTTCGTTATACCATTGATCCTTCTTGGCAAGTACCGCATTACGAAAAAATGCTTTATACCAATGCAGCCATGATACAAGTGTATGTAAAGGCTTATCAGGTATTTGGTAAAACAGCATACCTGCAAGTGGCACATGAAACGCTGCAATTTATTTTAAATGAAATGTCGCTGGATAATGGTGCTTATATCAGTGCGCTCAGTGCAGCAGACAGTAACGATAAAGAAGGCGGTAGTTATATTTGGACGGATGCTGAGTTCAGTCGATATTTAAGCGAGCAGGAACTAGAGAGCATTCATAATAATTGGTTGTTTTTTCAAGTGAATGATGAGCAAGGTTTACTACCGGCAGCGCTTGCTACTGATAAGCGTTGGCATTCAATAAAACAGGCGTTATATAAAAAGCGTCAGCAAAATCCAGCGCAGCGAGATGATAAATTTTTATTGTCATGGAATGCTTATTTATTAACGTCGATAGCTGCATTGCAGCAGCAAGATCCACAAAAACGCTACCAGCAAGTGGGGCAAGACTTATATGCGCTTCTGTTAAAAAAAATAAATGCCGGTTTGTATAGGCGTACGGGTCAAAACGTATCGCATTATCTGGAAGATTATGCTTTTGTAATACAAGGCTTGATGGATTGGGAGCAGGTAGCGGCATTGTCTCAGCAGCATCATGATGTCTACAAAAAAACACTGCGGCAGGCATTGAATTTATTTTTCAGTGGCGATGGTTGGCGCTTAAGCGAACAAATATTTATTCCGTTTCCAGCCTTACCCTTAAGTTTATTGGATTCATCGCTTCCTGCAGCAGATGTGGTGATATATCGCCTGATTGAACGCTTGAAGATAATGCCAAATACAGAACTGAGCACATTTATAAAGCGGATCGATGCAAAATTATTATCAGCACCTATGGATTATGCCAGTCGTATAGAATATGAGTTTCAAAAAACAAAAACGGGCTTGCCTAATTTATCGAATGGGGCAAAATAGTTCGCTATGATTCGATTTGATA
>JALTJN010000013.1 GCA_027076405.1 Chromatiales bacterium
ATACCTTTTGTAAACGCTAAGCAATCTTTTTATTTTTTAAAACCAAAAAAACTCCGGCATCAAAATACCCAAACCACTTTCATCTCGGTTGCTTAATCGTAAAAATATTTTGAAATGAAATTTATCCAAATATAAATACAAAACTATCCGTTTTTAATTTTATTTATTGTTGGCTCTCAAACCTGTTTTTATAATTGATGCCATTGTTCGCTAACGCCTTAGTTCACCGGCAGCTCAGAGTGGCACGTTTTTGCGCTCTTTGCAAAATAAGTGTCGCTTTGAGCTGTCAGGTGCAACGCCTTGTTATGTGCTTAGTGCGCAAGCTTTACACTTGCGATACGATTTAAACTTACGCCTGACTCAGCTGCTTCAACTGCAAGGTGACGGTGAACTTCTGGAGGTACACGCACCATGAACTTACCACTGAAATTACGCGCTGAAATAGCAGTTGGTAGTTCTTCTTTGTTTTTTGACATGTCAGTTGCACATTCTTTTACAACTGTTTGAATTCCTTTTAATGCTTTTTCTGAAGTAGATGCTAACCAACTAAGACTAGGAAACTCAGCACATAGGCCAATAAATTCTTCATCTTCTTCAGACCACATTACGCGATAGGTATATTTTTCGATTTCATTAATCATGTTGCACCTCGATTTTTTCTACAGCAAGTAGTACCTGTTTCACCTGATAGGGCTTAGCTTTTCCTTTTTTATTTTGTATATTTACACGAGGGTCGCCAGGCCAGGGTGTTTTATAAATGCAGTGACTACTTCCACTTTGCCTTGGTTTTCCAAAGAAATGCTCGCAGACCTTTTGAAGGTCATTGAAACGAACCCCTTTGGGGTTGGATTTCATTTCTTTTAAAATTATAGGTATGCTAGCCATATGGATATAGTAGCATTATTGATACCATTGTCAAGAGTGTGCTTTCACACATAACGCCTTGCTCACCAGCAATTAAAAGTGGCGCGTTTTTGCTGCTTTTTTAGCAAAACAAGTGCCGCTTTGAATTGTCTGGTGAAGCTACTGGTTAGCAACAACATTAACAGACCATGATACATGTTCTACTGCTGTTGCTGTTTTTCGATTCGTTCTACCATAACCCAAGCGCAGAATAATTGTAAATGGCTTTATTCCTTCTTAGCCGATCCGCAATCATTCTGTTTATGTAAACATCTTAGTAGTTCGGTTATAACGCTTTAGTGATACTTTCTTAGAACATCAGTTCATGGTTTATTGGGTTGAAAGCATTCAACACCTTTTATACTTGCTACGAAATCTTTTTAATTTTTAAGACCGAAAAATTCCGGCCTAAAACCACCAACACTATTTTGTATCAGTTACTTAATTATAAAAATATTTTGAAATGATATTTATCCAAAATAAAAACACAACCATACGTTTTTAATTTTATTTATTGCTGGCTTTCAAACCTATTTTTATCGTTGATGCTATTGTTCGCTAACGCCTTAGTTAAGCTGACCCCGAAACTGGGTGACTTTTGTGGATGCCTTTCCCACAAAAGGCGCGCAGCTTTGGGGGTCGGCTTAAACTATTTGTTGGGCATGCAATACAACTGAAAACTTGCCCGCTATTTACCCAATGTAGCAATTCATTCGATAAAGTCTGCTTTGCAAGTTTTTACCGTATTTAGATTGCATACCACCTAAATCTGCTTTGACTTTAACCCAGCTTAACTGGCTAGTAAATATTAAGCTGCTAATTCAATTTATATTTTTCAGATAGTTCAGGCTGCAATACCAGAACATGCCGGAGGCATATTTCTGATTTTTGAATCTGATTATTGCTCAGGAAATAAGATGTCTGACTTCTTCTCACAAACCTGAATCCTTCTTGCTTGCTCAATATAGCAGCTACCCGCTGCGCGGCTTGGATATTGTTTCTTGTTTTGTTATTCCTTAAAAACTATTCAGTTTTATTTTTCCCGCACCAGCAGCTAATTCGTTTGGGGCGATGAAACAACAAATGCTTTTATTTTTTATAACAATTTTAGGATGATTTATTGTTAATTTTTATTTTGCTTTTATCCTTTTAAGCCCAACGCTTTGCTCACCAGCAACTA
>JALTJN010000014.1:0-863 GCA_027076405.1 Chromatiales bacterium
CATTTATAACACTGATGTATTTAATAAAATCATAATATCTATCAACATCAGCCTGATCATTATCAATTGATTCTCGCAATGTTTTTACGGCCTTGTCTTTATCACCCGCAGTATTGTAAAAAGCAGCAAGGAGTTTGTAACTTAACCTGCTATCAGGATCAACGTCGAATAATTTCTTGTATATTACCTCTGCACGCTTGAATTCTTTATTCTCAACTAGAACCAGGCCTAGCAGTTTATTCAACTTTACATTATCAGGATTTATACTCAGCGCGTTATCTAAAACATTTTTGCTTTTTTCAATATTTTTACTATTCAAGTATAATTTCGCTAAGAATATAGCCGCATCAACATTTTCCGGCTCATTACTAACGATAGTCTCCGCAATTTTTAATGCTTCCGCCATATCTTTGTTTTTCAACATCATCGAAGCTTGTAGCAACTTACCATCAGTATTATTTTTATCTTTCGATAAGATGAAATCGATTTTTTCCTGCGCCTTCGCTTCATCCTTAATAAGAAACAAATAAAACCATCCCAGTTTAGCCTGATTGGCTAAGTTATTTGGATCAAGCTCTTCCGCTTTTGCATAGTTCGCATACGCTTTCTTATAATCTGCACGCAATTCAAACACATTACCTAATTGATAATAAGCCTCAGCATCCTTAGGATCGATCTGAAGGACATTCTTCAATTCAATTCTGGCTTTGTCCAAATCACCAGCTTCAATCGAAGTTTTCGCTTTCTCCATATACACTGCCTTTCTTTCTTCTGCGCCACCGCATGCGATCAATGAAACAGCGAAAAATGCGAGTATAAAAATTCTAAATAATTTCATCTTATTACCTTATCTATATCGTTTA
>JALTJN010000014.1:873-2083 GCA_027076405.1 Chromatiales bacterium
TAGTAGCACCATTATTCTATATATCCTTCACGAATCAGATAAAGGTATATATCCTGTGCGGCCTGTACCGGGCTGACATCCTTTGTATCGACCCTTATCTCTGGATTTTCCGGCACATCGTACGGATCACTAATCCCTGTAAATTCAGGAATGATGCCTTTTCTTGCTTTCGCATACAGTCCTTTTCTATCCCGGCTCTCACACTCTTCAATGGAAGTAGAAACGTGAATCTCTATAAAAGAGCCGTACTCTTCAATCCTGTTACGCACTTCCCGGCGAATATCCCGATACGGCGCAATTGGTGCACAAATGGCCACGCCACGATTTTTTGTTATCTCACTGGCAACGTAGCCTATTCTGCGAACGTTGGTATTTCGGTCTTTCTTCGAAAAGCCCAGCTCACTCGATAAATTCAACCTGACTACATCTCCATCAAGCAATGTTACAGGTCGCTTGCCCTCTTCGATAAATTTAGCATAGATTATTCTTGCCAGCGTTGATTTCCCTGATCCGGAAAAACCGGTAAAGAATAACGTTAAACCCTGTTGGCAACGTGGAGGATATGATTTTTTCAAGACTTCCAGAACTTCAGGAAACGTCACCCAGTCGGGTATTTCTTCCTGCTTGAGTAGCGAATCTAAAATACGGCTATTTGAAAATGACTCACTGCTACACAGCGCCTGCTTGCTTCCCGTTCTTGTCACAAATCTTTCTTTATCTTCGTCATAACAAAGTTCTTCGATAGTTATAATCTCTATATCAAGATCATCTTTGTATTGATCAACGTATTTCTGCGATGCGCCTGTCGGATAAAACCGTTTGCCGGAATCTCGAACATTCGGCGGGCTAGCATGCTCTGTACCAACAATATAATGCGTGCAACCATAGTTCTGACGAATGATGGCATTCATCAACGCTTCACGAGGCCCGGCCATGCGCATTGCTAAAGGAATTAGCGCGAGAGAAACCAGACTTTTAGGATACTGCTTTAAAATTGCTTCATAACAATGCACACGGGAGTAATAATGCAGATCTCCCGGCTTGGCCATGCCGACAACAGGATGAATTAATATGTGCGCGTTTGCCTGCTTTGAGGCTCGCATCGTCATCTCGTAATGTACGGCATGCATCGGTTTGCTTGTATGGAATGCGACGATAGAGCGCCAGCCCAGTTTTTCAAAATGCTGGCGTAGTTCGGCAGGGGTAAAAC
>JALTJN010000015.1 GCA_027076405.1 Chromatiales bacterium
CAGATGAAGATGATAAGTTATAAATGGCATAACAAGGCGCTGCACGTGGATAATTCAAAGCGGCACTTTTTTTGCTAAAAAGACAGCAAAAACGTGCCACTTTGAATTACCAGTGAGCTGGGCGTTATGTTAAGAAGGTGCCTCTCTTCTAAATATAACTTTCAATTAAATTTTGAGGCAAGGGAATAATAAAATGTTAAATAAAAAAACATATTAGCTTTAGGGCTTTCAACAATATTAGCGGCTTGTGCGGTAGAAGATACGGGAACTAAAATTAAAAGTTTCAATATTACGGGATCAGCAGATGAGTCTAGTGGCATAGTTCCGATTAATCCCAATATAAATTCAGGCGAATTTAATGTTTCATGGAAAGCTTCATCAAGTGATCCATATTCTGTAGGGCTATATATAAGCTCTGATCAATCATTATCAAAATCTACAGATATAAAGTTTTTTGGCCAGAACTGTGGTGGCTTATCAATTTATAACTGTAATAACACAGGTAATTTTAATTGCAATTTTACGACAGAAAACAGACTGTCATGTAACCTAGCATCGCCTAACCAAGGAACTAATATATCGTCATTTATTAATGTAATTCCTATGAATGCATTTATAGTTATTGAGGTATGTAATGGCCTAAGGGATGATTGCAAAGAATCATCAGTAGCTATTCAACTTCAATAATATAGTTAATCCCTTTATGCATAATGTCATAAAGGGATTTTACTATGTCATCTAATAAGTAAAATCGTAATATTATATTCATAGGATAAGGATAATGAATAAGAAAAATATATTATTATCTATATTCATATATATTAATTTTATAAATATATCAAATACAAGCGCAGAGAGTTTTTCAGGTATTTTCTATGGAGACCTTCCATATGACATGAGTAATATAAATTGGGTTGGCTATCCTCAGTATGCGTCGTATAGTGCCGGTAACGTATACCTTTACAAGCAAAATAAAAGTGTAATTGAATATGTGACAGAAACAAAAGGAGCAATAATGGCTTCGGCAAAAGAAGAGGCCATGAAACAAGCTGAAAAGAATAAAAAGAACAGCTATGCTGTTACTAACCTAAAATTTCAAATTGTTCGAACAGAGTCTGGAATAGAGATATACACCGATTACTTTATTATTGCGTGGTAACATAACAAGGCGCTGCACGTGGATAATTCAAAGCGGCACTTATTTTGCTAAAAAAGCAGCAAAAACGTGCCTCTTTAAATTACCAGTGAGCTAGGCGTTAGGGTCAGAATAAAATGAATGATGTATATCCAGATAGCGAGCCAGTGAAAGATAAAATATACCGACTAGGTTAGGCTGTAGCTAGTTTTATTCCAGCAGGAACCACATTACTTCAATCTATCATATCCCCACCTATCCAACAGCGTATGGGGATCTGGATAGACAATGTTGAAAAAAGGTTAATAAAATTAGAAGAAAATAAAATAATAAATATCAATGAGCTTTCGGAAAGAAAAGAATTTTCTGCCTTGCTTTTAAGGGCAATACAGATTTCAGCTGTAACAAGTCAAGAAGATCTACTGAATGATTTATCTAATTATATTATTAATCTTTCAAAAGGTCCTGATATATCTGAAGATGAGCTTTATATTATTTTAGAAACATTAGGAAGTTTTACTCCTTCACATATTAAAGCACTAAAGTTTTATTCTTCACCATGTGACTACAAGCCACAAATTATAAATTATATGAAAATCACAAAAGAAAATATTGGGCCTGGGTATGAAATGGCATATATATTTGGCGAAGGGAGCTCAGACTTTTGGCAAAGTATTTTTATCATGATAAATGTTAAAAATTTAGTTACAGTTGGAACAACTATGATTGAGCCAAATTCACCCGATTTAGTTGTCAGCTCTAAAGTTACTGAGTTAGGTAAACACATAGTCACTATGATAGACAATACTGATAAGGTTTAACCTAGTATCAAGTTTGAAGCGCACCATTTATAAATATTCATTAATAAGCTCCTGAGGCGATTTAAAGTTAAGTCGTTTTCTGGGTCTGTTATTAAGTTGATTGGCAATCCAATCGCATTTTTTCT
>JALTJN010000016.1 GCA_027076405.1 Chromatiales bacterium
CCTTCTCCGCCAAAAATCAGTGTAACTGATTGATATTAATAAGATTAACTCCTTCAGTCTCTCGCGTATATACGGTTCTATATACGGTATAAAGTAAAAATATTGGATAATCCCTTTATTCAATACCCCTTAGCAAAACTTATTTTACCCCTAGTCTCTATGATTCCCTTTATGATTCTTGTCGGCATGTATCGGTGTTTTCCCTATAAATACAGTACTTATCAGCTTGTTTTATTTTCAAGTTGAGAGTGACGTTTATTTGATGGGGGGGGAGGCCAATTTCTGATTTGTGTGAGTGTGTATATAGTCTATATCTGATACCGCTGAAAAACAAAAGGAAAGCTTGAATACTGATTTATGATGGTTAAAAATCAATCATTCTCCTTAGTTCCAGTATGGTAATCTTGGGAGAAAATAATTCATAAATATTTAGGGGTGGGAAAATGTTTAACAAAGTAAAGTTGTTTGTTTTAAGTACTCTAATCATATTTTTTATTACTGGATGTGCAGATGTTCATAAAGTTGTAAGAACATCATCAAAGCAAATTAAATTAAAACCTAATGCTACAGCTTATATTTCAATCCCTCGCGATGGCCGGTATGGAAATAAGAATTATGCTGGCTCTGGTGCGACAACAGCACAAGTAATTTTATTAGCTTTTTCAAAGTATCTAACGCAAGTTGAAACAGGCCATGAATATCAATCATATAAAGAAGCTTTTAGCACAGCTCAGTCAAATCAAGTTGATTATTTAATTTTTCCTTCAATACTTGCTTGGGAAGATCGCGCAACAGCATGGTCTGGTATATCTGATAAGGTTTCTGTGAAAATATCAATAATTAGTGTAAGGACAACTAAAACTATTGATTCTGCAATAATATCTGGAAAAAGTGGTATAGCTACGTTTGGAGGTGATCATCCTCAAGATTTGCTACCAGAACCAATAGAGAATTATGCTAAAGCATTATTTGCGAATGGAAATGTTATGAATTAGTATTTTTTGCATAAAATAGCTAAAAGTATTAGTTAAAATTTAATAACAATTTAAGTTATGAACCTTCCAGAATTTAAAGAATTGCAACACTTAGCTGAAATAGGTGAAGTTAATGCTATGTATGAGTTAGCTAAAATTTACCGTTTTGGACGTGTGTACGATTCATTAACGGTACCCAAGAATAAGGAGAATGCGAAGAAGTTGTTAATGGTGGCAGCAAACAAAGGACATAAACCTGCACTAAAATTTCTCAATAGTTTCGACAAAAAGAGGGAAGGAATATTTGGTGTACTCGAAAGATTTTCATTGGTTATAGTTGAATTATTTAAAGCCTTTATCGAATTATTATCAAGTTTTATTTTATATATATTATTACTAACAGTATTCGCTTTAATTGGTCTAATATTTTGGTATGGAATTAAAGGTCTAGCCAATATACCAGTAAGTATTGCAATTATAATAGGTGCGATAATTATAGCTATTGCTTTGGCATTACGAAAATAAATACTTATAAAAAATGAGAGGTATGTTATGTCACATAATATTGGAAATTTAGTCCTTGTTTTGTCTGATGTTCGAGATGTTCTAGGTGAACACTTAAGGCCAATGCATTTTTTTACACCTGAAATACCTGATGAATCATACGATGATTTTGAATGGTATTATGAAAAAGTATACGGTAACTTATTTGATAAATCTGAAGATGATTTAACTCATATCCCTGAACTTGTGAAGTTAAGATTAAAGTACTTGAACCACTATATGTTTCAACAGGATTTGAAAATACGAAAATATGAACGTTATTTATTCTGGGGAGGGTACTTTGTTGGTATTCCAATTATCATATCGTGGCTAGGATGTGTGCTTGTGTGGTGGTAGCAATGGTAATAAAGAGAAATACTTTTTATATTTTAGTGTGACCTTTTATTAAACGATAATTACTATTTACTCGCCTTCATCCACCACTAAAACTTCACCCTCAATAACAGGGCTTTGCCTACTTAAAGCTTGAAACTGCCTTTGTAGCTTGTTGAGAGCTTCATTATCCATATTGGTATTGATGCTTGTTGGTAGGT
>JALTJN010000017.1 GCA_027076405.1 Chromatiales bacterium
GTTATACCACACGTATAAGTGCCGTTTTAATGACGTTTATGCTTTGTTTAGCGCCATTTTGTTTTAATCATAATGAAATCTACATTTTGCAATAAGAATTTCATCATCTCTTACCGCATAAATAAGTCGGTGTTCTCCATCAATTCTTCGAGACCAAAATCCTTTATATTTGTACTTTAAAGGTTCTGGTTTCCCTATCCCTGAAAATGGTGTTCTCGAAATATCCTTTAACAATTCATTTATTCTCTTAACATACTTTTTATTAGTCTTTTGCCAATATAAGTAGTCTTCCCAGGTAGTATCCCCTTTTGTGTGTATGGCAGTTTAGATAGTTCAAAATTATCATTTTTGTTTATTCTTTCCAAAAAAGTTTTTTTGTTTCATATTGAAGCTTGGGAACTTTTCTCTCATAAGCGTTTCGTGTCATGGCCACGTGTCCCAATAAAAGAATGACGGCTTGTGGGTTAGGTAATGCTCCCCGCATGCGGGTAACCCGCCTGTAATCCCTGTTTAACCGTTCTATCCAATTGGTGGAATATATCATCGATTGTATCCGGTAGTCATAATTCAGGTAGGTAAAATACCATTGATAACGAATATCCTCTTTCATCTTCTTCATACCCGGATAAATTCGTCCCCACCTGTCACAAAACTTTTTCCATTGTTCCATGCCTTGTGAGTAGGTATAGCTGCTGTCGGAAGTGCGAAATACCTCTTTCAATTCTTCCATGATTTGCCCCCGGTCTTTCAGCTTCACCCGCTTGGCAAGATTTCGCTGTAAGTGTATGACACAGAATTGAATCGAACAATCCGAATAGTATCGCCATATGGCCTCTTCTATTCCTCTGATATGATCACTCACAAGTAATCCGATACTTTGTACGCCCCGTTCTTTTAACGAAAAAAACACCTCTGTCCACCCGGCAAGATTTTCCGTAGGCATGTTAAATACCGACAACACCTCCCGGGTTCTGTCTTCTTTGACGCCCAATACCGTGTAAAAGGCTTCCTTGCTTACGCTCTCTCCTCGCCTTACAGCTATAAATGTGGCATCTATGTATATAATAGGGTAATAAGTATCCAAAGGTCTTTTCAGCCATGCTTCGACCTCTTGGCGGGCATAACCGAATAACCGGCTCACCTGGCTTACCGAATAACGCTTGCCATAAAATTCTCCAAATATTTTCGATACTTGAGCAGTGGTCAACCCTGCTCCGTATAAATGAAAAGCCAACTGGCGGATTTCCTCTTCTTTATCTTTCAACAAAGCTAATATCACCGGATAAAAAGACGAAAAACGGCTGCGTGGCACTTGCAATTCCAATAATTTTCCTCTCCCAAAGGTCTTACGATAGCGATAACCGTTGCTTACATCTCCATATTTCTCGTTATAAATTTCTCTTTCCGCTCGCATAATGGCTTCCAAGGCAATTTTCATCACTTGGGAATATCCGTCTTCTTTTTGGGCGATTCCTTCTAATATTTTTGTAACTTGGTCTTGTGTAAAGTGTAGTTTTTTCATTTTTATAGTTTTTTTGTTAAACTTTTACAAAACTATCTAAACTACACTTTACACACTTTTTGGGATAGTATCTAAAATATTCTATCTTCGCAAAAACAGATACTATTATGGCAACAACTGCAGATTTTAGAAATGGACTTTGCATCAAATTCAACAACGATCTTTGGCAAATAGTTGAATTTCTTCATGTTAAACCCGGAAAAGGTGCAGCTTTCGTAAGAACCAAATTGAAAAGTTTAACCACCGGCCGGGTATTGGAACATACCTTTCCCAGCGGAACCAAAGTGGAAGAAGTGCGCATTGAACGCCGTCAATATCAATTTCTGTATAATGACGACAGCGGATACCACTTTATGAACACTGAAAATTACGAACAAATTTTTCTCCCAAAAGAACTGATTTCCGCTCACGAGTTATTAAAAGAAGGGGAAATTTGTGAAATACTTTTTCATGCCGATGAAGAAAACCCTCTTTCCTGTGAACTTCCCTTAAGTGTAGAGCTGGAAGTTACTTATACCGAACCGGGGGTAAAAGGAGATACCG
>JALTJN010000018.1 GCA_027076405.1 Chromatiales bacterium
TAACAATATACTCCAATGGAGTATATGTCAAGAGTTAAGGTAACATATTGATTTTTTAAAACATAACGCCCTCATCAGGGGCTTTCAGAAGGGGCGCGGGTTTTGCGTTCTTTGCAAAACCCGCGACGCTTTTGAAAGTCCTGCTGGATGAGTTTGTTAGCGGTTTTTTATAAGACACATATTTCATAAACCTTAGTGTGGTGCTTTCAAGTCCGGAAACAATGATGGCTCACCATTGAACCAAAAACATTTAATAACTTTAATATTATACTCCTCCGCGAAAGGGTAAAGAGCCGTTAAATATACATCAGGGAATCGTTGCCCCACGATGACGGCCTCTAGACAACCATTTATAGGTACAAATAGTGGCTCATTATTTTCTCCTCTTACGACCCACCTATATTCATGCTCGTCGCGCCAGTCGGTAGATTTTTGAAAATATAAACGTTTATGATGTTTTTCTATATACATATTTATTGCAGTATTAAGAGAGAGATTCTTGATGTCTTTATACTGGATAGAAAAAATACTATCTCCATCATGTCTGTCTAGACTGTTATCATAAATCACTGAGCCAGAATAAAGTCTTTCGTTAATTGCTACATTTAAAATTTCTTTATGGAGATTTTCTTTGTTAAGCATTAAGCAAACTCCAGAGTGATTTTCAGCATATTGCGCCCACATTCTCGGATGACCATACCCCCTGTAGAATTGGTATGCTCCTGGTGAACAGGGTAGATTATATGTAGGATCCTCAAAATAGATACTATTTAAATTGGTGGGAAGATCCATTGTCGTACATAAAATTCGACAACCATATTTTATATTTCTTGAATATTCAGATAGGATTCGCGATAGGTCTTTTGGTCCTTCTCCTGCAGGGTGAACCATCTGAAATCTGAGTTTCTGATATTCCCAAGGATCATTAAGTGCATCATACAATCCCAACCTCAGAGACATACTAGATAGGATATGCTCTATAGCAGTATTGCGAGGCGTGTAATGATATACGAAATTTGATGGTTCCAAGAACCCTCGATCAAAAAGCTCTTTCACCTCATCTAAAATTTTCGAATTGGTAGACCCCATATTATTTACCGCTAACGCCCTCATCAGGGGCTTTCAAAGCTGGCGGGGCTTTTGCGGTTTTTTTGCAAAAGCCGCGACAGGTTTGAAAGTCCTCTGGATGAGTTTGTTAGCTGCTTGTTAATTTTCATGTGGATGTATCAACTTAACTTGAGGGAAATATGTTTTGTATTTATCAGAATCTCTCGTTATTAACTCGAACTTTGAAACAGACGCATGAGCACCAATAAAAAAATCAGGTAGAGGTGATACTTTTGTTCCTTTATTTTTCCTGTACTTGAGAAATACTTTTCCCGTGAGAAATAATGCCTCTCTTGGCATTTCTAATACTTTTATTCCTAGCCCGTTTATGGCTTTCTCTACTTCCTCTACTTTGTTGAAACCTATTGATACCTCTGTATAAACGATAGAATTAATGTACAGTGAATTGGTTTGACTATACTTCTCTAATATTTTTTCAGACCAGTCTGCCCAATTAGCGTCGTTAGTAAATAGATCTAGCAACACACATGAATCGACAAAGACACCATTCATTTTGATTCCCTTGTGAGATTCATGATTTCGTCTGTGGACATTTTTGCTGTTGCTATTCCTCTAAGCTTTTTGAATTTCCCTTGTATTTTTGGCTCGTCAGTTTTAACGATATAAAACCGTCCACTTTCTTCAACAAAATCAATTTCAGTTTCAGGAGCAATCCCTAAAGCCTCTCTAACTCCTCGGGGAATTGTGACCTGACCTTTTGTTGTAACTCGCATAATCATAACCTCCAACCTCTAAAAGTAATACCAGCATAGTATTACTTTTGTGGGTATGCAAGTTTGGCCAAGAGTCGAGCTAGTGTTTTTTTGCAGTGGTCTTACCCACAAAAAGTAGACATGTTACGTTGTTGAAATTTCATTTCATACTCGTGTGGACTTACATAGCCAATGGCTGAATGGCGTCTCTCACGATTATAAAATATCTCGATGTATTCGAA
>JALTJN010000019.1 GCA_027076405.1 Chromatiales bacterium
ATAGTTGAGTTTAAATATTGATACAGATGCAAAAAATACAACAGCTATTGCAGTAACTACTTCCATGTCGAATCCTTATTTGGCTAACGCTTTGCTCACCAGCAATTAAAAGTGGCGCGTTTTTGCTGCTTTTCTAGCAAAACAAGCGCCGCTTTTAGTTGTCTGGTGCAGCTTCTAGTTAGCAACAATATTCACAGACCATGATACATGTTCTACTGCTGTTGCTGTTTTTCGATTCGTTCTACCATAACCCAAGATCTTACCGATTGTAAATGGCTTTATTCCTTCTTAACCTATCCACAATTATTCTGTTTATGTAAACAGAATGCTCATTCCGATATTAAAATTTAGTTCTACTTTATTAGAACATCAGTTCATCGTTTGTTTATTTGGAAGCATTCAACACCTTTTGTAAACGTTACGCTATTTTCTGGGTTTTATATTCTGCTACTTACGGCCTAAAACCACCAACACTATTTGTATCAGTTACTAAATTATAAAAATATTTTGAAATGATATTTATCCGAAATAAAAACACAACCATACGTTTTCAATTTTATTTATTGTTGGCTTTCAAACCTATTTTATCGTTGATGCCATTGTTCGCTAACGCCGAGCTCAGCCGACCGAAAAGTTTCGTGGCTTTTGTGGCATTATAGCGAAGCGCCACAAAAGGTGCGTAACTTTTTGGGTCGGACTGCAGCGCCTTGTTAGAAAATGCATTTATTGATTTCGGCTATTTTTAATATCTTCAATTGCTTCTATATATTTAGTTGAAGCTGATTTTAATAACCCAATCCCTCCAATTTCATTATTTATAATAAACGAGTCAATTAGCGGTTTATCATTGTGTAAAAAGCTTTCTAAATTTTTCATGTAATTTATAGATTTGTATTTTTTATTCCATTCACCTTTACCAAAGTGCTCAAACCCTGGTATTTCTTTAGCCATTCTCTCTACAAATTTTGCCTTTTTAGTAGGATCTCTAGCTGTAAGTTGTATAAATGAAGTGCATCCTTCTCTCATATTTAAATACTTACTTTTTGGTGGTACTACGATAAATGAAATATTAGCTGTCTTGTTAATTGTATCTGAACCAGACCAAAATGTAACCGCAACATAGTGTTCATTACCTAAAAACCAATACCCTTTTTTCAATCTTGCGTCATTTCGTCTTCTAGGTAAAAAATAAATATCAGGGTCATCTTTTCTGATATCCATGTTGATTGGCCTTGTTAGGCATTTTATTTACCTTTTTTACCTATTGCCATGTAATGCATTACTACTGGCGATGGCGATGATTCTTTATCTAGCTCGATTACTGCGCCAGTATATGATTGATTGGTCAAAACATAAGAATAAACAGCAAATGCATCACCTGTTTTAGAATAATTAGAATGTATGCCTGTGGTTATACTAGGTGTACCAGTGAAAGGTTTTTCGTATTTAAAAGAAAATGTGCGCACGTGAGGATTTTTTGCGGGCCTAGTTAAATCTTCAGCACCCCAGCACATCTGTAAATCCCCCCAAAGGGCGCAGCCATTTTTGCTTGTTACTGGGCTTATAGCTGGATTCGCATAGCTACTTACTTTAGCTCTTGCAAATTTATCCATATCAGCGCGTAGAGCCTCAGCGTATTTAGTTAAATTATCTTTATTGGTAGCCATATTTTTTTCTAATTCATCAGCGCGTAAAGTGATTGCTGCTAAAGCTGATGATGCTTCTTGATACTTACTAATGAGTACGGTTCCGCTTATTCCAAAGAATGTAATTATGATTGCTGCTACAGTAAGGTATGTATCATGCTTATGTATTTTTTTTGTATGCTCTTCTAGTGTTTTTTTTATTTCATCCATAGCGGTACATTTCTCATTTTAATTTTATATGCCTAACGCTTTGCTCACCAGCAACTAAAAGTGGCGCGTTTTTGCTGCTTTTTAGCAAAACAAGTGCCGCTTTTAGTTGTCTGGTGAAGCTACTGGTTAGCAACAACATTACAGACCATAATACATGTTCTACTGCTGTTGCTGTTTTTTGATTGTTCTACCATAACTCAAGCTC
>JALTJN010000020.1 GCA_027076405.1 Chromatiales bacterium
ATAAAGTTAATACTGCACCTATTAGCACACCAACTACCGGATACCACAACAGTGATGCCGCCACTTTTTTATCTTGCCAATCTAAATTAAACTTAAGCGGGAATCGAGTGAGAAACTGAATTGCAATGAGAAAATTATTTAACATTATTTTTTATCTAACTTTATAACTTGCCGATTAATAAAAACCAAACTCACACTTTCATCATAATATTCAAGGCGACTTAAACCGGCATAATCTATTCGAATTTTTTGCGCTTGCTTAAAATCTAATGTTAATATTTCAGATAAAATTTGTCGTATAACACCGCCGTGCGCTATCAGCAATATATGTTTGCCTTGATAAGTATTCGCTATTTTTTTAAACACCCGGTTAACACGCTCTTGAAATGCGGCATAACACTCACCTTTTGGCGGTGTGTTTTTTATAGGGTCTTGCCAAAATAATTTTAATTGTGTAGATTCTGTTTCCCATATTTGCTCTGTTGTTTTGCTTTCCCAATCGCCAAAATTTATTTCTTGCAACTCATTTTCAATAGTCAACGGAATCTTATTTTCCTGTGATGTTTTTTGCGCAAAATCAGCACACCGTTTTAATGGCGAGCTAATACACTGTTGATAATTTTCTCGCATAATCGCCGTCTGCATTTGTTGCCAACCTTCTACATTTAAAGGTGCGTCCGTAGCACCTAAAAAACAAACACCGGCGGTGGTTTCTCCGTGGCGAAGTAAATCTATGCGTGTAATTTTTGACATTGTTTTATTATTCTTTATTCGACACACCGGCCTGCTCAAAGGTCGCCATATTATTATGCAACCCACAGGCCGAACGCATTAATGGCACGACAATCGCCGCGCCGCTGCCCTCACCTAAACGCATACTCATATCTAATAACGGTTTAACTTGCAGGGCTTGCATTATTATTTTGTGCCCTGGTTCCGCTGATGCGTGTGAAAAAAACATCCATTGCTTTACTGATGCGTTTATTTTTATTGCCGCCAGTGCCGCGACACTACTAATAAAACCATCGACGACGATGGGTAAATTATTTTGCGCACTTGCGATATACGCACCACACAGTGCGGCTATTTCAAAGCCACCTACACATTGCAAAATACTCAGTGGTGACAACATATTTTTTTTATGCCGTTCGATACTTTTTTGAATAATTAATGCTTTATGATTGACGCCTTCATTATCTAAGCCCGTACCCGGCCCAGTTAAATTTTCTGCCGATTCATTTAACAATGCACAGGCAATAGCAGTTGCCGCCGTTGTGTTGGCAATTCCCATATCGCCGCCAATAAACAAATCGGCTTTATCTTTTTTCGCACGTGCAATCGCTTCAACGCCCACTTGCAATGCTTCGGCTAACTGTGTTTCTGTCATCGCCGCCTGTTTATAAAAATTTTTTGTTGCATTATCTACGCGGCAATCTAACACGCCATCTAACTTTTCTAATGGCGTTACTGTTCCCACATTAACCACTTCGAGTTGTGCGTTTAATTGTTTAGCTAACACACTAATTGCCGCGCCGCCGCGAGAAAAGTTTCGCACCATTTCAGCGGTAACCGCTTGCGGAAATGCAGACACATTTTCTTCTGCGATTCCGTGGTCGGCTGCAAACACAACTATTTTAATATTATTTATTTTGGGGCTAATATTGTTTTGCATTGCGGATAATTGGATGGCGATATCTTCTAAACGCCCCAACGAACCTGGCGGTTTAGTTAAACGGTTTTGTTTTTGTTGCGCGTTTTCTAAAACAGCTAAATTTATATCATTAGCTTGCTCTGTTAACCAATCTATATTTACCATTTTTTATCTACTTAATATTGCTATTTAACATTATTTTAACGTTTGCGCTATGCCAGCCGTAATAAAAAAAACCTGATCGCATAACTTTGCCAATTGTTGGTGCAAGCGCCCCGATTCATCAACAAACTTACGCGTCAACTCCCCCATTGGTACAATGCCCTGCCCCACCTCATTGCTCACAAAAATAAGTTCTGAGCTTAACTGCGGAATAAGGCCTAATAATTCAT
>JALTJN010000021.1 GCA_027076405.1 Chromatiales bacterium
GCTAAATAAAGAAACCATGAGCATTGGTCGTAAAGATGATAACGATATCCATCTCGATAATCTGGCGGTCAGCGGCCACCACGCCAAAATACTCACCATTCTCAATGACTCGTTTATTGAAGATCTAGACAGCACCAACGGCACTTTTCTAAATGGCACCCTGGTTAAAAAGAACCCGCTTTCAAATGGCGATATTATCAAAGTGGGCAAACACGAAATAAAATACATTAACGACCTCGCCAGCACCCGCGGTGATTTTGAAAAAACCATGGTTATTAACCCCGATTCAGACGGCATGCCGGAAACCGAAGGCAGCGAAGAAATTGACCAGTCAGTGGGTGAAATCGTTGCAGAAATTGCCTCTTCCGACGGCGGAAAAAGCAATCAACAAAACGCAAAAATACGTTTAACCAGCGGCGCCAATAGCGGCAAAGAACTCGCCCTCACAAAAGTGCTCACCACATTGGGCAAACCTGGCGTGCAAGTGGCCGCAATTACTCGCCGACCCACCGGTTATTTTTTAATTCATATTGACGGCGGCGACAACGGCAAACGCCCAAAAGTAAACGGCGAAGAAATTGGCTCAACTGCGCACCCATTAAACGATAACGATGAGCTGGAAGTGGCAGCGGTTACAATGACGTTTTTTTATGAATAATTTAAAGCGTTGATTTGTTAATTATTATCTCGTTCCCACGCTCCTGCGTGGGAATGCATATACTGGTAACGTTAAATACCGTATGGGTTCGCACGCGGAGCGTGGGAACCAGACTAATTGCATTCGGGAATGACGGTGTTTTTTAATTTAACATTCAGACTTTAAATTTTGGGGCCAGGTTCAGGTCTTTGATTTGTGATTTCTGCCATATCGCCCCCTCACCGTCCGACCATTAAGATTAGAGTTTGCAGGTGTACTTGTAATCTGAATTCACCAGTGATTATCATAAATCAAAGACCTGACCCCACCAAACTTTACTCTTTTACTTTTCATCATCAATACAAGTAAAAGAAAAATTAACTTTCCCTCCAATTCTTCTAATGCAATCAACAACGAACCCTGGTATTTCTACAATTTCACTATAATTTATTGTTGAAAGAGAAATAAAAAAATCGTGGTCTAACTTTCCACAATAATTACCTATATATTTTTCAAGAGGCAACATATCAATATCCTCTTCCAACTTCACAGCAATAACATATTTAGTTTTATCCTTAAAATATGCTCGACCGCTTATACTATATTCTTTGTATTTATTCTTAAATTTCTCTCTCTCCTCTAAAGATTCAACAATAAATCTTAAAGAACAAGTTAAAGTTAATTCACTTTCATTATTCATTTAAATTAATCACCCTTAAATTCATGAGCCAGGACATTGAGTATCCTTAAATTCTTTAGCCAGATCCTTAAGCTCATCAAAACCAAAATTATCTCTCCCACCTCTACCTTCATCACGTTTTATATCTTCGATGAATTTACCAAAATCTCGACGACGGTCCTTAGGTATTCCTGCATCATTTGCCGCATCATTGACTTGTTTTTTATCTTTTTTATTAGCGCCCCTCTTTGTATCCCTTGTCTTTCTATTACCATTTTCATTTAGAACATTAAGTGTTCCATCTACAGCGTTAACTGTGGCAGCCCCAAGTAATAAACCAAAACCTATTCGTGCACCTTGAATAATTGCAGGAACAAATAAACCATAAGGATCTATGTAATTAGTTGGGTTATTTAAAGCGTAAGAATAAGTATTTAATCCACCCTGTAAACCAATAGGATCACTAGTAATGTATCTACCAGTCCCCGGATCATAATACCGAAAGTAATTATAATAAAACCCACTCTCAACATCAAAATACTGCCCAGGCAGCAATTAACAGGACACCCAACCTAACCAATTAACAATTAACAATTAACAGAATTAACAGGACACCCAACCTAAAAGTTGACAACTATAACTCCTCAGGCGTAACGTCAAACCCTTCCAACTAGCCCGTTCATCATCAAGGAGTGATTATGCCCAAGCCCCGTTATTCTCAAATTTC
>JALTJN010000022.1 GCA_027076405.1 Chromatiales bacterium
TGCCATCTACACAGGGCTTGAGCATGATGATTAAAATCAGCCCTAACAAGTGCATCAACTTGACCTTTTTATACGCCGTTTCGCTGCGCTACACGTCATATAAAAAGGCCAGTTATGCGAGACGTTAGATGCCAGTCAAAAGAATATCAATTGCCCCAAGAATTTCATATCTATATTTTTCAAGAGATCCTGAATATTTCTTAAGCAAAGAAACAGGTACTGATGTCATTTGATGGGTTAGTAAAATGTATTTCTTACCTTCTATATCAAATATAGGACAAAGATTTTTAGCATTCGTTTTATCCGTCGCCTTATCTAAAGACAGTGGAATAACTACTCTTGAATTTAAGCCATTAAGCAAATCACTTTGCACATCTACAAAATATGGGTATATTTTCTTTGAGCTTTTGTTTTCATTTTTATATAAAGAATACTGGTTTATCATAGTTCTCTGAACGAGTCTGAGAATAAACCATTTTTTTCTGCTAAATCATTCAAAGCCTCAATAGCTTCTTTATTATCTTTCAGCCATAAATCGCGTACAGTAGTTTGTACCTGCAAAGCTAAAGCCTGCTCCAAAGTAGCCGACAAATTTATTTTCATTCCACGCGCTTTTTTAAGTAAGTCACTGTTTACACTAAGATTTGTTGGCTTTTTTGGTGCATCAACATCATATACATGCTGCATACTTGCATCCCCTCAATAAATGCGCATCAATCGTGCGCATGTGAAATATAGCATTTCAGTACACATCTAACAAGTAGTTCCAGCTGACCCGTAACATAACTCGCCTTTTGTGGCTTCCGCTTCGCTCCATGTTGCCACAAAAACCAAGCCATGCTACGGTCAGCTGAACTGAGCGTTAGCGAACAATAGCATCAACGATGAAAATAGGTTTTAAAGCCAACAATAAATAAAATTAAAAACATATGGTTGTGTTTTTATTTCCGATGAATATCAATCCAAAATATTTTTACAATTAATCAATCGAGACAAAAATGGTAGGGTAGTTTGAGGACGTAACTTTTTTGGTTCTAAATATTTTAAAAAATAGCGTAGCGTTCACAATAAGGTGTTGAATGCTTCTAAATCAACTAACCATAAACTGATGTTCTAAGAAAATATAACTAAAGCGTCATAACCGAATGATTAAGATGTTTACATAAACAGAATAATTACGGATCGGCTAAGAAGGAATAAAGTCATTTACAAGCAGTCAGCGCTTGGGTTATGGTAGAACGAATCGAAAAATAGCAACAGCAGTAGAACATGTAACATGGTCTGTGAATGTTGTTGCTAACCAGTAGCTTCACCAGACAACTAAAAGCGGCGCTTGTTTTGCTAGAAAAACAGCAAAAACGCACCACTTTTAATTGCTGGTGAGCAAGACGTTAGAGGTAAAAAATGGAAAAATATAAATTATCTGATGGTTGGAATTTAAGTGAGGCACCTTTTATGACGGCATTGGCTAAATATGGTTTCATGCTATCCAAAGGTGAACAGCATTCAATAGTAGAAGCAAGAAATAATAAAACATATAAATATATTATTAACTATAATACTGCTGCAATATTAAATGATAAAGGTGCTTTTATAACTCCAAGAGGCGAAGGAGGTAAAAGTGAAACACTTGAAGGCGCACTTTTAGCAATTGGTATAAAAAAAGAACACACGCAAGAAACGATGCAAGCGATATGCAAGTTACCATTTATAAAATAAAAGAATGCGATTAAACTATTAGGTAAAAATAAAACGAATATATTACTTTATCAGCAACTGTATTTAGCGTGAGATTTACTATATAAAGATTGTCTAGTTTCTAATCGAAGAAAAGCTAGAATTGTGTAATACATATCATTTTTCTGTTTGTATTTTATTTCATGTTGGGTATTTCCTTAATGCTAAAAACCCCTGAGTTCAAGTACGAAGTGCAACAAAAGATGGATTTAAGGTAAAACATAACATTGCACCGGAGTTTTGTACCCAAGTGTTTTACGTGGTCTTCTATTAAGTGCTTTAGCAATAGCATTGCAAGCA
>JALTJN010000023.1 GCA_027076405.1 Chromatiales bacterium
CCAGGGCCGATGTATTTCATTACATCGAGCGGTTCCACAATCCGAGAATGCGGCGTAGAGTGGCCAGGCAGGATCAGAAGTTTTCAGCCGTTTTTAAACCGTCCGTGGAAACGGGGTAGAACCCAAGAATACAGCGAGTTTAAGAAAGATGATTGGAAAGGTGCAGATGATTATTTCGCATACAAATATGGCGGCTTCCTAAACAAAGAGGAGTTCTATCAAGCAAAAAACAACGGTTACAAAACGAGGATAGAACTCCTCAATGCAACACTAGATAAATCGAAAGGGGGTTATAAGAACTTTTATTTCGGAATGAATATAGAGCAAGTACGAGATGCCGCTAAAGAACATTGTTCCAGTATCAGTCCTACAAAAAATCAAACAGGACTATTCTTCGACAATTGTATTGAAATCAAAGGTGATAATAGACGTATAGAGTTTATTTTTGATAACAATGGCAAGTTAAAGAAAATTTATCTGGTCTTAGGAAGTGTAAGCGACACATATGTAGACACAAACGAAAATACGACTACAGGAATTGCCGACTTTGACTTTTGGGTTTCATCATTCTTAAACAACCAAGAAAAATATGAATTTATTGAACATCCTGTTACAGCAGACTTACAAAACTTTAATGCCAATTCAAAGAATCAGCTCGAATGGAAGTTCAAAAATAGAAACACTAATAATTTAGTCAGCATAACGCTTCGAAGGATTTTCACGCCTTCCTCATTAGATATGGCAGCATTGTTATCTAATCCCAATGCATATCCGCTGAGATATTTTGTAACCTACTTTAATCCTGAAGACACTTTAATGGAGGAAAAAGCTTACCAGAGTAATCAGCTTAAGGACGATGATTTATAAGAATTAAAAATAACCAAGAATTACCATTTTGCATGAAGCCGTATTTACAAAAAACCTGGACAGTATATTTAAATAGCTTGGATTCTGTTTAGTCCTTGAGAAAGGGCTCTGCCCTCATGTTTGTCAAGCCGTGTCCCCAACCTTCCAAGAATTGTGCAGGCGGGTGATGCCCCTCGGCATTGACTGACACACACCTGTTCTTCGCCAGAAAGGCAGGGATGTATATGCATCCTTTTATCCATATCTTTATTTCATCTTACATCAGCCCTGCATCACAGGCCAAAATCCGCCGCTATCGAAGATCCAGAAAACGCGGTCAGGATTTTGATCGGGGTCGGTGGCAATTTCCTTCTGTATAGGGATGGATGGTTTATTTCATTGGTAAAATGGTACTCAAAGTACCTATATAGCACATATTTTAAACTATTTGCTTGTATTGGTTTATATTTATCAATATACTGGTACTATGAGTACCGTAAAAGAATCGAAACTAAACAGTTTATTAAGCACGCAGCCTCTCGGCACTGTTCTTGTTTCCTCCTGGTTGGTGGAGCAGGGCTACAGCCTGGATTTGCAAAAGCGCTACAAAAAAAGTCGCTGGTTTGAGTCTATAGGTACGGGTGCTTTAGTACGTTATGGCGATCAAGTGGATTACCTTGGGGCAGTTTATGCACTGCAAGCACAGTTAGGCTCCTCGTTACATCCTGCGGCAAAAACTGCGCTTTCTCTTCAAGGTAAGGCGCATTATCTCGAACTCTCGATGAAGAGAGTGCAATTGTTCGGTTCGCAAGAAGAGTATTTGCCGCTTTGGTTTAAGAAACATGATTGGGGCTTGGCTATTGATTATCAAAAGACTTCATTTTTACCTCCTGATTTAGGGCTGGTGGATTTCGAGCACAAGACGTTCTCAGTCAAAGTTTCAAGTCCTGCCCGCGCCATCATGGAATGCTTGTATCTTGCACCTAAGTCTCAACCACTACTGGAAGTCTTTGAACTGATGGAGGGGCTGAATAATCTTAGACCTGCTTCTGTACAAACCTTGCTGGAGGCTTGCTCTTCAGTAAAAGTGAAGCGTTTGTTTCTCTATCTTGCTGAGAAGGCCGATCATGACTGGTTCAATTATCTAAAACTGGAGAAAGTTGATCTGGGATCAGGTAAGAGAAGT
>JALTJN010000024.1 GCA_027076405.1 Chromatiales bacterium
AAATGCACAAATTCAACATATTTTAGAAAAAAACAGTAATCTGGAAAATGTTGTCGATGAGTTAATTACCTGTGCTAATGACAATGGTGGTGCAGATAATATTTCTGTTATTTTAGTCAGGTTTGAAGTTGAATAATATGTATTTTATTACACTAGTGTCCCATTAATTTAAAAAATATCATTTCCAGGTACTTATTCCAGGTATTGTAACCCTAACCCTTTCCCAGAGGGAGAGGGCTGGGGTGAGGGTTTAACAGTTTATCGTTTCAATCGATTAATTCAAATATCAATACGGCACACCCTTTACAAACCTCCTTTCTGATAAAAGTGTTCGAGGCGAAGATTTAAATTCATTTACAAATGTTTTGAATCGTTATTTAAAATTGCCTTAACAGGACAGCAGTGAAAAGTAATAAAGATAATATCGACATAATATCCTTTGTTTATAATATTTAAGCCAAAGCTTTTGTTCGTGCGTAACTATTTAGAGATTAAGTTGTGCATATGGTAAATAAAATAAATTAATTATGGCTAAACCATTAATGGTAAAAATTGTTATTTGCATACCCAGTACACGCTGCTTTAAATTTGAATACAATAAACCTTTAGCGTGTAATATACGGCCAATAATCAGTGAGATACCTGATAAATGGATTATCAGTAAACTGGCCTGGTTATACTCTAAAGCAAACAAAAGTATTAATGCGATTGGTATATATTCAATCGCATTTGATTGTGCGGCTATGGCCAGTTTTAGTTTTTCATTATCACCGTCACCAATACTTATTTTTTTAGAACGTCTTTTTTTTATTACATTTAAAGACAGCGATGTAATGAGAAACGCTGAGATTGAAGCATAAATTACTGAAGTCAAAATATTTCCTTTACTGTTTTAGTCTTTAAGTTAATGGTTATTTTTACGTGGTTGAGCGAGGTAGTAGCGCATGGTTACTGGCGTTATTTTTCGCCTTTCATGATAATGTTAAATACGCCTTAAATTCTTGCAGCGTAATTAAAATATTTATTACCTGCTGATGTATCTACTTAACATACAATCTACTTACTTTAAATTTTAAAGTGAGTAGATTGTATGTTGGTCACTTTAATATTGCAAGTTATTTGTTTCAATGTTATTTTTAAGACATGTCAAATACAAAAAGTAACACAAGCGACGCTGGTGAATGCAGTCGCTCTCCATGCCCAGTTGCCTGTATGCTGGATATTCTGGGTGATAAGTGGACACTGCTGGTTATACGCGATTTATTTATGGGGAAAAAAGTTTACGGTGATTTTCAGAATTCGCCTGAAAATATTCGAACCAATATTTTAGCGGACAGACTCAAGCGTTTGTTAAAATATGGAATAATAGAAAAAAAACCCTACCAGGATAAGCCGGTGCGTTATGAATATTCGCTGACAAAAAAAGGCAGGGATCTTGGTCCTGTTTTAAAGGCAATGGTGAAGTGGGGCGAAAAGCACATACAGGGAAGTAAAGCATCTATGAAGCCCGTGAAAAAATAATGCACTAATATTTCAGACAGGTCATGCATTACTGTCATTGGCATGATGTGTATTTGTTTCTACGAGTGAATGAACTGAATGACTTTTTCAAAATTAAAGTCAGCAGATAAGCAAGAAAAATAATGCTTAAACATATCAGGTAAAAAAATATCCTGCATATTGTAACGTGCATTATCGGCGTTATTTACATAACCTTTAAATTCAGCAGCCGAGGGTGGTACGCTCACTTCAAATTGTGCAGGGGAAAGCGACAGGCCTTTCCCTGTTACTTTCATGTGTGCTTCTTTTCTTGTCCAGATTTGAAAAAAAGCCTCTCTTTGATTTTTCTCGGGTAAGCTAAACAATAACTGTTGTTCGTTTTCTGTAAAAAAGCGTTTGCTAATTCCAGACCAGTCATTTTTTTTATTGGCATATTCCACGTCTATTCCCACAGCATGTTTTTTGCAAACCGCAAGCATGGCAATATTATTTGAGTGGCTTAAGTTAAATTGAATGTTATGTTTATTTT
>JALTJN010000025.1 GCA_027076405.1 Chromatiales bacterium
TTCATCAAAGAGCCTATGGGGGCTGTCTTTATGGGGGTGGTCTATGAGGCACTCCTGATGGGCTTTACTCACGGACTGACCGGTACCCGGTCATTTAGCAATTATGGTTTGGATTTTGCTGCTAAGGAGGGTATTCAAGCAGCGAATGGGCTTAAAATTAGTGGATTTGTAGGTCATGGTGTCAATAGGGCAATAGGCAGTACAGGTAGGGCTGGCGTAAAACCAAGTGCTATTCTTGATGCGTTAAAAAATCCTTTGAAAATAAATAGGGTTATTACTGACCAATTGGGTAGACCAAGCAAAAGGTTTATTGGACAATTTGGTGAAGTAGTGGTGAACCCAAAAACGGGTAGAATAATATCTGTGAATCCTACATCAACAAGAAAAGCAACTAAACTTTTAAAACAATTGGGCCGATGATAGTCAAGTTAAGTAGAAGTCAGTTTCACTATTTGAATAATAGTCTTCCTGAAAAACGACCAGATCTAAAATCAAAACTTCAGATCAGAAAAGAGGACCATTTTGTTTTTGTTGAAGTTGATGAAGATGTAGCAGATGAAATCCGTGATTGGGCAGGGGAAGAATTACAGACAAAAGGGTTTGCACCCAACTATGAATTAACATCTAAGGGTAGAATCCTAGAAGAGTTAATAGATGCCTTTTACATAGAATAATGAAAAAGTGGATGTACCTCATATCTTTGGTGTTGTTTTTAGATGGTCTGATTGCAGAGTTTGCATCTGAAATCTATATGTCCGGTGGTTCTACAAAAGGAGATGATTGGCAGTATGGTTATTTACATGGTTACAAGGTGAAAGGTGTCAAATACCCAGGAGTATTTAGATTTAGTGGAGAGGGTGGGTTTGGAGCGTACTTCGAGTATGGTAGAAAAAGAGGAGAGGAAGATAGATTAGCCGGCAAAATGAATTTGATTAATCCTGTTCCAAAGAATAATCCACCAAAATGGGGCGATTTTAATCTTATGATAGAACAACAAAAAATAGTTCTAAAAGCAATGAAAAATTATTAAATAAAATAAAGATGGAAAGTAGAATATTCAATATATACATTGCAACAATTACTCTGTTCTTGTATGCAGTATTTGAGCAGTGGTTTTCACTTGCTGGATCTGCAATAGAGTTTGTTTATCTCAGAACCGGATATAATACTCCTTTCCTTTATACCTTATTAGTCATATTAATTTCAGGAATATTCCTTTGTATTAGCATAATACTTTATAAAATCTTGTTCAAGTGGAAAAGGACGTTTAAAATACCTTTTTGCATTTTGCTTGCATTGATTGTTCTAAAGTATCTAAATTTTCAAGTGAATATCTCTCTAGCAGAGTACACTACTTTCTATCATGACAAACATCTTCAATCTTTCGTAGCGCAAAGAGTTGTTTGGGAATATTTTAACTATATCTTATTTTTGGTGTTGCTTATCTTCTTTTACATAAAAAGAGATGAACTGAAACTCAATAATCCCATTTAATCAGTGTTTATCTTTAATAGCTCTATTCCCCGCTTCTACGACAGCGATGTGGGCCGATTCCTGAGTGTGGATCCCTTGGCGGGAGAAAGACACTGGCTGAATCCATATAATTATGTGCAGAATAATCCGATAAGTCGTACCGATCCAACGGGGGCATTGGATGACTGGTTTGTCAACACCAAGACAGGATCGTTGGTCTACCTCCCCGGAGAAAGTAAACTAGACAAGACTTCGACCGGTAAAGCATTTGGTAAGGAGATAAGTGATGTCATCTTTAATCATGACAACAATGTTTTTAGCAATTGGGAGCGGCTTGGAGATGACAAATTCTTCGATACTCCGGAAAGCTCGGTCAGCGAATATGCTTATGATTTCTTGCCTTCGGGTATAGCCGAGGAATTTGCTGCGAAACGTGGATTTTCAATTGCTATTAAAACGGATGTAACTGAAGAAATCCATTCCCAGTATTTCAATGATGGAAACGATAATAGCATGTCTGCAATACACAATAGCCCAATAGAGAATAAAATACATA
>JALTJN010000026.1 GCA_027076405.1 Chromatiales bacterium
TCGTCAGACTGGCAAGTTGGATATCCGCTGTTATACGGAGTTCCGCGAAGCGGAATGGAGTATGAAAGCGGAGGTATCCGCGCACATTATTCGCAATGGAGCGGAGCGAAATTCCGTCACAACGTTCCGGCGTATGCGAAGTTGCCGACTCGCTTCAATATTATTGTAAGATACAAAAGACGAGTCGGCAATTTTGGTGAAGGTTTGGCACAATTCCGCTATTAAATATTGAAATCGTGCCAAGCCTGAACCGCATACGCCGTGTTATACGCTGTATGACGCAGGGTTCGCCGTTGTTGTTTTAACGATCAACTTTGTTTCCTGTCTTCTTCTCAGCTAGTCGATAAAGCCACTCAAATGGATTAGACTTACGGATTTCTTGAGCCAATTTTTTCGCTGAATCGGTTCTAAGCGACTTCTCAGTATGGTTTTGCCATATCTCATGATTTTGTTGGTCTTTATGAAAATACTCCCTTTGTAAAACCATTTGATCAAGTAGGTCAGCATCTTTGGCGACAATAGATTCTTTGCTTTCGCGTTGCTCAAATTCTTGCAAAAATTCTAAAACTTCATCGGCAATCGGCAAATCTTCCATTTGATCCTCGCGCGCCTCTTCTTCGTGCAAATCAGAATACTGCTGATTGATAAAATTCGCGTCACCAATCCTAATCTCTGCTACATCGTGGAATAGACACATCTTGAGAACTTTGTTCGTATCACACTTTTCTATTTTTGCGAGAATCATTCCAATAACTGCAACGCGAAAGCTATGATCAGAGATATTGTCGTCTGCTTCATGGATGACTTGCGAATGAGCCCTTTTAATGCGTCTCATGCTGGCGATCTCAAAGAAAAAATTGGCGATTTTATTTAAATCCATAGTGGCTTTATTTTAACTAAACTTTTTATATTCGTATAGGCGAACCCGAGTAATATGGCGTATAATGCGCGGCGTTTATGCAACGTTTTTATTTTGGCAAAAGTTTTACTTTTGGGAAAATAAAAATGTAGCGAAGCGGTGCATAAACGTCTGTTGTGCGGAGCTTCGCGGAGCATAACGGGCGTGTAACGCCGCGCATTGTGACGGAATGTAGCGGAGCGAAATTCCGTCACAACGTTTCAGTATATGAGAAGTTTCGCAAAAAATTCCTTTTAAAATTTAATAGTTTTTTGCGAAATTTGGGTGAGAGAAAAAGTGCAACCTTTGAAAAATATTTATGTACTTTTTCTTGAACCTCATATACTTTGTTATGTGATGTAAAATTTATTCTTCCTTTCTTATATCCACAAAGCCTCCGATATATCTTGCTTTGTAAATTTCTTTTCCGTTTTCTGTAATAGACTCTTCTCCAAAAAAATTGTCAACTTCACCTGTATAACTATTTTCGTATGATAAATCTCCACTGTTGTATTTTTTTGGACCACGATATGGTTTATCTTCCGGGATTAATTTCAGAGCATCCATAAGAACATCATAAACTCTATTTATATCAGACACAGAATCATCAACCCGACCATAATAAGTCATGATATAAACTGGCTGACCCTTGAAAAATACAACTTCTCTACCACCATAAGGCTCACCACCAAAATAATTGTCGTGATATTTCCAATCTTCGCTTTCAAAAACTAAAGTGGTAGATTTATCATCGTTGACAATTTTTGGTGCTGAATCACCAGATGCATAAGTAGACTTTTTTGCTTCTACTAGAAATTTACAAAGCTCTTTTTTATCAAACATATTGTTATTTTAATAGATTAAAGAATAAATTTTATTTCATATAATGCGCGGCGTTTATGCAACGTTTTTATTTTAACAAAAGCGGTAGCTTTTGGGAAAATAAAAATGTAGCGAAGCGGTGCATAAACGTCTGTTGTGCGGAGCTTCGCGGAGCATAACAGGCGTGTAACGCCGCGCATTGTGACGGAATGTAGCGGAGCGAAATTCCGTCACAATGTATAAGCATATCTGAAGTGCCGCGTTTCGTGGAATTAAGTTAAAAGTTCTTTAGCGGTATATTCATTATA
>JALTJN010000027.1 GCA_027076405.1 Chromatiales bacterium
TTTTGTATATTTTTTTATTTACCTGATCATAACTTGCTGTGGCAACAGTTCGTTTCTGTTGGTAAAAATTGACACACTCCTCCTGCCAATCAAGTTCAAGAAAGTTCAGTATTTTTTCTATCTCCTCACGTGTATTCGCAATGAGTGCTTCATATGAAACTGTTAATACGGGGATATTGAGTTCTTGTGTCCAATGATTCATTAGGCGTTCATATTCACGGTAGTGAATGCCCAATGCCGTTAAGTCACTGGCGTACGGGTGATAGCCGGTAAAGTTCTGGAAATAGCATGATAAGCAAGTATCTCTTGCATCTCTTACACAGTTTATAATTTTCGCATTTGGTAAAAGTTTATGCAGTAAACCTATGTGATGAAAGTTAGAGGGCATCTTATCGCTGATTTTTATACTGCTATTATTTTCTTTTCGGATATTTCTAATAAGTTTTTTTGCCAGAGCATTCATATTATCTTTATTAAGTTCACTCATGCATAAAGGGTAGGGTGATGCTGACTGCGTATCTACTTGCAAGGTATTGCTAAGATCATTTACATAAGAAAGTTCACCACCGCCAAATACACTGCTGTGTGATGAAATGATTTGTTCAATTAGCGTTGTGCCTGATCGTGGCATTCCGGTTATAAAAATAAGCTCATCGGATGTATTGTCTGATGAAGGCATGGTCGCATATTGCGTTTTTGAAAAATTATCGATGAGCGTTGAAATGTAATCTTGATAGGAAGAAGGCACATAAGTTTTATCCAGGTAATCATTAGCTTGTTTGAAATAATAAAAAGCAGAATCATAATCTTTTTGAGCATCATAAAGTTTGCCTAAAAACATCTTAATACTGACAAGGTCGTGTATTTGTAGATTTTGTTTTGATAATGTATTTTTCAGTGCATTGATACCGGTCGTATGATCTTTAATGCGCAGCGCATATTGGGCATAAATGATACTAACCATTGGGTGATCAGGGTAGCTTTGAAAAAGTTCTTTTATCAGTTCATCGCCTTTATTTATATCACCTAGAAGTTCGTAGGATGAGGCAATGTGTGCATGCGCTCGAATATGTTCAGGACTAACTTCAATGACTTTTTGAGCAAGTTGAATACTGTCTTCAATTTTGCCGCGATGTCTTGCGACTAATGCGAGGCGATAAAGTATCTCTGCGTCATGCCTGTATTCTAATGCCAGTTTGAAGTAATGCTCGGCCTCATCTAACAGGCTTTGCTCTAGCTTTTCATTGCCTAAATATTTACATAGTTTAACCAGTAAATTGACTGCCTCGTTTGTATTATTGAGAGCAATTGCTTTACAGCAGCATTCAATTGCTTGCTTTTTATGATTTTTCTTTTCGTATAAATAGGAGAGGGCTAAAAATGCTGAATCATTGTTATTGTCTATTTCAGTAGATTTTTTGATATCAGAAATGGCGTTATCAAGTTGCCCCATTTCACCGAGTAGAGCCCCGCGCATTAGAAAGGCATCAGCACAATTCTGTGTATGTGAAAGTATGGTGTTGTATTTTTCAATAGCCATATCGTACATAAAGGTACTGATAAGTGAGTCTGCTTCATCAAGTAATTTATTGATATCTATAGACATTTTTAGCCTGTAACTGTTACTAATGGCCTCATTATCAAATAATATTTGCGGAAAAGAAAGAGCTATGGACTAGGAAGATGAGATCAAAGTAGTAAGCGTAAAAAAGCCCAACCATCCCTGGTCGGGCTAGTCGCCATCCTTGGCGATATTTACAACTTCCTTTTGTGTGAGTAATTACTTACTCTGTTAGTACGTCCTGTACCAACAACTTCAGTATGCCTATATTTTCTCATTACGCCTATAGGTAAAAATCGGAAGTTTTTGTAGGAAATTTCGTACAAGCTATTTGTAGTTTGGGGTCAGAGTAGAATGGCGCTAAGTTAAGCCTGTTTTGTATGTTTTTTACCTCTGTGCGGTTCGACCACCATTTCATGTCTCGGCGATGTCAATAAACGATAAGGTTTTGGCCTTCGTTTAAC
>JALTJN010000028.1 GCA_027076405.1 Chromatiales bacterium
CTAACTTTAATAGCCTTGCTAGTCAAACTTTTTGTAGACTTTGGCACAATAATCTCTTGAAAACCAACTTTTGTTGCCTCACGTATAATTTTGATTAAACTATTTGTATTGCGTAATAATCCATTCAACCCAACCTCACCCACTACAACACATTCTGCACTAACTGGCTTGTCATAAAAAGAAGATAAAATCGCTACACAAATACTAGCGTCCAAACTAGAATTACCTTTCTTTATATTACTAGACAATTGCAAATATATATCAAACCCAGTTAGATTTACGCCTATGTGTTTATGTATAACAGCCAATAAAATCTGCAATCTACTAACGTCATAACCACTCACTACACGACGTGGATATGCGCTAACTGATTTCTCTATCAAAACCTGTACATCTGTAAAAAATACTTGCGACCCATCTACAAATGCTCCTATGACAGTACCGGGGATATTTTTTTCAGATTTCATAAATATTGTTGCCGAGGACTTTACTGCCTCTAGACCATTTTTTGTCATAGACAATACACCTACCTCACCACTTGGACCAAAACGATTTTTTACCGAACGCAATAGCCTAGTCTGTTCTAATCTATCTCCCTCCAAATACAACACAACATCAACTAAATGCTCTAGTGTTTTAGGTCCTGCCACTGCTCCGTCTTTGGTTACATGACCTACTATAATAATAGTTATATTATATGTTTTGGCTATGTCTAATAATTTAGTTGTAGTAGCCCGAACTTGAGCAACACCGCCGGCTGAACCTTCTGCATTTTCAGTCCAAATTGTCTGAATAGAATCAACAACCAAAACATTTGGCTTGTCTTTTATAACAGTGCCAATAATAAGGTCTAGATTGGTAGCTGTTATACATTTCATATCACCAATAGACAAAGACAATCTTTCTGCGCGATGCTTTATTTGTTCAGGAGACTCCTCGCCAGCTACATACATGATAGATTTTTTAGTCTTTATCAAATTATCAATAACTTGTAACAATAATGTTGATTTACCAACTCCAGGCTGACCACCCAGAAGAGCTAGAGAACCTTCAACAAAACCTCCTCCCAACACATTATCCATCTCTGACAAACCAGATGAAAAACGGTATGACTTAGAATAATCAACACTTTTTATTTCTACAATAGATGCTGGATCAAGTGACTTATAACCTGCAATACCAATAGTCGCTTTTGTTTGTTGTGATTCAATAACAGTTCCCCATTTTCCGCATTCATTGCATCTACCCTGCCATTTAGGATACTGCGCATCACAATTAGTACATGAAAACATAAAAATAAAATTAAAGACTTATACTATATATAGTATAAGTCTTTAGCATAACTATGCAAATTGTATAAAATATCATTGTTCCTGCCTAGGCGAGAAAATCTATAATACAATGACATTAATTTATCAATACCACAATACTCTTACTTTCCTAACTGCTTGTCAATAAGTTCACGTATTTCCTCTATATCACGATAACCATCATAAAATTGATCACCAATAAAATAAGAAGGCGCCTCAAACACACCAACTGACAAAGCTTGTTGAGATGCTCCAAAAACTACCTGCTCTATTTCTGCGCTAGCTAAACATTGCGCAAAAAACTCAGTATCCAAATCCAAATCTTCTGCAATACTTACCAAATCAACTGACAGCGAAGATGTAAAATTATAATCCCAAATCTGATTATAATACTCCCAAAAAGATCCTTGTAATTGAGCGCAACGCGCTGCTTTATGCAGGCCAAGACTAGATGGATATATCAACAAATCCTTCCAAACTATACGCACCTGATCTCCATACTCATCCAAAACTTGTTGCCACACGTCATGCATTTCATTACAAAATGGACAAGCAAAATCAGCAAAATAAATAATAGTCACCTCTGCATCTGGCGAACCTTTTATAGGATCTATTAATTCAATTGGTGGCACAATAGGACCAGCAGGTTTTACTAAAGGATCATTAACAACAACTGTTGGCGTTGGCAATTCAAAGTCCTGGGCATTATTC
>JALTJN010000029.1 GCA_027076405.1 Chromatiales bacterium
TTTCATGTCTCGAAATTCCATGATGCACTGACAAGTTGTTATATCAAGCCACTGCTGTCCCGTTAACATAAACGTGTCGTCATTCCCGAATGCTTGTATCGGGAATCTAGTGACTTTACAGTGTTTAAGCTCGCTGGATCTCCGGTAGAAGAATTCGGAGATGACAATGGTGTGTTTTGTTTTTTTCATGTCTCGAAATTCCATGATGCACTGAAAAGTTGTTATATCAAGCATATCCTAACGACTTTAAAAAGTTAACGGGACACCAGTGTTCGTACCTACATAAATAATCTGTTTTATTTTGTAAATTAACTATCTGGAATTAATGTTTCACCATTGCGCTCGTACCAGTCTTCTAATCCTGACCAGATGTCTTCAGCTGTTTCAGCAAACCAGAACAGATCGCGATCTTCTTCATCTATTACACCTTCATCAACTAAAAAATCAACATCAAACGCTTTTCGCCAAAATTTTTCACCCACTAAAACAACCGGCATGGGTTTTATTTTTCGTGTTTGTATTAATGTCAGCGTTTCGAATAATTCATCGAATGTGCCAAAGCCACCAGGAAATGCAATTAACGCACGCGCCCGTAAAATAAAATGCATTTTGCGTAATGAAAAATAATGAAATTGAAAACACAGCTCAGGGCTAACATAGGGGTTGGGGTACTGCTCGTGAGGCAGGGTAATATTTAAGCCAATGTTTTTTCCGTTGGCATCATTTGCACCTCGGTTTGCGGCCTCCATTATGCCAGGGCCACCGCCAGTCATAACCACCAATCTTGAATCTATTGGTCCATCACCCGATTCCGCAACTCGTTTGGAAAATTCTCGTGCAATTTCATAATAATGACTTTTTGCCAGTATTCTTTCTGCAATTAATAATTTCTGCTGGATTTTTTTATTGGATGCATCGGCTAATAATTCTGTACGAATACGCTCAACTTTTTTTTGTGCAACAGCAGGTTCAACAATGCGTGTGCTGCCAAACACCACAATGGTATGTTGTATGTTATGTTGCCTGAGTAATTTTTCGGGCTTGAGATAATCTAACTGTAGGCGCACTCCGCGCGCTTCATTGCCATGAAGAAAATCAATATCTTTTATTGCCGGCGTATAGGAAGGGCTATCAAGAATAGCTTGCAGTTTGCTAGGACACTGCGGATCTTCATTTGATGATTTCGGACTTTGCCAGGGCAATGGTTCATTGCGTTTTTCTGCATGTGCCGGATCGGGAACACAACATTTATGTTTTTTATTGCTCACAATAAATCCTTGGTGTCGTTAATTGAGATATTTTATTTTAAAATAAATTTCCACCTGCATATAACTTTAAATCGTTACGATTTTGTTTTTTTGTGGAACTGAGTGGCATGACATTTTGGGCAGGGAGGCACTTTTGCCGCTTTATGAAAATGCAGTACCTCGCCGCATTGCTCACATATTAATGTGCCAGGACCAGTGATTTCTCCTGTTGTATAAATACTTGCGGCTTTTGCATTTTCCTGTAATTGAAATAATTCAACCAGTGTTGGATCTGCCGTTTTTTCTAACAAATACTTTGCATAAGTTTCTAATAGTGTGGTTTCAAAACCTAACCAGTCTTTTAATTCATATTCGGTATCGGCGATGTAATTTGCTGCATCAACTAAATCACGCTTTAACCAGTTAGACAATTTTTTTGCATCTTCTTTTGAAATGGTTTCTAGCTCTATGGTTTTTTCTTCTGCCTCATCTATGGCTTTATGTAATAATTCAGCCGTAATGGTTGTGGCTTTTTTTAAACTCTCAGCGGTTCGCTCATACATTTTTTCATAGATAGCCCCTAAAATTTCAATAGGGTCATTGGGTGATGAGTTTTTCATTTTTTTCTCCTGTTGCAATAGTTTAATTATTTTTCGTGTTTATTCATTATGCTACAAAGTTTCGATTACGCAAAAAATTATAAGTGGCAACTTTTATTGCGTCGTTAAGCACAAACCAGAACATGGCGTAAGCCCACATCCACAACGCATACT
>JALTJN010000030.1 GCA_027076405.1 Chromatiales bacterium
CCATGCCTGCAAAACCGTTTAACAGGTTCGCAGCAGAAGCATTATTTGTACGCATAAAAAACCAGCTATTATTCGCTGGTGTTAGATAGGCTCGTGCTATTGACAGGGGCGGTCATATAGATGTTAGCTCGTTATTAAATCTTCAATACTTTTAACAAGTGCATCAATCGAGTTTCGTTTATGTTCGTTCAGTGCTATTTTTGGGGCTTTAGCTACACACTCTGCTACTAAATATTTCACTCTAGACTCAACACCTTTATTCCAAAGTTTCCCTTGGTTTAAAAAAGAATCATGAATTCTATCGCTCCACTTTTTATTCCCTCGGAATTGTGGGCACTTTAAATTTACACCGAACTCACCAAATATACTTTCATGATATACCTCAAGATTAAGACAATCTTCAAACTCAGCATTCGGCGAGCCATTACAAGTTACAAATGTACATGTTTTTATTGATAGCAAGCCATCCTTCTCTGCTGATTCATATGACTGTCTTCCTGCTTCGTCATTATCCAAAAAACAGTGGTAAACACATAATGAATTTTTTAATGAAGATAGCTTATAAGATAAATTTCCTGCACCACCAACTTGCTCAATTATCAACATATTACTATGAATATATTTTTTTAACTTCTCACTCAAATCACCAAGTAGCGCCTTCAATGAAATAACGTCATCCTCGCCTTCAACCACCAACACATAACTTGCATTAATTAAGTTGTCAGAAGCTTTAATACCGAGCAAGTCTCTAATCTGTTGAACATTTTTCGCTGGTAATGCTTTCCCTTGGTCTACGATAATATTCGACTTTATATCATGCCTATCCACAAACAAAGGATTGTGAGTGGTTATAATCACTTGATTTTCTGCCCCAAGAGCCTTGATAACTTCATTAAGTTGATGGATAGCCGCAGGATGCAAATGAGATTCAGGTTCTTCGATTGCTATAATTGAAGCACCATCATTTCCGATCCGGTCTTTAAGCAAGCCAAGAGCCGCTAAACTCTTAACTCCATCTCCTTTGAAGGAAAGGTTTGTAGGCGTTCCATCATCAATAATAATATCGAAATCTCGCCTAAACGAAGACCGGCGCATATTCTCTGGAATCTCAATATTTACATTTTTAATCCCTGGCAGAAACTCTTGTAAAGGCTCCTTAATTCGTTCACTCAGGTTATCTAGTATAGGTTGTTGAAGATCTCTTATCGTTTTCAAAGCATTGATATAATCAGGCTGCTCTTCAAGCACACGCAACCGCTGTGCAAGCATTCGGCTTACTACATCAAGCGCCTCTTGGTCAGTTCTTACTGCGGGGATATAGTTAAAAACTATTTTATTTGCAATAAACTCAGCTATTTGCCCCGATTTCGAGTTTAATGCTTTTGAGCCTTTTCCTTTTTTTGATACTTCTATCGTTGGAGTACTATTCTTTCCTATTTTGATGAAGATTGGTAAAACTCCATTTAAGTTTGATTTTACCGTATCTTTGAATTCGATAATTTCTCTTTCGCTTAGAAGAAATTCGAGTCGTATGATTGTTTGTGTTCCAGAGGTTCTTGCTTGAAGGTTTATTGGAAAGTCTCTTTCCCAATCATATGAGTGATCATCTCGTCTTATCATATTTCGAGGTATTACTCGGCCTCTCCGAGCCTCAATCGCATGTCGCTTCAATGACCTCATCCCAACATCTAGTGCCTTGAGAAGATTAGACTTCCCCTCATTATTTCGCCCTATTAAAACAGTAGTATTTGATACAGATACTTTGTAAGCAGTTGTAATACTTCTGTAGTTTGTGACTGAAAAATTTACTAATTCCATTTTATCCCTAAGGTGAATATGTGTTTAATTCGTGGATGTACCACGTGCTTTCTGAATAGGCGCTCAAGAAAGCTAACGCCAGCAATAACCGGCGTTTTGTAGCGTTGGAAGGCTTGTGCTAGGCTTTTTTAGCACAAACGAGCAACGCGGAAAAACGTCCGAGTTGATTGCTTTTGTTAGCGCTGACGTTATGACAAGCC
>JALTJN010000031.1 GCA_027076405.1 Chromatiales bacterium
TATATCCTTTGGACTTAATCATGGCACAGTGATCATCATCTTCAAACATTCCCCGGCCATATTCTTCTGCTAGTAATCCAAATGTATTCAAGTCAGCTCGTCTAAACATCACTGCAAAATAGGCAGCAACATTAATTGGCACAAACATACCTCTATATCCTGTTGTTGCTTGACGGGCAACATTTTTCATTTGCTCCATATCTTCATAGTCAACAAACAGCTTTGCTTCATTACCAATATTATTAGTTAAAGGCCCTACCACACCGATAGATGGATTGCGCTCCAGATGACGAACCATCGCATAAATAGCACCAGGAGCTACCACCGTATCATTATTGAGCAACATAACATAATCCCCGGTTGCAGCCTCAAAGCCAACGTTATTTCCCTTAGCAAAACCCAGATTTTCACTATTTTCAACCACCTTTACATTGGAGTAGTTTGCTGCAAATTGCTTAATCTCCTCCAATGCATTAGATGGTGACCCGTTATCGACAATAATAACTTCCAGGTTAGGGTAGGCTGCGCCCCCATTGTACAGTGAATGTAGAGCTGCTTTTGTCAATTCTGGATCACCATAAGATAAGATTGCAACCGATACCTTTGGCGCATTACCTAGTATTTCTTCAAACTGAGCTATACGATGCTCCCAGGTGTTTTTTGCCACGTATTCTTGAAGACGCATACAGAAACTACGTTTTTTACCTGCCTTATGAGCCTTATAGATTTGCTCTGTAAACTCTGCTGGAGTAGACGCAGCAAATGTTAGATCAGATGCTCGCGCCAATTCAGGCAGAGCAGTCGTAACAGTTGGCTTTCCCATTGCAGAATATTCATAGAACTTCACAGGATCGCAGGCCTGGATAATTGGAACAATTTTAAATGGGATAATCAGGACATCCATTTTATCCAGAAAGCCAGGCACATCAGAATATGAAATTTCACCATACATATCGATGTTTTTAAGCTCTACCAGTTGCGCTGCTTCTTGCGTTGTAACGGCACCACAAAGGTGAAACTCAAAGCCAGGTTCTTTTAACGCGACATTCTTGATTAATTCAGCATCGAACCATTCTGCAATCGCTCCTACATAGCCAATTTTTATCGCACTGGGTACTCCTTTTTTGGATGCATGCACCTTTAGAAAAGGCGGCATTGATTTTTTCTTTATTTTTTTGTTGAAATGCGTGAGTTCAGCAGCATTACGTATCAGTAGTGGTGTTTGAAAATGCTTATACTTGTCAAACAGATATTGAGAACTTACTACTAATTTATCACAATTCTTAAGCATGTCCTGCTCTAAATTTAGCAAAAACGGTTCTGTATTGGAAAACCCAGATATATCATCCATGCAATCAAAGATGATTTGAAATTCCGGTGAAAGATGCTGTGCAAGCTGCCACCAAAAAGGATGCTGGATAATGATTTGTTTGAAAGAGGTTGCTTTAACTGTGTTGCAGAGTTCATAAAACACCGCTATCCAGGCTATAATTTGTTCAGAATCCGGCTGGCCAGTGTAGGGCTGAATATGGCCTATATTTTGTGATGATAGTTTGGCACGGTAGAGGTTGTCAGCAACTTTTATTAGTTGAGGTTCTTTATCCAGCAACTCCATTTCTATATAAAATACCCTGCTTCCAGAATCAGCCATTCCTTTAGCAATATGTTGTGGACGTTGATATCTAAAGTCCCAATTAATGATTGATAGCACAAAAATATCTGGGGGTGACTCAGGTGTTGGGGGAGCAAATTGGTCTGAAGAAGCTATAACATGCTTAGAAACCTGTGGCTGATAGGTTAACTGCTTTGGCACGCCATTTGGATTTGGCGTGATTTTTTTAATTGACTCTACCCATGAGGATGGAATGCTCTTTCGGAGTAATTGTCCTGTGTTCTTATAAATATTTCTATACATAGGCCTGATGACAGTAAATTGCTCTTTATTGTGCATTACCAAGAGCTGCTCATACTCTTTGGCCAATGAGCGGCTTTGAACTTTCAGCTCATTAATTT
>JALTJN010000032.1 GCA_027076405.1 Chromatiales bacterium
TGGCTTTTGTGGCATTATAGCGAAGCGCCACAAAAGGTGCGTAACTTTTAGGGTCAGATTTGAGCGATTTGTTAGCACATAGATTCTCTAATTTATTTAATTGAAAACGAATTACAACAAAAACCGCTTTTAAAGAATACCAGCATAATTACAGTAAACACAAAAAACAAGCTTAAATTTAAAATGATTGCACAGGAAACAGAATAAACCAATTTAAAGCCAAAAGTGGCAAATGCTCTTTGGATTAAAATTTAAACGTAAACGTGTTTTCAGCGGTTTAAATATTAACCATTACAAATGCATCTCAGCGACATCGGTTTACTTAAAAAAGGTTCAATTCATTTAAACTAAAAACACTTAATGGCTTTGTGTGTTTAACAAAAAAAGAATAATTGCAATTCAAGATTGAAATTACGTTCTGCGAAGCAACACACGAAGCCTTAAAAACGAACATAAAAAAACAAAAAGATGGATAATGATTTTTCAATGAAATCAAACACCAAACCCATTTAAAAAAAGTAACAAACCCGCACATGACGTAACGAAGTGGAGTGATGTGCAAATTAAATAATGAGGATGAATACATAAGCTTTCATACTTTTGGTTTTCACAGTGCTAACGCCTTGTTAGACATAAGATACAGCGCAGTTTAACATATACCTTCATTGTGATATTATTGAGATGTGACGTAAAAAATTATTATATTGAGTATAACTTAAGGAGTAAAGGAATGAACAAACTCAGGAAAGTCCTATGCATAGGATTACTTATGATGAATGGAGTGGTAAATGCTGCTTTAGTTGAACGTTTAGGTGGTTTGGCATACTACGATACTGAAGCAAATTTAACATGGCTAACTGATGCTAATGCAGCTGGAATTACAATGAGTTGGACTGATGCTAATAACTGGGCAGCAGGGCTTACAGTTTCTGGGGTTAGTAACTGGCGATTACCAGAATCGGATAACTGCTATCAGTACAACTGCACTGGCAGTGAAATGGGTAATATGTTTTACAATGTACTTGGTGGTAACGCAATGGAATTAATAACAACAACGCATAACGCTAACTATGAGTTATTCAGCAACATCCAAGCCTCAGTGAATTCAGTCTACTATTGGT
Source organism: Chromatiales bacterium (assembly GCA_027076405.1). Next base: position 1,122 of record JALTJN010000032.1, read on the forward strand.
CTGCAACGGAAGACTTTATCGTGGGTGACACTGCTGCGTTACGTTTTAATATGGGTTCTGGTTTTCAGTCTAACAATATAAAATCCAGTAATTTCTATGCTTGGGCTGTTCAGTCTGGCGATGTTAGCGCAGTACCAGTACCACCTGCAATGCTGGTGTTTGTTTCTGGTTTGATTGGGTTAATAGGATTTGCAAGAAATAAACAAACTTAAGATAATATAAAATTTAATAACCGAGCAACTGTTAAAATGTGCTCGGTTTTTTATTGCTAACGCCGAGGTAAGTGGCTGCGTGCCTTTTACGCAGTCCAAGCCTGCCGCTTTTTGCAGGCGAGCTTCACCGACTTGTTAGTAAGCGGCCTTCAGCCGTAATAATTAAAAAACAGAATAACCCATTTCAGCCTGAATTAAAAGATGATGCAAGCTTTAAACGTAAATGCTACTGATTAAGTTCGTGCATTAAACGAAGAGCTGATTATTAAATTGGGCTGTTTCAAACAAAAGAAAAACAAAAAAATACTCTACGAAGTAATCGCTTTAAATACAATTTAAGCATTCATGTTTTACCGATTAACAAAAACCCAAAAAAATGACGGAAGATAAAAAGGATTTAAAACAACCGCAACCCAGCTAGTGTTTAAAACGAAACGGATTGGCAAAACAATATTGATTTAAAAGAACAGATAAAAAACAAAAGCAGTTAACGTAAATACAAAACATTTTCAAATCAGATTAACATGCAAATGAACAGATTAATAAACCCTAAATGTTTTGCCGCGATAACGTCGTGCTAACCAGACAAAAACGCAGACAGCTGGTTATTAAATTTAGGTTGAGTAGCACAAACTAAAAAGGATAGTTCAAACCACGCGTTTATTGGTCTGAGTT
>JALTJN010000033.1 GCA_027076405.1 Chromatiales bacterium
ACAATCATAAATTGTTCCTCTTTCATCCTGTTTAATAATTTTAATTTCGTGTAGTTCCATATAGTTAATTGTTTATCTGGTTTTTAATAAATGTTGCGCTTTAGGCGAGTAAAAAAATTTCACATAATGCGCGGCGTTTATGCAACGTTTTTATTTTAGCAAAAGCGGTAGCTTTTGGGAAAATAAAAATGTAGCGAAGCATTGTCGAGTAAGCGCAATCATAACTGGTGCCAACGAACTCGATATCACCGGTATGGCCAGTTTCTTCCAGTAGTTCTCTTTTAATGGCATCAATCGGTTTTTCATCACCATCAACAGCACCACCGGGCATTTCGTACAATATTTTTTCCATTCCAGGACGAAATTGTTTGACAAGAATTACGTTGTTATTTTCAGATAATGCCAATACACAAACCGCTGGACTCTCGTGTTTTATGTCAAAATCTTGTATTTTCCCGTCAGGTAATTGAAAAGTCTTTTTTAAGAACTTTCTAAATCCTGCGTTAAATGGTTCTTCTTTTATTTTCTTCCATTTCATAGTTATAAAAAATATTTGAGCAAAATTTCACTTAACGTTCTAGTATATCTGATGTTTGTATTTTATCAGCTTTAAAATTTAATTCAAAATGCAAATATGGGTCGAGCGAGGGCACGAGCGAGCCAGATATACTGTGTTAGCAGACCCGAATGCAACGCAGTGAAGTGAGAGTGCAACGTGGTGCGACCATCGGGAGCAAGTAGAATTATAATTTTTTCTCCTTAGTTATAATTGAAACTTTTCCTTAATTTTTTGGGCCGTTTCCTCAGGGGACAGATTTGTATTATCAATTCTCACATAATTCTCTCTCTTAATTTCTCCATTTTTTGAATTCAATCTATGTTTCTCTATTGAATCCTTTAAATCTTTTTCGGATCTTTCAAGATTTCTCTTTGTGGGCTTGTGGCTCAGTCTATGAGGGTGTTTATTGCGATCAAGTCTAGTATCAACATTAGCTTCGAGTTCAACAAAATAGACAGTGCCACCTTTTGATTCAAAAATATCGCAAAGGTTATCTATATAATCCCAATCTGATTTTTGATCAAAAGCCCACACATATGTAAATATCAGACCTTCCAAATCGCTTTTAGCAACTTCTTCAAATATCTCCTTACGAAAAAGATTTACCAACCTTTTTCCAGCTTCACTTCCATAACTAAAAAATGGAGAAACTAATTCAATGGTCATGTGATTATGAAAAAGTTTCAAATCTGTCATTTTTTCTAGCTCATGACCAACTGTCATTTTACCAACTGCCTGAGGCCCAAAAATAATTATTAATTTCATAGTTTCAATTATTTCAAAATGTAAAAATTATAATTCTATTTCTGCTAATGCGCGGCGTTTATGCAACGTTTTTATTTTAGCAAAAGCGCTAGCTTTTGGGAAAATAAAAATGTAGCGAAGCGTTGCATAAACGTCTGTTGTGCGGAGCTTCGCGGAGCATAACAGGCGTGTAACGCCGCGCATTGTGACGGAATGGAGCGGAGCGAAATTCCGTCACAATGTTCCAGAATATGCGATGTTTTGCGGAACGCAGTGGAGCAAAATATGGGAGAGCGAAGTGTAACGAGTGAACCGTATATACTGTGTTAGGCGAGCCGAACGGAGCGATAGCGGAGTGAGAGTGCAACGTGCCTTTAGCGTATTTTCAAGTCTCTTTTATCATTTGTTCGAGTGAAAAATTTTCGTTTTGGGCGAAGGGCAGAGGGGAATTAAAGGGGTGAATGCCCGTAGCCCAAAACACCTTTATTTTTGTTTTAATTTCTTAATTTCTTTGTTTGCCCTCTTTATCCAATACTTATCACCTGTCCATAGTTCTATAAACTTCTCAAAGGCTTCAATGGCTTCTTCGTATCTGCCAAGATCGCTTAAAGCGTTTCCAAGTCCGTTGTAAGGGGTGGCATCTTTCGGATCAAGATTGATTGCTTGTTTGTAGGCTTCAATGGCTTCTTCGTGTTT
>JALTJN010000034.1 GCA_027076405.1 Chromatiales bacterium
TATGTATTGCCAAATGCGCGGCGTAATTCACCCGCGAGAAGAAAAGTCGGATCAACCATTACCTGATAGAGCGCAACAAGAGCATTAATGACAGCGATATATACGATGCCTTTTAATACGGCATCCAGCATTTTGGCCGTAATCATTTCCTTCATGGCGAGGAAAAGCACTAAAAACGTAACAGGCTCAAGCGGAATCGCTATTAATTGTTTTACTGGAATAACATTGCGATTCACCGCCATCGCAACCACAACAAGTAAGATATAGGCAATCAAATATGGAATAAATTTTGGCCTGTGAATTACATGATAATTTGTTCGTGGAAGAGGGTTAAGAATATACTTTAGTAATACCGGAACAAGTATAAGCAGTAAAATTCTGTTAGGTGAAAAATCGAAGGGTATGCCGGGTATCTTTATTTTATAAAAGGCGTTAAGCACAGGTTGGGCAAGCGTCCAGTATAAGATCAGGAAAGAAAGGCCGAAATGGTCGGTTTTTTTTGCAATGTAGGCGGCGAGCAGTGCAGATGCAATGACATAAAGCGCGGAGACTATTCCTCCTGATGCGGCGTGATTGGTTATAGTTTCATTCATGTGAAGAGTTTATGATGTTAAAATTACAAATAAATAATATTAGGTAGGTTCTTTTTTAGCGCCAAACCTGATGCGCGAGGCAGGTATCTCAATTCTTTTATATGATATATGAGACATTAATATTGTTGTAATAAGCATTGCATAACCCAATAGAAATGAAGGTAATATATCGTCAACCTGCTTTATTATTCTAATGCCAACTAAATGCCATAAATAAAAGCTAAAACTAATAAATCCAATATATCTTAAAAATTTATTTTCAAAAAATTTCTTCAAAATACCCGCCCCGTTAATAGAGGCAAATAAAATTGCTCCCCATAAAACACTAAATAGTATGAATTGTGAGTGCAAAAGCTCAATTGGAACTTCTTTTTGTGTAAGTAGTGGCAATATTGATGGGGTAAGTAAAATAATAAAAATAAAAGAAATGAGACCGATAGTTTCAAATAATATTTCTGCTTTTCTGCTTTTCTGCTTTACTTTTTCCCAGTTAAAATGCAAAACAGATAGAAAAGAACCTGTAAAAAATACAGGCAAATATTTCCCTAAACTGGCCTTGTTAGTATTTTCATCGTAAGGCCATAAATATTGAGCCACCATAATGATAAGTATGGTAAATAAAGCAGATGGTAATAATTTGTTTTTCAATAGTATAGAATAAACTATGGCAATGATTGGCAGTAAAAAATAATATCTGAATTCTACTAAAATGCTCCAGGTTATACTTTTACCCTGTTGTAATGAGAGTTGGAGAAGAAATTCATCAAAGGTAAGAGCTAAAGGGATGCCTGTAGGTTTGGATGTGTTAAGGACTGTGGAAAATATAAGTGTTGTAGCAAGGGCCATGATTAGATAGAACATATACAAGGGATATATTCTTAGGAAACGCCTCAGGAAGTAGTTGCTAAAATATTGTTTAGTCAAAACATCATCACGTTTTACTAAAAAGGGGTATGTTAATAAGAAGGAACTAAGAATAAAGAAAAGAAAAACGCCATATGTGCCAATGCCAGAAAAATTTAGTCCCGGTATTAAATAGATGCCAGTGTTGCTTGTATGGCTCAGAAATACAAATAAAACAGCTAACCCCCTTAGGCCATCCAGTGCGTCAAGTTGAAATTTATTTGAAGATATTTTATGCGGGACTTTCATTTTAATCTTTAATTACTATTTATGGCGGTTTGTTGCGCTATGCCATTGTAGCCTTAAATCCTGTTTTTTATGAAGGTTTTTTATTATATTAGTGTAAGGTAGAAGATTTATTGACGCCACGAACTCAGATTATCCATACATGCCTGATTCAGGCTTTCAACCCGTGACAGGCTGTCGGCCTCATTATAACAGCGAAATTCCGGCGCATTTCCCGATGGGCGCAGGTGGATGATTTCACCGTT
>JALTJN010000035.1 GCA_027076405.1 Chromatiales bacterium
TGCAGAACAAGCAAATTTTGAACAAGCTCCAAAAACTAGTGAACCAGAAATCAGAAATACACAACAAGCTGAAAAAGCAGAAAGAGATGCTATCTTAGAAAAAATTAAAGAAATGCCAACAAATCCTCAAGATGATAATCCAACAGATAGAGCTGCTTAAATCTCTTTAGGATTCAATAAAAAACCTTCCACAGTGGAAGGTTTTTTATTTTACAAATTTCAATTTTAATCAATCAACTTGATTCATTTTATCTGCTGCGGCTTTAGCCTCTGCTAAAGGTTCAACATGCATTTTCTCGCGTTCTTCATCAGTTACACTGTCATCCACATCCCATAAATACCATTTATCATCTTCACCCAGTTTATATTGAGTGCCATACATTTGAGGCTTTCCATCTGACATCAAGGCTCGATCTTTAGTAGCGGCTATCAACCATAATAAATCTGGTTCATCATCTTTTGATTCATGTCCCATATCAAATGCTTTTTTTGCTAAATCATGAGCTGTTTCATAATGCTGTGTGCTAGTTCCATGTTGTAAAATCATAGCAGCTTGCAAATAGTCAGTGCTAGTGATTAATTTATCATTCTCTATCAATGACATAACCTTAGCCAAACGTTCTTCATCACGTTTTTTCATCAGTTCAGGATTAGATTGCCAAAGATTTGACACTCTATCTAACTGATCATCATGATACAAAGTTGCTAAATCAACATCTTTGCTATAGATATTTTCAATTTTCTTATTTTTACTATACTTCTCAAATTTATTCACTTTGATATATGCATTAACCCTTATGTTGTGGCGCGCCAATCATGCCACATTTTTTATATTTAAGACCACTACCACACGGACATGGGTCATTACGACCAATTTTGTCAGACTTTACTTGAGATTGAGAAACAGTACTATTAGAATTTCCCATAGTTTTAGCAGCGCCAGACATAGTCACACCTTTTCGCTCAAGTGGAGATTTTACAGCCAAAGCTTGAGCTTGTACAAGTTTATAAATACCGTACACAACTTGATTTTGAATGCTAGCCATCAATGTATTGAACATTTGATAAGACTCTTTCTTGTATTCAACCAAAGGATCACGCTGTCCATAACCACGCAAGCCAATACCTGTACGCAAACGTTGCATACCATCTAAATGCTCAATCCATAAAGTATCAATACTACGTAAATACACTGCCTTTTCTAACTTGCGCATTGTCATAGGATCTCCATTGCCTGTATTTTCTATTAAATTCTTTTCCATTTCATCATATTTCTTCTTTGCCAAATCTACTAAATAATCTATCAATCTAGTTCTAATCTCTACATCAGTAAGTCTGCCATGCTCTTGCTCAAAACTTTCTATACTTTTCTTTTCATTTTCTGCCAGTGGAAAAATAGTCTGCATTGTTTCATAAATTTCTTTAATATCCCAATCACCACCTTCTAAACCTTTTGCAGAAGTATGAAATGATACTACTTGTTCAATTTCTTGAGAGATTAATTCAAAAATCATATCTCTGAGATCAGTTGGCTTTTCAGAATTATAAGCATAAAGAATTTCATTACGACGCTTGTAGACAACTTCACGATGTTTGTTAATTACATCATCATACTCAACTAAATGTTTTCTAGTATCAAAATTATTACCTTCTATTTTTTTCTGAGCTTGTTCTATAGAACGAGTAATCATACTATTTTCAATTGGCATATTATCTGGAACACCTAGGCGTGATAACATAGATTTCATTCTTTCAGAACCAAAAATTCTCATCATATCATCTTCCATAGATAAGAAAAATTGAGTTGAACCAGGATCGCCTTGTCGTCCAGCACGACCTCGTAACTGATTATCAATACGACGTGACTCATGTCTTTCTGTACCTATTACATGCAATCCACCTACTGCAATAACTTCATTATGCTTTTTTTGGTCAAATGGCGTACCACCAAGAATAATATCAACACCACGACCAGCCA
>JALTJN010000036.1 GCA_027076405.1 Chromatiales bacterium
TTTTTTGCCGTAAAACATTTCGTTTGACGCTATTTTTCCGATTTCGGCAGGTCGTCTTTTATTGTTGTAATACTCAATAAATTCTTGAACGAGCTGGTAAAGATCCATTCTTCCTTTCGGAGGGCTTAAATAGATTTTTTCTTCTTTTATAGATCGCCAAAGTCGTTCGATATATACATTATCAAGCGCTCTTCCTCTTCTGTCCATTGATATTTGAATATCATGTTTTTTGAGTTCGTCAATGAAAAATTTACTTGTAAATTGAGAACTCTGATCAGAATTATGTATTTCAGGCTTTTCGTGCATTGTTATCGCCTTCATCCAGCACTTCCAGGCACCAGGATGCTATCATTGAATTTGAGATGCTCCAGTTCATTATTTTACGACTGTAAACACCAATAATAGTTACCATTTACATAAATCCTCTACGCATTGGGATGTAGGTGATATCAGCCTGCCAAACCTGATTGGCCCGTTCAATTTTTATGTTCCTCAGTAAATAGGGGTGAATATATCTTTCCACCCATCGAACTTGTTGTTTAGGGCCGGGTATATATCGTTCTCAGATTCATCAGTCTGCAGAGCTTCCTGATACGTTTTTCATTTACACGGAACCCTCTATCCGTATTCAGCTAGTCTGTCATTCGCCTAACTCAGTAGTTTTTGCAGATACTGTCAGGGGGTGCTAAGAGTTCCGAACCTGTTAAGCACAATTTGCTCTCATATTTACAGGTTACTCCTTGCTTTGTATCTTCGATGGAGAAACATCTGCCTTGACATGGAGCACGCAGGGGAGATCCTGTGCGATAATAAAAGAAATATGAAATGAAAATATTAGAAAGAGAATTCGATAGACATAAAATAAAAACTGAATATAAAAAATTAGTTTGGATTTATGATTTTTGGAGTTGGCTTACTGAAAGAAAAACTGCTAAGTATGTCATAAAATTTGCTGAGATACAAAATGGAGAAAGAATTTTGGAAGTTGCGTGTGGAACAGGTATCGTATTTGAAAAAATTGTAAAAAAGAACCCAGACGGTCAAAATATTGGTATTGATTTATCCCCAACGATGTTGAAAAAAGCAGAAAAAAGGATGAAGAAAGCTAAACAAAGTAATTGCAAGCTTGAAGAAGGTGATGTGTTTAATCTTATCTTTAAGGACAATGAATTTGATTTAGTAGTTAATAATTATATGATTGATTTGATGCCATTGAATACATTTGACAAAATAGCAGAAGAATTTTATAGGATTACCAAAGCAAAAGGAATTGTTGTTGTATCGACTTTTTCATTTGGTAAAAAGAAAATTAACGCATTTTGGTTTTGGCTTGCAAAGAAATTTCCTAAGGTGTTAACAGGTTGTCGACCAGTATCTTTTAAAGAAAATTTATTAAGAGCCGGATTTGTAATTGAGGATAGTATTGAAATTAGTCAAAACACTTTTCCGTCAGAAGTAATAAAAGCAAGGAAATTGCTTTAAAAAATAATGAATGCAAAACAAAATATATTGCCGCTCCTGAACAACATTGTGAAAATCAATAATTTAGGATAAAATATTTACAGAATGATGTGTTTGCTTGCCTTAAATTAAAGAATTTCTGTGTTTTTAAGATATACCTGACAATAATAAAACAGGAAAATAGATGAATAAATGTATAGCGTCACTTTCTGTTCATAAATGAACGGAAGAAATGATTAAGCTACCATGAAAAATATTTTGATAGTTTTCTTTTTTTATCAGTCTTTTTTAGTATTCTGCCAGGCAGATACTTCTCAATTCAACCCGATTAATGACGATACCTATCTTCATCCGGTGGATGGAACTACTCCCTATACATTCAAAAAAGGAGAGTGCTTTTATGCCCAGTCCTTGCAAACTTTTCCCGGTCCCGGCTGGGCTTTTGTGGGAGTTACGGAGAGCTTGACCCTGCAATTGGATTTTACCCCATTGATAGGTGGTCTATTCC
>JALTJN010000037.1 GCA_027076405.1 Chromatiales bacterium
ATGGGTTATTCTGTTTTTTAATTACTACAACTGAAGGCCGCTTACTAACAAGTCGGTGAAGCTCGCCTGCAAAAAGCGCAGGCTTGGACTGCGTAAAAGGCACGCAGCCACTTACCTCGGCGTTAGCTGCAAAAATGGAGGGCATTGTGCCAGTCTTTATATCACATAAAAAAACAGATAGATCAGATGCAATACGTATTGCGTCTTACCTCAATGATAAAGGTGTAATTTGTTATGTGGATGAATTTGATCCAACTTTACAAAACATAGATGATATTACAAAAGCGATAATGGATCGTGTAAGAGATTGTAGTCATTTGATGGCTGTCGTTTCGGAAAATACAAACGATTCTTGGTGGGTTCCATTTGAAATTGGCGTGGCAAGTGAAATAGATAAACGGATTTGTTCATATAAAATTCGGTCGGTATCGCTCCCTGAGTATCTTGAAAAATGGCCAATTCTTCACACTAGCACCCATCTTGATAAATTTATTCAGCACTATAATGACGATAATACCGTTCAGTTGAATGAAAGGCGTATGTATGCGACAACTATTCATACTGCGGACTATTTTCATAGAAATCTGAAATCATCTATCGGGCAACACTAATAATTACATATACTTACACAAATGGGGAAGCCAAATGAAATGGAGTAAATGGTTGGAAAACTGGGATATGACATCCCTGAAAATTTCCGCTCCATTCTTAGAAATGGAGTGGAACCCTGCAGAGCCAGACAAAGACGCCGCATGGGAATTGTATGTTGAATTACTTACAAGAATTACTACCCAGCCACTACCAAATGAAGATGGTGATGAGGAAACGGCTCTTCAAAGCGCTTACGCATTATTTGGGCTAACAAGATCAATAATTAAGTCACATGGGCGTGATTGCAAAGAGTTCACTAAAATCGCAATTGTCGTTCTTAATCAAATTATCCGCCCTTTTACCGCTAAATGGCACAAAGTATCGGTAGCAGGTCGGTTCAATAATCCTGATGTTTGTAAGGAGTTTAGAAGCGAGCTAAATAACCTCCAGGAAAAGCTACGCATCTACACAAAGATGCTGTCGGATATGGCCGGGGTAGAAGACCTGACAGCGCTAGAAGAACAGTAATGACTACACCAAAGCATAAAGTGTTCATCAGCTATCACCACGCTAATGATCAATCCTACAAGGATGGACTGGTAAATAGCGGTATATTCATTGATGCCTCGGTAGAAACTGGTGACATCGACGACAGCCTAAATGACCAAGCAATTCGTCAGAAGATTCGAGACGAATATTTAAGGGATTCAACTGTAACAATCGTACTGGTTGGCACTGAAATCAAAAATCGAAAACACGTCGATTGGGAAATTTACTCTAGCATGTATGACGGTCAAGTTAACAAGAAGTCAGGTGTACTCGTCATTAACCTGCAATCTACAGGTTGCACGAACTATACCGCAGCTCATGGAAATGAAGAAAAGAATACGCTTTATCCAAATACGTCGAGTTGGACAACGCTAAAGAATCGATCAGATTATGAAAGTCGCTACCCCTACATGCCGTCAAGAATTATCGATAATCTCTTAAAAAGTGGAGCCAAGGTGTCTGTAACGAACTGGGATAATATTTCCGACGATGTAGAAAAGTTAAAATTATTAATTGACCTAACCTATAATGATCGCGCGAATTGTGATTATGATCTCAACACGCCAATGCGGCGCAGCAATTCTTAGTCAGTATTCAGCTAACAAGTCGTTGCACTCAGACCCAAAAAGTTACGCATCTTTTGTGGCGCTTCGCTATAATGCCACAAAAGCCACGTAACTTTTCGGTCTGGTGAACTAGGCGTTATGCAAAATTAATTTATTGTTTTATTACTCTGTTTAAATTACAAATGTAATTTATTTTTATCGTGTAAAAACTTATTCCTATCTGTTAGTTAATTTTAAATGTTATTTTAAGGAATTCTA
>JALTJN010000038.1 GCA_027076405.1 Chromatiales bacterium
AAATAAATTACATTTTTAATTTAAACAGAGTAATAAAGTAACAAATTAATTTTGCATAACGCCGAGGTAAGTGGCTGCGTGCCTTTTACGCAGTCCAAGCCTGCGCTTTTTGCAGGCGAGCTTCACCTACTTGTTAGTAAGCGGCCTTCAGTTGTAATAATTAAAAAACAGAATAACTCATTTCAGCTGTAATTAAAAGATGATGCAAGCTTTAAACGTAAATGCTACTGCTTGAGTTCGTGCATTAAACGAAGAACTGATTATTAACTTGGGCTGTTTCAAACAAAAGAAAAATAAAAAAACATTACAACGAAGTAATAACTTTAAATACAATTTAACGGTTCATGTTTTACCGATTAACAAAAACCCAAAAAAATGACGGAAGATAAAAAGGATTTAAACCAACCGCAACCCAGCTAGTGTTTAAAACGAAAAGGACTGGCAAAACAATAATGATTTAAAATAACAGATAAAAAACAAAAGCAGTTAAAGTAAATACAAAACATTTTCAAATCAGGTTATCACGAAAATTAAAAGGTTAACAAAAAAATAAATGTTTTGCCGCGATAACGCCCAGTTCACCAGACCGGAAAGTTACGTGGCTTTTGTGGCATTATAGCGAAGCGCCACAAAAGGTGCGTAACTTTTTGGGTCTGCGTGAAACGCCTTGTTAAGGGTTTCCCCATCGCCAATTAGATCGATATATAGTTCTATCTGTATCTGTCCAAGTTCGTCGCTCCCACATTGACTCATTGTTAGAGTATTTTAAATTATCTGGCAATCTATTATAAACGGCACCAGTTATTCTTGTTTGATGAGTATTCGGAAGGCCACAGAGTTTTGCCGCATGATTTGCGGCCTTTCCAACCCACACCAAATCATTTGAACCTCTTATACCTGTATTTGCTATGTGTAATTCAGAAGTGTCTATTCCAACTGTGTGATTAATATAATAGGTAGAATTAGGATACTGCCTACGGATTAAAGGGTTTATTATTTCTACTCTCGCATAATTTAATTTTAAAGCAGCTCTTGTTGCGGAAGAATTTTTATACTCACCCAGAAATACAGCCATAATTCTATCGCCATCATATGCTGTTATTTCACCACCTTCAGAGCGGATTATCTTAGCAGCACAATGTAAAAAAGATTTATATATTTCAGCTGCGAATAAAGGATTTTTAGTATCAACTAATTTTGTTGATTCTGACATATCAGCATAAAGAATAGTGCCGGTTAGTTTTACGGTGTCGTTTGACAGCTTTACGGTTTCAGACGATGGAATTACTTGACCATTTCTTTCAGTCCATTGTTGACTAAATATATCGCTTACTCTTTGAATTAACTCATCTTCTAAAGACATATTTTATTGAATATATAATAAATAAATTGAGAATAACCAAAAAGGAACGCTAATAAATGTGGCTATAAATGCAAGCTTTAAATATCTATATTTGTCTTCTGCTATTTCAGCATTTCTGTAAGCTTGGGATAGTATATCTTTTTTATGGTCTTCATCACTAATATTTATTATGTCATCTATGAATTTTTCTTCTTGTTTTTTTGTAATGCCACCAAAATAAATATTCGACCCTTTTGGGCCTTTTAGTCTTGGAAACATTGATAAAGCAAGAAAGACAATGCTACAAATTAACGGTATTAAGCATAATGATGTAATTACAGCCTGAGAAATTGTCCATGATGACAACCCTTTAATAAGTGCGATGACGATACCTAGCATTGCAAGATTAATTGCAAAAATAGGTGGTACTTTTGAATCTGCTGTTCTCACCCATTCTAGTTGTAGTGCTAAAATATGATGTGATTTCTCGATATTCATTTTTACCCTTAACGTCGTGCTAACCAGACAAAAACGCAGACAGCTGGTTATTAAATTTAGGTTGAGTAGCACAAACTAAAAAGGATAGTTCAAACCACGCGTTTATTGGTCTGAGTTTAGCAC
>JALTJN010000039.1 GCA_027076405.1 Chromatiales bacterium
CGAACTTTTTTGAAGTTACCAAAATAGCCGGTATTCTCCTTTTGTCGCCAGGTTACAATATTAAAATCAGGATGTTTTTCACAAAAATCCGATATTACCTGTGGGGTCTCATCAGTAGAAGCATTATCCGATATAATAAGTTCTATGTCATCCTTATAGTCACGGATTTGTGACTCCAAACATTCCAGAGCTTCCTTCAGAAGCCCGGCCCGGTTCCAGGTAGGTATGGCGATGGAAAGAAGTGGCTGTTCTGTTGTTGACTCGCTCATTCTGTTCTTACTCTATACAAGGCTTTTCAAAGTATTTTCTATTCCCTTTTCCAATCGGGTCACGGCTTTCCATCCCAATAATCTTAAGGGATCCGTATTTTCTTCAATATTAAAAAACTCATTTTTACGATAAGGCACTTTTCCAAAACCCAGCTTGGTGTTTAAGTCAGGCCGGTACTTGTTTTTGCACACCTGCCAGCATGATTCAATGAATTTCCTGAGAGTAATGGCCTGACCCGTGCCTATATCACTTTGCCAATATCCTTCTATATCATCCAAATGATTTAGTACGGTGAGATAAGCAGAAACAACATCATCAACAAAAATAAAATCGCGTTGTTGCTCGCCGGGCGTCAAATCAATACTCTCGACATTTTCCAATAATTGTTGCATAATCCAGGGCACAAATTTGTTGTTATTATCAGCCGGTCCGAATACATGCTGAAGCCTCATGTTAATTAGCCGCATATCTGTGGAAGAGCTTACTCCCTGTAACCATTCCTTAAAATGTTTTTTACTAAGAATATATGAATTTAAATAGCCGTAACTGCTCTTTTCCGTATTGAAAAAAGTATCTGTATTAATAAATGCCTTACATCCGCCTGCCATGGCCCTATCCATTAATTGCAGGGGAAAATGAACATTAGCATCATTAATGGCGGCCATACCGGCATTATTATGACCATAGGCCGTGGCGGTATGTATTACCACATCCACCTTATGCGCCCGGTAAGCGGATTCAATACCACCTCGATCAATATCATACAACTTAATATCCCGGGCGATATCAGCTATCTTTACCATATCCGAAAAAGAGCGTTTTAGACCGATTACACAATGTTTTTCGTTTAACAATCCTCTGGACAGGTGACTTCCCAGAAAGCCTGTGACTCCACTTAACAGTATATTCATTTAGCAAATTTATTTAGAAGGAAAATGTGTGTAGTTTATCAGCGATATATTTATAATGTGTTTCATTCAAGCCCGGCCATACACCAAGCCAAAAGGCATTATTCATAATATAATCCGTATTTTTAAGTTCCCCAACTACACGATAGGCCACATTACGGAAAGCCGGTTGACGCATCATATTTCCGGCAAATAATAAACGTGTGCCTATTTTGTTCTCCTCCAGATATTGGATTAGCCGGTGACGCAAGTCCGGATTATTGCTTTTTAAGCTAACCAGAAACCCAAACCAGCTCGGATCACTGTTTGACGTTGCTTCATGAAGAATAAACTTATCTTCAAAAGGTTTAAGAACCTTATACAGGTTTGAATGATTATCTTTACGTTTTTGAACAAATTCATCCGCCTTTTTAAGCTGAGAAAGCCCGATGGCTGCCTGCATGTCGGTTACTTTCAAATTATATCCCAGATGAGAGTAGATATATTTATGATCATATCCGGCAGGTAAATCTCCCAACTGCCAGTCAAACCTTTTGCCACAGGTGTTATCCTTTCCCGGCTCACACCAACAATCACGCCCCCAATCCCGGATGCTTTCCGCGATACTTTTCAGGCGCAGGTTATTGACCAGAACCGCGCCGCCCTCTCCCATTGTAATATGATGCGCCGGATAAAATGAAAGTGTTGCCAAATCGCCAAAGCTTCCGGTTTTTCTATCATCATAAAGCGAACCCAGGGCATCACAGTTATCTTCTATCAGCCAGAGATTGTGTTGGGTTGCAAATTCTTTTATCACCTTCAGATTAAATGGGTTGCCCAGGGTATGTGCAACCATTATGGCCTTAGTACGCGGGGAGAGTGCCTCTTCCAGCCTTGAGATATCTATATTGTAGGTTGGGATTTCAATATCCAAAAAAACGGGTACACAGCCATATTGTATTATCGGAGCAACCGTTGTCGGAAACCCCGCCGCCACGGTTATAACCTCATCCCCCGCCTGTATTCTTCTTTCTCCCAATACCGGTGAAGTTAAGGTAGCAAAAGCCAGCAAATTGGCGGACGATCCCGAATTTACCAACAATGCCTTACGGGACCCAAAATATCGGGCCAACTCTTTTTCAAGAGAATTGCTGAATCTGCCCGCGGTTAACCATCCATCCGCCACGGCTTCCATGCCTGCCAGCAGGTCTTCCCTGGAAATTACTTTCCCACTTACAGGGATATAATCCTGCCCGGCCTTAATTTCCTTAAAAACGTTTAAATTAAAATCAGTGCTTTTCAAACCACAACAACCTTTATATTTTATCCATTGTCCAGCTAATGTTTTGTCTTTGGGCCTCAGCCATATAGGCCTTAATAGTATTCTCTCTGTCATTCAAGGCAGAATAACCGCTTAGGTCATTCATATATCCCTTTGCAGTAACTTCCACGGTTTGCTCAAAATCGAATACAGGCTGCCACTTTAAATATTTTACCGCCTTGGAGATATCCAACTTAAGCAGATGGGCTTCATGTGGTTTTTCTTTTAGTTCCGAGGTTTTATAAACACCTTTATTCTCATACTTTTGAATGGTTTCAATTAACCTTGCCACAGAATAATTCATATTATCCTTGGGACCAAAATTCCAACCTCCGTCAAACTTTTCTTTATCGTAGTAGAGTGACGAAGCTAAAAGCAGATATCCGCTTAAAGGCTCTAACACATGTTGCCAGGGTCTTGTCGCATGTGGATTTCTTATCTCAAGGCTTTCTTTATTTTTTAATGCACGAAAATAGTCAGGGACAATACGATAATCAGCCCAGTCACCCGCGCCAATAACATTACCGGCACGCGCCGTAGCAATGCCGCAACGACTATTATTAAAGAAAGAGTGATTATAAGCCTGTGAGATCAGTTCCGAGCAGCCCTTTGATGAGCTATAGGGATCCTTTCCTCCCATGGGGTCTGTTTCCCTATATCCCCAAACCCACTCATTATTATGATAGCATTTATCGCTGGTAACATTTACGGCAACTTTTACACTTTCTGAATGACGAACAGCTTCAAAAAAGTTAACCGTACCCATTAAATTCACTTCATAGGTTTCCCGAGGTTGCCGGTATGATGGAAGTACCAGTGCCTGAGCCGCCAGATGGAAAACAATATCCGGTTGTACTTTTTGCAGAAAGCCCAAAAGTTTGTCGTAGTCCCGTACGTCTCCATCTTGATGAGTGATGTTTTTATTCAGACCCGTAACATTGTAATTATCTTCTTCCCGTAATGGTGGCAAGGCATAACCGTAAACATCAGCCCCAAGCATATTCAACCATATAGCCAGCCATGATCCCTTAAAGCCGGTATCACCTGTAATAAGAACCTTTTTCCCCTGATAGATATTATTAAACATTATTGATTATTCCTTCCAGAGCTTCCAGGGGGCCTCTCCGGCCCAGAGTTTTTCCAGAGTTTGCTTATCGCTCAATTTATCCATTGGCATCCAAAAATTATGATGATAATAGGCGTTTAATTGATTATTGCCTGCCAACTTCTCCAAAGGCTTTCTTTCAAAAATAGTTGTATCATCTTCCAGGTAATCGAATATTTCAGGTTCCAAGACAAAAAAACCACCATTAACCCAGGAACCATCACCTTCGGGTTTCTCCTGAAATGTAACAATATTTTGTTGTTTATCGATTTGTAAAGCACCGAACCTTCCGGAAGGCTGAACAGCCGTAAGGGTGGCAATCTGTTTCTTTTCCTTATGAAATTTTACCAGGGCTTTTACGTCAATGTCAGCAACGCCGTCACCATAGGTCATCATGAAGGCTTCATTCTGTATATAGTTTTTCAGGCGCAACAATCTACCGCCGGTCATGGTATTCAACCCCGTATCCACAAGAGTGACCTTCCATGGTTCGGAAAAATTTTGGTGAATTTCCAGGGAGTTTGTGGCCAAATCAATGGTTATGTCGGATTGATGCAAAAAATAATTGGCAAAGTACTCTTTGATTACATATCCCTTATACCCAAGACAGATAATAAATTCATTAAACCCAAAATGGGAATATATTTTCATTATATGCCATAGAATAGGCATGCCGCCTATTTCCACCATCGGTTTAGGCTTGATGGCCGTTTCTTCAGAAAGACGTGTGCCGAATCCTCCGGCAAGAATGACTACTTTCATATTACTTGTTCCATATTCCGGTTGCAGTATTGTTAATTATTTTTTTGTATTGGATGGGAGTAAGGAAAATACCGTAAAAATTGCTGATAATCGAGGCCAGTACCAGCCCGACCACACCCAGGGAGGTATATTTAATCAGGGCAATGGCCAAAACTATAAACAGTATCGCTCCAATAAAACTGGCATACATTTGCAGTTTTACCTTCCCCACACCGTTTATAAACATGACAAAAACACCTCCAAAAGTAAATGTGATAAAGTAAAAATAGAGACTCAGAGAAATATTAAAGGGAATTTCAATCGTGTTGCCCACCCATGCGGCATAGAAAGGTTTGGCAAAAACAAGCATGGCCACTCCGATCACACTCAGGGCGAACCATATATATAGCAATTTGCGTATTATTCCCTTAATCCAGATGATATCCTTTTTTACCCAGGCCTCGGTAAAGGCGCCCCAGAACGGTGTAATCAATATGGTAAACAGCATGTTAATGGATGAAAAGTATTTAAAGGCTATATTATAAACCGTAACCTCATTCGGTCCAAAAAACTGGGCTATGATGATATTACTCGATTGATAGATAACCAGTCCGGCAATTTGAATCAGAAAGAACTTTACGCCCAGATTCAATAAACTTTTAGCATACTTAAGTTTTATGCTCCCAATGGAAGGGGCGATATCACGGTAGTCATGGGTGTAGAAATAGATGGATGCTATTATTAAAACCAAAACAGGCAAGGCGCTTAAGACTAAACCCAATAATAGCAGAGACCCTTTGGTTGTAAAAGTCAAAATATAAATCACAAGCAAAGCCATCAAATTGGCAAGCGGATTAAAAAAGTTAGCCAATGCCGGTCGCTGATCGGCAAATAAAACAACGCCGATGAGCTTAACGACAAACCTCAAAAAAAAGAAACCAAAAACTATCAGCGCAAGGGAACTTAATTCCTGCCGCAGGTTCGTATCGGTATTTAAAACAGCGGCCCAATTGATAAAATGGTTAACTATAACGAAAATAAATGCCACGGCAGAAATAACCAGGGTCAATATGGCATAAGTGGTGCTTACATATATTTTCCCCAATGCATAGTCACCTTTTGCCAGGGCCTCACCCAGTTTGTTCCTTAGCCCGTTTCCCAGGCCTATTTCAAAAAAGGAGAACCAGGCTAAAAACGATGACAATGTCAGCCATATTCCGTATTTCGTCGCATCGAGATAGTCAAGTGTAACACGCACCATAAGAAAGCTTATAACGATGCTGGCGCCTTTTACCAGAAAGGAACCCGTAATATGTCTTTTTGCTTTCTTATTACGCGTTATCCTATCCTGATTTTGTTCAGAAGTATTTATTTTACAAGCCCCGCGCTGCTAACATTGCTTTGGAGATACGGTTGCCACAAGACATAGCCGGTGTAAGCATAATAACTGTCATCCGTGGTGCTTATATCACTTTTATCAAAGATCAACTCTTCAATCTTAACATTATCATTGGTGCCCCACCAATTGTTTTCGGCACTGATGTCCCTGCTGTTTGGGGTGGCCCGTGTTCCTCTCAGAAAAATATTCAAATCGGCATCCCTAAAATTGTTGTAATGAACAACCGGCTGGCTTTCCCTGCTGTAACCCCGCAAGGTTACCCTGATAGCCGTGGTACTGGCGCCCAGAAAATTGCTGTACTCTATCTTCGGACTGCTGCCCCCCACTTCAATGCCATATTGTGTGTTTTTTCTAAACTCACAATTTTTAATATAGGCATCGCTTTGATAATAGCTCCTCACGCCAATATAGCTGTCATAAATTAAAGAGGAGAATAGGTCTATTGCAGCACTATTCAAGTCAATGCCCACTGTACTTGACTGATAAACAATTATATTTTCAACACGCGTACTGTTATCGAGGTTTGACACGGAAATGCCTGTTTGTTGTTTTTTTATAACAATATTTTTAATCGTATTGTTATTCATGGTGGAAAAAATTGATATTCCCGTTTTAAAAGAATTTGAAATTATTAAGCTGTTTAGCACATTGCCTGTACTTTTTATTTTAACGCCATCATTCGCGTAATTTATCTTTAGACTCTCCAAATTATTTGCTGTAGATTCCAACTGTAACCCTTTCCAGCCATCCTCAATGTTACTGCCTGTAAACCAGGCCATACCGGAAGGAATATTGGTACTAACTTTACCAAGAAAGACGACACCGGTATTCCTTTCCGAAATAACCAGCGCTTTTTCTATGGTCACATTGGCTAAAAAACTGACATCTTCTTTAATCCGGTAAACCCTGCCGTTTTCAAATACAAAGTCCGTGCCCACAACCGCCGGCACCACCTGTTCCTTATACAGGTCGATGTCGGCCACGTTGGTACTGCTTTCTTCAAGAATATATTTCCAGCCGTAGCCCTCTTTTTCAAAAACGATATTATAGCTGCCTTTGGGCCCTTCGATTTTCCATTTGCCGTTGGCGTCGGTGGTGGTAGTGGCCAGCGGCGTCTGTTCGCGGTGGTCAAACTCCGTCTCCTGGGAAATGCGCACGCCGATATTGGGGTATTGTTCGTTGATGCGCGTCAGCGCCGTATCCAACTCCACCGGGGCGTAAAGGCTGACGGTCACGCCGCTCATATCCTGAACCCCCTCCAGCGTCACGCTGCCGGAAAAGGTCACCAGGTCGTTGGACGAGCCGGTGTCGGTGCAGAAGGTTAATGACAAATGACCAATGACAAATGACAAAAGAAAGAGTTGATAGCCTATACGGATTGTTTTGTTTTTTTTCATGTGATTAACCTAAGGGTTTATGACAAATGACAAAAGAAGGAGTTGATAGCCTATACGGATTGTTTTGTTTTTTCATACGAAATCCTCTATTTCATTGATGCTTTCCGGTTTTTGAGGCGATGGCGCCCAAGATTTTTATGATCTCCTCAACTTCGCCTGTCAATTGCCTTACCCGGTCAGCGTTTCCAACAGCCAACTCTTCTAATATCCTAAGCCAGTATTTTGTTTCACTTGCCTCGCGTAAGGCAATTTTAACCTTATGGGCAAACTCCCTGTAAGTTGTATTTTGGGATTCCTCATAATTGGCGCCTATAGCCGTTGCCGATTTACTTAGTTGATACCGAATGACGTCAAACTCTTTTTTCCCCGGGACTGTGTTTAAAAACTTTATGGTGTTTACAGAAAACATAAGTAATCTTTTTCGAAATTCCACATTTTTCTGATCACTTTTCATTTGTCTAACCTAAAGCTTCTCCCACTTACCTCATTTGTCATTTGCCTGCCCGGCTTTGTCGGGGTCATTTGTCATATTTCATTTGTCATTTGTCATATTTCATTTGTCATTGGTCATTGGTCATATTTCATTTGTCATTTGTCATATTAAACCTCCATGCCGACTCCACAATTTCCCGCAGGCTGCCGTGGCGCGGTTGCCAGCCCAGTTCGTCCATGGCTTTTTGGGCGGAAGCCACCAGTACCGCCGGGTCGCCTGCCCTGCGCGGAGCCGTCTGTACCGCGAAATCACGGCCGCTGACCGTTTTGACCATCTCAATCACCTCGCGGTTGGAATAGCCCCGGCCCGTGCCCAGGTTGTATATGGCCCGCGGATGGGCGGCCAGATTGTCAATGGCCCGGATATGCGCCTCCGCCAAATCCAGCACATGGATATAGTCGCGTATGCAACTGCCGTCGGGCGTGTCGTAATCATCGCCGAACAGTTTAAAAGATTC
>JALTJN010000040.1 GCA_027076405.1 Chromatiales bacterium
GTTAAACAGGAAATAAGCCATAAAAAAACTGAAGCAATAAATCAAGAACAACAAGTAACTAAAAACTCCAACAATAACCAAGAAAGGATAGGTGATAATGATGAAAATGTAGAAGTAATAACCTCTGATATTGACACTTCAAATTGGAAGACTTATCGAAATGAAGAGTATGGGTTTGAAATGCAGGTACCTCCTGATTGGATAGAGGTATTTAATCATGGAGGTGCTAGAGAAATTGCTTTTAAACCTCAGGTTGATTTGTATGGACTTGTCGGAATAGCATTTTCTAATGATAAAAATCCATTGTCTTATCAACAAATTTTTGATAGATATAGCGATTCTACAAATCTTCAAGAAGAGTATATTTTTGGTCATAGAGCTTTAGTTGTTGAAGATAAATTTTATTACTATGATGAAGTTGGTAATAGATTGATAGATGATTCAAAGATCCAATATTCAATATTTATTTTTGATGAAGATGAAAAGGGTTACTATATTTTATCTCTAGCAGGTGATACATCAAATAAGCAATATATTTTCAATTTGGTATATGCCATAATAAATAGTTTTTATTATTTTTAATAAAAACTTAATCAAGTAACGTATATAACAAAAAAGGAGGTTTCTCATGAAGAAACTGTATATTTTATTGGTTGTATTTTTTACTTTTGCAGGTGCTCAGAATGATAAATTTTTAACATTCCCTTTTGAACAATCTGCAGATGTAGAAATTACTAGTGCTTGGTATTATAGTGATTACTATGATTCAGATGGAGTTTTACACACCTGTGAGTTGCATTCCCCGAATGGTGCTATTGATTATGATGAAGCTGACATTGGAGGAGAGGTGTCTTTCAAAGTTTTAGCCGCAGCTGATGGTGTAGTAGAAAAAATTACATTTTCTGCACCCCCTTACAATTATGGCAATATGGTTACATTACGTCATGAAGTAAATGGTAGTATTTATTTTACAAAATATGCACATCTCAGAGAAGATCCTAGGAGTATAGGACTAATTGATGTTGGTGATGATATTACTAGGGGTCAGCATATTGGGTGGGCTGGCAATACCGGCGGTGACTATAATATGCATTTGCATTTTGAAGTTAGATTATCTAGTGATAATCAAGGTAATGCAGTTGATCCCTATGACAAACAGTCTCGGGAAGATGGATATAATTGTTCTACAGGGTTATGGAGCACGCCGTATCCAGATCCTAATGATGGGATTGCTGGTAATATGGGACCTAATCATCTTTGGACAACAGATCCGCCTTCATATTATTCCTCAACACCCCAATCCAAAATTGGCCTTCAAGAAAATGGTAATTACAATAATACAATCATCACAGCCTATGATAATGCCACATCTGCAGGAATAGATTTGGGTGATCCAGTATCATGGGGAACTGATATAGACGGTAATCCAATGCCAGACATTGTACATGTACGTGGTAATTGGACTATGCAGATGTTCTATAAAGCCAATAGTGGACGTGTTCATGACTATTCTATGATTGTTTACAATCCAGACATGGATGAGTCTTTTGTTATTCATTCAGGATTTTGGGGTTATGTAGATAGTAATGAATTATGGAACACAGCTAATCCTCCTACTGGAAATGAATTTATAGATACTGATGGATATACAAAACAGTATTTTGATCCAGTGGGGCAAACAGGATTTTATTATTTACGGTGGAAAGATCTATCACCAAATCAGTCACCAATAGAGTATTTTACTCCATTTGGCAGTACTCCAAGAAATAACGTAGTTATATCAAATGGTGTAGGTGGCCCTGATTTAGATATTCATCACAATCAAGGAATAGTTGGTGTTACTGGTCAGTCAATGCAACTTTTGAATGGATCTGAATATGCAGATTTCAAAGTTGATGATCAAGGCAGTATGGTTGGCATAGCTGCGTTTACTGTAAATGGTGATACTACAATTTA
>JALTJN010000041.1 GCA_027076405.1 Chromatiales bacterium
TTTGAAATCAATAATAAAATAACGGTGTATAATACCAAAGTGGTCATTTCTATTAGAAGGTATGATGATGAAAACTATATACGGAATTATTTTTGCATTTTCTATATTCCTGACATCTAGTGCATTTGCTGGAAATTGCGGTTTTGGACGTATTGTATGTTCTGATCCAGTTGTTGAGCATTTCAATGTTGTGGATCATGTAGATGTTTTGCAAAAGCGAGTCGAATTTGACGCCGAATATTTTTTGGGCTATAATGGATATTACGATGTAGTTGAAGAGCTACGTGCCCAAGAATATGTAAGAGATAAAGATATTTTGCTTAAGCAAACAGAACAAGTAGACAAACTTATTTCCCTGCTTGAACAGGTGTTAAAACAGCAAACTTCTACGTCCGATAAAGACAAAAACGATAAGACAGAAAAACAGCCAAAGGCTGATAAGCCCAAGGAAAACGACGATAACAAAACCGCTAAGAATATTCCACTAAATAATAAGGTATTCAAAATTTTTAAGGAACAGTGTGCGTCGTGTCATAGTAATTCTTCTAAGAAAGCTGGATTACAGTTAGTTGGCAAAGACGATGACGGTACTGAATGGTTAGCAGATTTACCTCTAGAATATAGAGTGATTACGTATGATTTAGTGGCTGGTATTAACCTTAAAGAAAGAGGTAAAAAATTGATGCCTCTTGGTGGTCCAGCATTATCAGATGAAGAAGTAGAAACAATCAGATTATGGATGATTGCTAAAGCAGAAGAACTTAAGAAAAAGGGTAAAGATAAAGATGTTCAAAAAGATTAGTATTATTTTTATTGTGGCGATGGCCATTGTTTTTGGTGGTTTTGTAAGTGAAGCCAACGCGACTGGGTTGTTTAGTCGTTTTCGTCGATCTCGGCGAGTTGTGCGTCAACGAGTAGTTGTTGAGCGTCAAGTTGTAGCGTTTCCGCAGCGTGTGGTACGTATTGTTGAAGTTCCAAATCTTGAATATCGTACTGATGCGATTGTAGTTAGAGATGGTTTTGGGCGAATCGTAGATGTGAGACGCCAACGCGTTGTAGAAATTAACCGTGTTCGTCCTGTGCGTACTCGTAAAGTTATTGTAGAACGTAATGTTATTCGGAGACGTTAAAAGTGAGCCTAGATTCCATTAAAGATAAAGCTGTACGCGAATTTTCATCTAAAAATCGAAATGCAGCGTTCGATCCAGCCATTATTATGGTTATTGCCGATGTTATCGTTCAATTAGTATCGGCCTTCCAAAACTGCAAAAAGAATAATGTAGAGGCTGTCAATATTGCTCGTAATCCTACATGGCTTCAACGTAGAATGTTGCGTAGAAAAGTTCGTAGAGAGCTTGGTGCTAGAGGATGGCGTGAACATGGTCATGATGTTGTGGAGTCTCTTCTTGAAGCTGGAAAAGACGTGACTCCAGACGAAATGCAAGAAGCTATGGATGAGCTTGACGTGTAAACATTTATAGCTAATTATACAATTTAGTCTAAACCTTGGGCGATTTGCAAAAGTCGCCCTTCTTTTTTTGGATTATGGCTTGACATTTTTGTTTAGGACGTTATAATGAAATAAAAGACTTAAGGAGAGCAATACAATGTCCAGCGAATTTAGCAAAGCAGAAATGAATCTGATTCGAGCTTGTTCTCAAACTTGGTATGACCTAATTTGTAATGGACATGTAGTAGACGCGCCTACACTATATGATATGTTGGCTCTTAATGCTTTTGTACGTAATGATATGGGACCACATGTAGACGCCTTGCGTCGTGTAGTTTTTGCTCTACATAATTGTACTGTATATAGACATACTGAGGAATTTGATAAGTTGTGTAAGTTTTAAGTAAAGGAGAAAATGTTATGGCGAATAAGGAACTTTTTGTATCTGCTAATCGTCGCCCGAGTGAAACCGATACTGTTAATTTAGCTGGTGGTAACGCCTATAGTCTGGACGATAAAAATGCCTTGGCACAATATGTGGTCACTGGTGTTTTTGGAAATACCTACTATGAGAAGGCTGGTGAACAACTAGACCGAGTTAAGAAGTTGTGCCAAAATGTTGAGCCAGAGTTTATTGCTAAGCTGGCAGTTTATGGCCGTCAAAACGCCAAAATGAAGGACACTCCAGCCTATTTGCTTGCCCATTTATGTGCCATTGGAGAACTCAATCTAGTACGCAAAATCTTCGATAGAGTTATCAATAATCCCAAGATGCTCTATAATTTTGTACAGATCGTCCGTTCGGGTCAAACTGGTCGTAAGTCATTCGGTACTGCGGTTAAGAGATTGATTCAAAATTGGATTAGAAATCGTGATGGTGATAAGCTGTTTTTGGCATCTGTGGGATATTCTAATCCTTCTATGGCTGATGTAATTAAGATGGTTCATCCAAGACCAAAGCATGACGCTCAATCTACCTTGTTTGCGTATTTGTTAGGAGCTAAAGTCTCTGATGAGGAACCGTATGATCTATATATGCAGACTAAGAATGGTCAAGTAAAAGTTGGGGAGTTTGACCAATTACCTCCACTTGTCCAAGATTTTGAATGGTTCAAATATGATAATACTCAACCATTGCCTGATCTTGACTATAGAGCTTTGACTAATTGTGATCTCACTGTAGAACATTGGGAGCAAATTACTACTAATATGCCCTGGAATACCCTACGCCTTAATCTTAATACTTTGGCTCGTAATGGGGTATTTAATAATCCAGAAATAGTGGACTATGTAGTTAATAAACTGTCTAGTGAGTCTGAAATTAAGAAATGGAATGTATTTCCATATCAAATTCTTACTTCATATAGATATGCATCTAGTGATGTTCCACAAGTGGTAAGAAATGCGCTTCAAAAAGCTCTGGACATTGCTTTGAATAATGTGCCTAAGATAGGTAATAGAGTTGGTGTAGCTATTGATGTATCTGGTTCTATGGGTAGTCCTATTACTGGGTGGAATACTGGTAGACACCAATCAGTAGTTACCTGTAAAGAAGTTGCGGCATTGATTGGTACAGCGATTGCTCGTACTAGTCCTCATGTTGATATTGTACCTTTTGGAACAAAAGCTGTACACTTTAAGGACTTTAATCCATATGATAGTGTTTATACTAATGTGACTAAACTAGAACGCGTAAGTAGAATAACTGGTCATGGCACCAATGCTGCTATTGCCATGAATTTACTAAATAAACTTGGTTCATATGATTTTATTGTTTTTGTGTCTGATTGTCAGTCTTG
Source organism: Chromatiales bacterium (assembly GCA_027076405.1). The sequence continues at coordinate 3,250 of JALTJN010000041.1, forward strand.
GGTTGATTCATATACCTCAGATGGTCTAATGAGACGATTCTTACAACACAAAAATAAGAACGTTAAATTGGCCGAGATTAATGTACAACCATATGGTGATTCACAGGGTGATACTTTACACTCTCGTATTATGAATATTGGCGGATTTAGTGATGCAGTATTCGATGTGCTAAAGAATTTTGCAGAAAGAGATGATAATACATCTTTTGCACAAGTCATAGAAGAGTCTGTTGAACTTTAAGTCTTAGGGCTGGGCAACACCAGCCCATTTTTTATTAGGATAACAATAATGATTCATGAAGTGTTTATAGGCTATGATCCACGCGAAGACCAGATGTATAAAGCGTGTGTAAATTCAATAGTCAGTAATGCGTCTAGACCAGTCAAAATATATCCACTTGTACAAGCCGAGTTGCGCCATAAAGGATATTATTTCAGGGACGATTCTAGGGACGGATGCTCAACTGAGTTTACATTTACAAGATTTTTGGTGCCACAGTTGGCTAAAAACCCAGTAGCCTTATTTGTTGACTGTGACTTCATATTTACGTCTGATATTAATGAGTTATTTGACCTATATGATGGTAAATATGATGTAATGTGTGTTCAGCACGATTATATTCCACACCAGTCGATCAAAATGGATGGTAAAGTTCAAAAACCATTCAGACGCAAAAATTGGTCCTCTTTAATGTTGTTTAATGTACGAAGATGTATTTTTAGGCTATCTCCAACCGTGGTATCTACCGAAACGCCCGCTTATCTTCACCAGATGGAGTGGGCTAACTTTATCGGCAGATTACCAGTAGAGTGGAACTGGCTTGAAGGAGAATATGAAAAGCCAGAACAAACACCAAAGGCCATACATTTTACAAATGGCGCGCCATGTTTTGAAAACTATCAAGATGTGGATTATAAGGAAGAATATTGGAGGTATGTAGTATGACTAAAACTAAAAAACAATTAGAAGATGAGAATAGGAAATTGCGTTGCTTACTTCATCAAGTATTAGATCAATCAAATATAGATGATGATTTTAATAACGTGGAAAATTTATCTCCTTTAGAATTAGATATTGCCGAATTTTTAGGTATAGTAGTTGAAGTACCAAATATCCATATTAATTTTATGATTAATAAGAAAAATTGGGAAATTCCAATCAAACAATGGGCTAAAATTATGGACGAGAATACCAAACCATTTACAGTTAAGATATATTTTAATGATGAAATGATTTATGAAACTGATGATTTGGATATATGTGTTTAAATATTAAAAAAACTTGTGTAATATCAGTATGTTATAAGTCTTCACAACTCCTAAATTTAAATTATAACCTAATATGCAGGAACTTCATTCCTAATAAATGGATTGTTGTCAAAAACCATCCAAATGACAATATAGATATTACAAAATTTGAAGTAATTGATGGCATACCGATGCCAGAAGATATATCGTGTAATGTTAATAAACACAGCCATCATCACGCCTTAGCCTTAAATAAAGCTCTAGATCACATACCCCAAAATACTGATATAATACTTATACTAGACCCTGACTTCTTCATATTTAGGCCACAAGCCGATATTATTCGCCATATTTGTGATAATGGGTTATCTTTTTTTGGTGCTGGTTATCCCCATGATGGTAAAAAACGGCCAGTCAGAGATTTCCCAGTAGCGTTTTGCATGTATATTGACATCCGTAAAGTAGATATACAGTCTTTAGATTTTCGACCAGTTCCTCAACATGATAATAGTATTTGGTATGATACTGGACATAAAGTATATGAAAGATATAGTAAGGACCCATCTCATAAGTTTGAAATTGTACAATATGTAGACAATAAGAATGGCGATAGATATTTTTGGCAGGGAAAAATGTTCAGCATACATTTGCACGCCAAGCTACACCTACAATACAATGATGAATTAACTAGGCTCCAGCAGATCAGGCGATATATTACCAATGATTAGGTTATTTAAACCATATATGGCAAAATCCGCGCTTCCTATGGTAGAAAAGGTATTATATAGTGGGAATTTAACACAAGGACAACAATGCGCAAAATATGAGGAAGCTCTACAAGATTATATGGGCCATCCTTATGCTGCTGCGGTTAATTCGGGTACTTCGGCTCTACATTTAGCCTTGTATTATTTGAAAGAAAAATATGGGTGGTCCAATCCAGAAGCTATTAGTACGCCATTGACTTGTGCGGCCACCAATATGCCCATTCATCTAAATGGTTATACTATAAAGTGGGCAGACATAGATGATAGTTATAATATTAGTCTAGATAGTATATGGGAAAATCTTAATGAAAATACTAAAGTAATAGTGATAGTTCATTGGGGTGGTATACCAATAGATTACGAAAAGCTAAATGATCTAGTTTTGGCATGGCCGCGTCCTTTGTTTGTTATAGAGGACTGTGCTCATGCGTGGGGATCAAAATACAATGGAATGTTTCTTTCTGCTCAACATCAAGAATTTTGGAAATGTTATAGCACTCAAGCTATAAAAACCTTGACAACTGGTGATGGTGGCGTTATTTGTAGTCCAAACAAAGAAGCAAATTCAGCTATTAGAAAGCTCAGATGGTTTGGTTTAGATAGAGATAATAACCAGACATTTAGGAGCGCGCAAGATATTGAGATGGCTGGATGGAAATTTCATATGAACGATATAGCCGCGACCATTGGTTTGGCTAATTTACGCCATGTTGATGATTTGGTTAATAAGCAAAGAGATATTGCGGCTTATTATAATGAGAATCTTAAATTCCCTACTCCTATATTTCGTGGGTCACCATCTTGGTGGCTATATACGCTAACAGTAGATGATAATCAGCGATTTATGGAATATATGAGAAATAAAGGTATACAAACCAGTACCGTACATACTAGGAACGATAGACTTACGTGTTTTAGACAGTATCAGTCTAGTAATTTGCCTAATATGGATAGATTACAAGATAGAATGGTGTGTATACCATGTGGTTTTTGGCTTACTGATACTGATGTAGAATATATAGTGAATGTAATTAATGAATACTAATTCTGATTTTTCTTTTTACAAGGCCGATATTACTGACGCTCAATTTATACATAGCGTTAGAAACGATGATTTAACTAGATATGTATTACATAATGGTACTAAATTTAATCTCACAGATACACAAAAATGGTTAGCTTCTCTTCCTTCTACGTCTGAACGTTGGGTATGTTGTTATCAGTCAATTCCAGTTGGAGTAGCTAGGATAGACCAAATTAACAATATATATAATACATGTTCTGCTGGTTTAGATATACATGTAGATCATCGTGGTAAGCATTATGCTGTTCCAATATGGACAATGATGTTAGATGAGCTATTCTTAGTTCGAAATATGTATTTAGTATGGCTTGAAGTTTTGCAGTTTAATTCTAAAGCACTTAATATATATTACAAATTAGGCTTTAGACAAGAAGGCGTATTGCGTGATCGTGTCGTCCGCTATGGTAGGCGCATAAACTCAATAATTATGTCTATTAAACAAAACGAGTGGTTGAAACGTGACTAATGTTTTAGTAACTGGTGGTGCTGGATTTATAGGTCACCACCTAATACAACATATTTTTATAAATACTGATTGGAACATAGTATGTCTGGATAGATTGGACACTTCTGGTAATCTGAATAGACTAGCAGAAATAATAGATAATAGAGAAGACTATAAGAAACGTTTTAAGTTTGTATATCATGATTTGAGAGCCGAAATAAACTCACAACTGGCCAAACAAATAGGAAATCCTAGTCATATTTTTCATTTGGCCGCATCTTCCCATGTTGAACGTAGCATTGAAAACCCGCTAGAATTTGTATATGATAATGTTGTTGGTACTACTAATTTACTAAATTACTGTAGGCAGTTAGATAACTTGGATTACATCCAAATTTTTAGTACAGACGAGGTTTTTGGAGATGCACCAGAAGGAACGGCGTATTCTGAATGGGACAGACACTATCCTAAAAATCCATATTCAGCCAGTAAGAGTGGTGCAGAAGCAATAAGTATATCATTTTATAATACATATAAGTTGCCAATAGTAATTAGTAATTGTATGAACGTTATTGGTGAACGACAACATCCAGAAAAATTCCTACCAAAATGTATAAATATGGTTAAAAGAGGGGAAACTATATATATACATTCATATCCTGGTGGTAAAAAAGCTGGTACAAGATTTTATGTTCATGCTAGAAATGTATCTGATGTTACATTATTTTTGTCCCAAAATGCTACTATAGGAGAAAAGTATAATTTTGTAGGACAACAAGAAGTATCTAATTTGGAACTTGCACAATTTGTAGCTAAAGTTCTTAATAAACCACTAATATATAAAATGGTGGACTTTCATAGTAATAGACCAGGACACGATTTACGATACGCTCTAAAAGATAATAAATTGGGGCCAATGGGATATAAATATCCCGTTGAATTTTGGGAATCTTTAGAACGTACTATATTGTGGACAATAAATAATCCTAGATGGCTGGTGGAGTAATATGTCTCATAAAACATTATGCGGTGCCGTACAGTCTAAATTTTGGGGTGAAACACAGTGTATATTTGTCGGTCCAACATCAGAAGTACACTACCTAAGTATCAAAAAGGGCGGGTATTGTTCAGAACATAAACACAACCACAAATGGAATAGATTTTTTGTTATTAGCGGATCGTTAAAAGTTATTATTTTTCGTCCTAATGGAC
>JALTJN010000042.1 GCA_027076405.1 Chromatiales bacterium
TAAACAAAGCTCATCCAGTTGGGGCTTTGTTATATGGTTAGTTGTATTAGTGATTATTGCAGTTGGCATTTATTTGTTTTTGTTTACGACTGAAAAAAATAAAAGTTTGCACAGGTCACCACCATTACAATTGCAGACAATAGAAAATAAAAATAATGAAGTAGCACATGTAAATAAAGCATACGAAATAGCAGCATTCAATGAAGTTATAATCAGTCAGCCGAATAATCTTAACGAAGAAAGCCATGACATCAATGCAGAGTCATCTGCAAATGAAATTAAATATCAAGCAACAATCGAAAAAGATGATGAAGGTGTCACGATTATTCTCAGCAGCGAAGAAGTGAAATCACCAGCTCCCAATGTAGATACAAATACATTGACCGCCTACGACACAAAAAATCAAAACACAAATAGCACGATAAATAAAAACGAACAACAAGATGCTGAAATTATAGATATGCCTAGCCAGCTTGTTGAGGAAGAAAAGCCACTCGCTGTTTCTGTGGAAAAGAGTCTGACATCTAAAAAAATAACAAGAGAAGAGGTTATTATTGTTCATATTGTGGTGAAGGGCGATACGCTTTGGGATATTGCAAAGCGCTATGTTAAAGATCCCTTTAAGTATGCAGAGCTTGCAAGGCTGAGCAAAATAGAAAATCCTGATCTTATTTATCCTGGTGATAGAGTCACTATTATCCGCATTTTAAGTCAATGATTTTATTAGTGATATGAATGCACAGATCGCCACGGCTTCCGAAGAGATTAATCAGAATATCGTTAACATCAGCCAAATAGGTGAAAGTGCCATGAATAGTGCGCAGCAAACATCAGCGGCTTCTGAGGAGTTGGCGCGTTTATCTGGTGAGCTGCAATCGTTGGTTGGGCAGTTTAAAGTTTAATGGTTTAAAAGTGTGAATCCTCGTCTACCTGCATTGTATTTTTTTATTAATTACTCAAAGACGTAGGGTGGGCACTGCCCACCTAGTTTTGGTGTTTTCTATAAACATTATCGCAAGAATTAATTCTGCTTTTTCGCCTGTTGGCGACATTTTTTATATTACATTGCAGCCTAAAATTTCAAATATTGGTAGGGTGCTGGTGAGGCACGAACCGCACCTTTTGATGTTTTCTGTTGGCGTTATCGCAAGGTTTAGTTTTGTGGTTTCGCCTGTTGGCGACCCACTTTTCTTTCTACAGCGAAAGAAAAGTAGGCAAAAGAACGCCGCCCTAACATCCCCAGCCCTGCGGGTTCCCTGAAATAAGCAAGCGCTGAATGGGGTCTGTGGAACTCACAAATTAAAAAGCAAATTTGCTCAGACATCCACAGCCCTTATCCATTCATCACTTACTTATTTCAGGCTGGGGCTGAGACGGGTGGGTAGGAGTCGCAAGATTTTTAAGCTGAATAAAAAATAGCTTTCAAAGCTGATGTAAAGCTACAAGCAAATCAACTCCCAATGTTTACCCACAGGTAAACGAGGCTGCCTTTGACTTTAGCCCCCTTTCGCACTCGCTGATGAGCGGCTTATTTTTATGGGGCTTTGCGCGAGGATGTTTGAGCAAATTTGCTGTTTAATTTGTGAGTTCCGCAGCGGCCATAAAAATCAGCCGCGAAGAAGGGACTTTTATTTTTGCTGTTTAAAATAAAAGCGAGGGAGATTGGGGCGGCGTTTTTTGCTTCCTTTTTTTCGCTGTAGCAAAAAAGGGAGTCGCCATAAAGGCGAAAAAGCAGAATTAATTCTTGCGATAATGTTTACAGAAAACACCAATATCAGCTGGGTGCTACCCACCGGCATCATGTTTGTTTATTAATCACCCAAAGTAAAATAAAAAGCAGCACCTTCACCCATAATAGATTCAGCCCATATTTCCCCTTGATGCCGATGAATAATACGTTTGACGGTGGCAAGGCCAATGCCGGTTCCTTCGTATTCAGAGCC
>JALTJN010000043.1 GCA_027076405.1 Chromatiales bacterium
ATAACTACACCGATTACAGATGCGGCCATAAGGTTTCTACGAACCTTTCTGGTCGTTTCGTTTAAAGGTTCTCGGAGTCTTTCTGAGAAATGGTTAGTGTCACTCATGTTTTTCCTTTACAGCTAACAGTTAATTATATGGATATCTACATAGTACACAATATGTAGCGTGCGACATATTGTATGGGTTAGTTTTATTAGGTGTTTCTTAAAGTTCTATTAAAACAAAGTGTTACTTGGTTTTATATTGTTTTAATTAAAAGCAAAAAGACGCCTTGGATCAATTTAACACAAAGGAATAAGCTAAACCAATAATGGCGCATGCACCAATAACTTGCACAACACCTACTTTATATTTTATTAATGCAATAAAAGCAGCGGTACCGATTAAAGCAGAAACCCATTCAAAATTTGCGTCAAATCCTTGTGGCCAGAGTACGTGGTAAGCGAAAAAGGTGGCTAAATTTAAAATAACGCCAACAACGGCTGCGGTAATGCCGGTGAGTGGTGCGGTAAATTTAATGTCTCCCCGGGTTGCCTCTACCGCGGGGCCGCCAAGTAAAATAAAAAGAAAAGAAGGTAAAAATGTATAAAGGGTGGCAACACTTGCGCCTGCTGCTCCGGCAAGTAACAGTGTATCCGGGCCAAAGAGTTCTTTTGTCCAGCCGCCAACAAAGCCAACGAAGGCGACGATCATTATAAGAGGACCGGGTGTTGTTTCGCCCAGTGCAAGACCGTCTATCATTTGTGTTCCTGTTAACCATGCATAGTGATCAACACCGCCCTGATAAACATAGGGTAAAACTGCATAAGCACCACCAAAAGTAACAAGTGCGGCTTTTGTAAAAAACCAGCTCATTTGCGTTAAGGTGCCTTGCCAGCCATAGGTTAACGTCAAGGCGGTCATGACTGCTCCGCCTATTGATAAACCGATTAAGAGAAAAACGATAAAGCGGCTCCATTTAAACTTTGTATGTTCGGGGGCAGGGGTGTCGTCATCGATGATGGCTAAACCGTAAGTCTCTTTTGAACTACCATGGCCGCCTCCGGCTTTAAATTTTTCTGGTGCATAACGTGATCCAATATAGGCGATTATTCCGGCAGCAAGCACGATATAAGGAAAAGGAATATCAAAAGTAAATATTGCAATAAAGGCAAGCACTGCCATGGCACGTAAGACATTATTTTTTAATGCGCGTGATCCAATTCGGTATGCAGCGAAAACAACAATGGCTGTTACGGCCGGTTTAATACCATATAGAACACCTGCTACTGCGGGCAGGTCACCATAGGCAAGATAAACCCAGGTTAAGGCAATAAGAATAAACAACGAAGGCAAAACAAAAAGTACCCCTGCTGCTATGCCGCCCCAGACGCCATGCATTAACCAGCCGATATAGGTAGCAAGTTGTTGTGCTTCTGGCCCGGGTAACACCATAGTGTAATTAAGCGCATGTAAGAAACGGTGTTCAGAAATCCAGCGACGTTTTTCAACCAGCTCCTGATGCATCATACTGATTTGACCTGCCGGTCCACCAAAGCTAATAAAGCCTAATTTAAGCCAGTAAATGACCGCTTCCCAAAATGATACGGGCTGCGGACGTTGGTGGGTATCTTCCATTTTCTTAAACCTTTTTTATTTATTATATTTTTATAACTTTTGCACAAACCAATGATAGCTAGCGACACAGGTAACGGTGTTTTCACTATCTTTAATTTCGACATTAACTGTGATGGATGCGCGGCCTTTGTTAGCAAACTGTGTGTTGAATTTTTTTATTTCATCTTCAGTAATGGATGGGTAAGCAATAATATTTTTAACAGCAGGTTTTTTGAATTTAACTTTTGCATCGCGTACCACAGGAATAACTTTGCCGACCAGCTCAGGGAACAAGGTTTGTAAATATTCACCAGTTGCTGTTTCGGCCAGGGTGAATTGCGCGCTGGCATGCATGGTTTGCAGGTGATTATGTGTATCGTCAGTAAAGAGTAGCTCAAGCTCGTTATTATTTGTTTTTGTAATACCAACTTTTTTAACGAAGGGTATGTCCAGTACGTTCATTTAGCATCCTTTTTAATTTTTATTTTTTATTCTTCCCGATCTTTATTCTTTTTAGTGAAACCATTTGAATAAAGAGTATACATGCTAACCCGGTTGCAGCCGGAAAAAGAAGTGTTGTTATAGAATAATTCTCAAGGGCAAAAATAGAAAACAGGTTTCGACTTGCGATAATGGCATAAAAAGTCAGCTGTTCACTATATGGATACTGGTATGACTTTCTAAAGGTTGGGGCAAAACCAAAAAGATCTATGGTTGTTAGTATTAGCACTGCCCATAACGGGTTGGAAGTAAAATACCAAAAAGGAATGGCCGAAAGTGCCGTTATGAAAAACAGCCAATCTGTGGTTGTAATGGATAAATCTGATTTTTTACCATAAGCCAGTATTGCGACATAAAGTGTAATAACACCTGAAACTCCAATGGGCCATGCGCCAACTCCACCTTTATCTGTCAGCTGCGCGAGAAAGATAATGAAGGTGACAGAAGCCCAGATAATCCATGAGAAGGCATGCGGAATAGTTTTGCCTTGCTGAATAGAACGAATGTAAGGGATAAAGGCGATAAAAGTGAGTATGATTGCGATTAAGCTAAAAACTTCTTTTACCAATATGCTCATTAGTTTACTTAGCCGAGGAATTTTCTAACCGCAGCGACATGTCGCCGGCTAACTTCAATTTTATTATCAACATCTTTTAATTCGGCTAAGTATCGGCCTTGTTGATCTTTTCGTATCGCCGTGAGTTGTTTCTTTGAAATTAATGCATTGCGGTGAATGCGAATAAAGGCATGGCTAAATCTTGATTCAAGGCTTTTTAAAGACTCTTCAATAATAACCTCACCTTCGGGATATTTAACGGTGACATATTTTTGTTCTGCCTGAAAATAATAAATATCACTAAGGCTTATTTTTCTTACACCGCTATGAATGCGAACGCTTAAATAATCATCTTGTGTTTGAGTTTCATCTACATGAATACTTTGCAATTGCACACGGTTAAGTCGTTTTGCAGACTGTAATGATTTTTCAAGTTTATCTTTACGTATCGGCTTTAATAAATAGGCAATGGCATGTGTATCAAATGCATCTAATGCATATTCATCATAAGCCGTGGTAAAAATAATGGCCGGTGGGGTTTCAAATTCAGAAAGTTTTCTGGCGGTTTCTATTCCATCCATGCCGGGCATGCGGATATCGAGTAAAATAATATCGGGTGAGTGTTTCCGGAATTGTTCGAGTGCAACCAATCCGTTTTCTGCCTCGATAGCTTCGATATCAGGATCGATGTCATGAAGGTGACGTTGTAAACGTTCACGGGCTAAGGGTTCATCATCAACGATCAAAATTTTCATGAAGTTCAGCCTGATTGGGTCGTTCATATGGGAACTCTAGTGTAACTTGATAGAGTCCGTCGCTTTCATTGATTTCAAGTTTACCACGGTGAGCATAAAGTGCGTTTAAACGTTCGCGAACATTGTTTTGTGCAAGTTGGTTTCCATGTTGTCGTTGTGATGTTTTTTCGGGTAATGAGTTGGTTAAAGTAAATTTAATTTGTTTGTTTTCAAGCTGACCTTTTATTTCAATTGAGCCGCCTTCGGTGTGTGATTCAATCCCATGATAAATGGCATTTTCTAATAAGGGTTGTAATAGCAATGCCGGAACTTGAGCATCATTTGGTACGTCGAGTTCCCATATTATTTTTAGTCGCTCACCAAGACGAAGTTGTTCAATTTCGATATAGCGATGACAAAGTTCCAGTTCTTCTTCAAGACTAACCTGTTTACGGGCATCACTTAAACTAACACGAAACAAGTCTGCCAGATTCTCAACGGCCATTTCTGCTTTTTCAGGATTGCTTCGAGTCAGTGAGGCAATGGTGTTCATGCTGTTAAATAAAAAATGTGGACGAATACGAGACTGCAATGCCTGAACACGGGCTTCAGTTTCTGCACGTACATTTCGACGCCATTGATTTTGAATATAAAAATAACGCAGTACCGGGCCGGTTAAGATTGCACCGATTGCAACATTTCGTAAAAAAAAGTGCAGATGCCATCCGGCCGGATAAAGCTCGAAATTTTTTGCATAAATAAAGTAATAAGTGAGCTCGGTGATGATGGCAACGACACTAAGTACAATAATATAGCTGATAATGCCTGCTTTGATATTTGAGAAACGGGCAAGATAAGGGCGGGACAAGCAAAGAATAGAGCAGCTTGCCAGAGCACACCACTGAACGAAGAGGGAGATTAAACCAAGGTTATACCAATGCTGTTTAATTGGTATATCCATCGGTGCGAGAGCAAGAATAAAGGCGAAAAGCTCTGCAATCAGGACAACAAAAAATACCGGGCGAATACCGCATAAATTGGGCAAAAAAAGGGTATCAATGTCAGCTTCAGTTTTTTGCAAAATGCTCTCTTATTTCTCTGTTTGATATGATTTATATTATTCCTTTATATATACACGCTGGGCGTTAAGCGGGCAACACGTTATACTTCGAAAATCGATATTCAGTTCAAATATTAAATAGGTCTCTACAGTATGAGCAATCCAGTAAACAAAAATAATCCGGCAGATAAACTTTGGGGCGGGCGTTTTACTGCGCCAACAAACGAGTTTGTTGAGGTCTTCACTGCATCAGTGGGATTTGATCAACGTATGTATAAGCAGGATATTACAGGTTCCATTGCTCATGCGCGCATGCTGGAGCACATTGGTGTATTAACGGCAGATGAGTGCAAAGCCATTATCGGCGGCCTCAACGACATCATGCTGGATATTGAGTCCGGTCAATTTGCATGGTCAACCGCACTTGAAGATGTGCACATGAATATTGAGGCCCGTTTAACCGATCGTATTGGAATTACCGGTAAAAAACTTCATACCGGCCGGTCGCGTAATGATCAGGTGGCAACGGATATTCGTTTATATTTACGTGATGAAGTAGATAGTATTGATGCCGAGTTAAAACGTTTACTCGAAGGTTTGTTGCAACTGGCCTCGCGTGAAGTTGACACGATTATGCCGGGCTTTACTCATTTACAAACTGCACAACCCGTGAGTTTTGGGCACCATATGTTAGCGTGGTGTGAAATGCTGGTGCGTGATCGCGAGCGTTTAGCAGATTGCCGGAAACGTATTAATGTTATGCCGTTAGGCAGTGCTGCATTGGCCGGCACAACATATCCGATAGACAGAGAATTTACCGCAAAAGAATTAGGCTTTGATGGTATTTGTGAAAACTCGCTTGATGGTGTCAGTGATCGTGATTTTGCGATAGAGCTGGTATCTGCTTCATCATTAATTATGATGCATCTCTCGCGTTTTTCTGAAGAGCTGGTTTTGTGGAGTTCTGCCCAGTTTGACTTTGTTGATTTAGGCGACAGCTTTTGTACCGGCTCAAGCATTATGCCGCAAAAGAAAAATCCGGATGTGCCCGAACTGGTTCGTGGCAAAACAGGTCGCATTTATGGTCACCTTATGAGTTTATTGACCTTAATGAAGAGCCAGCCTTTAGCCTACAATAAAGATAATCAGGAAGATAAGGAACCCTTGTTTGATACGGTCGATAATCTTAAAGGCTGTTTACGTTTGTATGCAGACATGATGCCGCAAATCATTGTGAAAAAAGAAAACATGTATGCTGCAGCACGCAGTGGTTTTTCTACGGCAACCGATTTAGCGGATTATTTAGTACGTAAAGGCATGCCTTTTCGTGATGCCCATGAAGTGGTCGGTCAGTCAGTTGGTTATGGTGTAGAAACAGGAAAAGATTTATCCGATATGTCTCTGGATGAATTGAAAAAATTCTCGGATATTATCGAACAGGATGTATTTGAAGTCTTAACGCTAGAAGGTTCAGTTGCTGCGCGTAACCACCGTGGTGGTACCGCACCGGAACAAGTTAGAAAGCAAATTGAAAGGCTTAAGAAAGAAATTTAAAATTTATTGCTAATCTTTCTCCAGTTTAGCCCGCGCTTTTTGCATTAACAAAACCAGGTCATCACCCTTTGCCCATTCGCTGTAACCAAAGCTGGCAGAAAGTGAATAATCTTCGGGTAGGCCATCCGGTAAAGCAATCGCATTAAGACGCTCGCCAAGATTGTCGGTTAATTTTTTACAGGCTTCTGCTGCTGTTTCTGGCAGCACCAGTAAAAAATCGCTTTCATTGAGCTTGCCAACAATGTCTGCCCAGCGAACCTGATCGTTTAACATCTGGCTAATAGGCAGCATGATGCTGGCGATCTGGTCTTCATTAAGCTGTTGCAGATTATTCACGCGCATAATGACAATAGAAAGTAAATTATTGTAGCGACGGCTACGAGATATTTGTGGTTCTAAACTTTGAAACAGAGCCACTTTATTTGGCATACCGGTTACTTCATCTACCGCTAATGCTTCACGTAATTCCTCTTTTAATAAATCTCGCTCCTGCATCAATAAATGCAATGGCCCAACGTCAGTAATAAAATGTGCAGTATTATTTTCAACTTGTTGCTGGCTGCACATAAACCATTGATCATCACGAATGCTATTGGCAGGGATGTGAACCGCTTGTGTAGAGGTAAAAAGTGGCTGAAGAACGTCAGGTAATGCATCAATATTCATACCGGTAATTTCATCAACAGCAATCCCCAGATAATCTTCAAATGTGCTGTTTACCCAGATAATGTTTTTCGCGTTATCGGATAATGCGATCCCCATAGGGCAAGATTGTATAATCTGAGTAAGATCGGAGTGACTGAGTTGCTTTAACATTGAGATGTATTTTCCGCGTTAAATATCATGATTATTTTTGTGTGTAAGAGCCTGTTACTGGTGCCACAGTATACTTAATTTCAGCTGATGCGAGAATAGTGGTTAAGTTATTAAATTATATAGAAATATTAATTAAGCCGATGATTAAGTGATAAATAGAATTCACATTATTTAATTCAGAAAGTCATTTATCGGCCGATAAATAAGGAATGAAAGACAAGTTACGCACCAGTACCCTCTCTGAAGGTTATGACTTTAGTGAAATTAAACAGCGGTTTTTTGAGATCAATAAAAATCGTCTGAAACGTATTGATGCTGATCTACGCACCTCTCAGCGTGATTTTCTGACATTATTGCCGCTGCTTTTTCATGTCAACCATCCTTTATTGCCGGGTTATGTTTCTAAAGATACGCCCATCGGTATTCCCTCTTATAAGCCGGGTAAAAAAACCTTACATCTTGCGCAACGTCTGGCGCGAAGTTTTGAATTTAAAAATAAAGCGTATCGGGAATTTAATATTGAAGCGATTTATTTGATGGGCAGTAGTGGCACGATTGCCTATAACGACAGTAGTGACTTTGATATATGGATATGCCACTCGGAAAACATGGATGGTGATTTAATTGAAGAGCTGGAGGTAAAAACGCAGGCGGTACAGGAGTGGGCAAATAAAAACAGAATTGAAGCCAATATTTATTTGGTCGATCCTGAAAAACTGCGCAACGGTGAGCTGGGTTTTTTAACCGATGAAAGCAGTGGCAGCGCATTAAACAGTTTATTACTGGAAGAATTTTACCGTACCAGTGTTTTATTGCAGGGACGTTATCCTTTGTGGTGGTTAGTGCCACCGGAGCATGAGCATGAATATGAAGACTATGTAGAATCTTTAAAAGAAAAAAGATTTATTCATAGTAAAGAACATATTGATTTTGGTGGCTTGCGAAGTATCGAGGCCAATGAATTTTATGGTGCAACACTATGGTTACTTTATAAGGGAATAAGTGCGCCGTATAAAAGTATTTTAAAAATATTATTAATGCAGGCTTATGCCAGTGAATTCCCGCATGTTGATATGCTGGGCATGCATTTTAAAAAATCAGTTTACCAAGGTGAAGACGAACTTGAGCTGCTGGACCCCTATATTATGATGCTTGAGAAGGTAGAAGATTTTTTAAAAAACTCTGGGGATGAAGACAGGTTGCAACTTGCCAGAAGAAGTTTCTATTTTAAAGTTAATGAAAAAATGAGTGAGCTAAAAAATAGCGACAGTCAAAACTGGCGGCAAAAAGCATTAACCAAGCTACTGACAAGATGGAACTGGAGTAAAGCAGATATTGAAGTGCTGGATAACAAGGAAAACTGGAAAATTAATCAGGTTTTAACAGAAAGAAATGCGCTTATTTCCGAGTTTAAAATCAGCTATCGTTTCCTTTCAAGTTTTGCCCATCGACATGTAGAAAGTAAAAACTTAATCCGGCAGTCTGATTTAAATGTTTTAGGCAGAAAAATTTATGCTGCCTTTGAACGTAAAGCCGGCAAGGTAGATTTGGTTTATCGAGGTATAACCAGTCAGCTTTTCGAGTCGCACTTGTCTTTACATAAACTGTATTCGGATAATGGGACCAGTTTCTGGGTTGCTTTTGATGGTGTAGTGCCGGCAAAAGATGTTGCTATTTCTGCACCCTTAAAACGCTCGTTGAGTCTGGTTGAGTTATTATGCTGGTGTTATTTTAATAAAATCATCAATCAAAAAACAATTGTTGGCTTGTATAGTAATGATACAGATTTAACCGACAAGGAAATACGTTCATTAATTGAAAATCTTGAAAGCCATTTTTATAAAACAGAATTGGAAGAACGCAGTAGCGAAGACTATCGTCAGCCTGCAAATATTATAGCCAATGCAACCTATATTAATGTTGGCATAGATCCGCTGTTAATTGACAGAAAAGACGGTACGCATATTAGTAGTGAAAGAAGTGATGCTTTTAAATATGGATCGCGGCACAGTAATTTAACGGTAACAATTGATCAGGTGTTGTTAACCAGCTGGCAAGAAGTGTTGATATTTTCTTATCGTGGTGTGAGCGGGTTAATGGATTGCTTAAAAGAATATATGCAGTGGGCCCCGCCTTCAAAAGGCCGTCGCCCTCCTGCTATTAATGCCAGCAGTTTTTCATCATACCGTGGTAGCTCAATATCGAAACGGGTTGAGCAGTTGTTTAATGCTGTTTATGAATGTTTTTATTCAACCCGTTATGCTCAGGTAACAAAGTTTATTCTTGGTGTAGAGTGGGGATATTATATTTTAAGTCTGGATGAAGATAACCTGAAATATCATAAAACTGAATCACTGGAAGAATTAATAAAATATTTATCTGTTCCCAATGAAACCTATTCACAGTGGGTGTTTGATAATGAAACGTTAGAAAAACATGTGTTACCTCTTATTTATAACGAAAACAAGCCGGGTATTGTCCAGTGTTTTTATGAAATTAAAAAAGAAGGTGCAGATATTTATGTTCTGGATGAAAAGGGCACCTTGTCTTATCAGGAAGATATTTTTTATGATGTAACAACACTAATGCGGCACTACTCAAAATTTTTTGAGTCTATTCATAATCGCATGCATTTTGTTGCGCAACAAAGTTCACAAGATACCGCAATACGAGTAGATGACGTAAAGTTTTATATGATTCGCCGGGACAGAGCGGGCAATAAAATTTTAACCGAGCAGGCAGTAAATAAATATATGCGGACGTCGCAATATGTGAGTTTGCAGGTCATTGTTGATTTACTTGAGAGCAAACCTATCTTTACGCTTTTTTATGAAGATGAAGAATTTTCCAGTTTGCAGTATGGCACAAATCTTTATCGTGAAGTCGTGCGTAAAGTTTTAAAGAGCCGTAGCAGTGATGAAGTTTATGATATTTATGTCACAGACATTGATCTCTCGCCGGCCATTTTAAATGCGGATGTAAACAGTCTGCAAACAAGTCGCTATCTTTTATATAAACGGAAAATAGAAGAGAGTCTTAAAAAAGCCGCTTTAGCCATGTAGCGGCTTACTCGCTTTTCCGTAAAATCTGCATAATCTTGTGCGTATCATTTTTCCATTTTAATAAATATTTATCTGCACCGGGATATTTCTTGTTAGAAAATTGCATCGGGTTGGCACTGACAAGCAAGGTGTCTTGTTGTTCTGCAAAAATAGCAATTTTCCACGGAATGTAAGGAACAAGGTGTGGATATTTTTCACTAATTTCAGCAACATCTTTTGCTGTGGTAAAAAATACAATTCTGTACTTATCTGTTTGATAACCGCTTTTGGTTAAACCAATATCGATACGTTGAATTCGACTGATTTTATAACCCATATCTATTATTGTTTCTTGCAGCTTTAGCATCGCTTCAGGAAAAGACTGTTTGGTTCTTGCCATCATTAGCTCTTCAGCCTGGCTTGTAGAAATTAATAAGCTGATGACTAAAAAAGAAAAAAGTTTCATTATGTTATTTTTCAAAATGTTGATTCCTCTACAATATCGGCGTAAATCTGATGCATTTCGTCGCATAACTTATCTAGTTTGGTATTATTAAAGAACCTGCTCATATATAAAGGGTTAGTCGAAGTTACGGTGACTTTGCCATTTTTTTCTACGGCTGTAATCCGGCAAGGCAAAAATAAACCCACTCTGGGATCAATTGCGAGGGCACGATTTAAGAAATTAAAATTACAAAAATAAATGATTACCTGTTTTTTATTTTCTTTACCTTTTTCAACCAGCCCCTGATTGAGGTATTGCTGACGAATAATCCGAAAGTTTTTACCAATAATGGCTTTTTTAATAATGGTGAGCGTTTCTTTTAATGAATAAGGTGACTCATATGAAATGAGAGGGTTAACCTTTTCTTTGTTTTTCTTTATAACGGCTTTTTCCTCAAAGGAACGAACATAACTAACAACATCATCAATATCTTTTTCTGATAGCCCTTGTTTTAAAAAAGAAACCATCGGCGTGCCTTCACGGCCATTCATTAATACGGTTTTAATTAGTAAGTCCGGTGCAGAAGCAAGAAAGCCCGGATTATTAAGTGCCGGTGCGATGACAGGTAAATCCCTTGGGCGGGAAAAAGTGACACCGGTACCTTCACCGCCTTTGCCGTTAGCACCATGACAGGCCGCACAGTTTTTAGCAAAGAGCTGTTTGCCGTGTTGAATATTGCCTTTAATTTTTTTGTTTGAATATTTAAAGGGTTTACCCGGTGCCCAGCTGCGAATATGTTTTATAATTGCTTTGACTTCATTATCTTTTAAAGAGGTGAAGGCCGGCATAATACGTCCCGGGCGGCCGTGACGAATGGTATTTCTCAGGTAGTCATTGGTCACACCATACTGGAAGTCTGGTAATGCGAGTGGTACACCAACACCGCCGTTTCCATCTGCACCATGACATGCGGAACAATGAGTTGTATACAAGTGCTCGCCGTCCGGTTTTGCCTGTGCCAGCGGGCTGACAAGAAGAAACAGCAAACTAGTGAGTAAATAATAATTTCGCGACAATGTCATCATACCCTGCTATGTACTTAAGTGAATGTAGAACAGACTGTACTATAAAAGCAGTGAAAAAAATAACATTGATATATATCAACAAATACTAATATAGATAGGTAACATGAAAACAATAAAACCTTTTGCTGATTCCAGCGAGCAAAATAAAATGCCTATTTTAAGCGTGTTAAAACGCTATTTTTCTGATGCCAAAACGGTCTTGGAAATAGGCAGTGGTACTGGCCAGCATGCTGTTTTTTTTTCAGAGCAGCTTCCCCATTTAATCTGGATTAGCAGTGATCAGGCTGAGTATCATGAGGGCATTAAGTTATGGCTGGATGAGGCAAAACATACCAACCTGCAGGGACCTTTATTATTGGATGTGAATCAAAAAGACTGGCCGCTTAACCAGGTCGATGCAATTTTTAGTGCCAATACTGTGCATATTATGGGCTGGTCGAGTGTTGAGAAGATGTTTGCCGGAATAGGCCGAGTGTTAGATAAGCAAGGGTATTTCTGTTTGTATGGGCCGTTTAATTATAATGGCCAGTTCAGTAGCGAGAGTAATGCGCGTTTTGATGTCTGGTTGAAGCAGCGAGATCCGGTCAGTGGAGTAAGAGATTTTGAAGCCTTACAAAGCCTGGCGGAACAAGCGGGATTAAAATTGATTGAAGATGTTGCAATGCCGGCGAATAATCGAATTTTAGTATGGCAAAAAGTTAAATAACTGATCGATATTTTGTATAAAAACGAAGTGGGTGATTTAACTAAAACACTGGTTAATCCAGTGAGAAATATCGTTAATTTCTTCAGCGCAAACACTGTGTTCCATATTATATTTTTTTAATTCGCCGAGGAAACCAAGCTCATTGAGCCTTTGCTGAGTATCAATGGCCAGCTCAACCGGAATAACCGGGTCATAAACACCGTGTGCTAAAAAAAATGGTGAGTTTTTATTGGTGTCATGTATTTCACTTTCAGCCTTGTCTGCCAACGGCAAGTAGGTTGATAAGCCCATAATACCGGCAAGTGGTTTGTCATAACGTAAAGCCGTATGCAGGGCAATGGCACCACCTTGTGAAAAGCCGGCAATAATCAGGTTCTGACTTTTTACACCGCGTTCTATTTCATGTTCGATTAATGCCAGAAGAGATTGCTGTGACTGGCGGATACCGGTTTCATCCTGTTGCTGATTAATCTGCGGAGATTTAATGTCATACCATGCTGGCATACGCATACCGTTATTAATGCTGACGGGCATTTCCGGTGCATGGGGAAAAATAAAGCGAACAGGCTGGTTTAAATTTAACTCTCCAACAATAGGTTCGAAGTCATGACCGTCGGCACCAAGGCCGTGCAGCCAGATAATACTGTGTTCACTCTTATCGGCAGCAATTTCCAGACAAGGTAATAGTGTAGACATTAAGCGGCACTCAGTGTGATAGCCTGGCCAGCCTGTTCACTGCAATATTCTGACAAGGCAGAAAAAAGTTCTTTGCCTTCACAAAGCCACTGCTGAGATGATTCGTCAAAATCAAAATGAAAGCCGCCTTGTTTCGCTGCGACCCAGATTTGTTTTAATGGAGCCTGACGGTTAATAATAATCTGGCTACCGTTAGTAAAAGTTAAGCTAAGGATTCCTGTGACTGTTTCATAGTCAATATCGGCACCTGTTTCATCACAAGCATCCTCAATGGCGTCTTCAATCTCAACAAGAATATCGTCGACAATATCGTTAAATTCAGATTCATTCATTATCTTTGTCCGGCTAAAAAGAATAAGTGAATTGTACTTGAAACTAAGAATAAAAATGAAATAAAAAAGGCGAAGTTATCAACTTCGCCTTTTTAAAACTTCGTAAAGATGATGCTTTAACGAACTTTAGTTGTTCCAGTTTCAGAACCACCTTTGTTGTCAGACCAGGTTAATTCCACAGTATCGCCTTTTTTAGCGCCTGCAAACTGGAATGATAAATACGGGTTTTTAGAAACAGCGGGACCCCATTCAGCAAGTAAAACTTCTTTGCCATTATGCTTGCCACTGACCGTCTGGATGAAGTGAGCAGGCACTTTTTTGCCCGTTTTTTTGTTTTTACGGTTACCGGTTTCCATTGGGTGGGTGATTAATGCTTTCACAGTAGCCACGCCGCCTTTATTAGAAGCACGTAAACGAATCGATTTTTTAGCCATAATAATTTCTCTCCTGATAATCGGGGTTTAACCGCCACAGCCACCAATGGTAACTTTGACTTCTTTGCGATGCGCGTAGGCTTTACCGCCTGCTTTAACGACAGCAATAACAGCTGATGTTTTTTGCATTTTGATACGTGTTGCCACCATACCTTGCGCTGACCCTTTCAGGTTGAAGTTAGATGTTAATGGGCTGCCGTTCTTTTCCGCTAAAATGGCAATTGAGGTGACACCTGCAATTGATGTTTTAACCGTCACAGGAACAACCGCGCCGTTTTCAGCAATATCCGGCGCTTTGATTTGAATATCTTTGCTAGGGGTTGTGGTGCTGATGCCTAAACCGCTTAATGCATCTGCTGCTGACTTTGCATTAAATGCCGATTTTGGCCATGCTGCCAGTACTGCGCGTGGGCTTAATAAACCGGCGCTGACCGCAACTGCGACACCGCTTGCCGCGAGTGTGCCTTTCATAAATGTTCTACGTTGCATTATTTGTATCCTCCGAGGTAACGTAACAGGTACTGTAGCAATTATTAAGCCAACTAAAAAACAATAGAAAATACAATGATTTAGAATGATTGTAAGAAAAAAACAGCGTTTTGCTCGATGCAAATTGCACGACTCGGATTGCATCTATTTTAGAAAATAATTTATTCCTTATATTGCTGCAACTTTCTCCAAAGAGTGGATTTATTAATCCCCAGCGTTTCTGCTGTTTTGTCACGGCTGTCATTGAAACGATCAAGCAATTTGAAGATGTAACGCTTTTCAAGAATTTCCAGCGTTGGCAAGTCACTATCAATGGTATCGGTAGAACGTAAACTGTTTATTTCTTCAAGCTGCATAACAGGTGATTCTGCTAATGCAATCGAGCGCTCAATCAGGTTTTGCAGTTCACGCACATTACCGGGCCAGTCATGGGCGATAAGTTTTTTAGTGGCATCTTTATCAAAGCCTTTGATATCACGGTGAAAATTCTTTGAATAGAGATCGATAAAATGCTGAATAAGAAGAGGAATATCTTCACGGTGCTCACGCAATGATGGCATGGTGATCTTTACAACATTCAAACGGTGATATAAATCATGGCGGAATTCATTTGAGATTGCCAAACGTTCAAGATCTTTATTACTGGCAACAATAAAACGTACATCAATATCAATGGGGCTGACACCACCAACACGGGTGATTTTTTTCTCCTGAATAACGCGCATGAGTTTAGTTTGCATCGCGTCAGAAATATTGCCGATTTCATCAAGAAAGACCGTGCCACCGGAAGCGACTTCAAGCAATCCCTGTTTTGTTTTTTGCGCGCCGGTAAAGGCGCCTTTTTCATGACCAAATAATTCACTTTCAAGTAATGTGTCGGTTAATGAACCGCAATCAATAACAACAAAAGGTTGCTTTGCAAACTGGCTTTCAAAATGAACAGCACGGGCAGCAAGTTCTTTACCGGTACCGGATTCACCCTGAATAATGACATTACAGCGAATATCGGAAATTTTTTGAATCAGCCGGTAAACATCGAGCATACTCTTTGATGTGCCTATCATACCGAAACTGCTTTTTTCGATATTTATCTGCCGTTTTAAAAAATGATTTTCTTCCAGTAACGCCTGATGACCTAATGTTTTTTCAATGAGAATTTGCAGCTCACCCATATCAAAAGGTTTTTTAATAAAGTCAGAGGCACCTAATCGTAATGCCTCAATTGCATCGTCAACATTGGCATAGCCGGTGATAATAATAAAAGGCAGATCAGGAGTATGTTCACGAACGGCCTGAAGCAATTCAACACCGGTCATTTTTGGCATGCGTAAGTCACTAACGAATAAATCGGCACCGTGTTTTTTAAAATGCTCTAATGCCATTGCCGGAAGACGAAAAACAGTACAGGAGTAACTGGCTTCTTCACTAAAACGTAACATGAGTTCACCGGCGTTCGGATCATCATCGACAAAAATAATACGTGGTTGTTGCTTCAAGTTAGTGTCCTTCGTCATTGTTTATTGGCAGCGTAAGTATTGCTGTCGTGCCCTTTATATTATCAGGATTATTGTTAATGTTTAATGTCCCGTGATGAGATTCAATTATACCCAAACTTATCGATAAACCTAAACCGCTTCCTTCACCTTCTTCTTTTGTTGAAAAGAAAGGGTCATAAATATTATTAAGGTCATCCTGCTCAATACCACAGCCCTGATCTTGAATAATGACTTTAAGCTGGTCTTTATTTATTTCCACATCAACATTAATTACCGCGTTATCTTCACTCGCCTGAATTGAATTAAGTAATAGATTAATAATCACCTGCTGTAACTGGGTTTGATCACCTATGTAGGTGTCATCTCCGGAATAATTTAATTTAATATCAATATGGTGGGCTTTTGCCATTTGTCGAACCAATAAAATAGATTTCTCCAGCCAGGTTTTAACAGAAAACTCTTCCAGCTGGGGAGGCATTTGCCGGGCAAAATTTAATATACCTTTAATAATTTCAGAAGCGCGCAGGGTTTCTTCTCTTAACGAATCGATGTCACGTTGTAAGTGCGTTAAATTCATAGTATCAATGTCCCCAGCATTTTTAGCAATTGTTCGGCTGATTAATGTGCTGTAAGACAAAATATTATTTAGCGGGTTATTTATTTCGTGTCCTATGCCGGCGGCCATTTGTCCTATACTGGCAAGTTTATTATTTTGCAGTGCCATTTTTTGTGCTTTGTCACGTTCATTTTGAGTGTTGACCAGCGTGTCTGCCATGTAATTAAAAGAGGACGAGAGTGCTTTAATTTCAGAAATAGATTGGTGTGCATTGACGCGTTGCTGGTATTTACCATCAGCAAAACTTTTAAGTTGAGATGCTAAGTTACAGATCGGTTGCGATATTTTTCTTACAGCAAAGGCAACCATAACAAGAGTTAGCAATAAAGCAGTGGCGGCTAATAACCAGATAACATTTCGATTACTGGCAAAGGGAGCAGATAAAACTTTTTCATCGACTTGTGTTGCTATGACCCAGCCAATAAGACGATTAGGGTAAGGAAAAAATTCTGAATAATAAATAAAGTTTCCCTTGAGTTTAATTAAGCCTTCTGTATTTTGAATGCTTTCTGTAAATAAGGGGTTACGCAAAGCGGGATCGAGTAAATTTAATTCTTTGCGGGTTTGCGCAATGTTTAAATTATTTTTTTCATCATAAATTAATAAGCCATGCCGGTTAGGATTATCCGGATTGTTTTCTGCAATAAACAATTTCCCCTGATACAGGCGAGTGACATTATTTACGATACGATCAATTTGTTCTCCGCTTAAAGTCACAACCAGAGTGCCTAGCCAGGTATCACTGTCATCATATAATGGAACAACATAATCAAGGAGTTGTTTGCTGACGTTATTTTCATTTTCTAATGCGTGATGGGGTAATGTAAAAAAACTCACTTCATCTCGAGGTAAATTTTCTAAGGTATTGATAAAATCTTCAGAAGGAATCTGGTGCTCGACATAGTTTATGCCCTGTAAACTTTCATATTGCGCCTGACTGGTTTTATTATGGGTAACCTTTACAAGTGTGTCGCCTCGAAAATCAAGAACACGTACTATAAATTCTCCCGGAATAATGGTCTGAAAACCTTCAAGGTAGCGATTAATCCGCCGGCGTAAAATACGAATGCTGGGGTGATTTTCATCTTTTAAATTAGATTTCAAAATGGGAAAAAAAGATCTCACCGCAGCAGCGCGTGAAATCCCTAAAACCAAATTTCGCGAGTTTTGCAGTTCGTGGGTAATTTCAACGGAGACACGATTCAAACTGGTGATAATTTCACGTTTGATTTCACGCTGATAATTGTATTCACTGTAGTAACTGGCTGCCAAAGCCAATACGAATAGTGGCACAACTGTAGCAAGAATGACGGAGATAAAAATGTGGCTACGTATTCGCAAAATAACCCTTCGATGTTACCGGTAGATTGTGCCCCAAATTAGGGCAATCTGAATATAGTTGAAGTTTAACGCGGAATATCTGTTCTGGGAAATAGTCAAGCAGGGAGCGAGCGCGTATAATTTTGCTAATTTTAACCATACACATTACAGGAGTTATTAATCATGCGTATTTGCTGGCCTCAGGCAATAATGATTTTACTCGTGGTGGTTTTGGGCATTGGCAGCATGCTAAGCGGCTGCGGTAAAAAAGGCCCTTTATATATACCTGAAAATACAGCTAGTCAGCTGCAACATTAATCTGGATTTATTATGGACTATTTTAATTATCGTGATGATCGGTTATTTGCCGAAGACGTTGCGGTTGAAGATATTGTTAAAGAGCACGGTTCTCCCTGTTATATTTATTCCCGTGCAACATTAGAGCGTCACTGGCGCGCTTTTGATGATGCATTAGCATCACATGATCATCTGGTTTGTTTTGCGGTAAAAGCAAATTCTAATCTGGCTGTGTTAAATGTATTAGCAAGGTTGGGTGCCGGTTTTGATATTGTTTCCGGTGGCGAGCTTGAACGTGTTCTTGCTGCGGGTGGGGATGCCGCTAAAATTGTTTTTTCCGGTGTTGGAAAAACAGCAACAGAAATGCGTCGCGCATTAGAGGTCGGTATTCGTTGTTTTAATGTTGAGTCAGAAGCCGAACTGGTGCTATTAAACGATGTGGCTGCCGGGATGGGGGGCAAAGCGCCTGTTTCCATTCGGGTTAACCCGGATGTGGATGCAAAAACACATCCGTATATTTCAACCGGCCTTAAAGAAAATAAATTTGGTATTGATATCAGCCTTGCGCCCGAGGTGTATGCGCGTGCCAGTAAAATGGCAAATTTAGAAATTGAAGGGGTTGATTGCCATATTGGATCGCAATTAACAGAAACGCGTCCTTTTATCGATGCGCTGGATCGTGTTTTGGCTTTAATTGATCAGCTTGGTGATAGGGATATTAATATTCATCATCTGGATTTAGGTGGTGGACTGGGTATTCAGTATCGTGATGAAACGCCTCCGTTGCCTGCTGAATATGCAGAAGCATTAGCAGAGAAACTTAAAGGGCGTGACTTACAAATATTAATTGAACCAGGCAGGGCCATTGCCGGTAATGCCGGTATATTGGTCACGCAGGTCGAATTTATTAAAAGTAATGATGAAAAACATTTTGCCATTGTCGATGCAGCAATGAACGATTTGATGCGACCGGCACTTTACAGTGCATGGCAGGAAATTATTCCGCTTAATAAAAAAGAAGGGCCGGCACAACGCTATGATATCGTCGGACCTATTTGTGAGACCGGTGACTTTCTGGGTAAAGATCGTGAGCTATTTATTGAAGCCGGTGATTTACTTGCAATACGTTCATCCGGTGCTTATGGTTTTACCATGAGTTCAAATTATAATTCACGGCCACGTGTGGCTGAAGTTATGGTTGATGGTGCTCAGGTTCACGTTGTACGTGAACGAGAAACAATTGAATCCCTTTTTGCGAATGAAAAAGTATTGCCATAAAAATATTTCAGCTTAATTATCATGATGGATCGAATAGCAGAAGCTGAATTAATGGAAGATGAAGAACAGGCAAAAGCTTATGCTTTAGCCGACTTTTCGGGCGCGCATGATTTATTTATTGAAAAGTTTCAGGAACAATTTCCTGAGATTGATAAATGTTTTAATGATATCGTGCTCGATTTAGGTTGCGGAACTTGCGACATTACACGAAGGTTTGCGCTTGCCTATCCGGATGCAGGGTTTCATGCTGTCGATGGTGCGGCCGCAATGCTAAAATATGCGGTTGAAGGGAATGAGCAAGCAAACTTATCACCTAGAATTAAAGTGATCCAGGACAGCCTGCCGGATATTGAATTACCACAACCATTATACCATCTCATCATTAGTAACAGTTTATTGCATCATTTACATGAGCCTTCTTCTTTATGGGAAACGATACAACAACATGCCAAACAGTATGCCCATGTATTTGTTATGGATCTTATTCGTCCAATTGATGAAGCAACGGTAGAATTTCTTTGTGATGAATATGTGAAAAATGAATCAGATCAATTAAAAACAGATTTTAAACATTCTTTGCGTGCAGCTTTTACGGTTGATGAAGTGAGAAAACAGCTTGATAAAGCAGGCATGAAGAACTTAACAGTTGAACCGGTTAGTGACCGACATATGATTATTTATGGTGTTTTACCATAAAATTAAACTTGCCGTAATGAGCGCGGGTAAAGCCTGAATAACTAAAATAGATTTCTTCGCGGTGAAACCACCATAAATACCGGCAATAATAATACAAGCAAGAAAAAACAAAATAATTTGTAAACCAAATTCACTGTTAGGATGAAAGAATCCCCAAACGAGTCCAGCAGCAAGAAACCCATTATAGAGCCCCTGATTTGCTGCAAGTACTTTTGTTTTTTCCGCTTCTTTAATCGAATTTGCGAAGACTTTTCTTCCTGCTTTCTTTGTCCATAAAACCATTTCAAGATACATAAAACCGGCATGTTGCAGTGCGACGAATAAAATTAATATTGAGATAACAAGTTCCATTTTTCTCTCCTGTAAAAAATTACTTCGCCAAATCCAGCAGGGCTTTTACGATATCCGGATGATCAAACTCTCGACCACCAATAGCACGATAAGCAATATAACCTTTTTTATTGATGATATAGGTTGTTGGTAATCCATTTACACTCCAGCTTTTCATACTGCTAGCTTCAGTATCCAGTAACATTTGAAAATAGGGAGAAGGGTCAACAGTACCTAAAAAAGAAAAAACAGTATCCAGATCTTCACCAATATTGACGGCGATAATTTCGATATTCTTATCTTTAGTTGCCTGATGTAAACGTTCCAGTGATCCCATTTCTCTTCGGCAAGGCGGGCACCATGTAGCCCAGAAGTTAACAAGTACAACTTTACCCTTAAAGTTGTTTATATTAACAATGTCACCATCAAGATTTTTTAATTGAAGAGCAGGTGCTTTTACTTCTTTTTTAATTGCCGTGAGTTTATGTGTTAAAGGTGGCAGTCCTTCAGCGTAAATATTCCCGTTAAAAAACAGGATAGAAATAAATATTATTTGTTTACTTAAATTATTCAGCACAACGTACACCTTTTAGCTTGGCTTCTACTTGTTTTCCTGCAATATCCCAGCGGGCAATAATATCAAATTTTTTATTCGCAGGTAGTCCCATGGACAACATGCCCTGATTCCAGTCGCCACCGGGTTCATATTGCTGCTCTAATGGGAATTGTGCCCAGCGAAAGGCAATTAAAGCTGATTTTTTGGCAGAACTGTTTTTTAGCCGTTCAAGCCATTGATGAATGCTTGTTAATGGTTTTGCTTTATTATCTACAACAAGTAACCAGTTATTACTGATAAAATGAATTGTACCCGATGCATTGTCATTTCGTAATACTGTCATATACACGCAAGATAAAGCATACGGTTCAATTTGTTTTAAACTAAAGCCCCTGTTTACATAAAATGCACGAGCTTGTTCGGGCAGTATTTGGGTTAATGAAAAGTAAACACCATTCTTTTTAATGCTCCATGTTTTTGCGCCGGTAATAGAATCTGTTTCTGTATTTTGTTTTGAATCAGAAAAACAGGCAAAAGAGATCGAATAGATAAAAAATACAGTAATAAATTTTTTCATGTTTTACTCATAAAATAGTACGGCAAAGATTTTATTAGTTATTGCAAAATATCACTAACCTGATTCAGGTAAAGCTTTATTAGGCGGTTTTGATTTTTTATATGTAATAAATATATGAATCAAACCAATACTACCATGACCAATGATATAGGCTTCTATAATACCTGTTAGTTCTTCATGGATTTCTTTAACATCATTAGCCAGCGATGAATCATATAACCAAAGCAGAAACCATGTGGCACCAGATAGCACAACAAGTAATCCCCAGCCCCTGAACAATTGTCGCCAGTCCTTTTGGATTAGGCTCGGGTATTTTTTTATTTTTTAATTGCTTAATATCTAATTTTAACTGTGTAATATCACCAGAGAGATATGGGTAAAAATAGCTAACCCCATGCTTTGATAATTAAATATAAATGAAAACAGCAATAGCGATAGGCCTACGCTTATATGTGCCCATGTGCTGAAGTACTCAAGAGAGTCAGCACTTATTGCTCCGTTGTCAGATATTTCTATAAAATTACTTAAAACGATCTGCAATAATACCAGCGATAATATCAGGTAATGTAAATAGCGTACCGATGGGGTAAATTTATCTGAAAAGTATTTGTTTATAAATTTTACCATAGTCATCTCATCCTTAACGCAATACTGCTTTTTGTCATGATAGCGAAATCTGTGTAAATAAATATAGCGTAGCTGTTTTATACCTGTATTAGTGTTTTATTAGCAATCTTTATTGTCATTATATGGGAGTTTTATATGTCCATATCTAATAACCAGAATGGAAATTGCAATAGTGAGGACAGCACCGGATAACCCCAGAACTCTTAGTGTATCCAGGTTCTTCATGTCAAGAATCATATATCGTGCTATAGCCACTATTGCAATATAAAGTGGAACACGGACTGGTAACTGTCCGGTTTTAAGATATATGCCTACCATTGTTAATATTTCAAGATATATAAATAGTAGCAACAGATCTGCCAGCGTGACATTTAAGGCATTAAACATTTGCATAACTTCAAAGCCAATAGCAATAACAGTAGATAAAGCAATAATTAATAAACCTATATCTTCAATTATTACCAGAATTTTATAACCGGATTGCTTTAATTTGCTCATCTATACTTTCCTGTTTTCGGGTGCCAGAGTGTTAAATTAATATATAGCATATACCTGTATTTTAATATAACAATTGAACTAAATTGAACCGATATAGGCATTTATGTACAAAACCGCTTAACTTTGATTTAGACCAAGTGCTTTTTGTTTTTTTTTGGTTAAAGTTAATGAAACAATATGATGAGATTTTTTTAGGTAGTATATAAGTTCATCATTCTCAGATGATGGAGCATTATATAATTGTATCCACTTCATTCCACGAGAGGAAAAATAGGGTGCTGGTCTATAGCCTGTTTGGTCACTTAAAAAATAAAAAGTATTTTCTGATGTTTTGAAAGTATATCCCGGTTTGCCATCCTTTACCCTTCTGATATCTCTCGGATTATTAATTTATAATAAATGTACCTTTGATATTCAATAATAAGTTTTTCGCCGTTGCTCTGTTTCTTAATAAAGCTTCGCTTTCCGTCATAAAGATATCCATACTTTTCGAGAATAGGCTTTGCTATAACTGTTAGTGATTTATAAAATAGCTTCTTCAGTATTTAAGAAGTACAAAAATAATTATAAAATGTGTAAATAAAAGAACGGATTAATAGTTTGTTAGAGCTTGGTAACTGTATATTTGTAGGATGTAACATTTTTCCACTGATCTGATTGAATCTCTGAAACAAAAAATTTTACAGAATAAATTATTTTATTTTTATTTTTTATTTGTGGTGGCTTACTATCAAAGAAACTGCCTTTTTCTAGTGTTATATCACTATTGTATGTTTCTGCAGTTATGATACTTAGTTGAAATAAAACTTACGGTCTTTATGTGCAACGCATAAAATAATTATCTTCCCCGTTTTTACTAATATGTAGGTTTTGAGTGTTGTTAGCGGCTTTTGCAATTAAGGGTGTCTTTAGGGCACGATTTAAAATCGTTCTTCAGATTCTTGCATTATGCCCCGGTAAATAATTAGAACTAAACGCTATAATATACTCAAAAGACTACTAAGTAATTTTCTCATTTAGATCTCCTAATCTATTTTATGCATAACGTTTTGCATAAGGGGCTTTTAAAAGAGAAGCGAGAGCGCCGCTTTTAAAAGTCCCAATGAGCGATAAGCGAATGTTCTTAATGCACTTGTTAGCTTTCATTTTCTTCCTTGCAAGGGTAATGAGACAACTCTACACCAACACCTGTATGAGCTACAGCTTCTATAAAGCTTGGAGATAAATAGTCACTATGAATAGCTGTATCTCGAAGCTCAATACCAAAGTCTAAAATAACCTCTTTTACGCCAGTAAATTTAACCATGCTTTGTATTTCTACGGTGTTTTTATTTAAAAAGGTACAAGCTTCTTTAGTTTGACAATTGAATTCTGACATGTCAGCTTCACTTACTACAAAACTAGCACCAGATTCTTTTAGAGTAACACCATGATGTTGTTCTCCTATGTGCCAAGTTGAGTTTGGTATCAATGTTAATTGGGAAAGTAGTTCATCGATTTTTAATGAGCTACCAAATACCCTAAGCATACATGACATCAATATTTCCTTTGTGAAAAGCTAACGTTATAGCTCAGCTGAGAGTGAAAGTTGTGCGACGATAGGAGCACCACTTTCACGAATCAGCTGGAGCACCTTGTTATGTGTTTTTATTAAATTCACTGTTAAAGTGTTCCCATGCATTCATGAATTGCTCTAAATTTATTTCTTCAAAGTCATTTTTATTTATTTCTTCATCTGAGTCAGTAAAAATACCATAATTATTGCCTATTGGGGCTGCAACAATTATTTTGTTTTTTTCATTAAAACCAATTTCTTTTTGCGGGAAATTATTTTCATCTAATTCTAACCACCATAAGCGAACATTGGTATAGAGATGCTCAAAATCTGGATTTGCTTTTGGTATTATTAAGTATAAGAATTTGACAAGAATATTTTTCCACCAATTAAGTTTAGGTATAGGAGTTGTACATAATGATGTTACAACATATTTCATGGTTTATTTTTACACATAACGATTAGCATAAGGGGCTTTTAAAAGAGAAGCGAGAGCGCCTCTTTTAAAAGTCCCAATGAGCGACAAGCGAATGTTCTTAATGCACTTGTTATGTGTTTTATTTATTATAGTTGAGTAAATCATACGATAACTTACCATTAAGTGATTTCTTTTCAAGAAGGATTACTGAAGCCCCTTTTCTAAAGGGGTGGTTTTTTAACATTCTCGCTCGAACTACTTCCCCGCTTTCGAGTTTAACCACCATTATAGGTTTGTTCCCTTCAAGAGTTTGATCTGCGATTAGTTGAAATGCAATACCTTTAACATGTGTTGTGGTTTGAGTAATGAAAGGGAGAAGTATTAATATGAAAAATAAGAATACTCCTGCAACTAGAGCAGGAGTTGAATAGCTTTTTAATTTTCCGAATAATACTTCTTTCTGTATTTTTTTATCGATATTGGTTTTCATTTTTTACACATAACGATTAAGCTCAGTTGAGAGCAAAAGCAAGCGAAGCGCAGCTTTTGCGAATCAACTGGAGCGCCTTGTTATGTGAAATTAATATTTAAAAAGAGAATATTGGTTTCACGGTTTTGGCGTTTGTTTTTATTGCTCTTTTTTCTTTTGATTTTAAATTTAGCATATTTATTGAAAAAAGAACTGAACAATTTGTATTTTTAAACTACTTAACTTCGGGCTTAGGTGAAACAAAGGTTATACCTAAACCACTTAACTTGCCGAATTGGTAAACTTTAAAAAGAGCGACTTCACTCGCACGAAATTAGAATTTACCTTTTTTAATTTTAATTTTTAATTACACATAACGATTAAAGTAAGGGGCTTTCAAAAAGAGAAGCGCAGCGCCTCTTTTTGAAAGTCCCAGTGAGCGGTTAGCGAACGATCTTGACTTGTTTGTTATGTGTTTGTTTCATTATACTATATGGGTTGATTTTTTAATCATAAAATATTTGTTCACATAGATCACCAACTATCCCACAAACATTCTTTGTATCAATTGCTTTTTTAACCGGGTCAAATCTATAAGTATCAGATATTTTTCCAATTTGAGGATCAATATATCTTATTTGAATTAAGTAAGGCGTTGCACTTGGATCGATATAAACATGACCAGTTATCTTCTTTGTACCATGCTTTATATATGCTTTCCCATCTCGTGAGAAAGTTATAATATGACGAGAATCACCAAAATCATATTTGAATGATTTTACTCTCCAGTTAGAAACCACTTTTACAAATTCTTCATCTGCTAGCAGATATTTTGTTTGTATAGACCATGTATCTTCTGTCATTATGTCTGTATTAATATGAAACCAACCATCCTTTTTCCATGCTTTTGTTTTATTTTGAAGTTCTGTAGGAATGATTATTTTCCCTATTGATAAACTAATGCAAGTATCAGCGTCATATATATTCTCACATTCAACAGCTCTAGGATTATTTACATATAAATAATTTAATTCCTTTGTCTGTGCAATCGTACTAAAAATTAAAAATAATATTAGGATTAAATTGTTGCTGTTCATTTTTTTACACATAACGACTTAGGTAAGGGGCTTTTAAAAAGCGAAGCATAGCGCCGCTTTTTAAAAGTCCCAGCGAGTGGTAACGAGCGATCTTGACCTGCTTGTTAGCCATAATTAACCATAGCATTGTAATACTAACTTTATTTCTCTTATTGTAGCCCAGCTATTAGTATCAATAGTACCGATTGCTTTAACTTTGTATTCAGGGCAATCGCTTTCTTTTGCTGCTTTTGCTGCACATATTGCGATGTATTTAAATTGTTTTTTGTTATTGCCAATATTCCTTAGAAGTTTTTCTGAATTACATTTTCCGAGAGCAGTAGTAAAAATATAATCTGTTTTTTTAACGTGAGAAATTAATGATGCATCATTTTTAAAAAGGTTTCCGTTTTCAGCTGAAGCTAAGCTAGGAATTAAGATAATAGCAATTATTAGAGTTTTCACATTTATCATTATTAGTGCTCTGAATTTATTAATGGCTAACGTTAAAGTTAAACGGATTTTTAAAAGCGAAGCGCAGCGCCGCTTTTAAAAAGTCCGAGCCGTTTGGAAAACGGCGGTTTGAACGACTTGTTAGCTGCTGCTCACAAGCTGAACATAAAAAAGCGGATATATTTGCTTTACCTTTTGTTTTCTTTTGACCTTGTTCACTATACTCAAAAAGAGCGATATTTGACAGAGTATCGCTTCCTATACGGCGTTTATTTTTTTACTTTTAACTACGATTGCCACGAAACAAAGTTGAACATATTGATAAAAGTAAATTTGCTTAATGTTTTTTGCAAGTTTTATTTAGTGTTGATAACAAAAACGCATAACTTTATTGACCAGCTAACGTTATAGTTAAACGGATTTTTAAAAGTGAAGCGCAGCGCCACTTTTAAAAAGTCCGAGCCGTTTGGAAAACGGCGGTTTTAAACGCCTTGTTAGCTGCTGCTCACAAGGTGAACTTAAAAAAGCGGATTTACTCGCTTTACCGTTTATTTTCTTTTGATCTTATTTACTATAGTTCAAAAAGAGCGACATTTGACAAAGTATCGCTTCCTATACGGTGCTTATTTGTTTTTACTTTTAACTACGATTGCCACGAAATAAAATTGAACATATTAATAAAAGTAAATTTGTTTAATGTTTTTTACAAGTATTATTTAGTGTTGATAACAAAATGCATAACTTTATTGACCAGCTAACGCTTTAATAACCTGACGTTTTTTCTTGCGGCCTGCCTTTTAGGCCGTAAGAAAAAATGGTCAGCGTTAATTTACTTGTTAGCTGTATTTTCTTCATGTACTTTAAGCTGCTCTATATCTTTTT
>JALTJN010000044.1 GCA_027076405.1 Chromatiales bacterium
CCGAAAATACTGGGATTCTAGAGGCTTTCATATGATTCAAGTCGATGCCCTTCATGATATGGCGACTTTTGTCGTGAATACAGTTGGTTATACGTGTTTAGTTTGGTAACGTTGGGACACTAGTGATGAAATGTAAAAAAAACCATCTCTAGAGTCTTTGTATATCTCACTCTGGACTACTGTACTACGTTGATACTTATCTATAGATACCAAATTGATATCAAGCCCAAGGAAATCTGCTTTGATTTCCATTTGAACTTCTTTGGAGATTGGTTTTCCTTCACTATCTTTGAAACTTGAAACAATTTCACCTCTCCACGACCCATTAATATCAGGGCATACAGTTTTGTTGAGAAGCCTTCCCAAACGATGATCTTTCCAAAAAGGCTTCCACCCCCATTTTGCGAGTAGCCAAACGATCAGTACAAAAATAAGAGAGACAATGCCTGATAGTTTTACCGCTTCGATAAATCCAGCTCCACCGAAAGATACAGTTCCGCTCGAATCTCCTAGTAGAAATACGACTACGCTCAAAAGTAAGACCGTAAACAGGTAACCTGCACCTTTAATTAGCCCAAACCGAGGAAGCACCTTCCACATATCTACCTCTTTGGTCCGTATGATCGCCTTGGTGGGTTTCGTTGTGGTCTTGCATGCCCTCTAATCCCGACCTCGACTGAACATGCACCTCGAATAACTCCGTTTGTTTCAATAACGCACTCCATATAATGAGACCCCCTATAAGCACAGCTTTCTTCGCAAATATCACTAAGTTGAAGAATTCGCTGATGCCCTAAATCATTTACTATCGAAGCATCTCTATCTTTATTTCGCACCATCCATTTTACGCGTGAGTTATAGGGATAACTTGCTGCATTTGTTATAGCAAAATCAAGCTGCTCATCAAGATATGCATAGATTAGATTGGCGGAACTATTTTCAATTAAATGACCATTTTTGTCCTTTATCCTTACTGTAATAGCTGGAGGAGTTGTTAATGTCGGAAAGTTTAAAACAGAAGCTTGCTCATTTATCTCAGCTATGGGCGGATAGATGTATTCAAAAACTCTTGACCAATGTGGATGAGCTTCTGTAGCTGAGGTAGAGTTGCTGACAAACTGAAAGCTTTCAAGCAAATCACCTGATCCATCTCTAAGTCTGCGTCGATCATCTAGTGTTCCCCCGATAAGATCATCACCATTGATCGGGCTAAGGATTGATCCACCATTTTGCAGATAGGTTGCTAGCTTGCCAGCATTATGTTGAAAGGCATCATCATCTTGCCCATGATCATCATAGTTACGGGCAACATATACAGTGATAGCGATTGACGGGAGTCCTATCTTTTTTAGTGCAACCCAAGTTTTTATATTTTTGATAACTCTTCTCAATCTGGCACGTTGGATATCAGCTAAATGGTGTATTTTGCTATCAAACCAATCTTGTAATGCTTTTGAGTCGCTATCTATCCATCCATCTCTTTCTGTGGCTAGCCGACATACACCAGTTACATCGTCAAAATAGTAAAGAGGAAGATCAATATGAAATCCACCAGGAAAGCTTACACGCTCACAATTTGACTTAGGATCATCTAACTTTGCCTCAGGGTTTATCTTGCAATATTCGCTTAAAATCTCACGTAATATGTGTTTTGCATCAGATGATTTAACCCCGTGTTGTTCGGCGTTGAATAGAAGATAAAGGCCAGCGTCAATATCGAACTCATCACCTTTTCTCACAGGCCTTATAAGAGTTTTGTTTTTGTATGAGCCTTGTAGCCAATGAACTAATGTCACACCTAATCTAGAAGAAACTTCAGTTGTAACTATTCAGGTACCAAGGTTCATGAATGCAGGCATCTTCCCCTGAAACAGAAGCCTGAGCGCTTCAGTGGATGATACCCCGTTTTTGCGACAGGTGGATATATAGCTGCGAAT
>JALTJN010000045.1 GCA_027076405.1 Chromatiales bacterium
CCCCAGTCACGTTTTGCACTCAAGTTACCCAGGTATAATTTATCCTGTAGATTAAGTTTAATACGCGCAAACGCACGGGTTATTTTACGTGTTACGAATGTTTCACCACGTATGGGGGATTCATGATTAAACAGGATGCCGTTACAGGCGTATATACCGTAGGCTTCACGATAATTCACTGTAATCCAGTAAGCGTATAGTTTTGCCACCGCGTAAGGCGAGCGCGGATAAAACGGTGTTTTTTCTGTTTGCGGTATTTCCTGCACCTCACCGTATAATTCAGATGTTGATGCCTGGTAATAGCGCGTTTTCTTTTCCAGGCCTGCCACGCGAATAGCTTCCAATATACGTAACGCGCCCATACCTACCGCATCTGCGGTATATTCAGGGCTCTCAAATGAAACCGCTACATGGCTTTGTGCGCCAAGGTTATAGACTTCATCCGGCTGTATTTGCTGAATGATTCGTACCAGATTCATGGAGTCTGTCAGATCACCATAATGAAGAACAAATTTTTGTTCTTTTTCATGGGGATCCTGGTAAAGATGATCTATTCGATCGGTATTAAACGATGAGGCTCGACGTTTAATACCGTGAACGTCATAACCTTTATTTAAAAGGAATTCTGCAAGATAAGCACCGTCCTGTCCGGTGACCCCTGTTATTAATGCTACTTTTGCCATTTTTTATTACCTTGTTTATATCTGAATTTATTGTATATGCACTAGGTGCTTAGCTGCTTAATTGTAGCCGATAATTTAATATAAAGTTTCATGTTTCAAACTTTAAGGTCCTTCAATTTCATTCAAAAGCATACTTAATAACCATATCGCCTGAGCAGTGGCGTGAAAATCCGCCCTTGGTTTTGCTATTTTGGGTAAGGTGCTTGTGTGTGCGAAAGCATAACCACCTCCCAAATACAGGATTGGGTCTAAATCATCCCAGCTACCGTCATCATTTTGTGCTTTTAGTATATTTGAAATCCAAACCGGTTTTACCTGATCAAAAGCGCCTGTATCTACCAGCATTAAAACCCGCTGAATATAGGCATCACCCACGCGGAAGTCCCAGGTAAGCTCTGACACCACTGTTTTCTGCAACTCACCGATAGTCTGGTTTACTTTCTCTTCGTACCCGCACTGATGACGCTGCATAAAACGCAAGCCCATCAATTGATGCGTTATACAGCGAGGGCGAAGATAGTGTAATGAGCAAAATCCTGGCTCCATTTGTTGCTGAATAACAGGCTCGCTACCAAGATCAGCATCACAGCTTAAGCCATAAAAGAAAAAAACCTGATAATCACGCAGACTGGAGAGTGAAATAATATCCGGCACAACGGGGCGATAGAATTTATCAAACATCGGCGTTGATAAATTTGCGGGCATTTTATCGAGATGCTCTTTTTTATATTTTGAAAAAATGTTTTTTAAACGTGGATCATTTGACTTTAATCCAGCCTGCTTAATCATCCACCATAATATCGGGTTTTGAGTATCTTCTATATTTGAATAATTTGATATAAGCCAGTCGATTGATCTATCTAAATGCTGCTTCACCTCTGCCTGAGAAGGGGCTGCAATATTGCGATTGTTTTGCCAGACAGCCCAAGCCGTTAATAAGAGCAGAATAAAAGTTAATGATGTGACGATATAGAATAACTTTTTCATAGCAATATGATAGTTAGTAACAAGAAACCCTTAAGGCTTTGTAACGAAGGTCGGGCACCGCCCGACAATCACCCTCTGCGCATACAAATCGGCGGGCAGTGCCCGCCCTACAAAAGATTCGTTTTTTATACATCAGAGGTTATTTATATTTTTATGAGTAGCTATGATATTCCTTATACCAGTCCACAAACTTCTGGACACCCTCTTTTAATGGTGTTGCTGGTTTAAAACCAACAGCATCCACTAACGCATCGATATTTGCATA
>JALTJN010000046.1 GCA_027076405.1 Chromatiales bacterium
GTTATGCCTGTGTTTTTTTACAACCTTAATAACTCAATAAATTCTTTGTATTTCCCAGGATTATTGCTTTCTAGATGCTCTACGAATTCAATTAGATTCATACCGTCCCACTTCTTATCAGGGTTTTCAATCCTAATACTTGGATCTGCACCACTATTTAGAAGAAGAGTAAAATATTCTTTATTCCCGTATAGCGCGGCCTCGTGGATAGGAGCCATTCCAAATGGAGATAGAATATTGATAGGTTCACCTCTAGCGATAAAGAACTTCACTAGCCTGAAAGATGTTTTTTTGTCCATATTTATCACGTCATCAACTCCCCTACCAGCATACGACACCAATGGCTCTTTGCACACTCCATTTCTAATTCGGAAATCCGTGGTGCACTGTCCATAGTGATATTCGGTATTTTCAACCAGCCATAACGCAATACCAGGCGTCAACATAACGCCATTTTTTGAGTATGGATTTAATGTGGTTTGTCCTTCCTTAAAGGATGAAAATATAATCAAGCCATGAGTATCTGAAGCTAGATCATATGTTCTTTCTATAGCCGGATATAAGCTAACAAAGAAAGTACAAATTAGTAGTATTGAAGTTACTCTCTTTTTACTCATACTTTCTCACAGGCATAACGTCGCAAATCACCGGCGGCGAAAAGCAGAGCGACGAAGGAGCGGTGCTTTTTGCCGTCCGAGTGCATTTGCCTTGTTAGGCAATTAGTGACTTGAAATAGGCAAATGTTCGCCACAGTAGCCTATGACAACCTTTCTCTCTTTATTATCAATAAGAAAATGAACTCGAATTGTAGTCTCAACATTGTCAGCAACCCCAACGCGCAAGTGCTGCCACATTTGTACTTCATTGCCTTTATAGGTGAAGGTTCTATATGCTTTTAATTTCGGACTAGAAGTAACTGTTTCTGATTCAGTTGCAGAATATTCTTTAGGAGTAAAAACTCCTCTAGCTCGATTATCACCACCCTCTAAGTACTGAGGCAGATACTCATTTACCAGCCTGTTAATCATATGAAGGAAACGCCGCCCTTTTTTAAAGGATGATGCACCTTTTGCACTTTCTAGCGCTGAATCTAATATTATGCAGGATTGAGAAAAATGCTTCTTCACTAAATTTAATGCATCTTCAAGTGATGGCTCATCTGAACGGCAGCAGAAATCAAATAACTCTTTAGTCTCTACGGCATATTCATAATTACCAGAGCTATTAAGCTGATGTTGTAATCCTTCGATCTTCCAATTCATAGAAGAGAGCTCTTCCTCAAGCTTATCCCGAACTTCTTCGATAGATAGCTTTTCTAGTTCAACTCTTTCTAGATCTTGTTTAAACTGTTCCTCTTGTGATGCAGCCATTTCTAATAAATCTTCAATATCGTCCCGATATTTTTCATCTATTGCTGAAGAATTGCTAATCTGACCGATATACT
The DNA here is from genome assembly GCA_027076405.1 of Chromatiales bacterium. The sequence continues at coordinate 1,445 of JALTJN010000046.1, forward strand.
TTTCTTTTAATGCCTTAGCCCTTACGCCCTCTGGTCTTATATGGCGCCTTAAGTTTGGAATGTTAGTGTTATGGGTAATAACAGCAAGAATATGACTGATTCGTTTACTTTGCTGGTACCCAACATCTTCTATCAGACTTGATCTCAATAATTTATTATGAACCCTTCCATTTTTAAATGGCGGATAAATGATGTTCACAGCTCCGTCCCATGCCGAATAGTACCTACCCAAATTTTCTTCCATATCATAGGTATCAGAATCAGGCGGAATTTCTATAACCTGTGCCAACCCTATTAATTGCTCCTGCAACCGACCTGCATCAATTAGATAACTGCCACCGCTTCTTTTAGGGCTTATTAGGACTATAGGATAATTCCTTTCACCTCTTTCTATTTCAAACTTAAGAGCTCTATATGTATCCGCATTGTCTTTGAGCGTTTTAAGGGAAACTCCAGGTGTGTTATTTGATAGGTTGCCATTATC
>JALTJN010000047.1 GCA_027076405.1 Chromatiales bacterium
AATTCTCTTGAGGTATAAGCCATACCCAAGGCCATCATGCCGGGTGGCTTGTTGAACCATTTTTCCCAGTTTTCTTTTGATGCTCGTAAATCCCAATTAAATTCCTGATCATCAAAATATGTCCCCAGCACTGCTTTACCTCTTTCAATAATAAGCACACCTTGCGGTTCATCTTCATTATCAAAGCCATATGCGATAGTGGAATTGAAACCAATATTAGCCAGCTCGTTTGCCAGCTCAGGCTCTTTATTCCATTCTTCCACCAGTTTTTGCATCCACTGTGTTGCAAATATGTTTGCCATCAGACTCACCACGAAAATATCACTTAATAAACTTACATAAACTAAGAGCAACAGCCGTGCCACAACTTAAGCTATTGATTTTTAAATGTTTTTATTTTCGGCGTTGCACACCTATTCAAGATGCAACAACAACAAAATGATGTATCTACTTGATTTAATAGAATTAATAAGCAAAATTTAAGATCGCAACACGTTGCGCAACAATTAATACTTGCAACACGGGTCTAAAAAACGGCATGATAGCGGGGTTATGGATGAAAACAGCCTTGCTCCTATTCTCGAAGCCATCGTTTCATATATTGATGAAGGCGTAATCATTGCTGATCCTTCGGGTAATGTGATTTACCAAAATCCCTCTGCCATGCAATTATTAGGTATGGATAATGAGCCGGTAACACGACTTCGTGAAATTGGCAGCTTTAATCTGCAAAAAGCCATGCTACGGGCTGCTATTGATGCCGGTGAAATGGATGCCGCTGGCAGACCGACAGGCCAATTTGTTCGTTTTGAACACAAGGTTGAAATTAACGAGACTCACCGTTACCTGCAATTTCACTGTGGATTGATAGCAACCAATGTTAAAAATGAACGTCTTCGTTTAATTATGGTGCGCGATAAAACGGAACAACGACGACTTGAAGCTGTTTTCGATCATTCGTTACAGGATATGACCACCAACGATCCGCGAATGCTGGAAATTCTAAACCGCATACAACAAATAGCCCCGACAAATGCTTCGCTATTACTCCAGGGTGAATCGGGTACCGGAAAAACACAGCTTGCGAGAATGATTCATCGTTATAGTCACCGTTCGCATATGCCATTCATTGAAGTGAACTGTGCGGCTATTCCTGAATCACTGATTGAATCCGAACTTTTTGGTCATGTTAAAGGAGCATTCACCGGTGCCAGTCAGGAACGAACCGGTCGCTTTCAGTCCGCGCACAAGGGAACACTCTTTTTAGACGAGATCACAGAAATGCCTTTGCATCTGCAAGCTAAACTATTGCGCGCAGTGCAAGATCAGGAATTTGAAATGGTCGGTTCAGATAAAACAATTAAAGTCGATGTTAGAATTATTTCTGCTTCAAATCGTAACCTAAAAGATATGGTAAACAATGAGGAGTTTCGCGCTGACTTATTTTATCGACTCGCTGTTATTCCATTAACCATTCCTTCTTTGCAACAACGACCGGGAGATATCCCGATATTGATTGATCACTTTTGCCAGCGCTTATCTCAGCGCGGCTATAATACTGATAACTTAAAGTGCAGTAATGATGCTATGCGTTTAATGATGGACTACCCCTGGCCGGGGAATGTTCGAGAACTGGAAAATGCGGTTGAACATGGCATTATATGTTCAACCGGTGATTTTGTTGAAGCGGATAGTTTACCGCAAGATATTCGTGATTATCAGCAAGGTGATATTCTCAATCAACAAACCGTCGTACCTGAAAGAAGAGCCGGTGATAAAGAGCGAAGAAATATCGAAGCGGCATTAAAACAATGTGGTGGTAATAAAGCACAGGCAGCGCAACTGCTGGGAATTAATCGCACAACACTATGGCGACGAATGCAAAAAATAAATATGGCTTAAACCAGAACTAAATTGTCTCTGTG
>JALTJN010000048.1 GCA_027076405.1 Chromatiales bacterium
GTTGCGTAATTTTTCAAGATTCGCTTCCGCCTGAACAACATCGGCTTGCGCTTTATTAACGCGCGATATTTGTAATGTATCATCGAGCTTTACTAACAACATGCCTTTAGTAACCTGGCTGCCCTGCGCCACTGGCAATTCAACAATCACTTCATTTGTTGTTGCTGTGTGTGCAATGCGATCGCGTTCCAGGGTTCCTAAAGCAATATGTTCTGATTGTTTTTCGCAGGCACTGAGCAATACAATTAAAAAGAAAATAGAGTAACGCATTGTCACTGTCCTTATTCTAAAAAACATTTAATGTAAGAAATGATGCCAACGCATCAAAAGCAAACAATTACTTTGAATTAAATTTTTATCTGTTTAATCACTGCTGTTTAATACATAAACAAATTACTGTGCAGCAAAATATTTTAAGCGTCGCTGAAACGCTTCGCGCTCAACAGGCGCTAAAATTTTATTGATTAAACTATTAACCGGCTTGCCCGCAGAGGCTCTTTTATCAGGCGATTTCCAGGGAACGATATAAAGCGATTTTGGAAGTTCACTATTGCCAACAATAGAAATACCTTCCATTTCAAGTTTATCCTCTGCAAAAACCGAGCTCGAAATAATCAGTATTAAAAAAAATAAAATCGTTTTAATTTTCATAATTGCTCTCTTAAATCCACCAACCAGTTTGCCACCGTTTCATCTTCGCCATTTAAAGACTGATATGCTTCATAGTGTTCAACAGCGCATTCTTTATCCTGCAAATAAATATCACACAATATACCCAAATTAAGATGTGCATTAAGATGATTTTTATTTATGGTTAATGCGGTTTCATAATTCAAACGTGCGGCTTTAAATTCTTTTTTCTCGCGCAAGAATATTCCCATTTGATTTAATGCCGTTACATTTCTTGAATTACGCTCAAGCGCAAGTTCAAATTGTTGCCGCGCTTTTTCTCTGTTTTCTAATTTTAAATAAATTAAACCACGGTTCGCATACGGGCCAGACAAACTATCATCTAACTGACTCACATGATTAAGCACCCGAATCGCGGCCTCGGCATTTCCCGCACCCATTAATTGCAATGCGTAAGCATACCTTTGTTTTACTTCTGCATTAACGACTGTGTCAGGCGTTTCCCATTTATCATGTTTGAGAGGCACAACTTCGCAGGCCGATAAAATAAAGGCCACAATAAATAGTGATAAAAACTTTATTGCATTTTTTTTATTTAATAAAATTTTCATAGTATATCCATCACAATTACATCGTTACGCTCTTTTTTGTTATAGCGCACTGGCAAAAATTCTTTTAGCTGCTCTAAACTTTTCCAAACCCAAACACCATATAACCCATCTGCAAATCGTGACACATTAACCTCATGAAACTCAATTGCTTTCTCTTCAAACGGGTAGGCTTTTTCTTCCAACAAAATATCATATTGCTCCAACTCTTCTTCATTTAATTTTTTAGGTCGCTCTGAGTTATAAATAGCTAAACCTAAATCCTGATATATCTCGGCAATGCGATAAGTGGACGCGGTTAAAATTTCGGGAATTTTATACGATGCGGCACGCCCATAAGCTTTTAATGCTTTATCCATTAATTGACGTTTTACTTTTAAACTGGTTTTTAATGGCACGGTTAATTTAGCTTTTCGATAATTATCAAACACCGGTTCAGCCAATGCAAAACTCGCATTAGCGGCTAAATATTGTGTGCGCTCGGTACGCTGATTACCACCCGTTGTATCTGCATTCACCAATTCTATGCGCCATTTCGTAGCTTCCAATGTTTTTTCATCACGCTCATTTAATTCAACTAAACGTTGCCGTGCTTCAACTGCTCTTTCTAACGGAGACGGAAAACGTGCTACAAAATCAGCATAAAGTTTTTTCGCTCGTTGACTATTATTTTGCTCTGATAAC
>JALTJN010000049.1 GCA_027076405.1 Chromatiales bacterium
ATATTGGAGATATTCAAGCATTAAAAAAGAAAAAACAGAAAAAGTATAAACCTAGAAGTTTGTGGAATTGTCCATTCTATAATAGAAAGGATATAGTCGACATATGGGAATATGTCGATACTAATTTGAAATCACGGAGTTTATGTTTAGGATGGGTCTAGTAAAAGTAATTAGTGGTGGTCAAACTGGGGCTGATATTGGTGGTTTAATAGCCGCCAGATTGCATAATATTCCCACTGGCGGTTGGCTACCCAAGGGATGTAAAACTCAAGTAGGAAATTTTCCGCAATATTTGACTTTGTTTAATATGCAAGAGCACGAATCGCCTTCCTATGCTGACAGAACCTTTAGAAATGTTAGAGATTCTGATGCAACAATACGTATTGCGTACAATTTTAACTCTCCTGGTGAAAAATGTACATTCAAAGCTATAAATCTATTGCAAAAGCCCCATATGGATATATATGTAGACAAGAATAATCCAAAAATTCTATGGGCCGACGTTCAATGTATGGTTAATTTTTTGCAGGAAAAGAATGTTAGAATATTAAATGTAGCTGGCAATTCTAATAGGACTTGGGCTGGTATGCAAGCATATACTACTCAATTTTTAAGTTATTGTTTTATGTTTATGGGCTTTGATCGCAGCAAATTACCCAGTGAATATAATTTTCTTCTGCCAAAAGGGTGGTAATACATGACTAAAATATTAATTACGGGCGGCACTGGAATGGTTGGTCGTGCCGTTTATAATAAACTAATTGGTGAGGGATGGTTAGAAAATGATGTATTAGCTGTGTCATCCAGAGACGTGGATTTGACCAACTATGATTCAACATTAGACTTTATTCAAAAACATAAACCGTTGATAGTTATTCATTTGGCAGCAGATGTTGGCGGCGTACAATATAACATTAATAATAATGCTGATATATTTAGCAATAATATTAGAATTAATACTAATGTGTTGGATGCATGTGCTGAAACTGGAATACATAAAATTATTTCATTGTTGAGCACATGTATATATCCAAAAAGAATACACTCTTATCCTATACTTGAAGAATATCTACATGAAGGCGAACCTCATCCATCTAATGCTGGTTATGCATATGCTAAACGTATGCTAGAAGTACATTCTAGACTATTACATGAGCTAGCATCACCGCATGTATGTTTAATACCAACTAACTTATATGGACCACATGATAACTTTCATATGTATAGTGGCCACTTTATTCCAGCCGCCATTCACAAAATATATAATGCCAAAAAGAAGAATGAGCCAGAAGTAGTTTTTTGGGGCGATGGTACACAACTAAGACAATTTACATATGTTACTGATGTTGCCCACGTAATATATTGGGTTCTAGAAAATTATTACGAATCACAGCCCTTAAATGTTGGTAATACCGAAGAATACTCTATCGAAACAGTAATTAACGAGATTGTAAAATACTTTGGATATCAGGGGAAAATAATATTTGATGATTCAAAACCGTCTGGACAATATAGAAAACCAGTATCCATTAGAAAATTGAGGAAAGCTGGCTACACAAGAAAATTTACAAGTTTAGCATGGGGAATAATTCAGACCTGCCGTTGGTTTGAGCAAAATTACCCTGATATACGTGGAGTGAAATATAGATGAGGATAATACACGATCTTAAGTTGGATTACGATGATGTTCTGATTTGCCCACAAAGTTCAAGTGGTACATCTAGAAAGGACGTTATCATTAATAGAAGTTTTACAAAATTTCCACATGCAGATAATGTACTACTCGATGTTGTACCTATAGTTGCTAGTAATATGGATACTGTAGGTACATTTGAGATGCAAAGATCTCTTGCTCAACATAGATGTATTACATGTTTACATAAGTACTATGATATCACCAAACTTTTAGGACACTATAATA
>JALTJN010000050.1 GCA_027076405.1 Chromatiales bacterium
TTCAATGAGCAGACCGCACCATTAGCTGGTTTCTATGAAAAAGAAGGGCAAATGTTAACGGTATCTGCAACATCAAGTGAAGATGTTATTAATGCAATTAAAGAGCGTATTGGTTTGTAATCTTTAGTGTTTAATTAGTGCAAAAAAGCCTGAATGTATTTCGGGCTTTTTTGTGTCAGGATAAAATATAGTTGTGTGTACAACTAATCAATGGTGTAATAAGACTATGTTTGAAAAATGTATATATTTTAATAGCAATGCTTTGGTTCGCCAAATAAACCGTATTTGGGATGAAGCCTTTAAGCCCCTGGGTTTATCGCCAGCACATGCCTATGTTTTACGTGTTGTATTAGAGCGACCCGGTATTGGCATGAAAGAAATTGCTGAGGAACTAGAGCTTGCGCCATCGACGGTTACTCGTTTTGTTGACAGTTTAATTAATAAAAACCTATTAAAACGAAAGTCAGATGGTGATGATAAACGGGGTACTAAAATATATCCAACAGCTATGGCTAAAAAAATACATCAGGACTTAGAAGATACCGGAAAGAAACTGTATAAAAAAATGAACAAGATTATTGGTAAACAGGCTTTTGCTGATGTGGTTAATAGTATGCGTGAAATTCAGGGGAAGTTATAAGTTGTTAGTTGTTAGTTGTTAGTTGTTAGTTGTTAGTTGTTAGTTGTTAGTTGTTAGTTGTTAGTCGTTAGTCGTTAGTCGTTAGTCGTTAGTCGTTAGTCGTTAGTCGTTAGTCGTTAGTCGTTAGTCGTTAGTCGTTAGTCGTTAGTTTGAATTGATTCTAATAGTTTCAAATACTAATTAATATTTGTATGTACATGCAATATAGAGGAGATGAGAATGTTATCAATAGAAATATACTGGTTATGTATGGTGATTATTTTTACAGCAATAATGTGGTTGCCCTATATCATAAATAGAATGGCAGAAATGGGTGTATGGGTGGCTTTATATAATCCTCAGCCCGATATTAGGCCTCGTGCGCAGTGGGCTGAGCGCATGATGCGAGCACACGAGAATGCGGTAGAAAATTTAGTTATTTTTGCACCCTTGGTATTAATAACTGAAATGATGCATATCAATTCAGACATAAGCGCAGCAGCTGTTGTGGTATATTTTTATGCACGGCTGGCTCACTTTATTGTATTCACCTTAGCCGTTCCATTATTGAGAGTGCTTGCATTTTTAGTTGGTGTAGGTGCGCAACTCACACTGGCATTTAATATACTGTCAATAACATAGAGAAAAATATGATTGATTTATATGGTCATGAGATTTCAGGTAATACCTATAAAGCAAAATTGATGATGCATATTCTAGGTGTGGAATATAATGTCATACAAATTGATATTGCCAATAAACAACATAAGAGTGAGGCTTATTTAAAATTAAATCCGCGCGGTGAATTTCCGGTTTTAGTTGATGGTGAAAATATTATCTGGGATTCACAAGCGATTCTGATTTATCTAGCGCGGCAGTATCAAGAAAGTAATAGCGCTTACAATTGGTACCCAGAAAGTGCCGCTGAAATGGCGCAGGTTACGCAATGGTTAACCGTGGCAAATAACGAAATATTTAACAGTCTGGCTAAATCACGTGTAATCCTTAAGTTAGGTTTTGAAGGTGACTTATTAGAGTGTCAGAAAAAAGGCAGGCAAGTATTGCAGTGGTTGAATAGGCATCTGGAAGATAAAGACTGGTTAGCAAACAATAGCGCCAGTATTGCCGATATTAGCTGTTATCCCTATGTTGCTTTAAGTGAAGAGGGTGGTTTGAATCTAAAACCTTATACTAATATTCTCAAATGGTTTGGTCGTATAAAAGCGATACAGGGCTATATCCCCATGCAGGGAATGTATTAATAGAGGCCTTTGCACAATAGAATCACAAGTCAATAATGGC
>JALTJN010000051.1 GCA_027076405.1 Chromatiales bacterium
ATTGCTCGCATATTGCGGGTTTAAATGCGGGCGATTACATCGACCTATCAATCGCAGACACCGGCGAAGGTATAGCCGATAATATAAAAGATAGAATTTTTGAACCGTTTTACACAACTAAAGATCAGGGTAAGGGCACGGGTTTAGGGCTGGCGATGGTTTACGCTTTTGTTAAGCGCTCTCATGGTTACGTTAAATGCGATTCAGATGTAGGCGTTGGCACAAGCTTTCATATTTATTTACCCAAAAAAATCACTTAACAGTTTTTCATTGAGAACAAAATAAATATAGTGACGTAAGAAACGGCTGCTCCTATTCTCGAATGGAGAAGTTATTTTAGGAAGTGAGTCTGTGTGTGGCTTTCTGGACGCTTACTTTTTTTGGGTTAAAAAAACAAATGCTTTTACCACAAATTAACGCGAATGTACGCAAGGTTTATTTTCGGAAAATATTTTCAAACCTTTAAAAAAAATTAATGCTTAGCATCGGCAGCATGTGTTAAATACAAAGCCAAACCAACCAATGCAATACCCGCCGAAAACAATAATAGATCTAGCGGTGTATGAAATGTCATTTCCAAAGCGTGTTCAAAATATTTAACAATTAAAATCATCACAATCACTTTTGATAAGCGCGCTTTTAAATCGTCCAAACTGTGAATCACTAAAACTTGCGATGCATTTTCTGCGTGCTCTGCCTGATCTATTTTACTAATAAATAATTCATAAAGCCCGAGTGCAAATATCAACAAAACAATCGCTAAAAGGTAGCCGTCGATTAATTCAACAACATGCGTGATCGTGGTGCTTCTTAAAGCAAAACGTGCGGTTTCATCTAAGCTGGGGTATTCAACGAGGTGCGCAATCATATAAGCCGAATCAATCGTCGCCATATAAAACATGGCCAGGCTGGAAACCAGACTAATAATTACCGCCGCTAAAACCACTAAACGACTTTTCCAAAGGAAGCTTTCAAATATTTTTTCCATGCGATTTCTTATGTGAATGTAAAGCGCTGTATTTTACATTGAATTGTGGTTAAAGTGAGCCGAAAATAGAATGTTATTTCATCATTGCTGTCCCGTTAACTTAAATAATGCCGTCATTCCCGAATGCTTGTGTCGGGAAACCAGCGACCTTACAGCGTTTGAAGTCGCTGGATCTCCGACACAAGCATTCGGAGATGACATAATTTTTTTCATGTTTTGTTGTATTTTCAAATGAGTACAGATTGCTACATCAGGCATCTCTTGTGTTTTTTAAAAAGTTAACGGGACAGCAATTTCATTTCATAATTATAAACAGGTTATTTATGCTTGAACAATTAACATCACTCAGTGGATATATATCGGGCTTGCTGTGGGGAAGCTGGCTAACGCTTGGCGCATTGCTGGGCGTGGGCATTTATCTCACGCTGCGATTGGGGTTTGTACAATTAACCGGCTTCAAACATTCTATTAGCGTGATTCAGGGCAAACATGCCACAGCCGAAGACAAAGGCGAAGTCAGCCATTTTCAGGCATTATCAACCGCGCTTTCGGCAACCGTCGGCACGGGCAATATTGCCGGCGTGGCAACCGCCATTTCATTGGGCGGGCCAGGTGCATTATTCTGGATGTGGGTCACCGCATTTTTAGGCATGGCAACTAAATTTACAGAAAGCACGCTGGCGTTAAAGTTTAGAGAGATCGATCAAAATGGCGTGGCTGGTGGCCCCATGTACACCCTGTTGCACGGTTTAAAAATGAAACGCACGGCCATGTTTTTTGCTTTTTTTGGGGCCATTGCTTCGTTTGGAATTGGCAATTTAGTGCAGGTCAACTCGGTGGTTGATGGGTTGGTTTTTATCGACCCCGAAATAAAAAATTATAAATGGGTGGTGGGTTTAATTATGTCGGCGTTGGTC
>JALTJN010000052.1 GCA_027076405.1 Chromatiales bacterium
GAGGTCATATAACCTTTTTTAGAGGCTTATATGAAGATAGAAGAAAAAGATTTAAAACACCTTAATAATTTAGCTAAGTTATTAAAATCTAATGTTAAATTTGACTTTAATGCCACCCAAGTGGTAGAGTGTTACCATGCCTTTGCCTGGTTGGAGGGTTTGAAAGCTAGGATGGAGGAATCCCTTAAAACTCAAAAACTTCAAGAAAGCCCCCAAGCGGCTGAAACTATGAAAGATCTAATACAAGGGGAAGTTAAACCTTTACCTAAATCTTCTCCTAAAGCTAAAAGGAAGAAAAAGTAATGCCGGGAATTAAATATAATGGTGATTTAGACGACGTTAATAGCAGCGCCTATGACACAGTTAACCTCCCTTTAAATAACGTGACGGAAACCCTAGTCACTACTGGCACTATTACCGGTAGACAAATACTATTTGTGAGAAATTTAGGTCCGGGAAGAGTATTAATTGGAAAACAGGGTGGAGACAAAGATATCCTCTTTAAGGGGCAGTGTAAGAGTTGGAACTTTAGCGAGGACATTGAAATATACGCCATAGCTCAATCGGCTAGTTCCCCGTCCCTGTTTGTGGAAGAGGCCGGCTAATGGCAGATAATAGTGGTCAAATTACATCATCCCAAGTTGCAGAATCTACTCCATTTGATAACGATCTAAATGGCTTCGTATCAGATAATGTGCAGGATGCAATAGAAGAAGTAAAGAATTCCCAAACCGAATCCACTTCCACCGCTCTAACTTGGGGCAAAGGAGGATCGGCAAATTCGGGAGAGTACCTCGATAATGAGGATGTGGAATCTAACAAGTCAGGTAGACTCATACCTTTTGATGGATTTATTACTACTTTCTATGTAAATAATGAAAAAAGCTTTGGAAACAAAACTCTTCAAATAAGACGCAGGAGACCCTGTCAAACTGGAGCATTCACTACTATTGGAACCATTACAGTCTCCAGTGGAAATAAATGTGGGATATCTAACTTTAACCCAGCTATAGCAGTTCTCGCAGGCGATGAACTCTCCATAAGAGTAGCCAACTCAAGTGCCGATTTTGAAAACCCTATAGTTGGCCTTATAATAAGAGATACCCCCGGAATTGGTAGTGGGGGTGCTAATCTACAAACTAAAGACGAGGGCATCGTCATTGAGAGTAATACTGTTAGTTATAACTTTACAGGAGCGGGAGTAGCGGCTACTTCAGACACGTTTGGTAATGTAACAGTTGACATTCAGTCTGGAGGTGGATCCGGAGAAATAAACAACGCCACCAACGTAGGGTCAGGAACTCCAATCTTTAGGGATAAAACTGGAGTTAATCTTAATTTCAGGTCCCTCCAAGGCACCAACGGCATAACCACTTCCGTTAACGGAAACCAAGTGGATATAGCCTTAAATAATGCTCCCGATCTTGATGTTAACGCCGTTACTTCGGCTGTTGACGTGGCAGGAGGTCTTGACGTCACTGCGGGATGGACCAATATAACTTTTGATAACACAACCTTAGAAAACCCTAACATAGGCACTCACACTCCAACAACTGCTCCTATAACTATTCAAAAAACTGGTATTTATGAAGTTTGTGCAGGAGTTAGCTTAGAACAAACCGCGGGTAATAGCAGATCTCAAACTGCTATGAGACTCCAATTAAATGGAGTGACAATTTCAGGTAGTTTTGCTGAAATGTATAGCAGGAATAACTCAAGGGGAGGAGACAATGCTTCTAAATCATTACCCCTTAGTTTAACAAGTGGAGACATTCTAACCCTACAAGCTCAAAGAGTCAGCGGAGCAGGTACCATTAAAACTGTAGCTAACTCTTGTTATTTAAACGTTAAATACTTGAGGAGCTCTAACTGATGATACTTAGTCTTGAAAATACCACAAA
>JALTJN010000053.1 GCA_027076405.1 Chromatiales bacterium
ATAAACAAAGGCGATACTGGGGAACTTATGTATTTCGTATGGGAGACAGTCGCCCCTTTGTTTTGCAAGCACCTAGGCCATTATTTGAGGTTAATAGTTTCGAAGTATCGGTAGCTTTGTTTGAGCGTCTGAAAGCAAGTGTGTTACTCATTGGTGGTACTCATCCACTTGCAAATCAAGATTACACAGCCGATTTACTACGGCAATCTAATAAAATGAATTTATTTAATCTTGTTAATCAGGTGGTATTACGAGAGGCCGGTGAGCAAACCATAATGGATTTACAGTGCCGAGCTTTTGGGCAGCAACTGGGTGAAGATATGCCAGATGAAGATGTTATGATTGCTTTTGCTGACGGCGCTGATAGACATACGGCATTAAAGCCATTGCAAAAACAATTGGTAACGGATCTATTACAAGATAACTGGCGTATCAAATTTGTTGATGGGTCTATTTCAACTATTGGTTATCATGTTGGTATGAATCCACAAGCACGATACCTAAACGCTACTCCCAATAAGCATTTCGCTATTCTCTGGGTGTCTCCACTTATGCGTTCGAGCTTTAAACAGCAGCATGATGTGCGTTTATTAAATGTACAATTTAAGGCTTTAGAAATACCGGTATATGAAGGTGATGTAACACAAAAAATTCTGTCTTCAGCTAAATCAAATACGAATAAAATAAGTAATGATTTATTGAGCTATGCAAAAGATTATCAACAGAGCCGTGATATTCTACTATTAAGTAAATTAAATACATATGACAAACAACTCTATCGGTTTACTGATATTAACACATTACAAACTTTTTTATTCTTACACGATAAATATGGAAAACTCTCTCTAATAAGTAATTTGAACCCTAGGACTTATGAAGAAGATCTAATTATTACTGATAATAAGCAACTTGAATCTGGTGTTGAAACATTTATTGAATCTCGTATGTCGCAACTTAAATTTAATTATTTGTTACGGAATGAGTCGCAATGAGGTTAATTCGTAATATCATATTGATAGTTGTTGCCTTGGTGCTTCTTGCATCAGCATATTCATATTTATCATTATTCATAAAACAAAATATTACCGGATCAGATGAAAGCTCCTTAGAGTCATCTCAACTTAAAGAGGCTAGCGTAAAAATTGCCTATACCTTGAAGAAGGACGTGTGGTTGAGTTTTCCACTTCAAGCTAATGAAGAAAAATTACGTATTTTAAGCAATGCTATTATTGAAAATAATTATGAGATAGATGATAAAGATCGTTTTTTATATTCGATTAATTACGAAATTTTGGATGACAAAAATAAAATAATTAAAAATGGTCGTTTTTATCATAGGGCTTCTCAAAAGAAATACCAAGATGTCAATACTGGAAAATCTTATGTTTCAACCAGCATTTATCCAGCTACGGAAAACCCTTTAGATTCACGTATTCATATTTTAAATTTAAGAGGTTTGGAAAACGCAGATAAAATTCGTTTAAAGGCAGGGGAATTTCAATATCCGATTAAAAGAATCATTGTAAGAAGCTATCAAAAAAAGAAAATTACTGAACGAAAATTGGATTATGCATGGCAGAGAATGGGTGATGAACGTAGACAATCTTTAGCCAAAGTCAGTGTTTACAATGCTGATATTATCAATGATAAAGAAAAGAAACAGCTTGTTTCTAATCAATGGGCCCCTATGGGGCCGCTAGGCGTTGATGATGAAGACTATTTTGTTCAGAAGATTTATGTCGTTAGAGAAATCGAAAATGATATACAGTTAAATGTTGATTCTGTTCCTTCAAATGGGATGGTGATATACCCGAATAGATACGGCGTTATTACTCTGCCTGAAGCAAATAATAATATTAAATTTACTTGGGAGCTATTTTCCACTCAAAAAGAAAATTCACAATCGGGTAAGATAAAAGTTGAATGGTGGGGGCATCCTGCTACGCAATATAAAAATTTGACTGTACAATTGATTAAAAATGAATTTCATCAATTTTTACAAAATGGGGTAATTCGTCTAAGCGCTGATAAACCGATAGTTGTGCGTGTATGGAAGGTGAATTTAGATAATTCAGCAACGGAAATTACACCCAAAGCTGCTTATTTACGTTTATTTAGTCCAGCTAGCCCTGGTCTGGTTTATAAAATAAATCATATTAATGGTTATAAATCTCCATACCGTTTTGATGTTCGTTCTTTTTCAGAACAGAAATCATATCGGATTGAATATCAGTTATTAGATAAGTACGATCGCATTATAAAAAAAGGCTATCTAAATCCTTCTCAAGAATTATCTCCATATGATGCTGTGGTTGCTGATACTGATCGTTGGTTAACTGAGCCACAGCGTTTTTACTTCAACTTGCCTAAGGAGGTAAAAAAAATTCGCTTTAATTCTGAGGCTGGGATTTGGGTATCAGCATTTACTCGCCCTAAAAATCTAGCACATAGTATTACTGATCCGCTTAATGCTGATGAGCGTAAAACATCTATACCTGTTTGGTTTGCAGTGAGACCGCATAATTGGAAATCATATTTGATTAAAGGGCGTTCTCAACTAATTACAATACAGCGTCACCCTCCCAAAATTAATCAACAGTTATTAGCTGGACAATATAATTGGCAACAGTTTTTACCAGACCATGAATGGAAAGGGCGCTATGTTCTAAACGAGCTTGAAGGCAGACAGGTATTTCGTGAGGAGGCGCTTAGTAGTCGTTTTCATTTAATTGATCATAATATAGAAAACGAAATTGAATTTGTTTCAAAATATTCTGCAAGTAGTATTAGGCCAAAATTAATATATTCTCGCGATATTGATAAGGAGGATGAAGTATCCATCTATTTAAATGATAAGTTGTTATATAAGTCTTTAATTATTGGTAAAACAGGGGAGATACAACTCCCTTATATTAAACCAGGACGGTATAAATTTCGTATTAGTCTAGCTGGAAATGCAGATGAAGAAAGTAGTGTTATTTCTTCTTATCGCCTATTTGTTAATTATATTAAGGCGGAAAATAATTTATTTATTAAGCGAATGGCAATTAATGTAGCTGATAATGGTTTAACATTTAATGTGCTAAAAGAAAGCAATGAAGAACTATTGGCTCTGCGTGTTTATACACCTACAAATAACAACAATGATTTCCAGATTGATATTAAAATTAATGGCATAGATGGTCGCCCAATAGGCCCTTTATATGATTGGACTGTCGGTAGACGTACCTATAAATTAAAAGATCTAAAAAACAATAAACGACCAATCATGCTAAATACAGATAAAGATATTAAGGCAGAAAGGCTATTCTTTATTCCTATAGGTAATGATGTTGTCAAAAATGAATACTATCAGGTAGAAGTTAAATTGGATTCAGATGTGAATGCTTATGTGCTATTAACTCGAACGCTTCCGGGTATGTATCCCAATAGATATTTATATTCCGATATAGAATTAGAAGAAGTTGAATAATGTTTAAGGTAATAATTCTATACATTATATTGTGTTTATTGCCATTAGAGGCTATGTCAAATAATTCAGTAAGTGAATTGTTATGGAAGCAGAAAAAAGCCAATGAGTATATTGAATATACACCAGATGAATTGCGTATGTTAGAGGGGGTATTTCTATCCGTATTGTCAGGAAAAATCACACCAGATGTGAAGAATGATTTTTATAAACTGAATTTTAAACTGTTTGAAGATAAGGATTTTATCGTATTGTTTGAGCATGCACCGCCCTATAAAGGATCTGGTGTTTATATTATTAATAAAAATGCAGAAAACAATGTTTTATTACAATCGCCACATGCTTTTTATGATATGAAAACGGCAGCAATAAGCCATAAAGTAATGTTGGAAAATAGCATCAAAGCATTATCAATAAGTACTGTTCATAGGCGATTAGCTGATATTACCCATCTTGATAATACTGCTTTTTTAAGTTTTACTCGTGCATTTATTAATACTTATAATGATGGAAATGTAGTGCAGATACATGGATTTAATGAGAGTGCGAGAATGCAAACTCGTAATGTTGATTTTATCTTAAGTAATGGCACAGTTTCGCGTTATCGAAGTTTATTGTCACAATCAGAGTGCTTGTCAAGAAAGTTGCGATCAAATGCAAAAATATACCCATTAAATATTTCTGTTTTAGGAGGTACAAGAAATAAAATCGGAAAAATGCTGCGTTCTAAAGGCTTTAATGCATTCAAGCATATAGAAATAAGCTATAAAATGAGGCAGATATTAAACAGATCGCTTAAAAGTAGAAGAATATTTAGTCAATGTATAATCAAATAATAACTATTTTGCGTTCCCAGATATTATTTCTTTGTTTGATGCTATTTAATCAAACAAGCCTAGCCTCTATTGATAGTTTGCAAATGGTGTTGGAGTCAAAATTCGAGCAACAATTACGTTGGGATAATCTTGAAGGAAAATATGAATGGTTATATGGCGACAAACCCGTTCAAATTAACGGAGTATTTAAAGCATCACTGAATAGTAATAAACGCTTATGCATATTATTAAATAAAAATAGTTGGCTTAGAATAGCATTAAGTAAGCATCAAAATGACTTTAAACAACTACGTATAGAGCAATCAACAGATGGGAGGGCGTTTGTAGATAAAGAAGTCATTAAAACAAATATTGATGAGCATTATTTGCTTGCCCCAATAGCGGAAGTTAGTATTGTATGTGTAACTAATACAGATAAAATAGAAAAAAGTCTAGCTCTATATGCATCAAGAGAAGTACCAATTGATAGTGGCTTGCGATATAAAGAGATAATTGAACTGCCGCTGAATAAAGTTGATTTACATATTTCACCCAAAATAGGCCTTCAATCGCATTACTTTTTACCTAATAATGTTATGGCTAAAGTAAAAATACAAGGGCCTAAACGATTAAAATTTAATTTACGTTTTCCTATGTTTGATTCATATCAGGCATCTCGTAGGGCGTATTTAGACGTTTACTTAAACGAAAGAAATATAGATTTACACCATATCTATTATAAAGAGGATATTTTTCATAGTGTTCGTATATCAACCAGTAGGCAAGTAATGTCTGCTGCTGAGACATACTACGTTGATATTCCTAAGGGCGAGTATAATTTAAGGTTTAATACCTCGGCTGATGCCTATCTTCAACTACTAGGTTTAGGTGATACATTATTATCAAAAATAAATACACCTAATGAATTGTCTTCATTTAAATATGATAGCAAGAAATTACAAGATAAAAACAAAATTGAAGATAAATATAATAAGGTTTCACGAAATAATACTATTAATGAATCTGCTTTAAGTGTTTTAGCTGATTTGAAAAATGAAAAGACTTTATCAGTTCCAGGTGGTAAATATAAAAATATATTGGAACGAGATATAAAGAATCGCTATACAAAATTCCACTCTCTATCTCCTGTTTCGTATAATGAAATTGAGCAGCGTCGACTCAAATATCTTGTGTCTAACCCTCAATATAGTCAACATCATAGTCTGTATTATCTATCGCCGCTATTCTACTTGTCTCGTTTTAAACATATACCTGAAAAAACATTTTATCGGCTTAATGCTAATGATCTTGAATTTTCACTCAGTCCTCTTCCTTTTGATTCAGAAATTGAAGTGTTGATGTATTCAGATAATAGTATCGATCAGCAATTGGATATTCATTTTAATGATGAAGCTAATGCCAAAACAATTAGAAGTTACCCGCTTGATTCAACAAAACAATACATAAAGAAATCCGTTAATGAATATATAGTAGATGATTTTTTATGTTGTTTAAATACATATACTGATGAACTTAATAAAGTAGATAGTAAATCAATATATAAAGTATCTAGTATAAGAATTCCTATTAAGCGATTGACAAGATTGATAAGCCTGAAAAATAAAAATGAAAAAAATAATATCTGGGTTTCTATTGGCGTGCGTCGAACAAACACTTATCAATTATCAGAAGATCAATATATATATCAGTTAGAAAAAATAAACAATCCTTTTGATATTTTTATTAATGCAATGAATGCGTATAGGGATAATGAAGTAAAAAACCATGAGGTTAAAGATGAACTATATAATCATTTTTTTCCTTATATAGAAAAGCTGTATGCACGTTACCAGCAGACTATTAAGAATATTAAGCCAATTATAATATCTCAAGAAACAAATAATGGCTCTAATTTTGTTGGTCTTCGTGAAAAAGCTGTAGCTGCCGAGTCTTCAGGTCAATGGGTGTTAGCATCAGAATATTGGTCCGATATATTGTCGGCTGGTTATAAAGTGCATCAACAAGAAGCCTTGTCGGGTTTGTTAAAAAGTTTAAAGAAGTCAGGCCAGTATGCTATGGCTAGTATGTTACAGCGATCCATAATTTTTTCAGACTTGCCTACATCATTTGTTTTGCAACAACTCACTAACCTATTAGCTGAACTAAAAGGCCATAATTCTGCTTCTAGAGTATCTCTAGCATCTGCTTATTTTGTCCATAAACCTTCTATTGATAGCTTGTCATTATTGTCTTTAATATTATTTGAAGAAGGGCAATTCAGAAAGGCGTTAGAGCTGAATATGCTATTACCTTTGGGTGAACAGAATAAGAAAATTATTCTATTGAGTTCGCTACAAGCCTCTTGGTATGTAGCTTTTGAAAGACAATTACAAAATGCAGAGTTTGATACTAAAAAATATTATAAATGGCTTGGTTTAAAATATTTATTTTTGGAGGATTTCCAAGAGGCTCGTAATTATTTTGAAAAATCAAGTGAGTTGTCTTCGAATTATCTTTCAATATTTAAAGCAGTCGAGGATATAAAATTATATATTGATGACTCAAATGATATTGATACTAAAAAACTATTTTCCATGCAGGAAAATCTTTATCATCTTTTTACCAATGAGGGTGGTGTTTGGCGAAATGCAGATGAATTTATAAGGCTTCATGATGGAAAAATAAATCTATTCAATAAAGATTTTAACATCGAATCAGTTTATAGCCGTTTCACACCAAATAAAGAGTTTATTGCTGAAATACAAGGGCCGATTAATGTTCAGTTGCAAGTAAGACCGCTGCATAAAAATGATTCTAAATTAGAGGCAATGAATGATGTATTTTATATAGAAGAAAACAATAATAAGCAGGCTATTCTAATTAATAATAATATGCCTAGTGATAACTGGCGTATATTAGGGAGTAATAAAGTCACGCGATTACCTGGTAAAACAATTAGTAAAAAATTATTTTTCCCTTCAGGACTTCATAAAATTAAAATAATCTCTAAAACACCTTTATTACTTAGATTAAAGAAACTGCAAACCAATATTCCTTCTGATCTTCTAGATCATCTTAATAATACCCATAATTTAAATTATGCAAGTAAAGTTGGATCAGGCTTTCATATTATTCAATCTGATACATATACTAAATTACTTAGAAATTTACTAGCTATAGAGCAGGGTGTAGATAATGCTAGCGAACTTATTGCGGAATCTGAGAAGCTTTATTATGAGAGTAATTTAGATCCTGATCTTTATTCACTAATGTTACGTATACGATCTCATGCTGTTTGGAGTAGCTTAAATAGTATTGAAAAAAGCAGTGGTTTATGGGTAGAAAAATATCGAGGTGTTCAATCTGAGTCAGTATCGGGGCGATCCTATCAATCAGTTGTGTTAAACGATCAGGGCGCAGATGAAATATTGTCTCATGGAAGTACTGCAGTATTATCTTTGTATAATACTTCAAGTAAGGAGATTAAATTAGCATTTAAATCACTTGTTCCTTTTTTTATGCGATCACAAGCGATAACAGTGAGTTATCAATTAGACGATGGTGAAGCAAAGGAGA
>JALTJN010000054.1 GCA_027076405.1 Chromatiales bacterium
CAATCGCCGCTTTAATTTTGGGGGCTAATGGCGCAAACTGATCGTCAATCATAAACACGCCGTCTTCACCAACCGAGACACCAATATTGCCGCCGCTGCCCATAAGCATGTAAATACCGTTGCCCAGCTTAATGGTTTTAATTTCCACCTTATCAAATTCATCACCGGCTTTTTCAGCACTAACCACCGATGCAACTGCAAGGCTTAACCATAAAAAAACATGTAAGAGTTTCTTCAAAAAAAACATTTTTAATTATCCTTTATTAATTATTTTTTAAATTTGCATTTAATAGCTTAACATTTAATCATTTAGCCATTTTCAAGCATACACTATATGCCGTTTAATACTATACTGTATTTTTATTATTAATGTGACATTGGTTAAAGTCATTTAATGAATATCATTTACAAGCCCCTATTCACTATGTCGTTCTTCTACATAATCGTTGGATTCCAACACAGGCATTCGAGAATGGCAGCGGGGCTGAAGTTAACGCAAAACATAGTAACGTGAGACTTAAAACAATAATGCCGATATAAAACCAATTGCACCGCCAAAAACACCACCCCAAACCACTAACCAACCGAGATGTTTTTTAATCATTTCCTGTATGATTTCTTTGACGAGTTGCGGAGTTAATTCATTTAATCTTTTTTCTACGATATCTGAAATTTGCTGTTTAATATCTGACAACACATCTGGTTGCTCTAACTCATCCCGCAATAAACGTTGAAAGCTTTCCTCTTTAGTTAAATCAATTATGGATGACTTCATACTTTTTACAAAAGGCTCTTTTAACGGGGTTAACGCATCTACCCCGCCGAACATACCCAACATGCTGCCGAATGAGGACTGCATAATGACTTCGACTAATGCATCGAATGATGGAGATAAATCAACTTTTTCAATAACCGGTGCAAGGTGAAAGTTATTCTCTTTATCGCCTTTTAAAAAACGATCAATGTTTTCATCGGTAAAAAACTGACTCATCATTAAATGTTTTATGCCCTGCTTAAATTCTTCAAATCGTGCAGGCACTACACCAGAACCGTAAAGCCCTGGCACTTTTTCAAATAGCATGTGTATCGCCAGCCAATTTGTAATTGCACCTGAAACAGCAAACAAGCCCACACTCATTATAACAGGTTGCTGCAAAACATAACCCAACACCACTGTGAGCAATGCAAGTAAATTAGTGATTAAACTTTTATTCATGATTATTCCGGTATTCAACATTATTTATTAACAGGTCGATTTAAGTAAGTACGAGGTTTGTGCGAATAAATTCGCACCTACGCCTGGATATGGACATGTGAGTATTCTTTAGTTTCTATTCTATAAACAGATAATAACAAAAAAATCATATGTATAAAAATTAATGTTTATGCCTGATTTTTCGCTTTCTCAAAATATGCATCTTTAATAAAAGATAGATTATTTTCGGGATTAAATATGATATTTAAAGATTTCATTTTTGCGATTGATTTTGTTGTGCTATTGGGAATAAAAGAGGCGACATGTTCAAACTTTTCTCCCTCATACTCGAACGCATAAATAACGCCCAAATCAAATGCTCTTTTAATTACTTTATATGTGTTATTTGCTTTTAATTCAACACCTTTTTTAAACGTTTTATTTATTGAGTACCACCACCATAGAATAAACGGCCAAAGAGAAACAGACAAACTGATGAAGATAACTGGAGAATAATAGACGATTTCCAAAGCAGTATAATTATCTCGACCTGATTCAAAATATACAAATGACCCAACGGCGACTAGTGCTAGTAGTATTGGTACATATACACACATAAATGCACCGGTATCATTTTTTATTATGCTTTTCAAATTAGGCGTATTTTTCATTTATATAATGATGGTTCTATAATTGATAAATTT
>JALTJN010000055.1 GCA_027076405.1 Chromatiales bacterium
TAGCCATTGGTATGTGTCATATTTTGGTTTCCAGCCCAAATCTTGGTTTATTTTTGTCCAATTAACTGCATATTTTATATCGTGTCCTGGTCTGTCTTTGACAAATTCAATTTTGTTATCATCTAGATTGAAAATATCCAAAACCATTTTAGCAATGTCTAAATTGGATATATCTTCATAATTACCACCGACGCAATATGTTTGTCCTATGGTTGATTTATTTAACAATACAGATTCAATAGCTCGGCAATGATCTTCTACATAGAGCCAGTCACGAACATTTTGACCATCGCCATACAGAGGAATATTTTTGTTGTCTATAAGGTTAGTTATTATTCTAGGGAGGAATTTTTCTGGATGTTGATATGGACCAAAGTTATTAGAGCAGTTGGTAATACTGATGGGCAGTCCATAAGATTCTGCATAAGACCGTACTAAATGATCGCTAGATGCTTTGCTGGCAGAATAAGGGCTATTTGGTTTATAGCTTGTTTGCTCATCAAATTTATCAGCCGTATCCAAATCTAGTGAGCCAAAAACTTCATCAGTAGATATGTGATGAAAACGTTTGATATTATTTTTTAATGACGCTTCTAATAGGTTATATGTACCAAAAATATTCGTTTGGATAAAAACATCTGGTTTATCCAATGATCTGTCTACATGAGTTTCAGCTGCGAAATGCACTACATTATCTGGTTTGAAATCTTTAAATATTTTATTTATTTCTTCTGTATCACAGATATCAACCTGAGTAAATTTGTATTTATTTGTTTTTATTGATGCTAAATTAGTAATATTGCCAGCATAGGTTAGAGAGTCTATGTTTAGTATTTCATCATTGGGGTGATTGTGTGTCCAATAGTGAATAAAATTAGAGCCAATAAATCCAGCACCACCTGTTATTAATAATTTCATAATATTTATTTAACTTGTTATGAATTAAGATTAACAGATATTATCAGTAGTTTAAAGTACCCCAAAGAATAGCCAGTTTTGTGCTATGCCTATTATTTTTTTAGTAACATGAAAAACATATATCGTAATATCTACATTATTTTTTGTTTTTAAAATATCAAAGTTAGATTTTTTAGTGATGCTAAAATCTAATGAAGTGGCCATTGGTATATCTATTATACCGTCTTTTATAACAATCTGGTCGTTAGTGCATGACCAAGTATTATTTCTGTTACAACTATAACCTTGGATAATTTTTTCAATCTCTGGAGTACAGGTGTCAGTATTTATTAGTTGTGTAGTGTCATTGCAATAAGCCAAATTGTTAGTATTATTACGTGTTTGTAATAACTTGCCTTCTTCAGTACACTCATTATCAATCCAGTCGTCATATTCACATGTGCATAAATCATAATTTATTTGTTGTAGTGTGTCTGTACAATTGTCATCATTATAGGTTGTAGATTTTTCTGCTATACCATCATCTATACATGAGTAAGTAATTTGTGCAGGTGTGCAGTTGGATGCTTTGTCATTGCAAATAGAATTAATACTTTTTGGTGTGCCTGAGGCGTTGTTGCTGTATTGCCAGATGGATAGATTGTTACAATCTCTTTCCAGAGTTGTAGTAGTAGCATTTGTTGGCCAGCCAGAAGAGAAATCTACTTGATCTATAATTTCATCACCAGATTTCAGAGTAATGTTTTCACCACTATTTCTTAATGAGCCTGTATAGATAATGTCAGCAGGTATATTAGGAACAGAGTTATCATCAGTCCGTTCTAGTAAAATAAAATCTGTACTGGTTATAGTGATGCCAGTCAAATCTATGCTAGTGTTATTCCAATTTAGTGTCCAGTTATCCAGCGCAATATTTTGGTTTCCAGAGTTGTATAATTCTAGCCATTCGTCATTGGTACTAGTAGCATTTCCATTCCA
>JALTJN010000056.1 GCA_027076405.1 Chromatiales bacterium
AGTCTTTCATTATTGTGATCAAATTTGGGGTTATTATCTATTCTTAATTTAGGGTATTAAAATGATATTGCATGTCAGCTATTGGCACTTTTATACCTTTCAGGTTTTCAGAATAAGTGCGTGATAATCGTCATTATGACAATTTTTTGAAAGTAACTTTCAAGACAAAAACCTGTCATTTGCGCCAGATGCGCGCCTAACACTCTTTTTTACTCTAAATTCACAGTAACAATTTTAGGTTTTTGCGCTTGTAATACGTGGCGTCGCGGAAATATTTTTATGCCCTGCCTCGTTTTTTATACCATGATTTACAAAATCCTAAGAATGCCGCATCGGCGTTTTTAGGTGGTGTTTTTAGTTTTGCAGCATATGCGCGCCATTCTCTTGCGAGGTGGTCGATGTCCCATGTTGGGGCTATGTCACGTGCTTTTTCTAACACATCAGCACTCAGGGGGATAATATACGCGCCTGTGATAGGGTTTTGCTTGCAAGGTTCGGTGTATGACTCTAGAAAAGCGGCTTTAGGAGATACATGCAGCATATTGTGTTCGATCTGGAATGTATAATCTGGCATGTGGTTATGGTCTTTGTCTGCTTTACAGATGTTTTGTACCAGCCGTTTAAATTCCTTTGATGATGAGTTGGAACCTGTCTTTAATTGTAGCTTATCAAGCCCTATACGCCATTGTTTTTGTTGTCCGCAGTGTTTGCGTGCTAATTCATACAAACGCCTCTCTAGAGGCTTCCTAAGCTGAAAGTATTGACGGTTGAGTGTAAGAACCTCTTGCCCTGCAATAGCATTAAATACCCAATCGGATAGTGTGACTTCTACATCGAGCATGCGTCCGTCACGTGTTTCTCTTACAATCCGCACTCGATCAATCAGGCTAAACATATCAATGGTTTCGGTGCCACCAGTTGTAATATTCGTTTCAATGGATGTAGTTTGTAAGCGTTCAAAGGCAGATTTTAGCTGTTCGTATCCACGACCGTCTGTGTTGCGATTAGTGGCTATCAATAAATCTCGCGCTTTTAACCTCAGTACTTTGCTGATGTTTTGTCCGTCATTTAATGCGCTCATGATTTGGGATATACAGTAGATTAGTACGTCTCGATCATGGACAGTCGCCAGTCCTACAACATTCGGCTTAATCTCTATAAAATTTCCATCGGTCGTTTCGTATCGCCGTATTCTCCTATCTGGTTTAGTAGATAGGCTGAATATCGGGTGCGCCATTGATGCCATGTCACCCTTGGGAGCTGCATCGAATATATCGCATACAAAAAAATCTCCTTGCCCATGTCGCAAGGGGAGTAATGGTTTTCTATATGCTTTCGTGTTATCACCCACCATGTAACTAACATACGTGTTATCACCCACTAGTCAAGCTACACGTGTTATCACCCACCGTACGTGCTTTTACACACCACCGTACGTGCTTTTACACACCAACTTACGTGCTTTTACACACCAAAATAAAAAAAACGCCTCGTAAGCCATTGATATAATGAAACGATTCAGGGCGATGATTCGTGTAACACAATACTAACACTATATAACACTAGAGAGGCTGTGGATAACAGCAACTTTCACTATGAAATTAAGCAACTTTTGACGAGTATTTCCTTTCTGTGATAACCGAAAGATAGAGACATGGCTATTCAAGGGGTGAATATAGGCAGATTTAGGGCTATAAGGTTATTCAATGATATAATTGATAGATTTTAGAAATTGCTTACCAAGCCCTTTAAAGCACTCTTTGACAATGGGTGCTTTTTGGGTTCATAATAGAACCTAATAACACCAGTGATGTTGGAAGAGGTATTATAATGAAACAATCTGTAAATTTTACATCGCCTAATAACGAATGGCTTAATGCTAAAGTAGAAAGCGAAGAATATCCAAATAAAACGGATATTATAAATGATCTTATTCGCCGAGAGCGCGAACGAGAAGAAAAATTTCATACTCTCAAGGCTGCTATTGAAGAAGGTCTATCCAGTGGTATTAGTGATAGAACTGTTGAAGATATTAGAAATGACGTACTTAAACGGTTAAGAAAAAATGGACAAATACCAGCTTAGTAACACAGCAGAATTAGACGTAGATCATTTGTATGCTGATGGAATTTTAAAACATGGTTTGCGCCAAGCAGATCAATACTATGACGGCTTAATTGAGCAATTTCAGTTTTTGGCTGAAAATTCAAATATAGGATATAATTCAGGTGATCTTGCACCAAATTTACAGAGATTTCCTTATGGTCGTCATATTATCTTTTTCACGAATACAGATACAGGGATCTTGATTGTGAGAGTTCTTGGTAAAGAAATGGACTTTAAACGGCATTTATGAGCCAAACATCTTTTTGAAAAACCCTTTTTTATTTTCTGTTTTTTGATCTGTTAGGATCATTGTTAGTTTTCGTCGTTCGTTGGCTTCATTATCAAGCCGTTTTTTATAATCTTCTTTATCTGCCTTAAGATATTCAATATCTTTATTTGCAGCATCAAGTTTGATCTGTAATTCCATGTTTTTAAAGTGTAAATCAGTGTTCGCTTTTGGTGTTCGCGATTGTTCATTTGTACCTGTTTGCTGTTCAGGCTTTGGAAACACTCTAAATAATTCAGCAGCATCAATTTTATACCCATTCGTATCTTTTGATAAAAACGAAATCTTCCCGTTATTAAGGTATTTAGATATAGTTGCTTTGCTTTTACCTGTTTCTTTTGCTGCTTGTCCTAAGGTGAAATACATTGGTGTTTACCTGTTCATATGTTGTGTTCGCGATTGGTAACGTTGAGCGTTCGTGAACAGTTTACAGGGTGAACGATATTTTTTACACTGCATATTTTACTTAATCCACAGAAAACACAAAACTAGGTTTAATGAATGATGAAGGGGCTAGATGATGTTATTTATGCTCTTACAGTGTCTCTCTAGGTGAATGGAATACCACAGACCAGTAATAGGCGACAGTAACTGGACGCTTATCTATAAAATTCTATATTTAGTTTTAATGCCATCCCGAAAAGAATATTGAAGGGCGCACTTATACAAACTATCGTTTGTGTGCTTTTTTGCCCAAGGGCAAAGTGTAAGAATGTTCCGCCATTCTTAAAAATCTTTACGGTAAACGCGAGGGCGTTCAATCCCCTTTAACACAAAAAGAAATAAGTGCGTTAAATATATTTCTACATAAACGGTTATCACTTTTTGCATTTTCAAGATTTTCTACAAAGTGCCAATATCTACAAATATAGAAAATGCTTTCTTAAATATGCGGCAGCGCTATTATGGTGTAAAAACCGAGCTAAAGTAGCTTAATAGCCAAATTACAGGATAAGATAATGAATAAAACCGTCAGAACATTAAAACACATTAGAGGCCCTGTCGGTCAACTTATTAAGTGGCTGTTTATCGGCTTTAATCTCTTGATGTTGTTCTGGCTGTTTAGTTATTGGACTGACATTGCGCCCATGATAGATAGCGGTTCTAGTGCGGAGCAAGCTGGTGCTGCTATTGGCTCGACTATTGGTACAGGTCTTATCCTGATGGTTTGGGGGATTGGTGCTGTTGTTCTCGGTATACCAGTTCTTCTGACAAAGGGTAAGCTCGTTGAAATAGAGAAAACGGTAGCCTCATCGGCAAAACCCACGCAAGCATCACAGGACACTGCAAGCATTTCGGAAGCCGCCATACAAAAACAAGCGGCTATGCAGCCAGAAGATAACGATGACTGGCGGTCAAAGTTAAAATCTGCATCTAAGCTTACACTGCAAGCCATAGGTTTTATCCTCTTCTTTATGACAGGCTTGGCAATTGTCGTCAGCAATCTCATCGTTGGCTTAGGTATCATGGCTGCTGGAGCATTGTTGTTGCCGACGGTGCAGAAAAAATTAGAGAACACTCCTTTAAAAACGTCTAATTCTATAGGCGTTGCGATGCTATCCATTGTTGTGATTGTGATCTTTCTAGGTTCATTGAACAGCCCATCTGGCAAGATGGATAACCTACAAAAGAAAGCTGAACAGGCGCAGGTCAAGCAGCAGGATTTACGTGAAAAAGCTGAAACAACCTTCGCAAAAAATACCGATCAGGGTTTACAAGAAATTTCTACATACGCGGAAAGTAAGAATTGGTGGATGGTAAAGACAAAAACCGAGTTGTTACTTGGAACGGACAATGCGGAGATTAAGAGATTGTACGATGAGGCTGTAGCGGCGTTGGCTAAGGAAAAAGAGGATAAGCAGAAACAGGCAGAGGAGCGCCTTATAAGTGAATTCAAGGAAAAACGAACCGCCCTTATAACCGACTTGAAAAACGAACTCGCCAATGGAAATTATGGATATGCAAAACGTATCGGCATCGAATATATCGTGGTGGCAGATAATGAGTTTAAAAAACTCCATGATACTGCCGTTGAAAAACAAACAGCCGAAGCGGCAGCGGCACCATGGTCATATTCCCACAGGGCTGATCCCATGAGCAAAGGGATAACCCATACCGCTAGTCTTTCTAGCTCTAACACGGTGAAATTCGATTTTCCTTATGGGGGTGCGCAGAACGGCAGGCTGATCCTGAGGACAGACCCAAAATATGGGAAAGATATTATCTTCAAAATAGAAAAAGGACAAATTCTTTGTCCCTCCTATGATAAATGCACGGTACGGGTGCGTTTTGATGACGAAAACGCGACTTCATATACTGCGGTAGGCGCGGCAGATAACAGTACCGAGACCATTTTCATTAGTAATTATAGCCGATTTGTAGGAAAAATGATGAAAGCCAAGCGGGTTCGTATTTCCATGAATATTTACCAAGAAGGATCACCCGTTTTTGATTTTGACGTAAGCGGATTTAACGTAGTAAAATATAAACCCAAAATATAAGGCTTGTTAGGTCGCTAAGGTGCCTTTTAAAATTATGCTTTTACCTACGCTAGTCTTTCATTATTGTGATCAAATTTGGGGTTATTATCTATTCTTAATTTAGGGTATTAAAATGATATTGCATGTCAGCTATTGGCACTTTTATACCTTTCAGGTTTTCAGAATAAGTGCGTGATAACGCTCATTATGACAATTTTTTGAAAGTAATATTTAAGATTAAAATCATAAAAATAACCCGCTTGCGGGACAACCTTCCACATTTATTCCAAATCACTAGTATTCATTTTTCGTTTTAGGCCAACGAATACTGGGCGTATTGAAAAATTATAAGGTATTTTAAAGGCGGTTTTGCTGTTCATAAGTGCAGTTACCCACCGTCCCTGTGGTTGATTCAGTGGATAGAATCGCGCGAAGATGTAATGTGATTCTTTGTGCGTTTGCACAAAGAATCTTTTACGACTTTAATTTAACAAGGAATTTATAACCCAGACATAAGAAAACCCGCCGAAGCGGGTCTTATTAACCTTAGAACAATTCGATTTAATCGATGCCCTGAATCTATTGCAAGATCAGCATCGCCCAAAATCGGAAGCGATGCAAGAATAATTTTCATTCTTGTAACAGGTTTTTGTGACTTTTTTTCAAGGCAGGTTTCTTCATCAGGAGAACCCAAAAAATGAAACATATTAACGCATCCTCTCTACTCCGCGTCTTATCCGCACCGCAATTTAGCGGTGTATATGCGCCCAAGCGCAAAGGCCTACCAATCCCATCATTGGCAATAAACGCCTTTGTGCGACCTGTTAGGCAATCATTCGTAACAAACCCTCGTATGATGCCACAAACGCGCTGTATGGTGCTTATGCTCATGGGGTGGGCTGGTCATGAACAGGCCTTAGAAACAACCATTGGAATTATCGCCAAGAAGATAGGCCGAAGTGAAAGGCAGGTTCACCGTTATCTGCAAGATGCGATTGAAGAAGGTTATCTTTTTTACAGCCGTACGAAAGACCGCATAGGCTATTACACAGGCATAAAGATTCACCTTAATTTTGCAGCTCTAAAACCCAAGAAAACTCGTAAAAAAATGTCTATAAGTCAAGAAACACGGGATATGACAGAAGAGTCAGACACTAATAACAAAAATATATATAAAAGAAAGAATACAGACCAAGAACAAGACTTTCAGGATAAAATTGACGCTATTTTAAAGCGTAACAATCTTGAGCCAGAGTAAAATATACTCAACTGCACCACACTTTGATAAAAATCAACATTCTGCGCATGCGGAACACTTTGCAATGGCTTACCAATGAAGTGAGTAGTGCAAATTATGAGCATTAAGCCGCAAAAGGGGAATACCAATACCGTTCATTTACGTGCGGTGGCGTCCGAATTCGGACGTAATTGTTTGACATGTTGGGAATTTCCAACTAGTATTATAGACATATACGGGACTTTTTAAGTTACCGCTTCCCCTTTTTGGAGGGTGAATTACTTACCAAGGGGGCATTATTTTGTCCCCTTTGGCTTATCTAGGTTTTGGCAGCCATTCTAAGGCCAGCTTCAATAATCCGTTAAATTCATCATCTGGTAGTTTCTTAATTCCCGTTCTTTCAGGAAATAAACGACTTACAGCGACTGTTGATGGTTTATCACAAATTGCCCACCCTTCAAGATTATTTAGCGTTGTTTTCAAAGGGTACGCCCACTTATTCGTTCTGTTTTTTTCATCCGTTGAACATGGGATAACAGTTACAGAGCCGTTTAATGTATTTTTATAGGATAAAATTACCACAGGCCGCCGTTTCCAAAACTCAGGTAATTGCGCATCTTTAGGAAAGTCACACCAATAAACCTGCCCAATTTTTGGGGCGGATTTAAGGCGGGGCTTAACTTTTGGTGGTTTATTCTCTTCTGTACTCATCAAGTCACTTTCAAATTTGCGCGAGTAGGGCACATTTGCGCCCCTGATAGCTTTTACAACGTATCAACTAAACAGACTACCCCAGAGCCCTTTTTTCTTCTCTGTGGTGTTCTCTGGCGATTTTTCGGGTTGCTTAGTGTGATCTTCTAAAAGTCGTGTGCTTTGCTTCGCTTGTTCACGCCATTCATCGCGATCTAGCCTCATGTCATCTAATTGTGCATGTAATAGGTCTATTTTATCTTGTAGTAGTGCGTTTTTTTCTTCTTTTGCATCATTAAGTTGTTGTTGCAAATTGTTGCGTTGGGTTGCGTTATTGCTATTGCGTGCAATTGCATTGTCGTTTGTATCCGTTGTTTCTCGTTGTGGTTTTAGTGTGCCGAAAATACGCTCTAACTCTGCCACATCATAAAGCTTTTCTCCATCACCATTTAATGTAAATCCTAGGCGTTTGCTTGTTTCTTTGTGCTTTGTCCGCCTTGTGATTGTTGATGCGGCCTTGCCTGTTATTTTAGCAGCTTTTGTTAGTCCTACCTGTGCCATTTTTTACCTTTTGCGCGTTAGTTGCAAACTGTTGCGTTTCTTATTTTCGCAATAAGAGCGCAATAGTGCGTTTAAAATCAGTGCAATAAGTATGCACGTCGTGCATTTGCGTGCAATGCAATACTTTGCAATTGCATTCTGTATCCCCATAAATTGTGAGTTTAATCGAATCCTCGAACTATTAGAGCTAATTTTTATCTTATGCGTTTCTTGTAGGATATTTTTAGCCTTGCGAGGGGCTTTGTTGGTTGAGGATGTTTTAGTAATTGTGAGGGGGGCGGGAATTATTCTGTTCGCCGTAATAGCATCCCGTAATAAAATATGAAGGGCGCACTTATACAAACTATCGTTTGTGTGCTTTTTTGCCCAAGAGCAAAGTGTAAGAATGTTCCGCCATTCTTAAAAATCTTTACGGTAAACGCGAGGGCGTTCAATCCCCTTTAACACAAAAAGAAATAAG
>JALTJN010000057.1 GCA_027076405.1 Chromatiales bacterium
CATGCCATCGTCTTATTTCTTTTTCTCTCCCCCTGGGCACGATGTTTTTTTCAAACGCAAAAGCGCAAAGGGTAGTTCGTGATGATCATGAAAAATTGTTGTGATGCCCTGGGTTGCATACATTGATATCTGATGCTGAGCGGATGTTGAACTTCGTGCTCTCAGTGCCCTTCGTGGTTAATCAGAGTACACACTCAGGCCGTACTGAGCAAAATGTTTTGTTTGGCTCTTCCTCAAATCGTGTGGATTGATTTTCGATGATTCCCCCACCGCTCTTGACAAAATCATGGTATAGATCGTACTATTGCCATATCAAAGCCATGAAGATTTTTCTGCGCAAGTCTCCACAAACGAGCACAAACAATTCAGGTATGCCCTGCGAGACAAAGACCTCTATGAAAAAAGGCTGGACAGTGATGTCCCTGGCGCGTTACTGATGCCGTGCTTTTCCATCTGAGGCAGAACACGAAGCATCTGCAGGCCAGGTGGTCGTGCATGTTGAACTCGAAGAAGGGCACCACAGAGCTGTCAGAACTGTGGTCGTCAGATTCCAGGCTGTGACAAACGTCAAAAGCGCTGGAGTGAATTGCATACCTGTCTGCGATACATGTGATCAAAGCACGCAGCAGAGGGTTTCGCAACAAACAGCGCTTTAGCAACGCGATTTATTTCCACATCGGAGGACTGGATTGATATCCTTATACCAGCGCTATATCCTGCTCACCCCACTCAACCTGATGAAGAGTATTTTGAGATAGGATACAAGATTTATCATAATGCTACGAATTTATAAACGCTGATCGTATAATTGCCAGGAGAATTGTCGGTAAAAACATATATTTTATCTTCAATCATAGACAATGGCTTGCCTGGAAATTCTTTGAATTTCTGAACATAATCCCCGTCTGTGGACAAGATGCTGTAATAATATTTTGTATCATCAAACGAGTAATTGAATGTTTCATCAAATTTGGTCGGATGGACATAAATATTAACCAGGTAATTGTTATTCAACAAATATATATACTGATTCCATACATAACTGGAAGTATATTTTAACTTCTTTTCAAATGTCCATTGCAATGAATAATCTTTGTTTACAAACGGAAAACGCTCATCTTCATAACCAAAAGAGTATAGTTTTTGTTGTTGTCTTAGATCATACTTATGAATATAGCGGCTTCCGTAAAAGATAACATATAGTTCTTGTGTTGTCTTGTCGGCCTGGATTCTGCTAATTGTGGAATTTAGAATTTTATATTCATGATATTCTTCAGGAAAGCCGCCGAAAAACTGTTTGTGCTTGCTGTTTATATTAAATATAAAGAAAGTATTGTCCCTGATGAATTCTTCATAATTGCCGCCCTGCAGGTAACTGAAAACCATCAGCGAATCATTAAGAATGTCAAAGTCAACAGGATAAAAGCCCGCCTCCATCGGTATGGTTTCTAAATAATTAAGCCCCAGATCATACTTATTTATTTTGTTGTTATTGACATCTACAATGTATAATTTTTCTTTAAAAATTCTGCCCCACAAGGGCATGTCAAATTCTGTCGGACCCTGGCCAGTCCCGCCGGAAACCGCAGTGATATTTCCCTTGTCGTTCAACTTGAAAATTTTTTTCTTATCTTTATCGATAACATAAAGGTTGCCATCCTGATCTACACTTGCGCTATAAATTTGAGAGATAAATTGTGTCGAATCATCCTGAACCTTGATGTCATTTATATGCTGAAGAGCCAAAATATTTTTGAATTCTTTTACCTCTCTAAAACCATTATTTCCATCTTCTGAACCGCAAGAAGCTAAAATTAGTAGAAAAGGGATTAATATTAAGGCGAAAAACTTCATCAGAGCAACCCTCCTTAATTCACCCACACG
>JALTJN010000058.1 GCA_027076405.1 Chromatiales bacterium
AACGTTATAACGTGGTGATAGGTGCGCAGTTAGCAAAAAATATGAATGTGAAAATTGGTGATGAATTAGTGCTGGTGACTCAGGCTGTTGATGGCAGTATCGGCAATGCACTGTACCGTATTGCCGGAGTGCTCAAACCACTGGCACCAAACTTTGATCGTACCGGTGTATTGATGTCGATCAAAGCCTATCAACAATTAATGTATTTGCAAAACGACTTTCATGAGCTGGCCATTAAAATAAATGACATGACCTTACTGGCCAAGACGCAGACAAAAATAAAAAACAAACTCGACCAGCTCACTAAAGAACAGCCACTCGATAAATTTGGTGGTAAGCCAGTAGTACGAAACTGGCGACAACTTACCCCCGCCATTGCCGACATGATGGAGATGAGTAAGGCCATTGTTCTGGTTGTGGGGTTTATTATTATCACGCTCGCATCACTTGGCATGTTAAACACTATGTTAATGGCCGTGCATGAGCGTACCCACGAATTTGGAATTTTACTTGCCATTGGTATGAAACGACGCTGGTTATTGTTGATGGTTTTAATTGAATCATTCTTTCTGGCTTTGGTCTCTGCACTGGTGGGAACGCTAGTCGGTTTAGTAATCAACCGTTACTTTGAAAAACATGGTATCGACTTTAGTGATGCCATGCCCGATGGCTATGACTGGGCAGGAATGATTTTTGAACCCATTATGAAAGGCTATCTATTACCTGTGGATGTGCTTTATGCCTGTTTAATGATGATTGTGATCACGATGTTGGCTTCACTGATTCCATCATGGCGTATTGTTAGACTTAAACCGGCAGCAGTGATGCGGTAACGGCGAAATCATGAAACTAAAATATAAAATGTTACTGATGTTAGCCTGGCGAAATTTATGGCGCCATCGAAAACGCACCATCATTACCTTAAGTTCTATCGCAATTGGTTTTGGACTGGCGGTGTTATCCATTGGTATTGGTGATGGCAGTCATAACTCGTTAATTCGTAATGCAATCAAATTAGGCGAAGGCCATATTACAGTACAACCACGCGGTTATATTGAAGCACCGGCAAACCATAAGTATCTTGAAAATGGTCTGGCCTTAACTGAAAAACTGGCGGCACTAAATATACCGGCAAACATTGAACCACGTGTTTCTTTACAGGTGCTGGCCAGTACCGCAAATAATTCTGTTGGCTCGGCACTAGAAGGTTTACGCAATACCAATGATCCACGAGTTGAAATGCTCAAGCCTAAATTAATAAAAGGCCACTGGATTAAAGCCGGAGATGATCGCGGCATTGTAATTGGCGAAGGCATGGCGCGAAAACTTAAAGCCAAGGTTGGCAGTAAAGTTGTTTTAATGGCCGGAAAAAAAGGTGGTGACTCGCAAGCACAACTCGGACGTGTACGCGGCATTTTTGATTCGCAAATTTCTGAAATGGATGATTTTCTGATTTTGAGTAATCTTAAATTTGCGCAACGCTTTCTTGTTGGAGAAGGCGCCGACATTAAACGCCAACCCGTTACCCGCTTTGCTATTTTTTTAAATGATCCTGACACCTTTTCCGTGTGGAAGGAAAAAATTAAAACTCAACTGGATAATAAACATGTTGTCACTCTGGCATGGCAGGAAATGATGCCGCAACTGGTACAGTTTATTGCGATTGATAATGCCGGTAATTATATATTTTTAATTCTTATTTTAGTTATGGTGGTATTTGGTGTACTTAATACTGTCTTAATGAGTGTGCTGGAAAGAACGCGTGAGTTTGGTTTATTGCGTGCATTAGGACTAAGCCGGAAAAATTTAATTTTACTGGTGTTTTGTGAATCTTTTTTACTTGGGCTGTTAGCGATTGTGGTTGGCTGGATTGTAGGTGGCGGAACCCATCTCTGGTTTTCACATTATGGAATAGATTTTACTGCCATGATCAGTGAAGGCGGTAATGTGATGATGGGAACCGTAATTGACCCTGTGATCTATACAGAACTTTCGTGGGCACGAGTAATTCAACTCACCAGTATTATTTTTATTGCAACATTAGGCAGTGGTATTTATCCGGCAATTAAAGCTGCACGGGTAACGCCGGTTGAAGCATTGCGTACTTAATTAAAATTTATATAAACAGTGAGGATATAGAATTGGGGTAAACAAATTAAGACCGTCTGCCACAACGATGTGGCAGTCGAGCAGCCAGGAATGACATCTCTTGCGAGTCTTGATTTGTTTACCCCGGTTCCATAGCCGGATTAAAAGAAATATTTTCTAACAAAACTGCAGGTTTCAAAATGGCACTACTCACATTACAAGGCATTAGCAAACGTTATCGTCAGGGTGAACTCAATGTTCAGGCGTTAACCGATATTAATCTGCAAGTGAAGGAAGGCGAGTTTGCTGCATTGGTAGGGCCATCCGGTTCCGGTAAGACAACCTTGTTAAATATTATTGGTGGTCTGGACTCACCGACACAAGGAACAACACAACTCAACGGCACAGACATTAGTCAATTAACAGAAGCACAGTTATCCGATTTTCGTTTATTTCAACTGGGGTTTGTTTTTCAGTCTTACAACCTGGTGCCTGTGCTAAGTGCGCTGGAAAATGTTGAGTTAGTCATGGTGTTACAAGGACGACATAAAAAAGACTGTCGCCAACGGGCACAGCATTATCTTGAGCTGGTTGGATTGAAAAATGTGATTCATCGACGACCTTCTGCTCTCAGTGGTGGCCAGCAACAACGGGTGGCGGTTGCCCGTGCACTTGCCGCAGGCCCCCGACTTGTTTTAGCCGACGAACCCACGGCAAATCTTGATTCTGAAAATGCCACAGCATTGTTGGATATTATGCATACACTTTCACATGAAGAAAAAACCACCTTTATTTTTTCAACCCATGACCCGCGTGTAATGGAGCGGGCAGAAAGAATTATTACCTTGCAAGATGGACAAATTATCAGCGACGAACGGCATGAACATCAATAACGATATACTCATTTTAGTTTCCGTTTTATTTTTTTCGTTCAACAACGTCAATGCTGTTGAGCTAACAGGCCGCACCTCGATGCTCGGCTCAACCGCGCAAGCCACTCAGGGCGACGCAGGGTATATTAATAAAAACACACTAATCACAACCGACCAGCAAAGTTTACGGCTTATGCTTGACGCAAGCAGTAATACCACTGAATGGTCATTGCAGATAAAGTTTCTTCGGCAGCATATTAGCGGCCTCCCCTTTAATGACAAAAACTCGAGTGATCTTTTTCGTTACAACTCGCTCTCATACAACTGGTTAAATGAAAATGAAACCAGTAATGCAACTCGACTAGGTTATGAAGTTGATCGTGCTTTTTATAAACAGAGTTTTAAAAAAATGAGTTTTGCCATCGGCAGGCAGGCCATTGACTGGGGTAGCGGTCGTTTCTGGCAACCGCTAAATGTTTTTGGTGCTTTTTCTCCTACCGACATTGATACCGATTATAAACAAGGTATCGATGCCGCACGCCTTGACTGGTTTCCTTCAGATTTTTCATCGCTCTCGGCAGTTTATGCTTTTTCACCGAATGACAATCCTGCTATAAAACAACAAACCAATGCGGCTTTGTATTTTCGAAAACAGGTAGGCGAGCAGTCTGACTATAGTTTGTTAGCAGGAAGTATTATTGGTTATCAGGTGCTGGGCGCATCATTTGAAAGTGCCTGGTCAGGAATAGGCTGGCGAATCGAAGGCGCTCATTATAATAGTACCGGCAGCAATTCCGACTTTACTTTTGTCATCGCCGGGCTGGATTACCAGATAAATAATGAAACGATTATTACCACCGAGTGGTATAACAATAGTCATGGCGCTAGTACGGTAACGGCAATAACAAATCCAGCCATTGATTTATACAGTCAGTACCGACTACAACCTCAGCTTAGCCAAAATGTTTTTGCTGTTTCTGTTAACCGGGTTCTTAGTCCGCTGATTAATGGCACATACAGTTTGCTTGTTAGCCCGCTAAAAGAAACAAGCGGGACTATCAACAGCTCGGTCTTGCACCAGATCAATCTCAACTATTCCGTGAGTGATGAATCAGAATTATTACTCTCTTTATTATGGGGCGCGGGGCGCGGTTTAACGCTTGCCAATAAAACACAATCTGAATTTGGACATATTCCATTTAGTCTTTCAATGCGGCTGCGTTTTTATTTCTAGATGAGCTTTTCGCATTTTATATGCCTTGCTAAAACTATAACCTTACTATAATGATATAATTGCATCTGTTGTCACACCGCTTCACCGAAAAACATTCTCTTTTCTTAAAGATTAATTCTGTTTATTTAATTTATTCTTACTCATTAAAAAAATTTATTATTTTTTTTAACTTCTCTCCTTGAACAAAGTATTTATGGTACCCATATCGTTTATATCAATTAATTTAACAGACAACTTAAGAGGAGAAAAATCATGTCACTAGTACGCTACCAACCATGGAACTCAATGGATCAATTTCGTCGTGAAATGGAGCATTTAATGCATGGCCAATCTTCGTCTGAAGAAGGAAGCAACATTGCTACCAGCGACTGGGTTCCCGCAATTGACATTAAAGAAACCGATAAAGAATTTTTGATCCACGCAGATATACCCGGTGTTGAGCCTGATCAAATTGATGTGCATATGGAAGACGGTATGCTCACAATAAAAGGGGAACGTGAATCAGAAACCAAAGAAGAGAAAGACGGTTATAAACGAATTGAGCGCCAGCATGGCACTTTTTATCGTCGCTTTAGTCTTCCTGATACAGCTAATGCCGACAAAATCAGTGCAAAAAGCAAAAATGGTGTTTTAAATATTACCATTCCCAAACAGGAAAAAGCTCAACCTCGTAAAATTGAAGTTAAGAAATAATCAAGTACTCAGACTTTAAGTTTATACTCCGTTAGCCCCAAAAAGAATTTTGAGCAGAAAGTTCTTGCGGGGCTATTTTTTATACTGTTTTCTAAAAAAATAAATATATGAACTTTTTTATATTTGTATAATCCAACAGTTCACTAAAAGCATATAACATGATACAAGTTATTGTATTAAACATAATTTAAAAATTATAAAGCTATCATTAAAAACACGCAGGTAAATTTATGAGCACAAAAATCAAACGCAACTTTATCCGTTCACAATGGATTAGTTTTTTGTTAATGGCTGTATTGTTTACACCTGGCCATGCCTCGCTGCCTGCAGTGGACAGTCAGGGCACAGCTTTACCCAGCCTTGCACCTATGCTCAAAAATGTTACTCCTGCTGTTGTTAATATTGCAACCAGCAGCACGATTCGAATTCAGAATAATCCACTGTTTGACGATCCGTTTTTTCAGCAATTTTTTGGTATGCCATCACAACCTCGTCAACAAACAACTCAAAGTCTCGGCTCGGGCGTTATCATTAATGCCGAGAAAGGTTATATCATTACAAACAACCATGTGATTGATAAAGCCGATGAAATAAAAGTGACACTGCTCAATGGCGAAACTTATCAGGCCAAATTAATTGGTACCGATCCGGACAGTGATGTTGCGGTTATTCAAATCAAGGCAAAAAATCTTACCGCTATACCACTGGCTAACTCGGAAAAACATAACGTGGGGGATTTTGTTCTCGCCATTGGTAATCCTTTTGGACTTGGCCAGACAGTAACTTCTGGCATTATCAGTGCCATAGAACGTAGTGGTTTAGGCATTGAAGGTTATGAAAACTTTATTCAAACCGACGCTTCTATTAACCCCGGTAACTCTGGCGGTGCGTTAGTTAACTTGCGTGGTGAGCTAGTAGGCATTAATACTGCAATTTTTTCAAAAAGTGGTGGCAATATTGGTATTGGTTTCGCCATTCCTGTCAATATGGCACACGACATCATGCAACAACTGATTAAATATGGTGAAGTAAAGCGTGGGCGTTTAGGCGCACAAGCTCAGGATCTGACACAACAACTGGCTCAGGCATTTAATATTCCTTTTCGCCGTGGTGCTGTCATATCACATGTCGAAAAAGATTCTCCGGCAGACCGTGCAGGTTTAAAACCCGGAGACATCGTCACAGAAATTAATAATAAAACTGTACGCAATGCAGATATGTTGCGAAACAACATGGGTCTGTTGCGTATTGGCCAGAGCGTTGAAATGAAAATTTTAAGAGACGGAGAAGTTCTGCTACTCAATGCAAAGGTTTCAGAACAGGATAAACCAAAAGAAAGCATTAAAGGCGAAGATTTACATCCTCATTTAAGCGGTACTGTTTTACAAAATATACAGCCCGCTTCCCGACTCTATGGGCGTATTGAAGGCGTTATTATCGCTGATGTGGAATCCGGTAGTCCTGCTGCGCGCACCGGCTTGCGTCGAGGCGACATTATCACCTCGGCGAACCGAAAAAACATTAAAAATATTGAGGAATTACAAGCGGCTATCTCCAATAGCAAAAGTTTATTAATTAATATCCGCCGGGGTAATGGGTCTTTGTTTTTATTCTTACAATAAACGCATATTCCTGTGTAAATGAATATTTTTAAGCTAAATATTTAAGTTTATTTCAGCCATACCGATATATTTATCACATGTTATTTTTATATAAACCAGATAGATATACCTTTACATTATTGCGGATTAAACAATGGCTGAATTAAAAAAAATTCTTTATGTAGAAGACGAACCGGATATTCAAATGATTGCCCGTGTTGCACTCGAAAATGTTGGTGGATTTGAGCTGCTCGTTTGCAGTTCTGGCGCAGAGGCCATTGAAAAAGCAGCCAGTTTTAAACCGGACTTATTTCTACTTGATGTCATGATGCCCGGCATGGATGGGCCGACAACACTTCAGGAATTACGCAAAATCCCGCAACTCGCAGAAACTCCGGTCATGTTTATGACCGCCAAGGTTCAACCTCAGGAAGTAGAATTTCTCAAATCACTAAATGTGACCGATGTTATTGCTAAACCCTTTGATCCGATGAGACTGGCCAGCAATATTCGTGAATCATGGGATAAACTCTGATAACAAACCGATTTTTATCAAAATTCACTGTCACCCCCCACATTTTTGACAAGAAACAGCATAAACCAACCTATTTGGCATAAATAAAATTTTATCTTGCCCTTGATTTAATTTATATCCTCAACTATATTAGTAATTAATTATTTACTTATATGTTTTTTATTTTAAAGAGGATTTTCCCATGTCAGAAGTAGCAGATGGACTTATTAAAAACTTCCCCCACGATGGTATCGTAACGATTAACCGTGTCATTATTAAACCCGAATACACGATTGATGACGTTCAGGAACGTGTTGCCTTTTTATGCGAAAACGTAAAAACATACCATTCTACGACCGGATTTGTCGGTGGTTTTGTTTGTCTTAACAGCGGCAACGTGTCAAATGAAGGCTCAACCATTGGTCAGGCTGTTGAAAGTGAATTAAAAGGCAAAGAAGCGCTTATTATTACTTTCTGGAAGACTTTCGAAGAGCATGAGGCGTCTCACCGTTCAGACACTTTCCAGCCATTATTCGAAAATGTTCTTGAATGTTGTGAAAATGGCAATGAAGAAATTGCCTATGACATGATGTGGTCTGGCGCGGCTTATTCAGAAGAACAGGCTGAATCAGCTCGTTTAGCAAAAGAACAGGCTGCTTAGATTTACCCCCCCCCCCTGCGACTTATCTCTTCCCCCATTAGTTAAAGGATAAGTTGTGACTCGATGCCGCCTTTTGGCGGCATTTTTTATTTCGAGTGATAAAAATAATCGCTTCTACACCTCAATCTATAC
>JALTJN010000059.1 GCA_027076405.1 Chromatiales bacterium
ATATCAACGACAACAAAATCTACTTCAAGATCCATATCTCGATAATATTCGCCAGGAGTGGGTTCTGCGGAAAATGACATTTCTAATCCTCACCAATCTATTTGCTTATTATTAGCTTTATAGCAAATATTTGAGAAACGTCTAGTCAACAAAAGCAAAAAACAACAATCCTTATAGAAATATTTATTTCATAAAATTACCGTCGCACTATATTTAATGCCTTAAAAACATCATTAATCGGGATTAAAAAATTGATATTCAATGAACCACCAAAAATACTACGCAAACTGGCCGACGTAACGCCTATCACTTCGCCATCCTCATTAAAAGCAGGTCCCCCGGAATTACCTGGATTTACTGCTGCATCTGTCTGGTAATAACTATTACCATCACCCAGTTTTCGTATAGAAGAAATGATACCACTCGTTACCGTATGACTAAACCTCTCATTTAATGGCGTGCCTATAATGTAAATCTTTTCTCCTTCTACTAGACCTTGATTGCTAATGGTCAAACCTGAATGAGTAATTCCCTTTATTTTAAGTAGTGCTACATCTTTATTTACATTAATACGAAGAACATCTGCTTCTAGCTCACGGCTAGCAAAAATGACTACTACTTTCTTTTCATTTTTTACAACATGCCAATTTGTAATAACATAGCCTTTTTCCGAGATAATAAAACCACTACCGTGGCCACCCTGTGAGCGAATAGTTACTGTGCCCGTTTTCAACTTACCAACTACGCTTGTAAAACCTTTTTGTTTATACGTATTATTTACTTTGAGGGTCAATGGAAGTCCTATGAAATTTTCCAATTCATTCTCAGCAACCTTAAGGTGACTAGTAGGCACTCCACTTTTCAGAAGATTTACTAATTCCTTATTTGCCAGCATATTCCTTAATGCCATTTTGAACGATCTAAGTTGACCTTCAGTTACGGGGATATTTCTACCAAACCTTGTTGAAAAAAGGCCTTTATTCGAACCCTCCGTGATAATTTGATATATAATTTTACGGCTTTTTGTATCAAACAGATTCCATTTTACTTTCATATAAGCAGATATTTGTTGTTTCCAAATATCTATTTGTCTTTTATTCCTTACACACGTATTCAAACGTAATTCTATAATTTCAGCAGAAAAACCTATCACGTCTCTGTTATCTGTACGGTTTGTTATATATCTAGTATAAGATTTGCTTGAATACCCACTTGCACGAAGAGCATCATAGAAAATTTGGTAATATTTACGAATTATTGGCTTTAAAATTTCATCTGATAATTTTATTGTTCCTGATTTTTTTACACACGATGTCCCAACATAGTTATATCCGATAACATTCTTACCTTTATCCGCAATATCATCTGAGACAACAATACCTTCAACTTTCACACGTTTATATTCAGAGCCAGCAACTTGCAGTGGTTTAAGTTCGCGTGCAACTTTAGTGTAATAACCGATAGTAACTGAACCGATGCTTTCAGTTTTAATTTCTTTTTTTTTCGCTTTTATATCGACAGGAGGAGTATCGGAGAAATGAACCTTGCCATTTTTATCTTTCCATTGATAAACCTCTGCATGAGAAATTGATGGCAGAAGAAACAATAACAATATTGAGGCACAAAAAGTTCGATAAGAAATAGCGGGCATAAGGATGAATCCACTTCAATTAGTATAATTATGAAATCCAGCTTTCGAATCAAGAATATACGTTAATATCAATATTGCAAATTCATTCACCAAACGACGGGCAAAAGAAAACCCCGTAACTCAACGAGCTACGGGGTTTCCGGAATTGACCAGAGCGAGCAACGCGAGATCAGGAAATACTTAATGAAACACCGCCAGGTGGTTCTAAGTAAAAGCCTGTAATAGAT
>JALTJN010000060.1 GCA_027076405.1 Chromatiales bacterium
TTACTGGTTCTGTTTTTTCAGTTTACCGTGATTGTTGGAAAAAGGCATGCGCCATTCCATTTTCTGGGTACGTGCTTCAAATTACCTGATTTTTTTCTATTTGTTCAGTTTTTAAAGCTACCAACGGTTTTTTTACTTTTTTACACATAACGTTATAGCTAACTTGCTCCCAAACGCGCCAGCGGTTGGGAGTCAAAGCAGTGCATGGTAATGCACTGCGGGTTAAGCGGCTTGTTAGCGGCAAGTTGCACCCCGAACTTTATTAGTGATTTATTGTTTCGCATTTTGGAGTTCCTTAGCCTTTGTGGTTTTGACTTTAACACGGCTTACTAATGCCACCAATAAGCAGACTAAAAGGCTTCGCAAAACAGCGATTAATTTTTGTACA
Source organism: Chromatiales bacterium (assembly GCA_027076405.1). The sequence continues at coordinate 389 of JALTJN010000060.1, forward strand.
GAAGGTCGCCTCTAATTAGCACCTTTCGGGTACGCTAATAAATAGCCCCACTTTTTTTCTTGAGCCACTTTCTTTGCGGCTTTATTCTTTTTTGATTATTAATGGCACGGTGTTTCTTTGTTTTATATTCACTTGACCGAAATAAATATTACACTTTTTGCTAATAAATATTTACCGCTAACGCCCTCATCAGGGGCTTTCAAAGCTGGCGTGGCTTTTGCGGTTTTTTTGCAAAAGCCGCGACAGGTTTGAAAGTCCCTCTGGATGAGTTTGTTATGCGCTAACTTAATACCACATATCTTGCTAGAAATATAAGCGCAACTAAGCCTATATAGAAACCCCAAATAGAGAACGATTTCAGTGCTTTTCTTCGATGCTTATATGTGTTACCACTCGGTTCTACAGAGTAGAGATCTTCTGCACATATTTCTCCTGTATGTATTTTTTTTACAAACAAGTTGTACGAATTTCTAAACCCCTTCTCCAAGGTCAGATAGTAGGTATCAAGTGTGAAGAATAGAATTGCTGGCAGCATTGCAATCCATGCAAAATCTGGTTTCCCTTTATCTGCGACAATCACTAATATTGCTGAAACTATCGTGATACACCATGCTTTACATTGACTGCTATTAGTTGCCATACGCTGTATTACGTTTTGCAATATGCCTAGATGTGTTTGAACAGATGGTGACGCCTCAGACAATGTATTATTTTTATTTTCACTATTCATTATCTTTGTTTGCAGATCTCATAATCATCCAGGTTTTGGCATTTATCATATGCGTTCTCTATATATTTTTGTGGATCGTCTAAAAATTCGTGCTCTTTAACTAAAGCTATATATGAACCACCCAATTGAGCATACGTTTTACAATGTTTGCAGGCATATTTATCATCACCAGTTAAGTTGTACCTATTTTCATTTATTATTTTATACAATTTGTCTGAATCAATTGTCCTAACTGAGCAGCCATCGTCTTTTGTTGAAGTGCTCACCAGCCAATCATAACTACCATTGTATTTCTTTATTACCCCAACTATTCCATTTGTCCGTGACGTTTTGTCTTCCCTAGTTATTTCCTTCAATGAATATTCAATTTCCCAATCAATCCATTTGCTGTCTGTAATGTTTGGTGAAACAATAACAATTGTCACAGATGTACCATGCATCATATCAGTTAAATTCTTCTTAATATTCTCAACAGTGGTTCCAGTTAAATCAGGTGAGTCAGCAGTTTCCCCGTTGTAATACGTTGCATCATCCCCAAGCGCTTCAATGATAGTGTCTCTCAAGTCCTGAGCTTCACTAAATTTGTATGATATGAATGTTTTTCTAGCCATCACCTATTCCTAATTTGCGCATAACAGTTATTTAGACCGCGTGCGGTCTTTTAATATATAGACGGATTCTGTCTATATTAATTGTATCTTTTTAAATTAATTGCCATAATCCTAACAGGCTTTGGCGTTGCCGGCGACCATTTTTGCT
>JALTJN010000061.1 GCA_027076405.1 Chromatiales bacterium
GAGAATTTAAAGCAGGTAAACAACGCTATAAAAGACATTGCCTACATTAAAGCCTTAGAGAAATATGAAACTTTAGACAAAGTCTATAACCATTATTTAAAACAACGCCTTAATTACTTAAATGATGCCTTGTATTTTACCAATGTTTCCGATTATATTGCTCAATGGGGAAACAAAGAATTGGCTTCTAAAATACGCTCTAATATTTTAGAGATAAACTCAAAAGATACTGATGCACTACGACTGGTTGCCTACAAAGCAGAACAACAAGATATCTTCTTTGCCAAACGCATTTATGAAAAGATTGCCCAATTAAAACCCAATGAAGCGCAGTCGTATAGAGACTTGGCGCTTATTTATCAAGAAACAGGAGATTACCAAAAAGCTCTAGATATTTATAATAATATTGAAAACAACAACTATCCAAATGTTAATTTTTCAGGCATTAAAAAAGCCATTAATAATGAAATGAAACACTTGATTTTGCTGCATAAAAAAGAACTAACCCTTAGTGAAATACCAACTAAATATCTAAATATTAAAGGCATTAATAATGATGTGCGCATTGTATTTGAGTGGAATGATAGAATGGCAGAGTTTGATTTGCAGTTTGTAAACCCACAGAAAAAGTTTTTTACTTGGTCACATACCACAGCAGAAAATGCAGCACGTTTACAAAGAGAAAATACACAAGGTTTTAATACCGAAGAGTTTTTATTAATTGATGCCGAAAAGGGCGAATGGTTAATTAATGTAGAGCCCAAACTACAAGGCAAGAAAACACCAGTAGTATTAAAATACACCGTTTATAAAAACTATGGGAAAGCCAATGAGACTAAAACATCAAAGGTGTTGATACTAAATAACATTAAAAACAAACAAATGCTAGGGAAAATTGTGATTTGACTTGAATTAATAAAAAAGAGCCTAGCATAAACTAGGCTCAAGAACAACTAAGGATTAATGGTGGAGGGCTTGGATGTGCAACCTTAAGTCAATGTAATAGTAATTGTATATGGGAATGTGTCGAATATCGTGTTCCAAAAGGAGATACTAAAATAGGATTTGAAATCTGTTATGTATGTATAGATCCAAATCAATATGAATAAATATTTATTTATTGTAAAGCTAGGTCTTAAAAATCATATCTAGCTTTGCATTAATGTCATAATCTTTTGAAAAAATATAAAAACTCATCTTTATGCATAAAAATATTTATATTCTTTTAATTGGTACTTTACTACTGTATGGTTCTGTATATGCACAATCAACAACTCCACAGCCAAACTTAAAAAAAACAACTATATACTGGGACAGTTCACTATCTATGTTAGATAAAGCTACAAACAAAGAGCTGGCTTTTTTAGACAATTATTTTCACAATATCCCAAACGCAACTGTAGATTTGATTGTTTTTAGTAACTCTATCGATTTGCAACAGTCTTTCAGTATTGTAAATTCTGAATGGACAGCATTAAAAAACACATTATTAAGCACCAATTACGATGGTCTTGCCTTTTTTGATGTATTATTAGAAGTACAAGCCTCTGATATGAATCTACTATTTACTGATGGGCTTGAAGTTATAGACCCATTAAAAATTGATAACTCAGTACCAACTTATGTAATTTCCAGTACAACAAAAACGAATACAAGCGATTTAATAGCCGAGAGTTTACACTCAGGAGGCGATTATATTAATTTAAACAAACTTAGTATCAAAGAAGGGTTGGCTCTTTTAAATATAGAAGAGGTTAAAACAGTTGATGCAAAAGCAACAAAAACACCAGTCCATAAAGTTACACCAACAAAAGCAGTAATTAATAAAGGTGAGATTACTGGTACTGTTTACAGTTCAGAAGGAATTTT
>JALTJN010000062.1 GCA_027076405.1 Chromatiales bacterium
AATGCTAATGCAACAACTGCTGCGACAAATCCTGGAGGATTAATCCCAAAATAACCTGCAACACAAACTGCTCCAACAGCAGATAAACGTGCAGCAATTAACTCGCCTTTTTCAGAAATCTTTGGGTTGAATACTTTTTTAATCAAATCGTGTGATACCGAAGATGAAATCACCAACAACAATCCTGCTGCTGTAGACAAAGCTGCTGCTAATCCACCAGCTGCAACCAAGGCAATTACCCAATTTGGTAAACGTGCAATCTCAGGATTAGCTAATACCATAATATCACGATCTATTACCAATTCGTTTTGAGTTTCATCAGCGACATATTGAATAATGCCATCATTGTTTTTATCGATAAACGTGATAAGTCCTGTTGTTTCCCATTTTTTAAACCATTCAGGTACATCAGTATAAGCTTTATTTGAAACCGTTTCAATCATATTTGTTCTTGCAAATACGGCTACTGCTGGAGCTGTTGTGTAGAGAATAACAATTAATAACAATGCTATTCCAGCCGATTTACGAGCATCTCTCACCCGTTTTACCGTAAAAAAGCGAACAATAACATGTGGTAAACCAGCTGTTCCTACCATTAAAGCCAAGGTAATAGCAAACACATCGATTAAGGATTTTGAGCCTTCGGTATATTCAGCAAAACCAAGTTCAGTACTTAAACCATCTAACTTATCGAGTAAAAATGTTCCTGAACCATCTGCCAATTCACTACCAAAACCTAATTGCGGAATGGGGTTTCCTGTCATTTGAATTGAAATAAAAATTGCAGGTACCATAAATGCGAAAATGAGCACACAATATTGTGCTACTTGGGTGTATGTGATGCCTTTCATTCCACCTAAAACTGCATAGAATAATACAATTAGCATCCCAATAATAACACCAGTATTTATATCGACTTCTAAGAAACGAGAAAATACTATACCAACACCACGCATTTGTCCTGCAACATAAGTAAATGAAACCAACAATGCACAAAACACAGCAACAATGCGAGCTGTTTTTGAATAATAACGATCGCCAATAAAGTCTGGTACTGTAAACTTTCCGAACTTTCGTAAATATGGCGCTAATAGTAACGCTAGTAAGACATAGCCTCCTGTCCAGCCCATTAAATATACAGCACCATCATAACCTGCAAACGAGATAATACCAGCCATGGAGATAAACGATGCAGCACTCATCCAATCGGCAGCTGTTGCCATTCCATTTGCCCAAGGAGACACGCCTCCTCCAGCGATATAAAATTCCTTGGTTGAACTTGCTCTAGACCAAATAGCAATACCAATATATAATGCAAAGGTTAGACCTACTAGAATGTACGTCCAGTTTTGAACACTCACTTCCTCTGGTAAGGCTATACTACTTATCATAGCCATACTTTTTATCGAGTTTGTTCATAAGGCGAACATATATAAAAATGAGAATAACAAACACATACATAGCACCTTGTTGTGCAAACCAAAAGCCTAATTTAAAACCTCCAATACGTATCGTATTTAATGCGTCTTTAAAAATGATGCCTGCACCATAAGACACCAAAAACCATATAGACAAAAGTATAAGTACATATTTAATATTGGCTTTCCAATAGGCTTTGGCTTTTGCTTTGTTGGTCATAACTTGCCCTCTTTAAGTCGTTTGGTATAGGCTTTTATTTCTTTGGTCACTTTAGGTGCTAATAGTATTGTAGCTGTCATGGTTGGAATTGCCATTAATGCGAAAAAGCCATCAATTAAATTAATCATCATACTTAACGATGTGGTTGCTCCAAGAAGAATACTCACAATATAAAAATAGTTATAGTAGTGCTTTTTATCGGCTCCAAATAAAAACGACATACATTT
>JALTJN010000063.1:0-1652 GCA_027076405.1 Chromatiales bacterium
AAATCCGCCCCGATTTGGCCTCGATTTCACCGTTATTAATAATCGCCGCGTCAACACCCAGTTCATCCTGTAAAATTTCTTTAGTGACTTTAACGCCAATTAAACCGGCATTATCAAAGGTGAGTACCGCTTCTTTACCGGCGGCTAAACTCACTACGTCTGTAGCCAATGTTTCTACAAGTTGATTTAATGTAGCTGTATCAGTTAAGAAAAAATCAATAACTCGATAAGTTGTGACGAGAGCAATAGTGATAACTCCACCCGTCTTTGCAGCGCGAACGGCTCCATATTTACCAATTCCCATCTTTACAATTTTTGTGTTTTTTACACCATATTTTGTGGCTGTTAATTTGGAGTAATCCCCCAGTAAATAAACCACTGGCATTTTGATCAGTAGTAATCGCCGGTGTTGAAGAAGATGAACCACACCCCTGCAAACCAACCAGACCCAAAAGCCCAATAAACAAAACAGCAGTAAAAGAGAATTTTTTGATATTAACTTGACGGAGCTTTGCATTCATTTTGATCTTCCTTTGAATTTTTTTATACAGTTAAAAAATGAGTCGGACACCTTACACGAAAGCATCAGATGTTGTCACGCTAACAACTTGATTTTTATCACATATAAGTGAGGCGGGTTTGTAGTGTGATAAAAATATTATACGATGAGGGAAACGTTGCGAGTCTTTGGCTGCCAATAACGGGGCTTTTTGTGCCAGAAGGGCATGGTTGATACGTTATCTAAATTAAGCTTGCTCTATCATCAATGCAAAACGACTACATGCTTACTGCTTTTTACCAGGCGTATCCATGGATTGAAATTTAATAAAACTTACTGCGTTCTTTTATTAAAATTTTTTCATTTAGAAATAAAATTGAAACACTTATTTCATATAAAAAAATACCTCGAGAGATTATCTCGAGGTACTCACAACTTCATACCTGCTAAAATACTAAATTATAAATTCAAATTTTTACGATTGGCTTCAATTGTTTTAAAACTAATGCCCTTTACTTTTTCTAAATCATCTATCGATTTGAACGGGCCATTTTGTTTTCGATACTCTACAATAGCCTGCGCCTTCTTTTCACCTATCCCTTTTAGCTCAGCGGCTAAAGCAGAAGCTTCTGCACTGTTAATACTGACTTGCCCTGACCACGCTAGCCCTGTGTAAAAAGGTGTAGCACAAAACATTATCACGCTTAAAACAACTGCTTTCATTATTTTCATTACGTTACTCCCTGTTTTATTTATTCATTTATTGATAGGAGTCAGTACACTAAACCACAAGACAGATAAAAGGCAACTAATTAATTTCTGAATTTATACTTTTTAAAACTGCCAGTGGATTTTCAGCCTGCGTAATGGGTCGCCCAATCACTAAATAATTTGCGCCTGCATTTAACGCTTCTTGCGGTGTCATAATTCGACGTTGGTCATCTGCTTTGCTGCCCGCTGGGCGAATTCCGGGTGACACTAATAAAAAATTATCATTAAGGTTTTCGCGCATCGCCGTCGCTTCCTGTGCCGAACACACAACCCCATCTAAACCCGATGATTGCGCCAGTTGCGCTAACTTTAATGCCTGCTCTGCTGGCGATATATTTATTCCTACTTCCGTTAAATCATCTTGCGACATGCTGGTTAACAC
>JALTJN010000063.1:1662-1863 GCA_027076405.1 Chromatiales bacterium
TCATTATTTTCATTACGTTACTCCCTGTTTTATTTATTCATTTATTGATAGGAGTCAGTACACTAAACCACAATACAGATAAAAGGCAACTAATTAATTTCTGAATTTATACTTTTTAAAACTGCCAGTGGATTTTCAGCCTGCGTAATGGGTCGCCCAATCACTAAATAATTTGCGCCTGCATTTAACGCTTCTTGCGGT
>JALTJN010000064.1 GCA_027076405.1 Chromatiales bacterium
ATTCTGTTTCCTGGTTAATCTTTTTACATTTAAGCTTGTTTTTTGTGTTTACTGTCATTATGCTGGTATTCTGTAAAAGTCGGTTTTTGTTGTAATTCGTTTTCAATTAAATAAATTAGAGAATCTATGTGCTAACAAAACGTTTCACGCAGACCCAAAAAATTACGCGTCTTTTGTGGCGCTGCGCTATAATGCCACAAAAGCCACGAAATTTTTCGGTCTGGTGAACTCAGCGTTATGCTTAATACTTAATGTTTAAGAGAAATTATTATGAATAAATTTGCAATACTTTTTGTGCTATTTTTAAGTACAAACTCATACGCTTATACCCAAGACTCAGGAAAAATCACAAATATGTTTGTAACACCGACTGGTACGCTAGGCTTTAAGGTCGGTGGGGGAAAACAAGGGATACCCAAAGCCGCATCAGAATATCAATGCACGTCAGGCGGTGGCTGGATTGGAAACTCAGATATGGATGCAACTATGAAGAGTGTCATCATTGCTGCAAAAATGGCTGGCAATAATGTAACTGTTACTATCCAAGACTGTAATGGAACTTGGTTCAAGCTAAAGGATTTGTATGTTAATTAAATGTGTGGGCATAACAATCGCAGGCAAGGGACCAATTTCCACTTCGTTCCAATTAGCCCATGCTGCGGGCGTTATGCGTAATTAATGAGTTATTTTTTTACTTCTAAATTGTAAATGTAATTTATTTTTTATTCTGTAAAAACTTATCTCTATCTGTTAGTTAATTTATACAGTTACTTTATTACATTCAGTTTTTCGGCATTCGCTTTATTTTTTTCTTTTTAATACTGAACATTCAAAGTATTATCTGTCGCGTCGGAGCCGATAAATTATACTGAATTGGGCGTCAACTTATGCACTGAACTCTTGTTCTGTTTCCTGCGTGTTTTGCTCTGTTTGTTTTATCTAAAATCGGGGTTTTAATTTCGCATAACAAAGTGCTAAACTCAGACCAATAAACGCGTGACTTGAGCTATTTTTTTTGGTTTATGCTACTTAACCTAAATTTAATAACCCGCCTTTTGCGTTTTTGTCTGGTTAGCACGGCGTTAGCCTGATAAATTCAAAAGAATAAAAGCTTAAATATTCACTTTCATTTTATTCGTTGCACATCACTTCACTTCGTTACGTCATGTGCGGGTTGGTTACTTTTTTTAAATGGGTGTGGTGTTTGAATTCATTGAAAAATCATTACCAAACGCTTTTGTTTTTTTATGTTTGTTTTTAAGGCTTCGTGTGTTACTTCGTAGATCGTGCTTATAATTCTGAATTTAAATTATTCTTTTTTGGTTAAACACACAAAGCCGTTAAGTGTTTTTAGTTTAAATGAATTGAGCCTTTTTAAGTAAACCGATGTTGCTGAAATGCATTTGTAATGGTTAATATTTAAAACCGCTGAAAACACGTTTACGTTTAAATTTTAATCCAACTAGTGTTTTCCACTTTTGGCTTTAAAATTGGTTAGTTCTGTTTCCTGCTCAATTATTTTAAATTTAAGCTTGTTTTTTATGTTTACTGTAATTATGCTGGTATTCTTTAAAAGCGGTTTTTGTTGTAATTCGTTTTCAATTAAATAAATTAGAGAATCTATGTGCTAACAAAACGTTTCACGCAGACCCAAAAAATTACGCGTCTTTTGTGGCGCTGCGCTATAATGCCACAAAAGCCACGCAATTTTTCGGTCTGGTGAACTCAGCGTTAGCACTGTAAAATTCAAAAGAATAAAAGTTTAAATATTTACTTTCATTATTTGCTTTGCACATCACTCCACTTCGTTACGTCATGTGCGGGTTGGTTGCTTTTTTAATTGGGTGCGGTGTTT
>JALTJN010000065.1 GCA_027076405.1 Chromatiales bacterium
CACTTAAAACACGACCATATATAGACTGTGTATCACCCACAGCACCAAAAGACATATTGTTTGGCACAACATCAACACTAGTTGGTGTACATCCACCAGTTTTTGTCTTAAATGTCCAAGAATAACTATCATCAATACCATCTATATCTTCATCATAATTTAGATTGGTTAATGGAATACCTATAGTATCACTAACACTATCGCGTATAACAACTCTATAATACGCATCATCGTTTAGAGTGCCAGCATTTATATCTAAATCTTTGTTATTATTAGTAATTTCCCAGGTCTTAGGAACATTAACCAATTGCGCGCAAGTAGCACCATCTGAACATCTATAAACAGATATAGAAGTATTAGTTACTGTAGATGCGTCAATTTCTTTGGAAAAATTAGCACCAATGCCAGCATTTGGACAAGAAGAATCACAACCAGGCCAATAATTCTTTAATAAAAATTGATTGCTGTTTTCATCACCTGATTCACGGCACGATAATTCAAATGGTAAAGCATTGCTAGTCAGTCCATCTGCAGTCAAAGTTACATCACTGGTTAAAAATCCATTAGGCAAAACAAATTCTGTCTTGGCATCACTCCAAATCTTAAATGCACTAGATCCTGCTGTGTCTGGAATATTGCCGCTAGCTGAAAAATTCACATTGTTTATTGCGGTATCACGATTTGGTTCACCTGGATCTGCACCAAAATCACTACCTTCCAGAGTAATTGTCTTACCATAACAAGCCCTACTTGGATCTATCAAGGTCAAACAAGGTCCAGTATATGCATCACCAGCCTCAACAACAAATTGACGCCTGTTACTAGTTAGTGTCCCATAATTAGAATCATTATATGCCAAATCAACTTCTACATTATATGTATCAGGTCCAAGACTCAAAGGCACATCTGTAGTTACAAATGTTGCATCTTGTCCTTTAATAACGGCACCTGTGGCATTATCAAATGGATCAATAAATCTTATAGCAGATAATGACCCTGGATTGTCTGTTGCTCCTGAAAAACACCGACCATAAACTGTTGCACACTGACCAACCACTCCTTGGTTTGGTGATAATTTTGTAATATATGGACTACAAGTGCACGAACCTGCCTCGCCTACGCTAAACTGCCAATTTTCATAAAGAGTATTACCATCATTATCTACAACCAAATTTGGAGCTGTGACAGTCACAGAATAAGTAGTATCTGTCTGCCAAGGATTTTCTGGAATAAATTCATAATTACGATAATTACCATTAACAGGCTCAGGAGAATATGACGGATCTAAAACTTTTAAAGTACCAAAACCAGCCACTGTAGTAGACAAATTAAATTCTGTAGGTTGTAAAGTAATAAACTGCCCATCAATATCCAAAACAATCAACTCATCATACATAGCTGTACCAAATGTAAACAAGATTGTTTCACTTGGACATGAATTAGCTCCGGTCGGAGACTTGCTAACAACACCTGGAACACTGTCATTGGTTTGAAATTCCCAAATTTCTGGTGATGGTTGTTGATTATTTGCACACAAATCTGTTACATCTTGAACTGTTATTCTGTACCAAGTAAAAGAATCTAACAACAATGAGCTATCGGAGTCTATTTTTACACGAAAACCATTTGACTTTGATGTAATTGTCAAATCTACATTATCTATTGGTTGTCCTACTGGATTGCCACCTGGACCGTCAAGAGCCTGTAGTACAAATTTAGAAATTTGCGGATTTGGTGGATTGTCAGTATCTGCAATACTTAAAAAATTAATCGCCTCACTATAAGTCACATCAATAACAGGACTTCTACTCACTGTTCTACTTGTACCATCTAGTTTTGGATATGCTTTGGTT
>JALTJN010000066.1 GCA_027076405.1 Chromatiales bacterium
CATGTTAACAAAACTCCTAAAAAAGTAAATACCAAATCATTTAAAGAACAATTAGATCGAGATTATCCAGCTTATATTGGCATGGATACACATAAAGAAACAATTGCCATATCTGTTGCAGATCCAGGAAGAGGCAAACCAAAGTTTCTTACTGAAATAGCAAACGACCCTAAAAAAGTGGAGAAAATTGTTACCACATTAAGTAAAAAATACATTGGCGAAGTCTTACTATTTTGTTATGAAGCAGGCCCATGTGGCTATGTACTTTATCATCAAATAAAAAGTTTAGGTCACGATTGTATTGTTGTTGCTCCATCATTAATACCTATAAAAGCAGGCGACAAAGTCAAAACTGATAGACGCGATGCAAATAAATTAGCTCGTTATTTACGAGATGGCTCCCTAACATCAGTTTGGGTTCCAAATACCGAACAAGAAGCCATTCGAGATTTGGTTAGAATTCGTGATGATTTTAAAAGTCATCAAAAAAAAGCAAAACAACAACTTGGCGGTTTTATATTAAGACATGGTCATAGTTGGCCAAGAAGAAAGTCACGTTGGACAAAAGGTTATTTTACATGGTTAGAAAATTTAAAGTTCAAACATGCATGGCAGCAACTCGTTTTACAAGAATACATAGAGGCCGTAAATTCAGCAACCCTTAGACTAGGCGAAATAGATAAAAGCATGATACAAGCAAAATCTCAATGGGAATTGTCTCCAATAATAGATTCATTATCTGCATTACGGGGTGTTGATACCTTATCTGCAATGACAATAATAGCTGAACTTGGCGACTTAACACGTTTTTCACACCCAAGTAAATTAATGGCATATCTTGGACTCACTCCGTCTGAACATACAAGTTCAACAAAAAGAAGGCTTGGTAGCATAACAAAAGCAGGAAATATTGCCGCAAGGCGAATGCTTGTAGAATGTGCTTGGAGTTACCGATTTCCAGCAAGGCAAACGGCCCACCTTAAACGAAAAGCACGCAATGCCAGTGATTATTCAAAAAATGTAGCATGGAAAGCCCAAAAACGCCTTTGTGGTAGGTACCAAACATTTGTTCACTCAGGAAAAGATTCCAAACAAACAATTGTTGCCATTGCACGAGAACTTGTTGGTTTTATCTGGGACATTGTTAACCACGAAATGGCAAAGTTAAATACTAAAACATAAGAGGATTTAAAATGTTTCAGAATCAAAGCAATATCACATTGCTCGCCATCGCCAACTCATTGCGCCTTAAGATATTAAATGTTATCTGCAATATCAAGGACTACTCGGCAGCAAGCAGCCTGTGTTCCTCCTTGACATTACAGATAACATTTAATAACTTGGCTACATGAGATGACGATGACGAGCAATGTGATTCCAAAACTATACAAATAGGAGGGAAAAAGATGAGTTAAGACAGAGTATCCCAAAGCCAGAACCCAGAATCCTCGTTTGCACTATAACGGTATCAATAAAATCTTTAGAGAATATTGAAAATCCCTGATTAGAGATGGAGGCAAGCTGGACGACGTAGTTTTATCTTGTGTTAACCAATACACGCATATCAGTATGATCAACTGTCGTAAAAATGCTTAAGGTACTCTGTCCTAACTTATTTTATATTAAAAAACACAAAATGAAAGAACCAAGTTTACTCATTGAAAAATAAGTATGAATTATTATGCGATATAAATTGACAGGTCAAAACATATCAGTGCAAGTAATTGATGTGCATAAGGAATTCACAAAAACTAAATACACCTCATTGGTGATGAAGCTTTTTGAGGATTTCTTAGGCGCATTAAGTGCTTGTGCTCTCATTGTGA
>JALTJN010000067.1 GCA_027076405.1 Chromatiales bacterium
CAACTGAAGGCCGCTTACTAACAAGTCGGTGAAGCTCGCCTGCAAAAAGCGCAGGCTTGGACTGCGTAAAAGGCACGCAGCCACTTACCTCGGCGTTAGAAATATGCAGAATAAAAAATAATCAATGTAATAAGTTGCTGAAAAAACAAACAGTATCAAATTAAGCACTACTGCTGAAACGAGTGACACAAAATAAGCGTTTAGCTTTTTACAGGATTAAACATTAAAAAATAAGCTGAAAAACTAATACTGGTTTAGGGTCATGCAGCTGATGCTGAGCAAGAAAAAATTAAACCAATATCAAAGCTTTCGTTAAAATAAAATATGCTCATAAACAATAAATGCGTCATCTTCTAACAAGGCAATAAACGCAGACCTAAAACAGTTCGCTTGAATCGCTCTGTTTATAGTAAGCTACCAATCAAAACAATAATAACTAGCCTACTACTGTTTTAGTCTGGTTATTGCGGCGTTAGGATTAAAAATGACCAAAATAGATAATCCACTTCATGAGAAATTTGTTGAGCATATAGGGCTAATTAAAACACTATGTGAAGCGTATGATAAACAAGAAAATGACTCTATAGCTTTATCAATTAGCACAGCAATAAGGGTTTTAGTTCATGACACAAAAAACAGCACTTCTCTGTTAATGCATATCAATAAAAAAGATCGAAATTATTTAAGCACAAACCATAAAAATATTAATGAATCTGTACATCTCGGTTTAGTCACACGAATTAATATTGGTGTAAAAGATGGTAAAGGTGGTGAAGCTAAATACTGGCCATTATGCACTGAAAAATTAAACCATGATGAAGTGACTAAAAAACATATAAACTTTAATAATTGGTGGTCTGGCGAAAAAGTGTTCAAGTCCTCAACAGCAAGCCTTACAAGAAAAGACATTGTATTATCAATTGCAAATAAAGATGGCGGAGCTCACTTTGACACAAAAGTAGAAGAAAAATATGATCATTTTCGTAAAACTTGGTCTGGTGGATCAAGTCTAGTAGGTATTAAATCAGGAATCAAAAGAGGGTATGATAATATTCCAACTTATCCCGCAATAAGGCAAATAGCTTATGAGCTGTTATTTAGCTTACAACCCTAACAATTTAATTAACGCTGACCATTTTTTCTTACGGCCTAAAAAGCAGGCCGTAAGAAAAAACGTCAGGTTATTATGGCGTTATCGCGGCAAAACATTTAGGTTTTATTAATCTTTTTATTTTCATGTTAATCTGATTTGAAAATGTTTTGTGTTTACTTTAACGGCTTTTGTTTTTTATCTGTCATTTTAAATCGTTATTGTTTTGCCAATCCGTTTCGTTTTAAACACTAGCTGGGTTGCGGTTGGCTTAAATCCTTTTTATCTTCCGTCATTTTTTGGTTTTTTGTTAATCGGTAAAACATGAACCGTTAAATTGTATTTAAAGTTATTACTTCGTTGTAATATTTTTTGTTTTTCTTTTGTTTGAAACAGCCAAATTTAATAATCAGTTCTTCGTTTAATGCATGAACTCAATCAGTAGCATTTACGTTTAAAGCTTGCATCATCTTTTAATTTAGGCTGAAATGGGTTATTCTGTTTTTTTAATTACTACAACTGAAAGCCGCTTACTAACAAGTCGGTGAAGCTCGCCTGCAAAAAGCAGCAGGCTTGGACTGCGTAAAAGGCACGCAGCCACTTACCTCGGCGTTAGCCTGATAAATCCAAAAGAATAAAAGCTTAAATTTTTACTTTCATTTTATTCGTTGCACATCACTCCACTTCGTTACGTCATGTGCGGGTTGGTTGCTTTTTTAATTGGGTGTGGTGTTTG
>JALTJN010000068.1 GCA_027076405.1 Chromatiales bacterium
AATGAGGAATTTTTTCCTGCAACACCCTTCTGTTGTACTTGATGGTGAACTATATAACCATGATTTACATGATGATTTTCAGAAGTTAATTTCGGCTATTAAAAGAGATAAGCCGTCTGATTATACTAAATATATTCAATATCATATATATGATATGTTTGATAAAGATAATTTGGATATGCAATATGAGGATAGATTGTTTTTTATAAATTGTAAAATATTAGATAAAATTCATAGTGTCTATAAAGTAGATACTGAATATGCTCTAAATAATAATTATGTACAACTTTTTCATAAGAAATATATATCACAAGGTTATGAAGGAATAATACTTAGAAATCCCATTGGTACATATGATATTAATAAGCGATCTAAACATCTTCAAAAATATAAGGAGTTTATAGATTACGAGTTCGCAATAGTTGATGCTTATGAAAATAAAGGCAAACAAGCTGGCCAATGTACGTTTATTTGTGTAACTAATGATGGTAATACTTTTGGTGTTAAACCTAAGGGTACAGACGAAGAGCGAGAAGAATATTGGAAGGCATGGAATAGGGGCGAATTAAAAGGTAAAATGTTAACAGTTAGATTTTTCTCTTGGACGACTGGTGATAATCCAGTGCCAAGGTTTCCAGTGGGTATAGCTATTAGGGATTATGAATAATGTTTCCTTTAATTCTGATAATTTTGTATTTTACTTTTGGTGCTTTGGCGTGTTGGATAGTATGTGCTAATTGTAATAAACAGGGCACACTAGAATGTAAAACATCATGTGAAAATTCTAATATGCTTCGAGCTTTATTTGTTGGAGGAGTATTTTCTTTTGTTTTAGTTGTTGTATTATGGGTTTTGGTTAAGGCTTTCCGTAAATGAAAAATGACAAAAAAACAACACAGTCTGGCGTTAAAGCCAGACAGCGAGATGACAAAGAAGATCGTACAATAGCCTATAGGGACTTTAGGAGAGAAGTTGGTAAAGTTATTAAAGACGGCAGAAAGCGTAATACATGTTATGTTAGCGATTTGGATCAAATAGAATATATTTTTGTAGATAATGTTCCAGTTCCTGTAGCAATATTTGAAATTACTAGGTACGATTTTGATGAATCTGAATTAGCTCCACATTCTTGGGCAAAGTATAGGACATCTATTTTAGATAGATATTTTACGCGAGATGCTCAAGGTAAATTTATTGTTAGTATAGCAGAGAATTTAGATTGTGCTGCTTATATAGTATTGTTTAGATATGATATTGAATCTTTTTGGGTTTTTGATCTACTGAACAATAATCATTTTTGGAAGCATTTTAGTAAAGACGAATACATACAATGGCTAATTGACTTAAGGGCCGAAGGAGTTAAAAGATATAAAGATGGATGTTAAATTTTGTTCTTTGGAAGAATACCGTTTATTGGCACAAAAGTTGATATATTACTACGCACCTAGACTTTATGGCGGTAGTTGGGCTAGAAACATCATGATGAGCGACGAGGCCGTTGGTGAAGTAGTACACAACCTTATATTGGCAGATTGGAGATATAATGATAGTAAAGGGTCTTTAAGTAAATATAGAACTTACATGGCCATTTATGCTATAAAAAATTATGTAAGAAATAACTTGAGAACTAAAATTGATACTATATCTATGGAAATGGAAATATGTGATGAGATACCTATATTCCTATTATTAGAATCAAATGAACGTGATCCACGCGATATTTTTAGTCATAAGGAAGAACTTGAAGAAATAAGAAGATTGCTATATAAAGCTCCAATTTCAGATAGACAAAAGACATATATATCTTTATATTTCTTTGATG
>JALTJN010000069.1 GCA_027076405.1 Chromatiales bacterium
GCATATCACAGGAGATAATATTTGCCCGGCTTCTGATTTGGCGTATTTCGGTTCCTTCTATCTGGTATATTCTGAGTTCATAGGGCTCCGTGCTTTTCCCCGGTATTTGAAACCAGATATACTCTCTACATGGATTGGGATAAACCTGTATTTCTCTTTTTGGAAGCAGGATCGATGATGTTGTACCGGTCATTGTGTCATAGTAATAGTGCTGGATTCCAACGATATTCCAGGACGAATCTTTCCATATTTCTTGCCTTCTGCTCACTAAATAACCATCATTATCATATTTCTTAACCTTTCTCCACACCGGTTCCCAGTGCATGTCATCCCAATCTTCATATATTTCCTCAATGAGCACGTTGTACTGATTGTAACTGTACTTCTTTCGCCATAGATTATTCCATGCGGAATCCCTGAACTCCTGATTCTGGTGCATGATAAGATTATTGTTCTGATCATATTGGTAAGTGTCCAGCATCTCTCTATGCCAGCCCAGCGAATCATGGCGGGAACGCAATTCCGAGATCAGGTTCAGGCTGCTGTCATATTTATATTGATGTTCATTCACGGTAGAAAAGAAGGAGTGATCATTGCTCCACCTTTGGAAGAGGCGCCAAATACGCTTATTGTCACTGTTATATTTATAAGTATTCCTCTCGCGGGAAATCCATTGTCCAATGTTACTGATATAGTAGATGTCCGATATTCTGTTTCCCTTATTGTCGTATCTGATTAATTCCATGGATGAACCGTACCAGGGACGTCCGGTATGAACTTGCCAAATTATTGAATCTTTATATCCGGCTGCATTAAAGTGGGTATACTTTCTGAATTCCTTATACCACCTGTTTTCTGCCCAATATGAGGAAACCCAGCTTCGCAATCTTTTATTTTTATCGAAAGTGTACTCCATCTTCCTATAACTATTCCACTTTTCTTCTTCCCATGATTGTGAGATTGATAACACAATTTTTCCTCTGCTTATACGGTAAAGCTGGCGATAGGAATAAACCCATCCGCTATTATGACTTGTTTCACGGAACCAACCCTGCAGCTGACCATTCTCATCACGCTCATAGGTGAATCTCCATTTTGCTATCCAATGATTGTCCTCCCATTCGTATTTCACTTTGCTTGTCCATAAAGAGTCATCCGAATTTTGATACTTAAAGGTAATTGAATCGACCGGGCTGAGCACTGAGTTACGTATAAAGTAAGAAGAAGAGTCGATTAAGCGCTTTCTTACTGCATAAGCAGTATTTGTCTTGAAATGAAAGGACTTAGGAAGCAAATTGTTTTCCAGATTGTCATTATATACCGGAATAGTATTCTTTTCCTGGGCAATCAGGTTTTGGGAATGGCCCGATATAAAGAGAATCCCAAAGAGGATGAGCAGAGATATTCTTTTTTCCTGATTAAGATTCATGATAGAAAATTAGAGAAAAAGAAATGATGTATAAATAAGAAAAAGTCATTTAATCGTAATATTAGTACTGAATCTCAAAGTTTTAACGGTGGGCGGTGATTAGCGCTTTGTGTCTTCTTCCTCTTTTGAAGCGAATAGGGCTGCACTTAATATCCCTGCAAGAAGCCCTGATCTCTGAAGAAATTGGGAGCGGATTCTTTAGGAAAAAATTATCGCCACGGGCTTTGCTGCAGGCTTATAAAAAAAGCCGGGCATTTGCCCGGCTGTGATGGTGACCGCGGAAGGACTCGAACCCTCAACCCTCAGAGCCGAAATCTGATGTTCTATCCAATTGAACTACGCGGCCGTTTTCTCAAAAGAGTGCTGCAAAATTAAAGCAAAAA
>JALTJN010000070.1 GCA_027076405.1 Chromatiales bacterium
ATTATCTGGCTTATCTCAAACAGCGCTATTTAGAAATCTATCAAGAAAATCTTTATGTCGATTCCTGTTTATTTGATGGCATGGAAACATTGCTCACGCATTTAGAAAACAATCAAATTAAATGGGGCGTGGTCACCAATAAACCGGCTTGGTTAACCGAGCCATTGTTACAACAAATGGGCTTGGATACACGTTGCAGTTGTATAGTCAGTGGCGATACTACGGCGAATCGAAAACCGCATCCCGAACCCATGTTTTATGCCTGTAAACTCAGTAACAGTCAGCCTGAAAATTGTATTTATGTGGGCGATGCCGAACGCGACATCAGCGCCGGCAACAGTGCAGGTATGCAAACTGTAGCCGCGCTTTATGGTTATATCGGGGAATGGGAAAACATTAATAACTGGCAGGCTGATTGCACAATTAAGCAGCCACAAGAATTAATCGACATTCTAAAAAAGTGAAATCAATATGACTCAATATACCCTATTACATGTGTTTTTATTGTTTATCTTAAGTAGCAGTATTCAAGCACAAAACTTACTTGATATTGAGAATGCTTGGGTACGTGAAGCGCCGCCGCGAGCCAGCGTAATGGTGGCTTATATGACAATAAAAAACCCCAGCAATACAGACATAAGTGTAAATAGCATTTCTAGTAATGATATTGAAAAAGTTGAAATACATCTATCAAAAGATGTAAACGGTGTGGCTAAAATGCTGCCGCAAAAAAACCTTAATATTGCCGCCCGCTCCAGTGTTACTTTAAAACCGGGTTCTTATCACCTTATGTTAATCAAACCTAAAAAATGGTTTAAGCAAGGTGACCGAATTACTCTTGAATTGCTGCTGTCAAACAAACAAAACCAAAAGTTAAGTTTGCCGGTAAAAAAATCATTTAAACAAAAAATAATGAAATGTGCGGCGGGGAAATGTGGCGGTTAATTTTT
Organism: Chromatiales bacterium; assembly: GCA_027076405.1. The sequence continues at coordinate 951 of JALTJN010000070.1, forward strand.
AAAAGTTATGTAGGGCGGGCACTGCCCACCAAAATGATAAATTAAACTAAAACGGTGGGCGGTGACCACCCTACTTTGTTAATTTCGGCTTGATAAGCTTCGCTGTTATCACCGCCAAAATCGGCAGGGTCGAGATAATATTCGTGATCGGGATTTTTAAATTGTGCGCTTAATTCATCACGGCGTATGCCGAAGGAATCGGATACGTATTTTAAAAATACTAATCCCAGAACCACATGTTTATATTGCGAGGCATCCAATGATGGCAGCAGTTTATTGGCGCTGGTCCAGAGTTTTTTCTCTAATTGATGTAAAAATTTTTGTTCTTCGTTTGATGTCATTCATAAACCCTGAGCAGTTGTTTATTTATTGTTCATTTTTATTAAGCACAACAGTGTGTAGGCTAATGTACTGCATAGGCTTATATAAGCCAAGGTTATTGGTTTGATTGTTACTGGTTTGAATTAATATTCGTGCTTGAATGATAATGCGAAAGATTTTCAGCGAAGAAATTTTTACGCAAAAAAAAGCCCCCTGAAAAATTAATTTCAGAGGGCTTTTTATTGTATGGCGGAGAAGGAGGATTATTCAGGCTGCGCCTTCACCCTTCGGGCCGTTGCGAAAAACGCAACGTTTACCTGAGCAAAGCTCAGGTATCGAACCTAATGATTTTGTTCCAGTCTCTCCTTCTTCACCATACAAAAAAATACCCCTTGCGGGGCATTTTTTGTATGGCGGAGAAGGAGGGATTCGAACCCTCGATACGGATTAACGTATACTCCCTTAGCAGGGGAGCGCCTTCGGCCACTCGGCCACTTCTCCGTTAAACCTTTTTCAAAAAAATCGCCGCGTTTT
>JALTJN010000071.1 GCA_027076405.1 Chromatiales bacterium
GCATTTTTACCAAGGTAGGCAACAGCTACATATCTATTTTTATTTGCATTTGCACGACTACTAATATGCTTCCAGACTTTCTCGGTAATTAATTGCATAAGATTCTCTTTTTACACATAACGCCGAGTTCACCAGACCGAAAAGTTACGCGGCTTTTGTGGCATTATAGCGAAGCGCCACAAAAGATGCGTAACTTTTTGGGTCTGAGTGCAACGTTTTGTTATGCTTATTTGCATTGTACTGATTTTGTTATTTCAATTACTTTGCATGCTCTGTAGCTTAACTTACCTGAAAGGCAATATTTACTTATAAAATTGGCTTGATAGGTTTTACAAAATTCTTTAGTAGATCCTTTTGCATATGTAACGCAGTCACCTGAAACACCTGCCATAGTTTTTAAGCATTGATCAGTATCACATTGATTTAAAAAGGAAACAGTTTTTTCCATGCATTTGTTTTTATCAATGCTTTTCATATAGGATTCATTTAGTTCACTTTTTACCCACTCACTTGTTTTTAATATTTCAGTTTTTGCAAGTGCAGCGCTAGAAAAACCTGACAAGAATGATGCGCCAAAAAATGAAACTAAACCTATAGTTGCACCTAGTATAAACCCATAAATTTTTTTCATATTTAATAATTTCCATAGAAGCATTAAAAACAAACTGCTCCATAAAACTGAACCTATTATTGATATTTGCTTTGGAGGCGTACCGATATAAGCAGGAACATACATTGCTGCATATTGACCAATTAAAAATATACCTAAAATCACAACACCAAGAATAAGTAATTTACTTTTCTTTTTGGGTAGGTCTTGAATATTATCACTTTGCATTTTTATTAAGTACCAGTATCTATTTGGATTGGTACTCTAAACTTTACTCTGCTTGCGATCTCTGTGCCTTCTGACATGTCTCCGCCTATACCGCCGACACCTGCTACGCTTAGCTTCGCTCCGCCTTCTTTTGATTTTGATTCTGTTACAGCAATATCAAAATCGACAAATGTTACCCAGCCTTGAAAATGAGAAAACATATTTAGTTTCTTTAATTCTTCTACATTAACTCCATTTGTTTTTAAGCTGGAGTCATTTTCTCTAATAGCTGTTGTAACTTGCTGTAATGTTTCTGCGACAAATTCTTTTACATCCATTCATTCTCTCCTTTCATTTTTTAGGCATAACGCCGAGGTAAGTGGCTGCGTGCCTTTTACGCAGTCCAAGCCTGCTGCTTTTTGCAGGCGAGCTTCACCGACTTGTTAGTAAGCGGCCTTCAGTTGTAGTAATTGAAAAACAGAATAACCCATTTCAGCCTGAATTAAAAGATGATGCAAGCTTTAAACGCAAATGCTACTGATTAAGTTCGTGCATTAAACGAAGCACTGATTATTAAATTAAGCTGTTTCAAACAAAAGAAAAACAAAAAACATTACTACGAAGTAATAACTTTAAATACAATTTAACCGTTCATGTTTTACCGATTAACAAAAAACCAAAAAGTGACGGAAGATAAAAAAGATTTAAACCAACCGCAGCCCAGCTAGTGTTTAAAACGAAACGGATTGGTAAAATAATAATGATTTAAAATAACAGATAAAAAACAAAAGTAGTTAAAGTAAATACAAAACGTTTTCAAATCAGATTAACATGTAAATAAACAGATTAATAAAACCTAAATGTTTTGCCGCGATAACGCTGAGTTCACCAGACCGAAAAATTTCGTGGCTTTTGTGGCATTATAGCGCAGCGCCACAAAAGACGCGTAATTTTTTGGGTCTGCGTGAAACGTTTTGTTAGCAC
>JALTJN010000072.1 GCA_027076405.1 Chromatiales bacterium
AACGGTGCATCGTCAGAAGGCTCCATGGTGTTTGACTACTATCCGGTAGAAGACAAGTCGGAAGATATCTATACAACGGCTAAAGCGAATCACGCGTCAGATTTTATCTACAAGCCAAAATATACCGATGTCAGCGAAGACAGGCTGTCATATCTACGGCAGGTGGTTGCGTTATGCAAAAAACATAATGCACAGTTGGTGGTATTTGTTACACCTTTATACGGAAGGTTGTTACAGGATATTCACGAGGACGAAAACATTAATAGTCAGCTCAAAAAATTCAAAAAGCGCGTTGCTGAACTTACGGCATATTATGATTTTCTGACATTAAATAAAATCAGTCTGGATGCCAGATATTTCGGGGATCCATCTCATGTCAAGCCTGCTACCGGAAACCTTATTCTGGCGCGATTGTTTGATGATGATTCGGTCGTGGTGCCGGATGATTTTGGTGTCTTCGTTGAAAAAAATAGTTTGCATCTGAGAGATTCTAACAGCGGCAAAAAGTGATGTTTTTTTATGTGGCCATCAAAAACCTTTCAAAGATCATTGCTGAACTCTGCGTAATATCAACTTTAAAAATATCTTCATCGGCCTGGCTGGTATCAATGATGGCTAACCGTCGGTCGTGTGTATTAAGTGTTTGCCAGCGAACAGGTGATGCTGATTTTTTTGAGGGGTAAAAAGCCACGGTCGGAACATCAAGTGCGCCGGCAATATGTAGTGGCCCGGTAGAGCCGCTTATATAAAGATCGGCAGTGTTGATCAGTTTGCAAAAATCTATGATCCCTGTCTTCGACTCATGAAGCGCGTGGTCAATATTCGGTATTTTTTCTGATAACTCGCGCGCTCTAACTATTTCTCCGGGGCCTGCGGTAATAATAAAGAAAATCTTGCTTAGACTTGATAGTTGTTTAATCAGTCCAGCGTATTGCTCGATGGTTAGATTGATGGCTGAGCCACCGGTTCCGGGGTGTATGATGACTACTCTGCTGGCATCGGGGATGTTGTGACTTTTTATTAAGCTTTCACGTAAAGCGATTATTTCACTGCTGTCGAATTGAAGATATGGCGGCGGTGGTGTTGCTGCCGGCATGTCATTATTCAGGTGTATAAAATATTTTATTAAATCCAGGTTGTATTCGTATTCAGGTTTGGCTGACTGTGATCGTTTCTGTCGCAGGCGACGGTTGATAAATAGCTGCGCTATTTTTGTTGCCGGGCCGATGCGCGATTTTACGCCGGCCAGCCAGAGTGCGAGTGATGTTCTGCTTTCTGAAAATAGCGAGATTGATGCGTCATAATTTCTTTGTCGGATATTTTTTGATAGATTTATAACATCGGACAGAAAGCCGGTTTTTTTTTCATCAATTAAAATATTATCAATCCATTCGCATTGTTCGGCAAGCAGTGCTGTATATTGTGGTACCAGTGCGGTTATTTCTGCCTGCGGATATTGTGATTTTAATAAAGCGAAGGATGGCCAGGCGAGCATGAAGTCGCCGATCTTGTCGTTGCGTATAACAAGAATCTTTTTTGGTTTTTTTTCTGTACTCATCGCAGTGGCGGTTTATACGCGCAGTAATAGCTCTGTACATGCATCATAAACGGTATCGACATCGATGGCGTTTATGCCATTTTCCGGTTGTGTCGTATTTTCTGAGCGCAGGATAATAAAGTTTTCCGGTGCCATATACGGCCCGCAGTCACCGGGATCTTTCATCGAGAAAAAAGCAACGACTTTTGTACCCAATGCTGAAGCCATGTGCATGGGGCCGGAATCCGGGCTGAGCAA
>JALTJN010000073.1 GCA_027076405.1 Chromatiales bacterium
GTCACAAAACTGAATCTTGTCTAACTTATGAGGTAGATCATGAAAAAGTTAACAATTCTCGTTGTTGATGACAACCCAAAAAATATTGAAGCGGCAAAAGAACAATTTACTGAGCATGACATCATAGCGTTTCAGTCGGCAGAGGAAGCAGAGGTTTTTTTGGGGGGACATGCCGGTCTGCTTAATACGTTGGCGGAAGATTCTAAAGCTGTACGATTTGTAGAAGAGTACAGGCTCGGTAAGAAAAGCGCGGTTGACGTTGCGCTGTTTGACCTCATGATGCCACCTCCGAGAAAAGAGGTTTCCGGTGATTTGCATCGCGAAGCAATCAGGACCGGGGAGCAATACCCCATTGGAATATTCCTTTCTATTTTTGCAACCATTGCAAATATTCCGATTGTGGGATTGTTAACTGATACAAACCATCACTATGGGTTTATGCCGTCTATGCTGAACCTCTTTCAAAAAGACATTTCCGTCATGCAATCGTCAAGTATGCGATTGAACGTGGAAGGAATGAAAGAAAAACCAGCTCCAATCAAAATAAATGATTCGTTTGTTTTTCTGTCAAACAACAGGGAATGGTTCGACAGAAAAACAGGAAAAAAAGATTGGGAAAGCTTCTTGGCATACATGCTAGAACAACGCTAACACCAAAAAACCCGTTCCATCCTGGAACGGGTTTCTTTTTTTAAGGTTTATATTAATCTCTCGCTAACCTTATTGCAATCCTAAACCTACTGCTAATAATAATAATTCTTCTTTTTCATGTTCATCAATTTCGTCTTCTCTAAATGAAAGAATGAGATTTTTTACAAATCCCGATAAATCCGACGGTGCCACACCAATCTTAAGCTCACACTTTAAACGTAAAGATTCAAATTTTTCTCTCAGTTCAATGGCCTTTTCTTTCAAATCATTGTAACCCAACGGTGTTTCTGTTTCTTCAGACTCTAATCCGCGTTCAGCTCTTTTAACAACTGTTATAATACCTGATTTTATTCTTATTATTTCTGATTCTAAAATACGCTTCAATTCTGACATTTTATCTTTATCTTTCAAAAAATCAATTACTGAATCCGAAAAATTACCATTGATTTGAGTAATTTCTCCTTCAATAATTTTTTCAATTAACTTTACAACATTTTGCATTTGATAAAAGTGTCTAAATTCCAATCTTTCTAAATTACTCCTATTTAGTATAAACCATGCTAAAGAATCTATCACTTCTTGTGGAATTTCACTTTCTCGATGATGTTCCGAGCCTTGTTGTTGACCCTCAGAACCGCTTGAACCCGCATGTTGTTCTTTTTCCGTTGGTCGCCCTCCTTGTCCTTCTTCTTCAGGCGTTGTGTTATTATATTCATTCATATTTTTGTTAATAAATACTGATAAGATAAAGATGTTTATTCAGACCGTTTGTAAGGAAGGTTTTTGAGTTGTTCACGCGCTTTTTAAATTGCATTACGATTACATTCCAATTTGACTCGTATTACATGAAGTATTAAGTATATGATACATACTAGCACGATTTTTCAAAAAAATCAAGTGTTCGTTCTCTGTCATGTCAAATGCGACATAGCGAAATCATTAGGTGTTTTCATGTTTAAGGATAAATGCGGTCGTTTGTTGTGGCGGTGGTCCGGATACAGATTGACTTTTTCTTGCAGATATTTAAGGTCTTTTGCCCCTTTTATTGAGAATCTTTTTTAGGAATTGCCCTGTGTGGCTTTTCTTTATCTTGGCTACGTCGTGCGGTGTGCCGGTTGCGACAATCTCTCCACCATGCAC
>JALTJN010000074.1 GCA_027076405.1 Chromatiales bacterium
CTGATATACTGCATCGCCTGCGCGCCCTTAGCTCAGCTGGATAGAGTGCCACCCTCCGGAGGTGGAAGTCAGAGGTTCGAATCCTCTAGGGCGCGCCATATTTACAAAGCACCTGTATTAAAGATGGCGCATCCTGGCGGCATAATTCGAACTGATTTCGAAAAAATGTAAGGAATCTTTTTTATTCACACCCCGAGCCGAAGACCTGGCCACACGATGCGCTGCACAAGCCTCGCAGTACTTCACAAAATAACTTAAAAAAAATTGCCACGCCTGCGACATAACATTCGGACGTTCAACCTAAAATTATATGCATAATTTTTTAACGGCTCACCATCTCGTAAAATAATATAATAGAGGTTAATGTAGATGAAAATTTATTTGCACTTATTACTTGAAAGCGCGACTTTTGAATATAGTTTTTAGGGCATCATAAATCAAAGACCTGACCCCGCCAAGCTCTTTTTAAAAGACAGAGACTGCACTTTATATGGTATATGCTTTCTCCCTCGGCATATTTTATTGGCATATTTCATATGTATAAGAAACTGGATTTATTATGCACTATTATCACGACATGTATAGATTTTTTGATTTTCTATACATATCAGTGATGACATGTATAGAAAATATAACTTTTAAAAATCAGCTGACTCTCTTTTGGCAGAATACCTGACCCCAGTCAAGTAAGGCATGATCAAGCCCCAGCGCGGAGCATGGCGTTTCTGTCCTGAGAGACGACAGGAACTCAGGTCGGGAATGACGATGTTTTTAAATTATTCTTGTTTCGCACAAAGGTCTCATTTAATTTTTAAAACCATTTGCAAATGCCTGAAGCATTCTCAATTTTTCTTCATACTCACCATCTAAAAGTCCGCACATATCAATTACCAACTCACTCGGGTTATCTGTTTTTAAATTATTATCTAAAATTTCAAGTATGTGCTTTTTTGTAACTTCATCCGATATGAGTGCCGCATCAATACCTAATTGATGTGCGCTACCTAACGCAAGATCATAATCATATTGATCCATTAGGCCTTCGGTATTATAAATTTTTGTACTGACCTCACTCACTCTTTCATATTTTTCCAGTAAGTAAACTAAATCTTCTGCATCTTTCTTTTTTAATGATGCTTCGCGATCTGCCCATGCGATTATTTTAAGCAATGTGACACCTTGTGGTGTGGCTACTGGTATTTCAACTAATGGATTTTTTTGAAGTATTACGTTTATTGAATTGTCATGCGCTTCTTGAAAACCCAACACACTCATTTCGATATCACCTTTCGGAGGCCACTTTATATTTGATGACTTGTCTTTTAGCTTTCCAAATGGCACTACATCTATTTTTGCATTCTTTGGGCCTTCTAATCTATGAGCATTTTTAGTTGTGACAAATCCGTTATCGACCAATGCATTCTTTATTTTTTCAAAACCATCCCAATTTTCAACCTGCATTCCAAAATCAATATCTGTTGTTGCTCTTTTAATCGGCGCTCCAAACCCATGATGTAAAACCAAATCTCTTGCGGTTGCACCGATAACAACATACGAAACACCTAAATCATTTGTTATCTGATTAATTAATGCATATAAGTCTATTGTTACCTGAATTACCTCTCTTGATAGATCAACCCCATGTTGAGTTTTCTGGGTTAAGTCTATTTGTGACAAATCACTCATATGCAAATTCATCCAACCTTTCATCATAAATTATTTTGGCTGTTTCCAAATTTCTTGGGTCACCTGTAGCCAATAGGTCCGCATATACAAGCATCGGGTCTACA
>JALTJN010000075.1 GCA_027076405.1 Chromatiales bacterium
GTAAAAATGGCATATCCTGTACTGGCACAATACGAGAAACAACACCTTTATTACCATGACGACCAGCCATCTTATCACCTACTTGAATTTTTCTAAGAGCTGCAATTTTTATCTGCACTGACTTGATAACACCAGCAGGTAACTTATCACCATTTTCACGTGAAAAAATCTTAACATCAATCACTTTTCCATGTTCACCATGTTGTAAATACAAAGAGCTGTCACGAACATCTTTTGCTTTTTCACCAAAAATAGCTCGTAATAATTTTTCTTCTGCTGATAATTCTGTTTCGCCCTTTGGAGTAATCTTTCCTACCAATATATCACCAGAGCCAACTTCAGCACCAACACGAATAATACCTTCATCATCTAAATCTTTTAACTTTTCTTCACCTATGTTAGGAATATCACGAGTAATCAACTCTGGACCTAATTTGGTATCACGAATATCTATTGTATAATCCTCAATTTTAATAGATGTATAAGCATCGTCATAAACAAGCCTATCTGAGACTAATATAGCATCCTCATAGTTACCACCTTCCCAAGTCATAAATGCAATAAGTGGATTATATCCAAGAGCAAGCTCACCGTTTTGTACAGATGGACCATCTGCTAAAACTGTACCTTTCTTTACTTTTTGGTCAATATCTACAATAACTCTGTGATTCAAACAAGTAGAAGCATTAGAACGAACAAATCTAGTTAAACCATACTCAGTAGTTTCACCCTTTTTATTTTCTAAAATAATTCTATCACCATGAATTTCTTTTACCACTCCATCTTCCTCAGCAATAATACAATGACCAGAATCAAGAGCAGCACGTCTTTCTACACCAGTTCCTACTTGTGGTGATTGCGCACGAACCAATGGCACAGCCTGACGTTGCATGTTTGATCCCATAAGAGCACGTGATGAGTCATCATGTTCAACAAAAGGAATTAATGATGTAGAAATAGAAAAAATCTGCTTAGGAGACACATCCATATAATCAATTTCATCAACAGGTAAAGAAGTTGGGGTTAGATTTTGTCTTACCTCGGCTGTTTTATTTATAAAATAACCATTCTCATCAATAGGAGTTGTAGCTGGCGTTGTTGTGTATTTACTTTCTTCAAACGCATCTAAATAAACCACATCATTGGAAACAAATGACTTAATCATTACTTTTTCAATGCCTGCTTTTTTCATTGTAGATATATCAGACTTTTTGATTTCTGATTCTTGTTTGACAATTACTTTTCCACTTTTTGGATGTTGTATATCAACTCTGGCTATTTTTCCAAGTAACATTGGATCATCAATGCCAAGCTCTTTCACTACCTTGCGGAAAGGAGTCTCTATAAATCCGTAATTATTAATACGTGCATAACTAGCTAATTGATTTACCAAACCAATATTTGGACCCTCAGGAGTCTGAATTGGACAAAGACGCCCATAATGTGTTTGATGAACATCGCGAACTTCAAAACCAGCACGCTCTCTAGTCAAACCACCTGGACCCATAGCAGAAATACGTCGTTTATGCTCTAGCTCAGATAATGGATTAATCTGATCCATGAATTGTGATAACTGAGATGACATAAAAAACTCTTTGATAGAACCAATCAATGGTCTGGCATTCACTAATTGATTTGGTGTCAAAGTATTTATATCAAGAGTTGACATTCTGTCTTTTACAATACGTTCCATACGAGCCAAACCAATACGGAATTTGTTTTGTACTAACTCACCACCTGCTCTAATACGACGATTGCCAAGATGATCAATATCATCTGGATC
>JALTJN010000076.1 GCA_027076405.1 Chromatiales bacterium
ATAATAGACTATTGTGTAGAACATGGCATCAAATTTGTGAGAACTGGTCCATCAGCATGTGGAACGCACTGCTGTTTGTTAGCAGCTAAAAAGCTAGGAGAAGGTAATGTTATTAATGTTCAGGGCGATTGTCCAAATTTTAGTTATGATGCTGTTATAGCTATGTTGGATATTTTTGATCGTATGGATGATCGTACTATACTATCTGCGTATTATGAAACATTAAATGGAGAAGAAATATATATAACATCTACTATCAAGGTTGTGATGAATAAATATAATGATGCTCTTTATTTTAGTAGAGCTCCTATACCGTATAACTTCTTAAATAAGGAAATTGCATATAATATTCATATTGGTGTTTACGGTTTTCATTATAAATGTATAGACGGTCTATTAGATCTTTACAATGGTACCTATTCTGCATTAGAGCGCACAGAGTCTTTGGAACAATTACTTTGGCTAGATATGGGATATAAAATATATATGGTTAAAGGTAATAGAAGTCCTAGTATAGATACACGAGAAGATTATGACAAATTTATTAAACTTATCAATAAAAAGTGACGACAATATCATTTTGGTTGGTAATGGTCCCATTGTATGTAATTATGATATTGGAGATAAGATTGACCAATTTGATAAAGTAGTGCGATTTAATAACTTTGAAACAAAAAATTATGAAAAACATGTAGGAACAAAGATAGATTTATGGTCAATGAGGGTATGTTTTACAATAAAGTACAAAAAATTAGAAAGCAAGCCTATAGTTGTTGGATTTATTAATTATTGTAAATATACTCCACAAATTATATCTGAACATCTGCAACCGTGGAAGGGTAGATTTGTAGAATATAATCCACAAGTTATTGGTCCAGAGTTTGCTCAATCTTATTCTAGAATATTTAAATATGATCCACAGAATACTTGGTTTAGTGTTGGAATGTTGACTATCTTTATGCTATTAGGTTTAGGAGTACAAAAACTCACTATACATGGATTTGGTGGCGACCCATCTAAACATTATTTTGATTTACCTCCACAAAACTATACTGGTCATAACTTTAGAATAGAACGAAAAATCATTGAGTATTTACATAGAAAGGGCAAGTTGGAGTATTTAGTATGACTCTGCAAGAATTACACGATTTGCTACTAAATTCTACTGGTGATGACTTATTTGGAGATAGGGGCGACTATCATCCAAAATACAAGAAGTTTGCCCGAATATGTCATCCAGACGCTAACATTGGAAATGAAGATTTGGCAGAAAGAACATTTAGATTATTACAACGGCGAGTCACAGAGTCCTTAGCTAGTTTAGTTGTTCACTCAAAGAAGGGACAATATGTACTACAAAAAGAAATATTTGCCACAGGAACTATTAGTGATCTCTATCTTACTAAAGATGCCCGATTTATACTAAAGGTGGCTAGATCGCCCAAACATTCTGCCCTGATGAATAATGAATGTTCTTTCCTGCTAAAAATTGATAAGGAATTAACAGACGAGAGATTAACGTCATTTTTTCCCAAGTTGGTAGATTCATTTGCTATAGATAAGAATAGAAAAGTTAACGTTTTTAGGTATAGTGGCCGCATTTTTATACCAATTTCTAGAGTTATTGACACATATAAAGAACCAGACTATAGACATTGGATTTGGATAGCTAGACGTATATTTAGATCATTAAGTGCTATACACTACTATGGTTATGCTCATTGTGCTTTAACCGCAGAAAATTATTTGATAGATAAAGTAAATCATCGAGGGCAGC
>JALTJN010000077.1 GCA_027076405.1 Chromatiales bacterium
CTATACCTTAATAATATAAAAACATTAAGCTGATGATTCGAATAAAAATCACAGAGACTAAAAAATAATAAAATTTGAGGAAAGGGGAATTCAGTGGTATTTATGGGTTTTTCTGCAGCCTCGTTAGGCACTGAAATTTAATCGAGCAATGGAACAATTATGAAAAAAGTTGTAATTTTACTAGTGGTCTTCCTTCAAGCTTGTGCGACAAGCTATCAAAGTGGTAAAGGATCATATACAGGGGGGGTCTTTGAGGCTAAAGGTCCCGGAAAGTTAATATTAATAACATTCTCTGGAAATGGATATATAGATACTAAAACTGCGGAAATATATACGCTTTACAGATGTGCTGAATACACAATAGAGCAAGGAAATTCACACTTTATTGTTTATTCAAATCTATTTGATGCGGCAGCTGACAAAAGAAGCGCGAAGATGTCTATAGGTTCTATTGGGGGAAAACCGCTCAATCGAGTTTATATTTTGATGCGTAAGAACCCCGAAGGCAATACATTTGATGCCGTTCAATTAATAAATAAATATAATGACGTTGTTAACAAAAAAGGGTAGGAAGATAAAAGTATGAGTGCTACACATAAGAAATTAGGCATAACTTTATTGTTACTACTATTAGTAGGTTGTTCAAATATGAGACCCTACGAATTCGTTAAAGATGAACCTAAAGCTGAGTTACATAATTATGGTTATGGTTGGGTAAGTATGTGTAAGGATAATAGTTATTATTCAGTTCACACCAAAAAAGATGACAACACTATAGCTATCATCCCTGCCGGCAAGCGAATTACATTTATGAAAAACATGTATTTCAGCGGATATAATGTGAGCCATTCTTGTTATCCCAAGCTATCTTTTGTCCCAAAAACAGGAGAAAAATATATTTTTAATGGTGGTATTTCAGTTAAAGGATGTTACGCCGAGCTAGTTAAACTGGACGAGGCTAAAGAAACGGGGGTTAGCGTTGAGCCTAGTGTTTCCTATCCGAACTGCTATCAAAAAGATTAATAGATAAAGATGGCGTTACACTTGTTATCAGAAAATTAAAGTCTACGGAGCTCAGACGCAGGCCTAACAAAGTGCTGCTAGGAACAAACCTAAGCTTCGCTTCGGTTTGCCCCAGAGCACGGCGTTGAGGCTGTAGAAAAACCTATGGTGTGATTTTTATAGTAAAAATACGGCTCTGAGAGTTGCATGAAACAACTTTCGCAGCATGAAAAGTAATAAAAGATTTAAAAAACGAGCCTATTTCGTAGTTTATTTTTTAATCAAATTTTAGGCTGGAAGTTTTTCTACAGCCTCGTTAGCCTGATAAATCCAAAAGAATAAAAGCTTAAATTTTTACTTTAATTTTATTCGTTGCACATCACTTCACTTCGTTACGTCATGTGCGGGTTGGTTGCTTTTTTTTAATTTGGCGCGGTGTTTGAATTCATTGAAAAATCATTATCAATCGTTTTTGTTTTTTTATGTTCGTTATTGAGGCTTCGTGTGTCACTTCGTAGAGCTTGTTTTAATTCTGAATTTAAATTATTCTTTTTTGGTCAAACACACAAAGCCGTTAAGTCTTTTTAGTTTAAATGAATTTAACCCTTTTTAAGTAAACCGATGTCGCTGAAATGCATTGGTAATAGTTAATGTTTTTACCGCTGAAAACACATTTACGTTTAAATTTTAGTCCAGCTTGTGTTTTCCACCTTTGGCTTTAAAATTGGTTTATTCTGTTTCCTGTGCAATAATTTTAAATTTAGGCTTGTTTT
>JALTJN010000078.1 GCA_027076405.1 Chromatiales bacterium
ATTATGCTTTGACTGAGGTACAACGGCTTCAGGTAGATGCCGCTAAAAATAATAAAGTAACGATTAACAAGCCCATTATCAGGGAATTCCTGGATAGCATCGAATACCCGATAAGCTTTTTTGACTTTGAGACATTTCAGGATGCAATTCCACGCTTTGATGGCCAACGGCCATATATGCAGATTCCCTTCCAATATTCATTGCATATAGTGAATGATGATGGAGAAATGACGCATATGGAATTCCTGGGTAATGAAAATGAAGATCCTCGTCGTGAATTAAGTGAGCGAATGCTAAATGACTTACCGGGCACAGGCTCAATTATGGCTTATAACCAGTCGTTTGAAATTAGCAGAATTAGAGAATTAGCGGATCTATTTCCCGATCTTCGGACAGAACTTCTTGCATTGACAGAACGTTTTGTTGACTTGATTACTCCCTTTCGGAACCTGGGATATTACCACCCGGATTTTAATGGCAGCTTTTCAATCAAGTCAGTTCTACCGGCCATGTTTCCTGATGATCCTGAACTTGATTACAAAAAACTGGGGATCCAGGACGGCGGCATGGCCATGGATGCATTTGCAAACCTGCATTTGCTTAAGGACACAAATAAAAGAGAACAGATAAGGAATGATCTGCTGGCTTATTGTCATTTGGATACCTTGGCAATGGTGAGAATATGGGGGAAATTAAATGGCATATGTAATGAGCATTTGTAATGCTATTGGTTTAAATGGGTTATATTTAAGGAAGCTCTGATTAATTCCGCCGTTCATGGTGAAGCCCTGAGCCTGACGAAGGGTTCGAACTATGAACGCTGAGCATTGTAAAATCATAATGTTATATAGTTCACCCTTCGACAAGGCTCTCCCGAGCGAAGTCGAAGGGCTCAGGGCGAACGGAATTAATCAGAGGCTCCTTAATTAAAATATTTGGCCATAACGTATGATATTTGCGCATCATGAGAACAATCAACCATGTCCTCTTTTTTCCCTGAATCAGAATATGTTCCCTGTCTGGATCGCCATTTATTAACTTCTGAAGACTTGTCTCCCATGCAAATAGAATTCTTGCGCAACCTGAATACAAGATTAACAGAACTGGAAGATCAGATAAAAAAGGAATGTTTGGATTATGTTGCGAAGGGAGATAAAAGGGTTTCTGATTCTGACGATTGGGTTGAAGATTATGAGATCGAGTATCATGTAAGTTTTTACCTTAGTGAGGATGATCCTGTCTATGACGATGATAGAGATAATGTTCTGGTACAGTTTTCGGAAAGTGGAAAACATGAGCGATGGGATCATGGCGTAGGCGATGGAAAAGATCATCGTTTGCAAGGATGGAATCTCCATCCTGTGGCTGAACCTCACTGTTGGTTATATTATTATTTGTATGATTGCACGCACCTGGGATGGATAAATATTCTTCGTATTGGGACGATTTGGTTTGATATAGAAATTACATACCAGAAATCTATTGAGCTTTGAGTGTCAATTTCAAGTTAGGCACATATGGCAATTTCAGGAGAGTCGATGTCATATTTAGGTATATCAGTAAAAGAAGCTATTAATAATATCAATAACGACAATAATGGCTGGTTTCTCCCTGCTGTACAAAGACCGTATGTTTGGGGTAGCAGGCATGAAAGTGAGCAATATATTTGTAAACTATTTGACTCGATACTCAGAGGCTATCCAATAGGTGGTCTTATTATCTGGAATACAGAAGAAAAAATACCATATAGGGAGTTTATGTCAGATTATC
>JALTJN010000079.1 GCA_027076405.1 Chromatiales bacterium
TTTTCAATCAACCTGTCCGCCCTACAATGCAACAGCCTTGATTTTGTTAACTTTGTTAAAACTCAAATTAATAAGGCACAAATCAAGGCTTCACGGATTGAATTCGAAATTACAGAGTCGCTTCTTATAAATGACTTCGAAAAAACAACCATGTTTCTTGATGAATTGCACTCTATAGGCTGCTCAATTGCATTAGATGATTTCGGCACCGGTTACACCTCAATGAACTATTTGGCACGACTACCGATTGATGTAATAAAAATAGATAAGTCATTAATACGAAATATCAATACCAGTAATAACTTGCAAAGCATTGTAAAAGCCATAGTAACCATGAGCAAAAGTTTAGGGATGTCGAATATTTTTGAAGGTATAGAAACCGAAGAGGAACTTACCGAAATTAAAAAATTACAGGGAAACATCATCCAGGGATATTTATTCAGCAGACCACTTAATACAGAAGGTGTCGAAAAATGGTTAATTAATGAACATGCAGACAATGTCAAGTTTATAGATAAATAGCACTCAGCCTTTATATCCAGAAGAAATTACCGCCGATTATAGACGAACTTAAATTAACCTTTTTTATAAAAAAGATATTGCCCATTGCCGTATGCCGATCCTTTTTCAGGAAAAAACATAGCCTTGCATAAAATAAAATAATTATTCCAATACTGTACTCTTTTACAGTCCATCTTACTTGGATATATTTTCCCTATATTCAACCAGAAATTTTCATGCCATTTTTCCAGTGTTTTCCAGTAATTAATTCCATTAATAAACCACGCTTCTTCTAAAGTAAAATGCTGAAAGTTGTTTTTCAAAGTAGCAAATGGTAAAACCTTACCGCCAGGAAAATATTCCCCAATTAATGTTTTTTCAGGATCAAGCAGTTGAGGTATCAAATCACGTGACACAATTAAATGATGAAACATACGCCCATTATTAGTCAGCAATTCATTAATTATTTCAAAAAACAGCTCAATGTTATTAATTTGCTCCATCAAACCTACCGAACTAACAATATTATATTTAGCCTTACCCAGAAGATCGACACTATTAGCACCAATTTCGCCAAAATATAAGCTAAAACGTTCTGAGGAAAGCGCATCATCAGAATCTTTCATACGTTGAGTTATAAAGTCATATTGATCTTTACTATGTGTCAACGATGAAATTTGTAAATCCGGGAAAGTATCCAGTAGATACGATTCAAAATACCCAAAACCACAACCAAAGTTTAATAACTGCTCATCACCTTTCAGTCTCATACGTTTGGCGATCAGTGCAAACTTATCAGTTTGAGCATGTTCAAGAGTTTTTTCACTAATGAGTGCATTATCCGAAATCTCATCAAAATATGCCATGGTATATGACATTGTTTCCTTATCTAAAAAATTTTGAAAAAACGACAATCCCTCATCATAATGATCATCAGCAAGATCTTCAGGGGCAAGCGCCAACGGCCCTTCATTAATAACCACTGACCGTTTATCGTTACCTCTGTAACGCTTATATTCACGACTAAAATATTTAATCATATGTGTTTCGAAGCTTTTTAATTCATCAGAACCATATCGGTAAATACCCTTTTCATGCAAACTACTATATAGGTCTGTATTCATAATATTTGTGACTCATTTATATTTTCTCAACGCAATCACTGCATTCAAACCACCAAATGCAAAAGAATTAGACATCGCAATATTTACTTTCTGACTTCTCGCTTTGTTCGGCACATAATCCAGATCACAGGCCTCATCCGCCT
>JALTJN010000080.1 GCA_027076405.1 Chromatiales bacterium
CGTAAAAATATTTTGAAATGAAATTTATCCGAAATATAAACACAACCATACGCTTTTAATTTTATTTATTGCTGGCTTTCAAACTTCTTTTTATCGTTGATGCTATTGTTCGCTAACGCAAAGTTAAAGCGACCCGAAAGATAGGTGACTTTGCGGTATAGTGCGAAGCACCGCAAAGGCGCGTAGCTTTTGGGGTCGCTTTAAACGCCTTGTTAGAACTTTGTGGTTATTCAGTAAACTCATAATGTTTATTACCGCTCTTGTCCTGAGCTTTTCTTTTAAACAAGATTACCTTATTTTCATTTTATTTGTAAGTCTTTGATTTTGTGAAAAAAGCTTTTCATTAACCTGCCCGCTATCACATGCACCCGCACAACGGATTAAGTAAACCTGCGATAGGCTTAGTGAACCTATCACGCTTTTTATATTGCCGTGATTAGTAATCTGTGAAGACTAAAACAAAATCTTTACTTTCACGCCCGTGGCGGTGAACACTTTTAAACCTGACTGTTTTTAATGTTCTGGTACGCTCTCGCTTTGCGCTTCTTTTACTCAAACCCTTCAACTACAAAAGTGCTTTTTTATCGGCGCTGAGATACTGATTGATTAACACTTCGTTAAAAAATAAACATGCTTGTTAACCAAACCTGAAACAATTGAACACGCACCTGCGCACAATAAACTTTTGGATATTTCAGGCCGATTTACTTATTGTTATTTTAATTTATAGAAAGTATTTCCGGTTCTAACGCCCTCATCAGCGGCTGACGAAAGTGGCGGGGCTTTTGCGTTTTTTTGCAAAAGGCGCGACACTTTTGGCAGTCAGCTGGATGAGTTTGTTAGGCATTTTTAGTGCTCGAATGGTCCCAAAATAGTTGCACCATCTGGCAACTTAAAGTCTGAAGCATTTTTGTTTATATAACCAAGTATTGCGAACGATTGCCTAAAGAATGCCACGAAAACAGCTTGTTTACCACAATCAGAAACCACGTATCTATAAAAAAACTGATCATATAGATTTGTATTGCAGCGTTCTAGTGTTGGAAAATTACTTACTAGGCTTGCAATCTCTCTGGGTAGTTCGCCATTTTCTATTTGCAGATTAGAAAACCATAATAAGGCGACGCCAGACTTTTTTGGTAATATTTCACCTGTATGCTTATAGTAAAGTGCAAGAAATAGTTTTCTGCCAAAATTAGTTACTGCTTTATTGACTAATGGTCCTTTAAGGCTAAGTGCTGGTATATCAGCTGAGCTCTTTCCATCAGGGATTGCAATATTGTATTTCTTAGCTGCATTTCTTTTTTGTCGAATAGTAGGTTGCATTTCAATCAAAATTTCGGGGTAGTTATGTGCAACAGCCCTGATTCTCTCATGTGTTTCTTTTATGCCTTCAGGAGTCTCTGCATCTGGATAAACTCGAGAAAGCATTGCAACGACTTGCTCATCGTGACGTGTTTCTCTATTGCATGATACACACGCAGGAAACTCATAACCTTCAGGCCATTGGCGATTATCGAAAAGCACTCGTGAAGGTATGTGATCAGGCTCAGTCGCTTGTGTTTCACCACCACAAAAGCAACATATTGGATGTTTGCTTAAGAAAATTTTCTTTCGTTTTGATTTAGAGCCCATGATGATGATTATTTTATTGCCTAACGCTTTGCTCACCAGCAACTAAAAGTGGCGCGTTTTTGCTGCTTTTTTAGCAAAACAAGTGCCGCTTTTAGTTGTCTGGTGAAGCTACTGGTTAGCAACAACATTACAG
>JALTJN010000081.1 GCA_027076405.1 Chromatiales bacterium
TTGCCGATCACTTTCTCGCCAAATGCACGTTAGGGCAAATGATCAGCCGCTACATGGTTCTGGTTGCCAGCGAGCAAAAGCTCATGATTATGCGCCCGTATCAAATTTATGCGGTCAGGGCGATTGTCGACTGTATTCATCAAAACCGTGGCAATGGCTATTTCTGGCACACCACGTACCTGTTCTTGAGACACCCATATTAAGTCGCCAATAAAAACAAAGGTTGACCACTACACAGGCCTTTGGTTACAGTGGATGTCTGGGTTAGTTGATTAAAATCTAAGGCTTAGGTAAGACCTAAGTCTTTTTCTATTATGGTTGATGTCTTATTTTGTAATTTTTTTCGTTTCAAGCCAGCAAATCCCAGCAGTGCAGAAGAAAATAACCAGATTGAGGCTGGAATGGGAATTGGGGCTGGGTCAGTAAGAGTAAGTGCTCCACTGCTCATTATATTCACCCCTCTAGTTGCGCTCCATTTCATCTCGAAGGTATTTGAATTGACAAGAACTCCAAACTTTCCAATTCCACCAAGTTTTTGGCCTTTAGAGATTGGACTGTTCAGTGTAGACCACGTGGCTAATGTATCATGTTGTAGTGTCCAGCTCCAATTAGTGGGATCAGTATGGCCTACTATTTTTGCACCTCCTGTTATTTCGATATCAAAACCATTGATAATATCATTTGGTGGCATTACGTTATCATCATCACCGTTCAAAAAATCCCATTGAAGATAATAGTTGTCGCCTTGTGACTCTGATGTTAATAAAATTAAAGTATCAACAGTTGCAGCGAAGGAAGTCCCTGAAAATAAGGTGGCAATAATAAAAGTAATAAAAATGTTTTTTTTGCTGATTGAAATAAACATATTATCTCCATATTTTTTAATTTAATTTTTTAGTTTATGTGAGTGTAAACCTCGCCTTTGAAGTTACACGGTTTGCTTGGAGCCCCTTCTCGTATAATTTATACAGAAAACTGATGGTATCGTTTTTAGTGTGCATTCTGAATAATAGAAAAACTGGCACTTTCATTATATAAAAAAACAGTAATCTATAAGATGCTATTACTAAAAAACAAAGAATTTAATGCTTAATGAAACTGCAATTTTATTTCTGTGTACGTAAGAAGTGCAGAGGTGTTTTCATATAATTAGTGTTTCTGACTATGCCACTAATTAGCATAAAATATATATGTTAAAATGATTCTTGTAAAGAATATATTACAGTAGAGCGACAGATAATAAAGCAATTAAATATAACAAAGAGGACTATACAAAATTCAGGCTGAAACAACACGGACATCCATCATAAGTTTGACAAGTAAAAACCGCAAGCGTAGCGTGTAAAAACAATTAGAATGGAATGGCAACACAATTTACGACAGCCACCCACTGGTTTAGTTTTTCACAGCGATCGTGGTTCGCAGTACACGAGTAATCGCTACCAAAAACTACTGAGCGATTATGGCATACGATCCAGCATGGGTGATGTGGGTGCTTGCTGGGATAATGCAGTGGTTGAGCGCTTTTTTGGAAGCCTTAAGCACGACTGGATATTTAAAATTGCTCAGCCAACGCGTGAGCATATGACAAAAGATGTGGCGGCTTATATGAGGTATTACAACCTTGAGAGGCTGCATACTACAAATGGTGATCAGTCACCAATTAACTATGAAAACTCTTTAAATAAAGTGTCCGGTATTAGTTGACCAGAACACTTTGTGGATAGTCGCAATAGCAAGTGAAATACTATGCAGCCTAAGTAG
>JALTJN010000082.1 GCA_027076405.1 Chromatiales bacterium
GGGCCTAAAAAGATGATTACTGTTTTCATATCTCTTTTTCATCGAAAGAGCAATTGCTGCATTACCCAAAATAAAGTACATAAAATCAGGATATTGTGATGGATTATAAATAATGGCTCCGACTAACCAGACTAATGTACTTGTAATACACATTATGGAATAATTCACGAAAAGTATAACACCTTTTTCGCGAAAAAAATAAACCGTACGAATCAGTGAAAAAAGGAGAAGGACAAAAAAGGTAATGTAAAATAAAACACCAATATAACCATAGGATAGCAGCCATGTTATATAATCACCATGAGGGCCTATATTGATATGAGTTCCAATGAATTGTGCAAGAAATGGCTCTCGCGAAAATCGATCAAGGCTATTACGCCATTTCCCTACTCTACCATGAAGACCGGCATCGATGTTTTGCCGCTCTGAAACCATCACGTATTCACTTTCAGACCTAGCCTGCAATTGTTCGGCCCTATCTTGAATAAACGAGGAAGTCAAAACAATGCTCGTACTCACAGATAACATGATAAAAAGCGGCATATATTTTCTGGCATAGGTAAATATTAGTACAAAGAGAATTATTGACATATTGATGAGTAGAGTTCTGCTTAACGTAAGAGTTAACAGAAAATAGAAGGCACATAGCGTTATAATGTCCAAAATTAATTTCTTATTATTTTTTAACAAAACAGAATTGCCTATCTTATAAATCATAGCTAAGCCACCAAAAAGGGTTGCTTGTGCATAGCCATCATATTTATAGTATAAGCCATAATACATTGTAAATTCCGATTGATCTCCTCGTATTATAGACGTACTCATCCCAGCAAATTCAGGACCTATAAAAACCTGGGCCAGCCCTTGCAGAAGAGGAAAAATTGTCGCAAATAAAAATGCATTCACAAGCGACTCAATATCCCTTTTCTCTTTGAATATTTTGGGAAAAACAACAAATACAGCAAAACCGTTAAGTATACGTATGAATTGTGAAAAATCATTTATTCCGTAAAACCCATATCGCATTAATACTGAAAAAGTAGAAAACATAACCCAAATGATGATTATGAAAAAAAAAATAGTTAACCAATGATCATAGTGACTCGTTCGATTTTGGAACCAATATATACATAGAGATACAGGGAAAATAAATCCTGAAAGCTCTAAAGCATTAAGATTTCCCAGGACATTGACATCGTAAAAAACCGCAATTAAAGATCTTAGTGCAATATATATAAGAATTGCTTTTTTCATTAATCTATGATTCTACTACAGATTATCAACGGACTCGGCAACAACGAAAATACTTGTACCATATGCAAGACGTGCCCCCTGATCGACTATACCTAGCTCATATTTACACAGGGAATCCACTACTCGGATTATAAACTTAGAAGTTGCACTGTGTTCTTTCTGAGTACGCTTTAAAGTTGTTTTTTTGCGAAAACTGAATAACGATGGTATTGTTCTCACACAAAAAATAGGTAGCATGAGAAATGAAAAAAAATAGGATGAATAGATGATCCTGAATCCTGTGTCTGTAAAACGATTATTTAGAAGCTTTTTCGTATATCGTCGAAAATGCCCTGAATTATCGTCCTCTGCTGACCACAAAAAATTATATGCAGGGACGGTCAAATAGATAAGACCATTTTTTACCAATTTATGCTTCATTTGCTTCAGAAATGCAATATCATCTTCTATGTGCTCGAGAACATCGAAAAGAGCAAAAGCCGGCACCATTCCGTCTTTGAGTCTTGCGTCTTCTAATGTTGAACAAATAAGTTGCGTGAGTCCACGCTTCTGCATATTTCGAACACCCGACTCCCCTGGTTCAAGGGCAATAATGTCGAAGCCCTCTCCCGATAGGGCTTTAGCAACAATACCATTACCGGCACCAACTTCCAAAACAAAGCCTGATGGTGGAAATTGCTTTACCAGCGAACAAATAATTCGATTCCTGTGTTGAAACCAGAAGGAACTGTCTTCGACCGCCATACAGACCTCATTCCCATCATCCGGGTAAGAGATTACTGACGTGTCTATTGAATACCAAACTCCAGATCCAGATTGACATAAACCTTCTGCAATACTGGGTATATCAATCATTTGATACTCCTGCGAACAGATATAGTTTTTTTGGACGGGTGTGCATGGCCAGCATCTGAAGATAGCCATCTTCTTTTTTTTCGTGATGTGAAAAACTCAGCTATAGACTCTATCACGTACATCTGTTCCTGCTTGGTCAGATCATTATAAAAAGGCAAGCGCAAAAGGCGGTCACTAACATTTTCAGTAACCGGACAGTCGCCCTTTCTACATCCATAGCGTTTACCCATTTCAGATAAATGAAGCGGAAGATAGTGAAAAACGCTGAGTATGCCTTTATTTTTTAGATGTCTGATCAATTGTTGCCGGACATGTAGAGAAGGCAATAAAATTTGAAACATATGATAAGACTGCTGGCAACAATCTGGAATCATCGGAAGTTGAATACCTGAGCTCGGAACCAGCTCGGAGAGATGAGAATAATAAAACTCCCAAATGCTCCGGCGTTTCGCCTGGATGATTTCATACGACTCCAGTTGTGCAAAGAGAAATGCGGCAAGCAGGTCAGAAGGCAGATAGCTCGATCCGACATCTACCCAAGAATATTTATCAACCTGTCCACGGAAAAACATGCTACGATTCGTTCCCTTTTCCCGAATAATTTCTGCGCGGTCAACCAATTCAGGATTATTGATATAGAGTGCGCCCCCCTCACCACAATGGATATTCTTAGTCTCATGAAAACTCAACGTTGACAAGGCACCAAAAGTACCTAAATGCTTATCCTTGTATTTACCAAATAGGCCCTGAGCATTGTCTTCGACGACAGAAATACCAGCATTATTTGCAATTGACATGATAACATCCATATCGCAGCCAACACCAGCATAATGGACAGGGACAATCGCTTTCGTACGCGGCGTGACAAGCCCTTCAAGTTGAGTTTCATCCAAATTAAACGTATCAGGACGGATATCGCAAAAAATCGGTATAGCCCCTCGCAAAACAAAGGCATTAACTGTGGAGACAAAGGTAAAGGAAGGGACAATAACTTCATCTCCAGCTTTGATATTTAGTAACAAAGCTGCCATTTCAAGGGCATGGGTACAAGATGTAGTTAAAAGTACATACTTAGCACCCAAGACTTTCTCAAAAAAAAGTTGACATTGCTTAGTATAGTAGCCATCACCAGATGCATGCCCACGGTTAATAACATCTTTAATATAAAGATACTCAGCACCTGATATATAAGGCTTATTAAAAGGGATATTGTATGATTGTGAGATATTCAAGCTAGATATTATAATCGGTTAAACACATATTATGAAAGAATTGCTACCAGATGATGGAAATATTTAAATAAATATCAAGACAGAGAAATGATTAATAAACATATAGAATTATTTTATACACCATCATCTCCCTAATGTATCCTTTATACTAGTTATACAGAGAGATGCACAGGTGTTAATTCCATCATCCAATTGAACTTCGTTGATTAGTAGTGCACCATGGCCAGCAAGAACAATCACACCTTTATCTGGTATAATTTCGACAACTCTACCAGCTACACAGCCGATATATTTACGATAACTCTTCAACAGCTCTGCTTTCCAGATTACTATTCTTTTCCCACGTAAAAATGTATATGCACCGGAATAAGGTTTACTGCAGGCACGAATCAGATTATAGATTTCAGTAGCACTCTTATCCCATTCAATAACGTTATCTTCAGGAACTCTCTTACAAGTATATGTGGCATTATCATGTTCTTGGCTCTTAAGTTGAACCACACCGGATACAAGAGAATAGAAATTCTTTTCTATTATGCTGAGATACGCATTGGTGACATGCTGCATAACATCGTAAATGTAATCGGTCTCACGTATCGGAACTACTATCTGATCAACTATATCTCCCTCATCCATCTTATCAGTAATTTTAAATAACGATACGCCAGTTTGTTTTTCTCCGTTTATAATAGCCCAGACTGTTGGAGAAAACCCACGGTATAGTGGTAATAAGGAATCATGAAACACATATGATCCAAGTCGAGGAGATTTCCAAATCCGCTCAGGGATCAAATATCTCCAATTGACAACAAACATAATATCGACTTGACATGTTTCCCATACTGAATAAAAATCATCTCTGTCTGCATTTCTATATTCAAAAAATTGTCCACCAAAGCTAAGAGTACATTCCCTTATATCATGGATAAATTTAGGCTCCCATGGGTCTTCAGGAAAGCTAAATACTATAAACTCAGCACCTGGAGAAAGCCTATTCAGAGTTTGCAAGAAAAGAAGACCTCGCTGAGTCGCACATAAAAGAGCTATTTTCATCTTCTCCACCTATTACATTTCTAATACTATACACTGTCTTATCCATTGTACGGAAATGGACACGAGCTAAATACTCACCAATAATGCCGAGAGCAACGAGTTGTGCGCCTGAAAAAATAGCTATGCTTGATGCCAGAAAAGAGAAACCTGGAACGACAGCACCGAAGAGTATATATCTTAATATGACATAAAAAAGGATTGTTGCACCAAATAAAGTAAAAATAAAACCAATAATGCTAGAGACTTGAAGCGGAAGAATACTAAAGCCTGTGATCATATTTAGTGCATGCTTAACCAGTGATGGAAATGTATAATTTGATTGGCCCTCGGCACGAGGGGCATGATGAACAGAGACAGCACAGAATCGTGTAGTGCCCCATGTTAATAATACATCTATCAAAACAAAGGAGCCGTTATATTGAGCGAATGCATCCCTAAGGATTGTTCGGAAGACTCGAAAAGCACTGACGCTTCTCGCGACATCAACCCCCATCGAGCTCTTAAGTGCTATTTTAGTAATTTTTGAAGCCATATCTCGCCATAATCCATGTTGCTCATGCTCAGGAACGCCATAAACCACATCATATTCATCCGTCAATTTATATAATAGTTTGTGGATTTCTTCTGGAGGATGTTGCAGATCGTCATCCATTGTAACACAGACTTCATATCGCGCTTGGCGAATACCACAGAGTAGAGCATTATGTTGGCCATAATTTCTCATAAAATTAATAGCCTGTACCCATGTATATCTCTGTACAAGCGATTCAATTACACGCCAACTATTATCTCTGCTGCAGTCGTTTACCAAGATCACTTCGAACTCTCTTGCAATTTTTGGTAAAACGTTAGCCAACCGTATAAGAAGGCTGGGGAGAATTTTCTCACTGTTATAGACGGGGATAATGACGGAAATGTTATTTTTATCGGCCATGGCAATCATTTGAGAAGGATATAATTAGATGCTCCAATAACCAACTAGTTTCGTGAGTATGTAACTGCTTGACAACTATTTCAATCTACATATATTATTTATATATGTAGATTATACAGATATACACAATTATATTACAAATGGCTTGGCTTAAGAATTTTCGGATGAACGATATTGCGAAATAATTGAGAAGCCTGTTATCATCATCATCATGATAACAGGATACATATGTCGGCTTTGTATAAAATATATAATACCTGTAGCAATGATTCCAACAATCGATGATATAAGAAACAAAACGACAGGTGAATTCGACCAATAGATAAGAATGGCTACAACAAAAAAAACAAGAGCGGCAGCATAGGTAATTACATATGTCCAGGCTTTGATTTGATTATTACTATCAGGATAATAATCTAAAGGTAACAGAGCTCTGGCCTTACGAAACAACGAATGAATAAATTTAATTGGATTATTGGTCATCTCGTTTATCGCCAACCTGGAAAACTCACGATCTAACTGAAACGCACTTAACTCACCCAGATATTTATTGGAGTTGTAGTACTCTCGTAAGTACTCTCGCTCAATTGCATCAATAGATCTTATTGGAAAATCTTCTATAAATAATTGAGATTGTGTATAAAACAAGATTCTCCCACCACCCATATTTAGAATAGGATGTCCATAAATTATATAACTCCTAATAAGCCAAGGTGAAAGTACAATAATATAAATGAACATATAAATAATCAGTTCTTTTGTACGAAACAACCTCTCAGAAAAAATCACAATAAAAATCAACAATACACCAGGCAGGATTGTCAGCCTAGTTAGAGTTGCCAACCCGAAGAATAGTGCAGAACAAACAAGATAAACTGATCGTCTTTTTTCAACTATGTACTTCCCTGAATATAAAATAGCTACTAGCACAAAGAGGAGCATTAATGGCGCTTCATCCACAGTACCAGTTTTAAGAAAATTCATTGGCATAAAAAAAAGAACGACCAAACATAAATAGGCAATTTTACAATTTGAACCTTGCAATAATACAAGCCTGTATCCCAAATAAGCAATACTGGTCGTTATAAATGCCTGTAACACAATACCAAAATATACTGTATACTTTCCTAACAAGGTTAAGAAGAACAGAAAAAATGAATAAATTGGAGGCCTGCCTACTTCCGTCTCAAGATCAAGTATATCGCCAAGACCCGACTGAACACGCATTTTATATTCACCTTGATGCATGCTAGCGACAAGCTGATCCCATCCATACCCTTCAACAATCTTGGGCTGATCACCTTTAAAGTAAATTAAGTGCTGATAGCTTCCATAGATTATCATGGCCTTAAGTACAGTAGCAATTAACAAAACAACTTGTTTATTATTATGAAGCAGACTTGAAAATTTGCGTAGATGATATTTTTTATTAAAAAAAATAGTATTCATCGATTATTTTAGACAAAAAGTTGAATAATAGAAAGACGTATATTAGTTACAACGAATCCTGTAAAGCTTCAACAAATCCCGAAACAGAACATTGAACAGTTACATTTCTTATTATAAATTGTTTTGCATACGTAGAAATTTTGTTACTTAATTCTGTATCATCGAGCAACTTAGAGATAAGTTCTAACACGTTGGCCGAGTTAGAAAACTCTACAGAATAACCTGTAATACCGTGCTGGATCAAATCCTGCGTAGCACCTGCATGAACCGAAGCTATACATGGCACTCCAGCTGCCATCGCTTCGACCAGTACCAATCCCCAGATATCAAAGCTCGTCGGGAACAAAAAACAGTCCGCTCGATAAAGAAAATCAACAATATCTTGCTTTTGTTTAAAACCATGAAAAAGCACACAGTCACTTAGCTCATGTTCATCAACATAGCGTTCAAGTTTTGCACGTTCTTCACCATCACCAATTATATTCAAAACAAAATCATCGCGCTTTTCCCGAAGTCTTTTTACAATTTCTAATAACTGTGCTATATTTTTTCTTACACTCAAATGACTGACTGTTAAAAGCTCCTTACGCTTTTTATTCCCACTTTGCTTGCTTGCAACGTTATCATTCCGAAAAAATTCGGT
>JALTJN010000083.1 GCA_027076405.1 Chromatiales bacterium
TGTGTTTGCAAAAGGCATTGGAATATTATCAAATAGGAAATACGAATCCGATGGCAATAGCGTCAACTTCAAACAATGGATCAGCATTTTATCCGGCAGCAAATTGGGCGGACGATATGGCTTTTGCTGCAATTTCGCTATACTATGCAAGCGGTCAACAACAATATTTGACCGATGCTGTAAATTTCTATAACAACCCTGATTTTGCGGTTCCAAGCTGGCAATCTCTTACCACTGACAATGTAAATCAAATCGTTAATCTGGAATTATATAAAATCAGCAAAGACAATCAATATTTAACCGCACTTGAAAATCATCTGACAGATATGTATCTATCCCAAACCGATTGCGGGTATATGCACTTTGCCGACTGGGGGAGTTTGACTTATGCTGCAAACACCGCGTATTTGGCATTGTCCTATTACAAAATTACCGGAGATGCGGATGCTTTCGCTTTCGGAAAATCAAATATTGATTTTATTCTTGGTACCCATAGAAATACGGACAACACAATACCCATGAATTTTTCATTTTTAATCGCTTATCCATTCAATAATGGCGACTATCCAAAGCATCCGCACCATGCTGCCGCGTTTGGATATGGAGCGGATGCCTGGGATATGTTTAGTCAGGAAGCACAAAATCCGGGAACAATTCCCTATCATTCTGAACTTACAGGGGCTCTTGTAGGCGGACCAAAAACAAGTTGTGGTGATTATAATGATAATATTGATGATTATGTTGCAAATGAAGTCTGTATTTATTACAATGCCGGTCTTATCAATGCACTTGCACTAATTGATCAGATAACATCAGTGCTTGAATTACCACATAATAGTAAAACTTTCAAAATATTTCCAAATCCTGCATCAGATTTTATTTTTGTTGAAAAGATACAGTCAGAAAAGATAAAAATTTTTGATTTTACGGGAAAATTGATCATTGAGACTACAGAAAACAAAATTGATATTTCCAAATTTGCTACGGGTATTTATATAATTAAGTCAATAAATGGAACGGGAAGATTCATAAAATAACATGACTAGTGCTAATATTTTGAATAAGAAATGGCCCGGGATGGAACTTAATATCGAACTTTGTAGCCGCTGATATCCGGCTTTTGTAATGGAGGCTTGGATATGAGTAAAAAGAATCACAATGAAAATTGCTAATATCGATATACGGCTGTTCACGAGTATTTTAAGTATGTTGCTCCTTCTTGCCTTGAATTATACCGCTGTGGGACAGGTAAGAGAAAACAATGACAATAAAAAAGCTGATTCGATTCAACAAAAAAAGGAAGAATTTCAGCCCCTTATTTACACAGATGAAAAAAAACATGCCTCATTGAATGGGGTGGTGAATGAATTTGTATGGCAGATTTATCAAGATAGAAAAGGAAATTATTGGTTTGGAAGCAATCACGATGGCATTGTCCTGTATGATAAGAATTCACTTATTCAATATACTCAAAAAGATGGAATTGGGGGGGATGCTATAAGGGCCATAATCGAAGACGAAATTGGAAATATTTGGTTTGGTACATCCGGTGGTTTAACAAAATACGATGGCAAAGAATTTACTAACTACACTATTGATGACGGACTCATTGATAATGAAATTTGGACCATTGAGAGGGATCCGGCAGGAACAATCTGGATAGCTACAGTTGAAGGAGTCAGTAAATTTGACGGCAAGAACTTTGAAACTTTCAAGGTTCCGAAACCAGATATTCCCAATCCGGAACCCATGCTGTCGAA
>JALTJN010000084.1 GCA_027076405.1 Chromatiales bacterium
GCGAACCTTGGATTACCAACAAAAAAGTCTCTAAAATGCCATGGTAAAACAATCAGATAGTCTGGTTTTTTAGCAAGCAATTCATCTTCTGAAATAATCGGAATCCATGTTCCTGGAGTAAAGCATCCAAACTTTTCCTGATTAACCTCGCCAACAAATGATATTTCCTTCTCTGTCAAACCACAGTACTGTAATAAAACATTACCCTTGGTTGATGCACCTAGTGCTGCAACATTTTTTTTATCTTCTTTCGCTTTTTTTACAAATGCCAACAACTCATCTCTGGATTTCGCTGCTGCTTCTGCAAAGGCAATATATGGCTCTAAAGTATCCAAACCAAGAGCTCGTTCTTTATCTATAATATCTTGTACCGAGGTAGGTAGAAACTTTTCACTATTTAATAGCTTTGTTACTGTAATAGAAAAACTACCACCATTTATCTTATTAAACTCAACGTCTTTAATTTTAAAACCAACACGATCTGCCATCCATTTAATCTGATGCAAGGCATAAAACTCTAAATGTTCATGACAAACAGTATCATAGGAATTTGTTTCAAGCATAGTCGGCATATAACTTTGCTCAAAAACCCATATACCATCATCTTCTAATACATCATAAATATCCTGCATAAATGCCATTGGATCTTCCAGATCATAAAACATTGAAAATGAAGTTATTACCTTAGCCTTTTTACCTGGAAATCTTTTTTTAAATGATGATGCAGTAAAGAAGTCAGCTTCAAGAGCAATGTGTGAAGGGTAATAGCTATGAAATTTTACACCAGTTGGGTCAAACCCAATCAGTGTTAACCCCGCCGAAGGGTAAGCTTGTAATGTAGTACTATCATTACTACCGACATCCACAATAATATCACCCTCGCGCAACTCAACTTGCTCAAGAATCTTCTCTACTTTATGATGAAGATGAGTGACCATACTAGAATTAAGGCCAGAACGGTAACCGTAATTTTCACCATACATCTCACCTAAGTCGTAAGAATGTTCCATTTGTACTAAACCACATGCTTCATCGCCCCCCATACATTTAACTAATCGGAGTGGACCTATAGTAACATCTGCATGTTTATCGGTTGGAAATATGCCTGTCATCATCTGTTCACCTAGATCTAAAACACGTTTCAGCTCTTTATTACCACAAATTCTGCATTGTTCAATTTTATTGTAATTCACAGCTTATCTCACAAAATCAATTTAATTTTTCTTTTAATAAATCCATATCAGCATCCACCATCATTTGTATTAATTCATCAAAACCAAATTTTGGATTCCATTTTAATTCTTTAATAGCTTTTGTTGATAATCCTACTAAATTTACTGGCTCATTTGGTCTAAATGCTGAATTATCTTCTCTAATATACTCTCGATAATCCAAATCCAGATAACTAAAAGCTTTTTCACAAAAATCACGAACTGAGTACGACTCCCCTGTCGCAAGAATATAATCAGCAGCATTCTGTTGTTGTAACATCAACCACATCGCCTCAACATAATCACCAGCAAAACCCCAATCCCGCTGAGCATCTAAATTTCCAAGCTGAAGTTCATTCGATAACCCTAATTTAATTCTTGCTGCTTCATGCGTAATTTTTCTTGTCACGAATTCAAGACCACGCCTAGGACTCTCGTGGTTATACAAAATTGCAGAACAAACAAAAAGATTATATCTTTCTCGATAAATTTTAATCATATTATCTGCATAGAGCTTTGCTGCACCATAGGGGCTTCGTGGGTTTGTTAATGTAAGTTCTGTCTGAGGGCTTTCAATAGCATCACCATATATTTCTCTACTTGATGCCTGACAAAAACGTATTTCACTATCCACCTCACGAATTGCTTCTAAAATACGTGTTATAGCTAAACCATTAATTTCACCAATTTTTACAGAGTCATCAAACATACCTGAACCTGAGGAATATGCAGCATAATTATATAATTCTTCTGGACGATATTTAGATAGAACACTGCTAATACTATTCTGATTCAACATATCCCATACTATAAACTCAATATTATTTGATATATCTGGACCCAGTTTTTGTTTTGCTATATTAATATCACGAACAGTGCCAATTACGTTATAATCTTTTGACAATAAAAATTCAGCCAGATATGAGCCATCCTGCCCCGTAATACCATTAATTAATGCAATTTTATTTTTTTTATGATTTATTAAATTCATTATTTACAAATAATCGACCTAAAACGTGCTCTTAAAGATGATGCTAATAGTAATGAAGCCACAGAGGAAAATACCCATGTGATTACTAAAAATAAAACCCAATAAAATCTATCTTGACTTGGTTGTGGTTGAAATTGCAGAGCAATTAAAATCAGAATAAATGCACCACCCGTTGGCAATAATATATCTAATATATACCACTTCCATTTTTCATTCTGTAACAAGCGTCGATGCATATAATATGTTAATACTAACAGGTATATAGCATTAAGTATCAACCATACCCAAGCAGCGCCAATAGCACCATATTCAGGAACAAATTTAAATATAGCTGCAACAAGGATTATGACAATGAACGTATTTGTTTTAAGTAAAAGCTTGGTCCAACCATATGCTAATTGCAACTGATATGGGATATGTGATAAACCGTTCAAAAAACACCCTATAACTAAAATTGATAATAGTGGCGCTGTATTATTCGCCAATTCACTATTACCCGACCACATATAAACTACTCCGGCAGAAAACACACTTAATATAATTGCAGCTGGTGCGATTAACACTGTGACAAGCTGGGTCATTAAATGGTAGATCTTCACAACCTGATTATTTTCCCTTTGACTTGTAAACTTTACCAACTGTGGAAAGATAGCTTGTGTGACAGGGACAACAATCATAAATAATACACTCGCAGCTGTAGCGGCTAGAGAGTAATACCCAAATTCTTTGAGGGTCACCATGCTGGATAGCAATATCTTATCTGTATGCAATAAGATTGCAGTAAGCGCAGAAATGCCCAGCATCCCCGTCGCAAACTTCCAAACACCTGATATTGAAACCCAAGAGAATCTGGCTTTTGATGAACTTTCTGGTAATGATTTATATACACTAAAAGCAAAAACAATAACCGATAATAATGAAACAATCCCCTGCCATACAAAAAAAGCTTCAATGCTGTTCGATATAAACATCAATACCACAACAGAACCAACATATCGCAAAGTAGTTAATATTGCATAGGTTATGTTATACCAAACTTGTTTTTCAAGGCCATAAAGTGACCCTCGATATATCCCTTCACAAAATCTAAGTGCAACCACAATACCCATTAAAGTAAATGCGATTACTACAACGTCTATAGATAAACTTTCAATATTTAACCATTCACGAGCAAAATATCCCGAAGTAAGCCATACTGTGACAGCAATCATGGAAGCAATACTGACACATATTATTTCTAAACTCCGCAATAAGTCTCGGATAGATTTAGGGGTATGTTCACCTGCAGTAAAACGAGCCATTTCTCGATTAAGTGTCGGAGTCATACCAACATCAAGTAACAAAAGTACTGTTTGTAGCACAACAAATATGCCAATAAGACCGTAAGCTTCTATCCCAAGATATTCTATATATATAGGGAGAAATGAAAGCGCCATAATACCGGCCCAAGCTTGGCCAAGATAATTAGCAATTATATTGTGCTTAAGCTTTGACAACTTATTTATTTCTTTTCACGAAATATTAATTTTTTTATTATGATTCCTATGCTGATAAACCAATGCCACTCACCAACAAGTTTATAACCAACACCGCCTGTACCTGATTTAAAATGCGCAACGCCTTTAGTCGTATCTTCGTTTAGACCTCCAAGATCAAAATATGCGCAACCTGATTTTTTAGCATCTAGTATCGCATTCCACAACAACAAATAATTTGCATTTAATCGTCGAGCATCATCATCACTCATACCTATTAAGTATGTAGATGTGTCGCCATGACGGATACTAACTAAAATCGCAACCGGTTCATTTTCCTTATTCTCTGAATAGGCTCCTAGAATCCTAAAGTCCCAGTCATTACCTTCTTGTTTAGCCAATGATCGTAGTAGATTTTCAGGTATACCTATAAAACCTTTGATTACCTGATAATTTTGGTACCTTGTAATAATGTACTCTATATCATCAACATTACTCATACGTGAAACTTTTGTATCAAAACTCATAGACTTTCGTAACAGGTTTCGCCACTTCCCTTTTAAGCCTGAAAATAATTTTTCTTCACTTTGCTCTAATGACAAGAGCAATGAACCGTATTGGCTAGTTTTATTTATTTTAATCATTCCACTTCTAGTTAACACATCATCCCATATACCATCACCTTTTAATTCTGGCGCAAAACGTATATACCACCAGCGATTATTTATTGCTTTGTTTTTAATCGCATGTAGTGTTTTAACTACTTTATCTTTATTAAGATTGCCATCTTTATTATCAAAAAATAATGGTCCTCTATTAATTCTTGCTATGCCACCAATAAAAATAACCTCCCGAACCAGAAACTGAATCAGCCCCTGAGGGTTATTTTTTTCATCTCTAATCAGATAATTATAATGAGATAAAAATCTTCCTCGCTTTGATTTACCATACTGGATGCTTTGAAGCATATTTGCGCTATTTATCTTAGCCCAATATTCTTCCCATCTGCCTAAATCAAGTTCTTCTAGTTGCCACATACTACCTACATTCCACTTAGCGTCTTCAATAAACTATCACCTATATAGTTATTTTGACTTTCATTAATACTCTGATGTACAGGTAAGAGCAATATTGTTTGCCTTAGTCTGATTGAATTTTCATAGATATCATAGTTTTCCATAACCTCAGGAGGAAGATCTGGCCATGTATTCACAGGAACTTCGCATTTTCTCAGATATTTATAAAAATTTGTTTGTTGATTCGCAGGACAAGTAAACACATAGGAGTATGGACTAATGACCTTGTTTAAATTAAAAGTTTCAACTCTATCGTTACTGCCATGTCTTAATAATAGATAATGAAGGGTTTTATAATTACTCACTCGTGATTTTTGCGCATTCGCAATTTTGTAGCAAGCAGCTTTAAGCAACAATAGTGAAAATTTAGAAACAGAGGATACTTCCCAGCCCCGTTTAGTTACTACTCCTGATAAATCAGGGGGGAGTTGACTTAGCTTTGATGGTGATAAAAAAGACAAATACTTTTGTACAACTCTTTTCATTAACCATACACAATCAGATACTTTAAATAGTGATTTTTTTTCCTTAATAAGTCTTTTAGCATCATTTTGATTACATAACACAAATGCCAAAGGTGGAACTGGCAAAAGCTTATGCGGACTAAATAAAACAAATCCTGGCGCCCTCATAATTTCCTCACTCGGTAATAAATGATGTGCACAATCATGGACTAATTCACATGCATTTTTATTACAATAATTAATCGCACCATCTACATCATTAACTGAGCCAAAATAATGAGTTAAAACGAACATCGTAGGTGAATATAAAGAGGTTAATTCTTCAATGTGCTTCCAGTCAGGAACCATATCCAAATTGACATTGTAAAATACTAAAGTTGCTGAAGAATTTCGTAAATCATCCAGTGACTCATTACAATAATACGAAGGAACAAAAACGACAGGGGCTTTGCCACCAATACTTCTTGAAAGACATGCTAAGGCATCAGAGCCACGAGAATAATATTGATAAAACCCTTTATTTTCAGATAAAAACACTTTATCTAATGAAAATTTATTCTTATTAAAAAGAACCCGGAAAATATCAGGAAAATACGGATATGGAATTGAAGGTATGAACATATATATTAACGCGACACCATGTTATGCAGACGTATCCTGTCTTTATAGTAATACCAGTCATAACCACCATTAGCAATAAACTTAACATCCGCAGTTTTCAGATAAAAGCCGGCGACGTCTCTCTTTAGAGTCATTTTTTGTTCATTCGCATAGTTATTACCTCGAACGCCTGAATAGCAAAATTTATAAATTGAATCTATAACGCTCAGCGCGTCAGGTGATATGCTATTTATATCTCCATACGGATAAGCAATTGTACTTATTTTTTCACCCAGCTTCTCTTCAAGTTTAATCTTATCATCAGATATTTCAGAGGTAATCTTTTTTATATCTTTCACTGTAGACAGTCGCAAATGATTTCTTGTATGACCGCCAATCATATGGCCGTTTTCTTTAAGCTGCAACACTTGCTCCCAGCTCATGGGGCTTTGCCAGTCTTTCACTTCTGTTTCGGTTATATTATTGTCACAGATATATTTACTAGTGTATGCACGCCAATTACCATCGACGCCAGAATCAATAAATCCGGAACAGATAAAAAATAACGCACTGATATCCAAAGGATCTAATATTTTTACTGTTGACGTATAACTGCTTACAAATCCATCATCAAAAGTCACCATTAATGAGTCACGTTCGAGTGGAAATTCGCCATCAAGATATTTATGGAATTGCGCAGGAGTAATAAAGTCAAAAGATTTTTTTAATGTGGAAAGGTGATCTTTGAAATTATCTTCATATTCTGGTGGTATATCATGATAAATAAGAATCTTTACGCACGGATTTTTCTTTTTCAGTAAATGAACAGTTGAAAAATATATATTACCAACAAACACGAGTATGTTTTTAATTAAATTTCTCATGTTATTTTAATACTACGATTTCTTAACACAATGATACGACCTTTGTCTCGCGATTGATTTAAACAGCCCCAAACTATTTGATAATCTGGCATCAAAAAAACCAAAGATTGACCCTTCTTTACCTGCTGAAATCACATGAAGCTCTGGTTTATATAAAATTTCTGACCATCGTACTGTTACTTTATTAGCAAAAATTTTCTCAATATATAATTTTTGCTCATTCGATGCTCTCTCAATAAAAAAAGAGCCATCAACATGCCCTTTTACCACGTAATTTTTGCCTAAAAGATCGTATAATTTACGAATCGGCCATTGATTATTGAGTGAATAATTATTAAATTCTGCTCCTGGTTTTAGGACACGAAAAGCTTCATCAATCACCATATTATAATTTGGAATATGCTGTAAAGCCTGAACAGACCAGTAACAATCAACAGACTCATCAGGCAACTCTAACTTCGTTGCATCTCCATGAACAAGATATACAGATTTATTAATAAGATTCCCTAGCAAAGTCTTTGCATGCAAAAGATTAGCTCTTACAAAATCTATAATTATAACTTTAACATCTGGGCGTATTAAATGCAGTTTACGCCAATGCCAGCCCCAGCAGCCACCAACATCAACAATTACAGCATTACGAGGAAGTTTATCAAGTATTTGGCTAACCTCATAATCCATAACAGGTATCGAAT
>JALTJN010000085.1 GCA_027076405.1 Chromatiales bacterium
ACCTTACTGCTTTGTGAGTTTTCTCTATGGCTACCACTAATAATTGTTATTTTCATAATATTACCTATTTAAAATTTCAAGTTGGAAAATTAAATTTTCTTAATTTTTTATTATAGAATATCACTGGCGTCCAGTTCACTTATAAAATGTCATTTCTAAGTATTTGTGCTGGGTATCAATGCGGGTTTATTAAGTAAATGAATCGGTGTACCCCTCACCCTCTCCCTTTGGGAGAGGGCTGGGGTGAGGGCAGCAACAGTTTATCGCTTCAATCAATTAATACGAATATCAATACAGCGTAGCCCTTACAGGACCCTTCCGGATATAAAGCATTCGAGGCAATGATTACTTGAAAGCGCGTATTGATATTAAATTTAAAACTCAACAATTACGACTTAATTTATAAACTCGTTCGGTTAGATAGTCCAGGCCTCTTTCTTTAAATTTTTGATGCTCTTCCAATACATAACTTTCATTCAATAATTCAATATTGAAATTTTTCTGGAACAAAGACACCACTTCGTCATGCATTACTGAAAAAGGGGGGCCAGACATTAATGACTGATTGTAATCCAATGTAATTAAAAATATGTCTACCGCTAGCGGAAGATTTTCATTCAAAAAATCAACATAGCTCTGTCGCATTTTTTCTGGCAATGCAATTAAAGATGCTCGATCATAAACAACAGATACACCTTTCAAATCTTCTTTTTTAAGATTAAAAAAATCACCTTGCAATAAAGTTATATTATCGCATTTATATTCTTTAAAGCGCCCTGCCTGATTAATATTTGCGGATATTTTTTGCTCTTCGAAAAAATCATTAATGGCTTTATCACTATATTCAACACCTAATACAGAATACCCTTGCGCAGCCAACCAAATTAAATCTAAGCTTTTTCCGCATAATGGCACAAAAACCTGTGCGTTTTTTTGAGTATTAATATAACGCCAGTATTTTTCTAAATAAGGATTAACTGAATCTAAATGAAATGCTATTTGATTTTGATTCCACCGTTGTTCCCAAAAATCGAGTTTCATTGATTACCTTTTTTAGTATTAATCGCATAACACGAGATTTTTAATTTCGTTTCAAAGTAAAGAATCCACTCGCAGAGCGAGTGGTTTTGCGTTGCCTCATGACTTCGCTTTAATTAATAATCGAAACTTCGCTGCTCTGCATTTTTTTCTTTCTTTTCTTGGTGCTGTACATACAGACGAATTTTAGTTTCATCCAGGCCTACCGTATCAACACAGTAACCTCGAACCCAAAATTTATTGCCCCTGTACGACTTTTTCTTCAATTCTTTATTTGTTAAAAGCGCGAATTGCCGTTCTTCCTTTTATTATACCGACGAAATCCGATATTGATATTTTAGGCGGAACCATTACGAGTAAATGCACATGATCCAACTGAACATTTAATTCTACAGCCTCGCACTTTTTCTGCTCACTAAAGGCTCGTATACGCCTTTCTACCTCTTTCGATACTTTTCCTGCCAATATCCTATATCTATATTTGTGAACCCAGACGATATGATACTGACCAATGCCATAAAGTATGTGATAACTTTCTAAATCGACTCATTGTGATTTTCCTCTTTTTTGTTGTGGGGACAACAATTAGAGGTTTAACACTGAGCCGATCAACTGGCAAAGCCGTTGATCTCTGACCACTCCCTCAGGGCGTGGTTTTTTTCATTTAGAATAAAGCAGCCATCCAACGATGAGAAATATTTTTAACCTGTTAGTAGT
>JALTJN010000086.1 GCA_027076405.1 Chromatiales bacterium
AATATTACTTCCGTGGTATTTTTCAGGCGGGTTCAAGTGCATCTGCGGGTTTGGACTATGAGCATGAAAGTGGCGCGTATGCAGGCACATGGTGGGCTGATGTAGGTGCAGGCCTAGAAACAGATTTCTATGTAGGTTATGCCGGTGAAATGAATGATATTTCTTATGGCGCTGCTTACATCATTTATGACTACACAGATGGTTATGATGACACATACACTGAATTGGATTTAACAGCGGCTTATGGTCCTGTTAGCTTTGAGTTTGCAACCGGTTCTTACGATACCTCTCCAACATCTTTAGATTACACTTTTACAGCCATTACGCTTGAGCAGGGTGACTTCTCATTTACCTACGGTTCATTTGGTAGCGATTTCTCAGGTTCATATTTTGAATTAGCTTATGGCACCGAAGTTGGTGGTTTTGATATGGGTGTTTCATTGTTATCAAACGACTCAGACTTAGATATAAAAGCGGGCGAAGGTGATGGCGAAACAACACTTGTGTTTAGCTTAGGCAAAGGTTTTGATCTGTAATATCTGAGTTCAAAAACAAGTCATCGGCCAGTCACTGAAATTAGGTGGCTGGGTCAATATGATTAAAGAGGCAATCTTTATGAAATTAGTAAGTGCAATAATTAAACCTTTTAAGCTGGATGATGTGCGCGAAGCATTATCAGATATCAGTGTACAAGGTATTACCGTTACTGAAGTAAAAGGTTTCGGTCGTCAAAAAGGTCACACCGAGTTGTATCGTGGTGCTGAATATGTGGTTGATTTTCTGCCTAAAGTAAAACTTGAAGTTGCGGTTGATGATGGCATCGTTGATCAGGTTATCGAAGCGATTCGTAACGCGGCAAATACTGGCAAAATTGGCGATGGCAAAATTTTTGTCTATCCAGTAGAACAAGTGATTCGTATTCGTACGGGTGAAAGCGGCGTTGAAGCGCTGTAATTACGGGGGAATATTAAAGTGGAAAATCAAATTTTTGAACTTCAATATGCAATGGACACCTTTTACTTTTTGGTGTGTGGCGCATTAGTAATGTGGATGGCAGCAGGCTTTTCTATGCTGGAAGCGGGCTTAGTTCGCTCCAAAAACACCACAGAAATTTTAACTAAAAACATCGCATTGTTTGCGATTTCTTGCATTATGTATATGGCATCTGGTTATGCCATTATGTATGACGGTGGTTATTTCTTAGCAGGTATTGCCGGTGGTGATACTTTAGTTGCCGATGCATTAGCTGCTTCAAAAGAAAATGGTTTTGGTGGTGATTCTGTTTATGCAGATGCTTCAGACTTTTTCTTCCAGGTTGTATTCGTAGCGACGGCGATGTCAATTGTTTCAGGTGCAGTTGCTGAGCGTATGAAGTTATGGGCATTCTTGTTCTTTGCTGTTGTGATGACAGGTTTCATCTATCCAATGGAAGGTGCCTGGACTTGGAATGGCGCTGATGTATTTGGCATGTATAACTTGGGTGACTTAGGTTTCTCTGACTTTGCCGGTTCAGGTATTGTGCATATGGCGGGTGCTGCTGCTGCATTAGCGGGCGTACTTTTATTAGGCGCACGTAAAGGCAAATATGGTGCAGATGGTCAGGTTAATGCGATTCCTGGTGCGAACTTACCCATGGCAACATTAGGCACATTTATTTTATGGATGGGCTGGTTTGGTTTTAATGGTGGTTCAGTACTTAAGTTAGGTGATGTTGCCAATGCCAATTCAGTAGCGATGGTATTTTTA
>JALTJN010000087.1 GCA_027076405.1 Chromatiales bacterium
TTCAATCGGTTAAATGCACAGCGTATGCCATGCCTAATGTGCGCGCCAATAAAATTAATGCGTGGCATGAACTGGTAGCGCATTACACACCTAACACGGTTAAATTAGATGTGGTTGCCAGTTTGTTAAAAAAAGAAGAAAATCCAAAAGGTCTGGAAAACTGGTCGAAACAATTGTTTCGTCGAAATTTAGAAGAATCATTTGATGAGTTTGATGTGATACAATCGGTTGTTATTTAATATACGTTTTAATACGTGTAGGTGCGAATTTATTCGCACGAACTAAATATAAATAAAATCACTGCTGTCCCGTTAACCCATAAAATAATAACTAACAAACCTTACGTATTCAGCTAGAAACATGATATTTGATAAATGAGACATGAAAGAAGAAACCGACAAAATCGTCATCTCCGAATGCCCATGCTTACTAATATGGGTCGGAGATCCAGCGGCCTTAAACACTGTAAAGTCACTGGATTCCCGATACAAGCATTCGGGAATGACGACACGTTTATGTTAACGGGACAGCAGTGATAAAACATAAATGCTTTATATTGCGTACTTAGCGCTCATTTGCGTTTTTAGCGTTGTCTTTTTCTTTTCAACTATTATATTGCTTTATGGAATACTATCTCAATGAAATGGCAACCCTGAAACAAGCGTATTCTTTATTCTTAATCTCAGTAGTAAATCTATTATGCCTAAATATATAAAAATACAATGCAGTGAAAAAATGAAAGATATTATCTGCATGTCAATAAAAAAATTTGCGTATCTTGCTTATCCGAAAGCGAACTGTTCTGAGTGCAATTTAGTGGCGAGCGACGCACTGCTTAATGCGGCGGCTAATTTTGAAAAACATTTTTTAGAAACCGGCGAAGGCATATTAAATAGACGTTTACGAATGATAGTAAAAACCGCAGTTGAAACTCACTATCGAATTATTTCAGAACTGGAAAATCGAAAAACCACAAATCAATGTGAAGTTATATTGCGTGTGTGTAGAGGTGAGGTGGTGGAAAATTCAGAATTAATAAAAGCGGAAAAACTGGATTTAAAATCATAATGTTTTTTACGAGGCCTTTATATGAAATTCTTTTTGTTATCTTCGATTAAAGCATTCAGGATTCCAGCGTCTTCCTGTTTTAAATTTCACTCTTAATAAAAACAATATTCAAGTTTTATGAGGCAGCAACCGAGTATTAAATTTACCGTTAAAATTCAAAACCATTAAATCACCGGCAGCTCCGTTTTGTTAATGACTTTACGCAACACAAAACTGGAGTGTACTCCGCGCACACCTTCCAGTCGCGTTAAGTTATCCAGCAAAAAAGTTTCATAATGGCGCATATCTCGCACCACCACTTTTAATAAATAATCTGCGGCCTGCCCAGTGACAATACTGCACTCTAAAATTTCTGGCATATCGGCAATGGCTTTTTCGAAACCGGCAAATCTGTCTGGTGTGTGTCGATCCATTTCGATGCCAATGAGGGCGGTTAAATTTAAATCGAGTATTTCCGGATTAAGCAAGGTGACATGTCGATCAATAATGCCGGACTGCTCTAAACGTTTTACGCGCCGCGAACAGGGGGTAGGCGAGAGGCCAACCTGTTCGGCTAATTCTAAATTGGTGATGCGCCCATTGTGCTGCATGAGCTGCAAAATGCGTTTGTCGGTTCGGTCTAGCTTAATCATGATTGTCTTTTGGTTTGAATTTATAAACTATAAAATAGCATAAA
>JALTJN010000088.1 GCA_027076405.1 Chromatiales bacterium
GTTAAGAAGGAATAAAGCCATTTACAATTATTCTGCGCTTGGGTTATGGTAGAACGAATCGAAAAACAGCAACAGCAGTAGAACATGTATCATGGTCTGTTAATGTTGTTGCTAACCAGTAGCTTCAGCAGACAACTAAAAGCGGCGCTTGTTTTGCTAGAAAAGCAGCAAAAACGCGCCACTTTTAATTGCTGGTGAGCAAAGCGTTAGGCAATAAACAAAAATAATGAAAAAGCCTTCAT
The DNA here is from genome assembly GCA_027076405.1 of Chromatiales bacterium. The sequence goes on from JALTJN010000088.1 coordinate 243, forward strand.
ATTTAAATAATCCAACAATTGCAAATATTGCTGCTTTTATTGCAATAGTAATTTCTGTCGCTGGCTTGTATTTTGCATTTATGGCATACGAACTGAGTCTTACTCAATTTACACAACAAAGATTACTAGTGCTAATAGGAGAATTCGGAGATAAAGAAAATAACATTACAGTTACCTCACTTAATGACAACACTAAGTTTCTTAAAGGTACAGCCTTTTTTCCGTCTGAAATACACAAAGAACCAGTGCCAATTGATGGGGAAGGTAATTTTTGGCATCTTGGTACTATTCGACATGAGCTTCAAACACATTCAAAAAAAAGAATGCCCGCAGAAGCAGGGGTAGTTAAAATATCTGATGGACAATTACCGTTATTAATTACTTCATACTATGTCACCAATGGTGAAGCCTATACAGATAACTCTCTTTATATGCTTGGTGTGCAAATTCAAGTTAATGGCAAAGAATATGAACAGCCAATAATTAGATTTAAAAATTTAACTTTTATAAAACGTATTAAAAAAGATCAAATATTTGGTCAAACTGAGCTTGATCAATTATTTGATAGAATGGGGCAAGGTAAAGGTGCATTTATACCTACTAATGTACTCCACTAAATGCCTAACAATTAGCTCAACCCGACCATTTATACGCCGTTTCGCTTCGCTGCACTCTGTATAAATGGCCGGTTAGCATGAGCGTTATGCTTTATAAAAATAAAGGAACATTATGCTCAAGCATGCTTCAATAATTATTACAATATTAACTGCTTCGCTATATACACTTGGATTAACTCTGCATAGTGGATATCTTTTAGAATTAGGTATAGAAGAAACGCTTTTTCAATTATCGTTTCATAGAGCTTTATTTCAGGGTTTTGTGTCTACTATGCAGTTAGGTGGACCTGCTATATTTTGGCTTCTTGTTTCATCTGAAATAATATTGATTCTAGTCATCACCGGAAGCTTTGCGGTTTCATGGGGTAATTCAAAAAAATGGTTAAATATACCAAAACTTGAATTACCAAATGCATTAAATAATAAAAGCGTAAATATGGGGCAACTTCTGTTTGTTAGTAGTTGTGTTTTATTTATTATTTACATGTCACTACTTGTGGTTATCTTACTTTCTACAAAGGCTGGAAAAGACTCTGCAATTAGGTTAAAGGAGAATATAAACAACAATCTAGTAACTCCGCATGTGATTACATTCAAAAATAAAGACGCGTCAATTACAGGTTACCCTGTAGTATGTAATGTCAATCAGTGCGCTTATATAAGCAATGGAAACACTATTATCCTGAACCTCTCGGATATAAAAAACATTAAAAGCAGCATAACAAATAGCTCAAGCGCGACGGCAAAAAGCGCCGCGCCTTAGCATGGCGTTAGCGAACAATAGCATCAACGATAAAAAGAAGTTTGAAAGCCAGCAATAAATAAAATTAAAAGCGTATGGTTGTGTTTATATTTCGGATAAATTTCATTTCAAAATAT
>JALTJN010000089.1 GCA_027076405.1 Chromatiales bacterium
TTCTCCGCAGGCGGGCTTCCTTCTAGAGTCGCGGGAGACTTTGAAAGGAAGCTTATTTATCGGACTCCTAGTAAGATCGTAATAAAAGCTTGATCTTGACTACATTTAAAATTTGTGGATTTCTGTTCTAGTATTTCAAACTACTTCATATTTAGCTTTTTTATTGTATCTCGCTGATATTCAATCTCTTCTTTACTATGTGATATTCTTCATTTTGAAATCGCAATATAACCTCGCCATACAAAATAGGTTTTTTATCTTTGACATTAACAGAATTATATGACCTTAATTTCACTACTACTTTATTTCTCCCCTTTTCTGATACCTCATTAAACACGAACCAATAAGGAATATTTCTGAAAAATAATTCTTTCCAAAACCAAATTGACAATCTTATGCTATCTATATCTATATCAATCCTTTTATTAGGGTCATGCACAAACTCATTTTTGCTCATAATGAATATTGTATTTTTACCTTTATAGTCACACAAGAATATTGAATCTCGAACATCTTCTATAGAAGCTATTGCTTTGCATATAGCAATAAATTTTTCCTCATCGCTCAATGTTTGAGAAAATGAGTTTAAACTAAAAATCATAAGAAATATAAAATATGCTACTTTCATAATTTATTGAGGATGATCAATAACAACTGTTACCGTAAAGACTATTGACTTACCTTCACCTAAGGTAACTTCTGGAAGATTATTGGGGTTTTGTCCTGGATTAAGAGTATAACTTGTATTCTCAGGTATATGTTCCAATGGGATTGTGTACTTCTTCCAAGTTCCGGGAACAAGTCCCTCCGGATTACTCTTTGAGATTAAACTTTCATTTTTCAATTGTGTAGCCACTGTTACGACCCTACCTGAAAAAGTTTGTCTTGTTTCTTGGGGAGTCTCTACCAAGTTTATATTAAGCAAAAGCCCCGCTAACTTTTCTTGTCCTGCTTCATTATATGTAATATTAAAATCGTTAGCAAAATCAGGATTTTCTGTATATTTGAATATATTATCTTGAGCGCTTGGACCAAATGTCCTCTTTAATTCTTCACTTGTAGGATAATCTATAGTTGCACTTTCTTTAGAAATAGGAAGGTCTCCTTCTTCTAAACCATCAATATCTACTTTCCAAACAGGCTTATTACCAGCAAACTGATATGCGGAATACCAAGGATATTTTTGCTCTTTAACTATCAATGGATCAGGAGAGGGAAATCTTCCAAGTCTTGGACTATACATTCTTTCACCGTAGTCTTGCCAATTACCAACTCCCATAAGTTCATCATCATTTTCCTTCCCATTAAAGCCATACCGATACCCCTCCTTAAATCCCGTCCGCTCTTCCATCTGCATGCCGAAGGGATAATAATCCGTAAAGCTGACGGTCTCCGGCATCCAGTAGTCTATAAGGCCGCCCGTGCCTTGTATGGCGAGTTTGCGGTCTGTGACCGTGCTCAGTACATTGCCGAGGTGGTTCGTCAGCTCGTAGTGCTTGCGGCCCAGCATACGCTGGTAGCGCTTTGTGCCGGAATAGGTTACTGTTCTTTTCAGCCAGACGCGCTCCCGGTATGTGCCCAGCCGTGCATTGCCGTAGAGGTATTGCTCCGTGCGCCAGAGGCCGTCCGCATCTTCTTCGTACACGGAGATCACATTTCCCTGTGCATCGCGCACATAGCGCGTCACCTTGTCGGGTGTTCCGTTTGTGCCTTTTACCGTCTTCTTTACCCTGTAGCC
>JALTJN010000090.1 GCA_027076405.1 Chromatiales bacterium
AACGAAGGTTACAGCGTGCAAACGCAGGCACTATTCAACAGCAAGTCAATGAATAGCAAGCCGTAACTGTAGGTGAGTTTATGACTCGCGCCCCTAAGTCCGAATACCTGTCGGAATAGTGAATGCTCGAATTTTAACGAGCATTTTTAACTGAGCCTCGCGTCAAGGTTGCAGCTTGAATACATTTCGTGCAAAGCGATCTCTTTGCCGTCTTTTGTACTCATTGCTCTGTTCCGCATTTGCGTTTGGCTCACTGTTTTTGATCAGGGGGTTATATGCAAACTAACGCGCAATTAGCAACAAATACACAAACAACAAACTATTCTCATATTCAGGTCATTCGCCGTCAGGGTGAATTAACAAAATTTGATGCATCGAAAATACAAGTTGCCATCACAAAAGCTTTTCTAGCGGTCGAAGGCAGTCAGGCGGCTGATTCACATCGTATTCGTGATATTGCAGAACAACTCACAAAACAAATTACCGACAATCTTTTCCGTCGCCTGCCAGACAGTGGTTCGGTACACATTGAAGATATTCAGGATCAGGTTGAACTTGCATTAATGCGCAATGGCCATCATAAAATTGCCCGTAGTTATGTTCTTTACCGCGAAGAGCATGCACGTCAACGAAATGATGCAGTTGCTGATAAAGATGAACAGCTTATTAATATCACACTGGCCAATGGTAAGCAGCAGCCATTAAAAGTTGATCAATTAAAGAGTGTAATAGAGCAGGCCTGTTTTGATTTGGATAATGTTGATGCGGATAAAATTCTCCAGGGAGCATTACGTAACCTGTTTGATGGCATAGAAGAAAATGAAGTTGCCACGGCATTAATTATGAGCGGGCGGGCACTAATAGAACATGAACCCAATTACTCATATGCTGCCGCTCGATTATTACTTAACAGTATGCGTCAGGAAGCACTACGCTCTTTAAGCAAAACTATCTTGCCGCATGTCGATCAAAGCGCAATGCATCAACAATATGCCGGTTATTTTTCTGACTATATAAAACATGCCGTCTCACTTGAATTACTTGATCCTGAATTAACCCGTTTTAATCTGGATATATTAGGACAAGCCATTAAGCCCGAGCGAGATTTAAAGTTTACTTATCTCGGTTTGCAAACACTTTATGATCGTTACTTTATTCATAGTGATAATCACCGTCTTGAATTACCACAAGCATTTTTTATGCGAGTAGCAATGGGACTAGCAATAAATGAAATTAACCGCGAAGAACGCGCAATTGAATTTTATCACTTATTGTCATCCTTTGATTTTATGAGTTCGACACCGACTTTATTTAACTCCGGTACATTACGCCCCCAGTTATCTTCCTGCTATCTCACTACCGTAGCTGATGAACTGGAAAGTATTTATGATGCCATTAAAGACAATGCGCTCTTGTCAAAATTTGCCGGTGGCCTTGGTAATGACTGGACTCAGGTACGTGGCTTAGGTGCTCATATAAAAGGTACCAATGGTGAATCTCAAGGTGTCGTCCCTTTTTTAAAGGTGGCGAATGATACTGCCGTTGCTGTTAATCAGGGAGGAAAACGCAAGGGAGCGGTTTGTGCTTATCTGGAAAGCTGGCACATAGATATAGAAGAATTCCTCGACTTGCGCAAAAACACCGGTGACGAACGTCGCCGTACGCATGATATGAACACCGCAAATTGGGTGCCTGATTTATTTATGGAGCGGGTAGCCGATGATGCTCAGTGGACATTATTCTCACCTGAAGAAGTGCCGGAACTGCATGAACTGATTGGCCAGCAATTTCGCCAGCAATATGAAGCCTATGAAGCAAAAGCAGATCGAGGTGAGATAAAACTGTTCAAACGAATTTCTGCTGTTACATTATGGCGAAAAATGCTTGGACAAATATTTGAAACAGGCCACCCCTGGATTACTTTTAAAGACCCGTGCAATATCCGGTACACTAATCAGCATGTTGGTGTTGTCCATAGCTCAAATCTTTGTACCGAAATTACCTTACATACTTCTGAAAAAGAAATTGCAGTGTGTAATCTTGGCTCTATTAATCTTGTTACACACGTCACCGAGAACGGCTTAGATAAAGAAAAACTTGAAAACACCATTAACACCGCAATGCGTATGTTAGATAACGTCATTGAATATAACTACTACGCGGTAGCACAGGCTAGAAACTCTAATCTGCATCATCGTCCGGTTGGGCTTGGCATCATGGGGTTTCAGGATGCTCTTTATAAACTTAACCTTCCCTATGCCTCAAACGAAGCTGTTAGCTTTGCTGATGAATCCATGGAAGCCATTTCTTATTATACTATTTCTGCATCGTCTAACTTATCTGAAGAACGTGGTCGTTATTCTACTTTTGAGGGCTCACTCTGGAGTCAGGGAATTTTACCTTACGATTCACTTAACAATCTTAAACAACAACGAGGCCGCTTTATTGATGTTGATGAATCAAAAACTTTAGACTGGGACAGTCTGCGCCAGCGTATAAAACAGGTCGGAATGCGTAATTCCAATTGTATGGCAATTGCCCCGACCGCTACTATCTCGAATATCTGTGGCGTATCTCAATCGATTGAACCGACCTATCAAAATTTATTTGTAAAATCCAATCTATCCGGTGAGTTTACCGTTGTTAATCCTTATTTGGTTAAAGACTTAAAAAATATTAATCTCTGGGACGATGTTATGGTCAACGATCTAAAATATTTTGATGGTTCGGTCAGCCAAATTGAACGTATCCCCGAAGCACTCAAGCAAAAATATGCCACCGCTTTTGAAATTGATTCTCGCTGGTTAATTGAAGCCGCCAGCCGTCGTCAAAAATGGTTAGACCAGGCACAGTCATTGAACCTGTATCTTGCTGAGCCTGATGGCAAAGCACTCGATAGTCTCTATAAGCTCGCCTGGGTCAGAGGACTTAAGACGACTTATTACCTGCGTACATTAGGCGCAACGCATGTTGAGAAAAGTGCCGCACATAATGTAGATGACACAGTCCCATCAGCCTGTTCAATTGATAACCCTGACTGCGAAGCATGCCAATAAAGGAGATTAAAATGTTAAATTGGGATAATCCATTAAGTGTTTCAGAAAAAAAAGAAAACAAAATCAAAGCGCCACTCGAACCTGCGGTACAGGCATTAATCAAGGAGCTGGAACCTGATGAAACAAATCATCTGCAACCGGTTCGTGCAGAGGATAAACGAGTTGTTAATGGTCTTACCGACATCAACCAACTTGCACCTTTTAAATATCCATGGGCCTGGAACTACTTTCTTAACGCCAATAAAAATCATTGGACTCCGCTGGACATTAATATGTCTCAGGATGTGCAGGACTATCGCCACAAATTAAAAGATAATGAACGTAATATTTACGAAAACGTTTTATCTTATTTAACCACCTCAGATATCCTTGCTATGCGTAATGTTGGCCTTGCTGTTATGGAAAAAATGAGTGCGCCTGAATTACAAATTTATCAGGCACGTCAAGTTTACGAAGAAGCTTTGCATACATGGACTTACCAACACTGCATTGAAACAATCGGCTTAGACCAAGGTGAAATTTATAACCGTTATCGAGTTATACCGGCTATCTATGGCAAAATTAAAATGGCCAATCAACGTCTGGATTCTGTATTACGTTCTGATATGGACCTCACCAACCGCGATAATCTTCAGGAATTTTTAATGTCATATATCTTTTTTGCCGCAGTGTTCGAAGGTTGCTGGTTTTTTAATGGCTTTAGTCCTATTTTTTCCTTGCAACGTCGCGGCTTAATGAAAGGTACTGCCGAGCAATTACAATACATTATGCGAGATGAGGTCATGCATTGCAGCTTTGGTATTCGCACCATAAAACAACTGATGCAAGAAGAAAATATTAAACCGGATAGTGAATCACTACGTCAAATGTGGGATGAAGCAGAAGCTGCCGAGCAGGAATATGCTAACTATATTTTACGTGAACCCATGCTGGGTTATAACGCTGAAGATCATATTGAACAATTTCGCTTTATTGCAAACCGGCGTTCCAGACAACTTAATTTTCCCGAACCTTTTCCTGGTGCTAAATGTGCTTTGCCATGGCTGGACGAGCAATCGAATATTCGAAAAGAAAAAAACTTTTTTGAAACCAGAGTAACCGAGTATCAAACAGGCGGTGGGCTTAACTGGGGTACATAGCAAGTTATAACGATGAGCTAAATATAATCTGGCATACATTTAAACTTGTATGCCGGATGTATTTCCCGATAAATAATCATGGGTAAAATTAAATCTAAATCAAATAAATTTTATTGATTACTAATTTTATGATTTTCATCATGCCCTGCTAAAATATTTTTACTCATTACCTCAAACGTCTTTAACAGCGTATCAACTTTATTATCATCTTTCTCTTTTGCCATTACTTCAATCTCGGCACACAGACTTGTTAACATCGGGTAGCCGTAATTCCCCCCCACACCTTTCATTTGGTGGATGAGGTTTGTAAAAATTTCCCAGTCTTTTTCACTGTAAGCTTTTAGAATTGCTGCTAGCATATTAGGTAGACGAGAAAGAAAGCGATCGATTAAATCAATAAGTTCCGGATCTTCATGCAATAGTTCGGAGGTAATTATCTGATTAGACATATTTGTGCTAAGTCCGGTATTTTTTCGTGTTTTAATATTATACGTTAACTAATATACAGCTTAATACTTCATCCAAAGAATAATAGTAAAATAACGTTTGTGATAAAATCAGCTGTCGATAATTATTTCACGATTACCATTCGGATATTTTGAATGATGCCTGAATAAACCATAATGATACAAATTTTGGACTAATTGACGGAATATATGTGGCATTGATGGCAAATTTATCAGTACCAACAGATAAATAAGGTAACGCACCAACAAAAGGCTTATTATTTTTATAGTCTTTGCGTGTCATTAAAAATGCGGTGATACCCAGATCAAGATGCCAGCCTTTTATATCGTCAGTTAATAAGAAACGGCGTTTACTGCCACCACCGAGATAGTTGGACTGGTTAGAAAAGCTGTCTTTAAAAAAACCACCATTGACAAAATTTATCCACTTATTTTCTTCTTTGAAATTATATTCAAAGCCCACACCCCAGTTTTCTTCATTAAAGTTTTTCTTTTGCTGATGAATCGCTTTGCCATTAATAATTAAATTGAATGATTCTGCCATCACTTGTTGAGTGAACACAAAGCTAACAATAAATAGAAGTAGTTTTAACATAATCAAATCACTCAAAAATCAATCACTGGTGATTTTATTTATCGGCACAGAAAATATGACTTTTAATTTTTATGTGTTAATAAATGTTAAATACTTCTATTTTGTTATCAAGTACCTGATTTACTCATTATTCACTATTAATTCAATAACATAGCAAGAAAGACAAAATAGCAAATAACAGCATAAAACATAATCTGGCTGTAAAATCTCCATTTTGATTGATATTTAAATGAATTAACCAGAGATTAACTGAAGAAATAAGTGAAGAAGAGCAAAACGGAGTAGGTTTGATAAACTTTTCTAAGGTCAATGCGTATTAGCGTAACGGTAAGCTCGGTGAAATGATAAAACTCTATTCATCTTGAGGCATATTTAACTCAAACCAAAATGTACTGCCTACCCCATAATCACTTTCTACCGCAATCATTCCACCCATGAGTTCGACCAGATTTTTAGTAATATACAGGCCCAAACCAATACCTTCTTTTTCATCATCATATCGCTGGAATGGTTTAAATAAATTCTCCTGCTGCTCTTTTGTCAGCCCCTGACCATCATCTTTCACTGAAATTCTGACTCTGTTATTGGCGGCTGATTCAACTGTAATTCTCACTTTTCCACCAATATGGTTATATTTAATGGCGTTTGAAACTAAATTAATGAAAATTTGTTTAAGCCTTTTTGGATCAGCTTCTACTAAATATTCATTTTCTACAACCTTAATAATTTCAACGCTGTATTCATCAGCAACCGGCGTCAATAAATTGAGGCTTTCATCTAAAACATCAAGCAGGGAGATATAATGTAGTGCTACATCCAGTTTATGCGCTTCAATTTTTGATAAGTCTAAAAGTTCTTCAATTAAACTTAATAAATGTTTTCCTGAATCTATAATGCCCTGAGTATTTTCAATTTGTTCTTTATTTAAATCCGGGTTTTCAGACATTTGTAAAAGCTGGCTAAATCCCATGATGGCATTTAACGGTGTTCGTAACTCATGACTAATCATGGAAATAAAATTAGTTTTTGCACTATTGGCTGAAATAGCTGCATCTTTAATCTCTATTAATTCCTGCTCATGTTGCTCTGCATGATAGCGATAACTGATATTTTCTATCATCGCAACATTAATTCGTTTTGCATTGAATAATGCTAAAACAATAAAAACAATAATCAAAAATGAGATTATATTTGAAATGTATCCTCCTACTATCACCTCACGAATAAAAAGAGGTATTAATAAAAACGCAAAATAAATGATCAGATTCTGCATTTTAAAGCCAAGTGAAGTTACTGCACCTGCACTAATCCCGATTAAAATTAATGCTGGCACATAATGATAAAGCGAATCATTTGCAGGTAATAACCAGATACTGACACTTGACCAGATCAAACCCGTCAATATAAGCAAAACAACAAAAACACGATCCCAGAAATAAATGTCCGGCATTAATTTTTTACTTTTTAAATAATATCTATAGGAAACAAAACGAATAAGATTAACGACAGTTATACTAAACATCCATAAAGTCAGATATGTCGTATTTACTTCTTGCCACAATATCGCTACGAGAGATGCAGCAATAATAATAGTAGCAAGGACTGAGCCCGGTAACGCCATATATAATGAGTTAACAATATCTTTATAAATGACCTCATCAATACTGTACCCTGAAGCCTGATTATCATTCTTTGAGTTATTTTCTAGCTTGTTCACTTTTTTATATCTTGTCTCTTAACTGATATAATCGCTTTGTTAAGTATTAACCAATACTGTTCAATTTCAATAATTTACGGTTTATTTATCTCATTTTATCCGTACAATAGCTAGCTCATGTATAACAGGTTAGTTTAAAAAATGGCTCATCTTCAGCGTTTACTTCGTCTTACCAATATCAGCTGGGTTTTACTACGCCATGGCCTGGATGATCTTATTCTTGCTACACACCTGTTTCGACCTTTCCGATATGCCCGTCTCATCATGCCGTGGACATGGATAGTAAGAAAAACACCTCGGGGTGAGCGTATTCGCCTCGCACTTGAAGATTTAGGACCCATTTTCGTTAAATTTGGTCAAATATTGTCCACCCGACGTGATTTATTACCTGATGATATTGCGTTGGAACTGGCCAAATTACAGGACCAGGTCACTCCTTTTGCTAATCAGATAGCCTTTAACATTATTGAAAAATCACTCGGTCATCCACTTGATGAAATTTTTAGTGAGTTTAGTGAAACCCCCTTTGCCTCTGCTTCAATTGCACAAGTTCACGCTGCAACATTACATAGCGGTGAAGAGGTTATCGTTAAAGTTTTACGCCCCGGCATTAAACCCGTCATCCAGCGTGATATTAGCTTGCTTTATATTATTGCGGATAAAATTGAACGCTACTGGCCAGCAGGTAAAAATCTACGACCAAAAGATGTGGTCGCTGAATTTGAAAAAAGCCTTTTAGATGAACTCGATCTCATGCGCGAAGCAGCAAACGCTTCTCAACTACGACGAAATTTTTTAAATTCTGAAAAACTATATATTCCTGAAATTTATTGGGATCACTGCCGTCGTAACATCATGGTCATGGAACGTATTCATGGTACACCAATTGGTGACATTAATGCGCTGATTGAGAAAAATGTTAACTTACAACAACTTTCAGAACGAGGTGTTGAAATATTTTTTACTCAGGTTTTCCGCCATAGTTTTTTTCATGCTGACATGCACCCCGGTAATATTTTTGTTGCCGATGACGGACAATATATTGCTGTTGATTTTGGTATTATGGGAACGCTTAACGAAACAGATCAGCGTTATCTGGCCGAAAACTTTTTAGCTTTTTTTAATCGTGACTATCGCCGTGTAGCAGAGTTACATGTGAACTCTGGCTGGGTTGATAAAAATACTCGTATCGACGAATTTGAATCTGCCATACGTTCTGTTTGCGAGCCGATATTTGATAAACCACTAAAAGACATTTCATTTGGCCAGTTATTATTAAATTTATTCCATACCGCACGTCGTTTCAATATGGAAGTTCAACCTCAACTTATTTTACTGCAGAAAACCTTGCTTAATATAGAAGGGCTGGGGCGCCAGCTTTATCCCGAATTGGATTTATGGAAAACAGCAAAACCCTTTTTAGAGCAATGGATGAAAGATAAACTGGGGCCACGTACTTTCTTTAAGCATATAAAAGAAAATGCGCCGCTTTGGGCAGAAAAATTACCCAAAGTACCAAATTTAATTTTAGATGTTTTAGAGCAGGCTAAAAAAGGTGAGTTAAAAATTGAGCTAAACCAAACTCAAATGCAGGAATTAAAAAATGAAATAAATAAAAATAATAGTCGCTCCATACGCGCTATTGCAGGTGGCAGTTTATTAATAACAGCTGCATTAATTATTCAGCTTGATTTCTCATTTTTAAGTGAAAATTATAACTACTTACCACAACTCGTTTCAGCCGGTTTGGGAATTTCGTTATTACTAAGTTTACTTAAACGCTAAACCGAATACCAAGCCGCTTAATAAAAATATAAAATCGACTAAAATTTATTCATACCGTGATGTTAAATCACTTTAAAATCAGGTCATACAGATGAAAATATCTATTATCAGTGGTAGTCACCGTAACCCATCACAAAGCGAAAAAATTGCTCGTTATATTGAAACGCTTTTTAAAAATGAATTTACCGATATTGAACCTTTTCTCTATACCCTTGCTGACAACCCGCTTCCTCTCTGGGATCAGTCTGTATGGGAAAATGATGAACAATGGAACAAACGCCTGACTCCATTAAAAGAACAATTCAGTCAATCGGATGCCTTTGTCATTATTACTCCTGAATGGCATGGACAGGTTCCTTCCGCTTTAAAAAATCTGTTTTTATTATTTAGTCGTTTTGAATTTGGCCATAAACCGGCCTTTATTGTATCGGTATCATCCGGTGATGGTGGTGCTTATCCCGTTGCTGAATTACGTATGAGCAGTTATAAAAACAATCGTCTTTGTTATATACCTGAACAGTTAATTATTCGAAATGTAGAGAATGTATTTAATGAAAAAGCTGAAGACAATAATGAGAAGTCGGATAATTATTATAAAGAAAGATTAAACTGGGCATTAAAAATATTACAGGGATACGCTAATGCATTAAAAACAATGCGTGACGAAACAGATATTCATCACGATAAATTTTCTAATGGTATGTAGTAATATTTAGCTAATAACTAAATAATCATGCCTGACCTTCACTACCACGACTAAAATAGAAAGCGCAATTAACCAGAACATAACAAAAATAATTAAAGACTGTTTTGCCTTTTTCTTTTCATACCATGTTCTTGGCTTAATGCCTTTAAACAAAAAAGTAATATTTGAAGCAAGATTTACACAAACCAGATTAACGGCTAATAATAAACCGGCACCTAAAGCATGCTGGTATTGCCCGGAACCCAACATTAAGCCAACTGTTGCCGTTGGCGGCAAAATAGCCACCGCCACCATGACACCCACTAATGAATTTGACCAGCCTGCTGTTAGCGATAACACTGCAGCTGCACCGGAAACTAAAGCCAGTATCACACCGTCCATACCGACATCGGTTCGCATCATTAATTCATGACTATCAAAATTTAACGGCCATACTAAACCAATAAAAACAGATAAAATGAGCGCTGTTAATAAACCGGCGATATTTGCTTTTAAAGCTGACCACAATAACTTACCTTCACCTAACGTCGTGGCAAAAGCTAATACCATATTTGGTCCCAGTAACGGCGCAATGACCATTGCACCAATCACTACAGCGACATTATCTTTAAGTAAACCAATTGCAGCAACAATGGTTGACATCACAACCATAAACATAAAATTACTATCCAGCTTTGCCCCGGCAACAATCTTTTGATAAAGCTCTTCTCGACTTCTTGTTATGCTATTTTTCTTTTCATCTTCTGTTTCGTCCGGCTCTATTCGCGGCAACACAGCTTCAACCGGAAGCACCAACAGACGGGTATCATCTGCTGTGTTTAATAATGACTGCAGTGCATCCATTACTGCTTGCTGTTTTTCCGGCTGCACCAGTAAACGGGTACTGCATCGACCATCTTCATCTGTCTGACCGACCCAGATATCCAGTATTTCCTGTTGTGCAGCTATGCCACGTAAGGTATCAACATGACCTTGATCGGTAATGACTTCGATAATTCGCACTTAAACTTTTATCCTTTGCAAACCTAGCTCTACTTCTTCACGCTTTTCTTTATCTGTTAACAGCTCAATTAAAGTTAATGCGAAATCCATTGCGGTACCGGGCCCTCTTGAAGTAACCACCTTCCCATCCACAACCACAGCTTTTTCTTCATACATCATGTTTTTAACAGGAAACTGATCCAACGATCCGGGAAAACTGGTAGCGTGTTTCCCCTCCAATAAACCTGCCGTTGCTAATACTCTGGGAGCAGCACAAATTGCCGCGGTGTATTTATTGCTCGCCGCCATTTTTTTTATCAACATTTGAATGCGTGGATCATTATTTAAATAATCTGCACCAGGCAGGCCACCCGGTAAAACAATCATGTCAAAATTATCATCGAGTACTTGATCCAAATTATTATCTGCAACCAGCTTCATACCTCGACTGGCAATAATTACTTGATCATCCAGTCCCGCAGTAACAACGTTTATTCCCGCCCGGGTTAGTAAATCCGTAATAGTAATGGCTTCAAGTTCTTCACACCCCTGAGCCAGCGGGACAAGTACTTTTGCAGGAACATTTAATTCTTTGGTTTTTCCCATAGTGCCAATTTTCTTTGTTGCTGTAATATTATTAATTCCGATACAGGAACAAGTTTTATTCCTTTTGTTTCTAATTCAGGCAACCATTTTTCCAATACAGATAAAGTGATTTTTTTTGGATGTGCAATTGCGAGTGCAGTACCTTTATTTTTTGCCCGTTTAATAAGTTTTTTAAGTTGCCGTTTAATAAAATCTTCCGACTCTTCGTGGTCAATAAAGATATCCCGCTGAATACTGTTTATTCCTTCATCTTGCGCCATTTGCAGCGCAATGCTCTGACTGGTTGTTTTGCTGTCAACAAAAAATAAATTCTTTTTTACAGCAACATCATGCATTAATTGCTTCATCCAGTGCTGGCTTTTTGTTAGCAAACTGCCCATGTGATTATTAATACCACTGGCATAAGGAATAGACTGAATGCTTTTTTCCAAAACACTGGAAAAATCCTGTTCTGTCATATTGTCAGTTAAACCACCCGGCCCGAGTCTATTGCCACTCTCTGCTTCCATCGGCAAATGTAACATCACTTCTTTATTATGATCATGTGCAAGTTGCGTTAATGAAAATACATGTGGGGTGTGAGGCAAGAATGAATAGGTGATAGCACCGGGCAGCGCAACCGCGCGACTACCGGAACGCAATCGATAACCCATATCATCGATAATAATACTGATAGCAGGTTGATTTAACGAAGGCAACTCATCAGCCTGTGCTAATAATGGAACTAGCGAACTCAGGCCAATGAGCATAAATCGAAATCTTTTTCGTATCATATGATTTCGTTTTAACCTTTTATATTAATCGTCAATTATTTTTGAATACTTTTTACCAGATCTAAACCTTTTAATAAATTTAGCGCTTCGTATAAGGCATAATCATCTTTCGCTAAAATTAATTTACTTTCTAAATCTTTGGTATTTTTTTCTTCCGTTTTGCTTTCATCAACTTCCGTATTCTTTAAGTGACCGGATAAATCTTTTTCTTTTGTGCGTTTGAATCCGTTGTCTTCTTTCTTGGAAACTTTTACATCATCTAAAATAATATCTGGAGTAATCCCTTTGTTCTGGATAGAAGTTCCGTTTGGTGTGTAATAACGTGCTGTGGTTAACTTCAGTGCACTACCATTACCCAGAGGAACGATGGTTTGTACAGATGCTTTACCAAATGATTGTTTGCCCATAATAATGGCACGTTTATGGTCCTGTAAGGCACCTGCAACAATTTCCGAAGCCGATGCTGAACCACCATTAATGAGAACAACAATCGGAGCTTCATTAATTAAGTCCATACCTTTTGCACTGTAGGATCTTGTATTAGATTTGTCACGGCCTTTAATACTAACAACAACGCCGCCTTCTAAAAATGCATCAGAAACTTCAATAGCTTGTGTTAGTAAACCACCCGGATTATTTCTTAAATCCAGAACCAGACCTTTAAGTTTTTTATTATTTGCTTTCTTTAATTTTAAGATGGCTTTACGTAAATCGGCACCGGTATCTTCCTGAAAGGCTGAAACACGAATATAACCAAAACCTTTATCTAGCGTCTTGCTACGTACACTTTGAATTTTAATGATGGCACGTGTTAATTTAATTTTAAGTGGCTTATCAGCACCTTTGCGTACTATTGTCAGTAAAATATCTGTTTTAGGTTTACCCCGCATCAGCGTTACAGCGTCTTCTAAAGTCATCCCTTTAACCGGCTTATCATCTAAACGAATAATTAAATCACCTGACTTCACGCCGGCACGCGCTGCCGGAGTATCATCAATCGGTGAAATAACTTTTACGAAGCCTTCTTCCATACCCACGACGATACCCAGACCACCGAATTCACCGCTGGTACTTTCACGTAATTCTGCAAAAGCATCTTTATCCAAATAGGCAGAATGAGGATCTAAACCGCTTAACAAACCACGTATCGCATTTTCTAATAATTCTTTATCGGAAATATCTTCAACATAATTTTGCTTAATTTTGCCAAACACTTCTGTCAGCGAACGAATATCATCGAGAGGAATGGTCTGTGTTATTTGCTGCAAGCTGTCTTTTTCAGCCAAAACACCTTGTCCGATTGCCAGCATCACGCCAAGCATTAGCCCTAAGCCAAGAATAAGTGTATTACGTGTCATGCTTTTCATTTACTGTCCTTTATCTAAAAACGTTTTCTGCTGAATTTTTCAATGCTTTTTATCAAAGTATCACATTACCCTGTTGATTTTAAAGTAAAATCAATCACTTGGCGCACAAATAGCAGCAAAATTCTCTAAAATTATGAATTTTTAAACCATTTCACCGGATTACTGGGCTGGCCTTTTACTCTTACTTCAAAATACAGGGCACTTTTTGACTGTCCACCACTGCGACCCACTGTGGCAATCACCTCACCCTCTTCGACCCAATCACCAGTCTCTTTATATAAAGCCTGATTGTAGCCATACAAGGTCATATAACCATCACCATGGTCAATAATGATTAACATGCCATAGCCTCGCAGCCAGTCAGCATATGCAACCCTGCCATGAGATACTGCTTTAACCTCATTACCTTCCTTGCTTGATATCAATACACCGTTCCATTTAAGATTCGCAGCCTGACGCGACTTACCAAAAAGCCGTTTCACCTTACCTTTTACCGGCCACTTTAATCGACCACGACGCTTGGCAAAGGTTTCACGCTTATCGATTTCTGTCAGCATCGACGGCATGATATTACGAATTTCATTCAATAATTGCTGGAGTGATTGCTCATCAGCCGTTAATTTTTTTAACTTATTGCCCTGGCTGGCAATTTCTTTTTCCATGGCTTTTACAATTATGGAACGATCAATAAAGTCATCTTCCAGTTTTTGTTTAGCAACACGCTGCTGTTTACGTGAGATTTTTAATTCTGCCGTTTTATTTTTTACCTGTGTGGTTAATTGTTCCAGCTTTTTTATACTCAGTAACGCCTCATTAATATTATGACTACGCGCTTTATGAAAATAATCGTAATAGGTTAAGGTACGGCCAATAGCGGCGGGATTTTCCTGATTTAAAAGTAATTTTAGGTATTCCTGGCGGCCAATCATATAAGCTGCCCGAATCTGTTCACTTAAAATTTTGCGCTGACTGGCCAGCCGATTTCTGGTTTTTCTCTGCTGTTTTTTTAATTTCTTTAATTCGCGTTTTTGTTTTCGCAGATGACGATTAATTTTTCTTAAAACATAAGCCCGCTCACCGATACGAACTTCAATATCTTTTAAAAGCTTTGCCGCAGAATTTTTTTCTGCCTGTTTTTTTTCCATTCTCTGACGTAACGCTGCCATGCGCTCACGTAATTTTTCAAGCTCTTGTTTTTTTTCCTGACGCTGTGCGTCACTTAAGCCTGAATCAAAGTCAGCAAATACTGAAGGAGTAACGAAAAAGAAGAGAAAAGGAATGAGGCAAAAAAAACCTCTGAATGATTTTATTCGCTCAGAGGTTTTTGGCATTAAAGTAAACTCGGTTGATTTTTATCTTCAGCTGGACCAATCAAAGAACGCCCGGTCATGTCTGTTGGCTGCTCCAGCCCCATTAAATAAAGCATCGTTGGTGCAACATCAGATAATGCACCGGTATTTGCCATCGTTGCATCACGTCCATAATAAACAAACGGTACCGGGTTGGTTGTATGCGCTGTATGCGGTTGACCGGTTTCTTTGTCAAACATCATTTCGGCATTACCATGATCAGCCGTTACCAGCATTTCACCACCTGCCTTTTCAATTGAAACCAGTAAACGAGCCAGACAATCATCGAGTGTTTCAATTGCTTTTACTGCAGCATCAAAGTTACCACTATGGCCAACCATATCTGCATTGGCATAGTTGCAAATAATGGCATCATATTTACCACTTTCCATGGCTTCTACCATCTTATCCGTTAACTTAATGGCATTCATTTCCGGTTGTTGATCATAGGTTGCAACATCGGGTGACGGCACCAAAATACGATCTTCAAATTCAAACGGTTCTTCACGACCACCATTAAAGAAAAATGTCACATGTGCATATTTTTCTGTCTCTGCAATTCGTAATTGATGCATGCCCAATTGAGCAATGTAATCACCAAACACATTGGTTAAACGTTCTGCCGGATAAGCTACCGGAATATCATAATCAGAATGGTATTCCGTTAAACTGGTGAAGCTGCCTAACTTTGGCACCCGCCCGCGCTCAAAGGCATCAAAGTCATCTTCAATGAAAGGACGCGTTATCTGGCGCGCACGATCCGAACGATAATTCATAAAGATAACCACATCACCATCTTCTACCGTTACCGGTTTTCCACCTTGCGGTACAATTGCTGTTGCCTTTACAAACTCATCGGTTTCACCACGCTCATAGGCATTTTCCAGCGCAGCCAATGCTGTCTCTGCTTCATATTCTCCTTTGCCATCCGTGATAAGTTCATATGCACTTTGAATTCGTGGCCAACGATGATCCCTGTCCATCGCGTAATATCGACCGATAACAGAAGCAAATTGGCCGCCACCAAATTCTGTAAATTTTTCCTGCATCGCTTCAATGGAATGTTTTGCGCTTTTAGGTGGCGTATCACGACCATCTAAAAAGGCATGTAAATAGACATTTTCGACACCTTGTTCAACGGCAAGCTGACACATGGCGTGAATGTGGCCTTCATGACTATGCACACCACCTGCCGACAATAAGCCAAGCACATGAACTGCTTTGTTATTTTTCTTCGCAATCTCGACCGACTCTACCAGTGTGTCATTAGTAAAGAATGAACCGGTTTTAATTGAGCGACTCACCCGCGTGTATTCCTGATAGACCACGCGCCCTGCTCCCAGATTCAAATGCCCCACTTCTGAGTTACCCATTTGATCTGCTGGCAAGCCCACTTCTGCACCTGAGCCCTTTATATAGGTATGCGGATGCTCGGCCCAGAGCTTATCCCAGGTCGGTTTATGAGCGTTGGCAATGGCGTTGCCTTCTTTTTCTTCAGAATGGCCAAAACCATCTAAAATGACTAAAACAATTGGCTTTAAATTCAATGACATAGCTGTATATTTACTTTTTACCATAAATTAAATATTAGACTAATTCTAATATAAGGCTGATTAAGGCGTTAGGATACCGATTTTGTGGCCTGAATAGAAGAATTCACTAAAATATTAATTAACCCTTCTCAAACGGTAGATTATTGTATAATGTTTTATTAATAAAGAGCAGACTCTGTACTATGAAATAACAGTGTTTAATCCTATTATAAAAACATACTAAATTTGGGGACTCCAGGAATGGATGGACTAGCTATGACAGAAACAACTTTGCCGTCATTAATAACCAGAGATGAAG
Organism: Chromatiales bacterium; assembly: GCA_027076405.1. The sequence goes on from JALTJN010000090.1 coordinate 16,393, forward strand.
ATATTGAACGGGCTTCACGCTCATTAAAAGCAATGTCACATCCTTTGCGTTTAAAAATACTTTGTACTTTAGGCGATCGGGAAATCAGCGTTCAGGATATTGTTGAACATGTGGGGACATCGCAAAGCAATATTTCACAGCACTTAGCTATTTTGCGAGACAAAGGCATTCTTTTTTCTCGAAAAGATGCCAATCGCGTTTATTACAAGGTAGGTGATTCCCGAACTTTAGCGCTTATCGATATGATGCGGGATGTTTTTTGTACAGCTGAACTTTAAAAATTAATATTTGCCTATATGTAACTCTCTATCGCAAATAGCTAAACTATATTAACCACATTTAACAAGGGATGAATATGTCTATTACACGTAAAATTCGAATTATGGCTGGTTTTGTTGTACTTCTATCTTTGGCACTCGGTGTTGAAGCAAGCCCGCTTTTTGTCAACGTCAACTGGCTTTGGTTAACCACGTTTGCCGGTTTTAATTTGTTTCAAAGCGGTATTACCGGTTTTTGTTTACCGGAAATCGTTTTAAAGAAATTTGGTAAAGAGTGCGACTCCTGTTCTTAAAGCTCGCTCCGGTTCCCGCTTTATTGCCCGTGATTGATAACCTAATCACGGGTTTTTAATTCCCCATTAACTAAACGACTAAAATATTAATCTTATGGATCAACTAATTACCTTTGCCAGCCACAATACCATTCTGGTTGTCGCTATCGTTCTCGTTTCACTTATGCTGATTCATAGTCTTGTTGGTGAAAAGTTACGTGGTTATAGCTCAATCTCGCCTTCTGAAAGCACACAAATGATTAATCATGATGATGCAATCATTCTTGATGTACGTGAAAACAATGAATATAGCGAAGGCCATATCATTAACTCATTGCATATACCGCTTTCAGGTTTAAAAACACGTATGAAAGACCTTGAAAAGCATAAAAACAAAAAAATTATTGTTGCATGTCGCTCGGGTCACCGTTCCTCGCAAGCCTGCGCAACGTTAAAGAAAGAAGGGTTTGAGCAGGTATTTAATTTAAGTGGCGGCGTAATGGCATGGCAAAGTGCCAACCTGCCACTGGTTAAGAAATAAATTTCTATTATTTTATATATTTAAGGTTTTAAAAAATTATGGCTAAAGTTGAAGTTTTCTGTACTCCGTATTGTCCCTACTGCATTCGCGCAAAAAATTTACTTGAAAGTAAAAATGTTGAATACGAAGAAATTCGTGTTGATCAGCTGCCAGAACGTCATAAAGAAATGGTTGAACGCAGTAAACGTACTTCTGTGCCGCAAATTTTTATTGATGACTACCATGTTGGTGGTTGTGATGATCTGTTTGATCTTGAAGCAGAAGGCACACTGGATTCACGCCTGGGATTATAAGCGAGAAAAATCATGAGTGAAAACCTGCACATCGTATGTCCTTCTTGCGACAGCATAAACCGACTTCCAGCCGATAAACTTTCTGCAGATGGTAAATGTGGTAAATGTAAAAAAGCATTGTTTAGCGGTGAAGTACTCGATTTAACTCAAAACAATTTTTCAAAACATACCTCTCGTAACGATATACCCGTAGTAGTTGATTTTTGGGCACCCTGGTGTGGCCCCTGTAAAATGATGGCACCTATTTTTGCTCAGGCAGCCCAACAACTGCAACCTCATTTTCGCGTTGCAAAAGTCAATACTGAAGCAGAGCAACAGCTTGCTGCACAATTTCAAATTCGCAGCATTCCTACCATTGCGATTTTTAAAAATGGAAAAGAAATTGCACGCACTGCCGGAGCGATGGACTTACAAAACCTGATCAACTGGGTTAAACAAAACACGCATTAAATTCAAACTTTTTATACATTGGAACAATTATGTCTGATAGCAAAGAACAAACTACTGAAAATACAGAACCTCATTTTTCTATTGAAAAAATTTATTTAAAAGATGTTTCTTTTGAATCACCGGAAGCACCTGCTGTTTTTACTGATGACTGGAGCCCCGAAATTAACATGGAGCTTAATTCGCAGGGCCATCCGATTGATGATAACGTTTATGAAGTTGAATTAAACATTACCGTAACAGCTAAAAATAATAATAAAACATCTTTTTTAGTCGAGGTTAAACAATGCGGTATTTTCTCTATCAGCGGAATGGATGATGCAAACTTAAACGGTATGCTCGGTAGCTTTTGCCCTAACGTTTTATTTCCATATGCACGTGAAGCCATTTCTGATCTGGTTACTAAAGGCGGCTTCCCACAATTATTACTTGCACCGGTAAATTTCGATGCCATTTATGCACAGCACTTAGAAAATAACGAAGATAAAACCATTAACTAAGTATGAGTGCCAATAGAACGCAAACGCTTGCTGTTTTAGGTGCTGGCTCATGGGGAACAGCACTGGCTATGTTGCTCGGGCGAAATAACCATCAGGTGCATCTCTGGTCTCACAATACAGAACATGCCGGCCTGATGCAGCAAAGCCGTGAAAATTCACGTTACCTTCCCGGTCTGACTTTTCCTGAAACACTCAGTGTCAGTGCTGACCTCAATATTACTCTTGCTGATGCAACAGACATTCTTGTTGTTGTACCCAGCCATGCTTTTCGGCAGACACTTGAACTCATTAAACCTTTTATTAATAAATCACATCGTATTGCTTGGGCAACAAAAGGACTTGAAGCAAACAGCTGTAAACTTTTACATCGTGTTGCCCGTGAAGTTTTAGGCGACAAAATTTCACTTGCTGTCATCTCCGGCCCAACCTTTGCTAAAGAGGTAGCGCAAGGTTTACCCGGTGCAGTTACTGTTGCATCCGCTAATCAAACTTTGGCTTTAGACTGGGCACACCTTTTACATAATGATCATTTTCGTGCTTATACCAGTGACGATATTATTGGCGTTGAAATTGGTGGTGCCTGTAAAAATGTTATTGCTATTGCCGCAGGTATTGCTGATGGTATGGGCTTTGGCGCTAATGCCCGCTCTGCATTAATTGCACGAGCCTTATCGGAAATTTCCCGACTGGGTATTTCGCTTGGTGCAAAAGCAGAAACCTTTACCGGCTTAACCGGTTTAGGGGATTTAGTACTCACCTGCACTGATGATCAATCACGAAATCGTCGCACCGGTATTGCACTGGGAGAAGGAAAAAACCTCGATGACGTAGTAAAAGAAATTGGACAAGTCGTTGAAGGTGTTACAACAGCAAAAGAAGTGGTCGCACTTGCAAAAAAACAAAATATAGATATGCCGATTACCGAACAAGTATACAAAGTACTCTATGAAAATGCGTCACCACAAGATGCCGTTAATGCCTTGTTTAATCGTGCAATTAAAAAAGAAAATTAATTAAAATTTATTTCAGTAATATCTATTAAACCACGTATACACCTTTGGCAAGTTTTTTCACAGTTTTCTGTAGGCCTGTTAATATCTCTTTTCGCTCTTTGCCACGAGGTAAACTTTCATTATATAAAAACGAAATAGGTGCCCCAAATTTTAAAGAGATTCGTGCAAACCTGGGAAATATTTTACCACTTGGCAAAACCTGAAATGCACCGTTAATCCCGACAGGTATAATATCGCAACCGCTTTTAAAATGTGTATACAAAACACCGGGTTTAAAATCTTTCATCAACCCATCTCGACTTCGAGTACCTTCCGGATACATCAGCACTATTTCATTATTTTTAAGCAGATCAACAACACTCTTCAAACCTTCTTTCCCACCTTTATCTCTATCTATAGGAAAAGCACCGAGTAATTCATGAATCCATTTCTGAAAAGGTGTTTCAAAATGTTGTTTTTTAGCCAGAAATCTCACTCGTCGTCTGTAAAATAAAGAAACAATTAAACCAATCACGTAATGATCCAGATAGCTCGAATGATTTGCTACAAGTATTGCACCTTTATTTTTAGGGATATGTTGTAACCCTTGCCAGCCTCTCAGATAAGGTAAAAGCAGAACGTACATAAAATAGTACAGTAGCGGCATTTTAGCAAAGCCCCATGATTTTATATTAGCGGCTTTATTTTTGGACCATTTAAAAAGTTTTTTATCCGGGTTGACAATGATTGCTTCATTAGATGCTTGCAGCATGGGAATATCCCACTTGCTATTGCCATAAGCAATAATATGACTGGCTAAAATGTTGCGTTCTTTACAATAAGCTTCTATCGCTTTTTGCTTGTTTAAATTATTTACAAAATCGCCTTTAACCTTACCTGTAAAGATGCCGTTCTTTATCTCAAGCTCAGTAGCAATATAATCATTAACATTTAATTCTTTTACCAGAGGTTGAACAATATTTTTCAGGCTCGCTGACACGAGAACAATATAATAATTTTCACCCTTTAATCTTTCTATTTCTTCTACAGCCTGAGGAAATATTTTATTTCTAATGAAAGGCAGTACTTTATCTTTAATTGCCTGATCAATTTTATTTGCTTTTATACCTTTATAATGACGGTAATAATATGTATCAAAAGCAGCGGAGGAGAAATGACTTAGTAAATGAAATAACACACCTTTTAAACGAAGCATAATCGTATATAAAAAATGGTTAAATTTACTATTTAATCCTTTATGAATCAGATTCAGGTAGTTTACAGAATGACTGTCTACAATAGTTCCATCAAGATCCATAAAAGCAATCTTGCTAATATTATTCCGGGTTAAATGAAGGAAAGCAACATCTTCAACCTTCTCCTTTTTAACAGCTTGCTCCATATTTGTTCCTAATTACAAAATAATTTCATACTGTTATTTTAAGGTTGATTAAACTATTTAAAGTATTCTTTATAAAAACTTATTCATTCCGATAATAGGCGTTAATTATTTAATGCTTAGGAATTAAATTTAGCAAAAAAACTAGGCAGACTTTTGAATACTTGCCTTAACAATATGCATAAGGTTTTCAAAATTAACCGGCTTTTCAACTAATACGTCCATTCCTGCTTTAATATAACTTTTACGCTCATCATTCATAATACTTGCTGTCATTCCGATAATAGGCGCTTGAGTTAATTTTTCTTTTTTAATGGCTTTTGTTGCTTCTATGCCATTCATTTCTGGCATATGTACATCCATTAAAATAACATCCACATCTTTTTCAACCTTTTCCAGATAATCAACCGCTTGCTTTCCATTTTCAGCAATAACAATATTATGCCCCTTCTCTTTTAGCCAGGTACTAATTGCCAGACGACTGATTTGATCATCCTCTACAATCAATATTGTCAATGGTTCCAGATCAACATCTAAAGCAATATGATCTTTTTCATTTTTTTCATCTTCAGCAACAGGAAAAAAGAAATCCAGAATAAAGCGAGAGCCTTTATCCAGCGTTGACTCGATATAAATTTTTCCTCCAAGAGAATCTATAATTTTTTTACTAATAGGTAAACCTAAACCAACACCTTTATTATAAATTCGTGACGAAAGTTGCTTAAATGGTTCAAAAACACTTTTAATTTTATCTTTTGGAATACCGATACCGGTATCATTGACTTCAATATGCAGTTTAAAATTATTACCAAGACGACTGCCATTCATAATTAAATTCACTTCACCTTCATAAGTGAACTTTGCTGCATTATTTATCAGGTTAACGACAACTTGTTTTAGACGAACATCATCTGTAATTAACTGTTTAGGTAAATCATCACTAATATGCACATTAAAATTAACATCTTTATCGTCAAACAAATGTTCTGACTGTAAAAAAACATCTTCCAAAAAATCCCACAGCTTGAATTTTTTAGGATTTATTTCTAATTTTCCTGATTCAATTCTTGATAAATCCAGCAAGTCATCAATCAAACTAATTAATATACTACCAGCACGATCTATTGACTGTAGATATTCTCGCTGTTGTTCATCTAACTCGGTTGTTTGTAAAACCTGCACCAGACTTAACATACCATTCATTGGTGTGCGGATTTCATGGCTCATATTGGCCAAAAAAAGACTCTTTGACTTGCTAGCCGCCTGTGCGCCTTCTAATGCAAAATCCAGATTTTTAATTACCGCAGCCAAATCATAATTTTTATCTTGTAACTTGGTTTCATAATTCTTAATTTGCGAATTGTAAACACGGCTTAATAAACCAAAAACTATAATGCTAAAAATTGCGGTTTCAATCGCTGTGCGGCTAAGATGTAGGTCAATCATATTATAGGTAGCAATAATAATTGTGATTGATAAAAAGGTTAAAAAATTTCCCGGCTTTTCACCCAACAACATGTAAGTAAGATAAATGGCAATATAAAACCACGCGATACGAAACTCATCATGCACTACTGTGACCAGCGCAATAGCAAAAACCGTTAACGAAGCCAGCACCTGTGCCCAGGCTATTTTTCGAAACCATTCCTTATTTTTTCTTAATAAAAAAATCAGCAGGACATTATAAAAGGCATAAATAATATTAGTCACAGGCTGTATCTCGCCTATGTCCATTGCTCCAAACAATCCCAGTACACCGATCAATGCACCGAAGAACAATGAAATTGCCATAAAGTAATTTAAAGTGCGAAATTTGAATTGCAGATGACTTTCCGAGTCATCAAAATCAAAACCACTTGATAAAAAACGTGTGAGAGTACCGTCGTTGATAAGCCCATTCTCCATAAGAATGATGTATTACTTTAATGATGTGCTGCTAATAAATTATAGCTACACGCTACCTTTAAATTCAAGCTGCCGCCATGCTTCATACAACATCAAACTTACTGCATTTGATAAATTTAAACTCCGATTTGTTGGTTGCATGGGAATGCGTAATACATGATCTTGTCCCAAATTTTCTCGGACTACTTCTGGTAAACCTCGTGTTTCAGGGCCAAACATAAAAGCATCACCCTCTTTATACGCCACATCATGCACATACTGCTGCCCTTTAGTTGAAATACCAAAAATCCTTTCCGGATTAACCTTTTCTAAAAATTCGTCTAACGACTGATATTGCAGCACTGCTGCAAACTCATGATAATCCAGTCCGGCTCGCCGAAGTTTTTTATCGTCCATATCAAAACCGAGAGGGTGGATCAGGTGAAGCTGTGAACCGGTATTCGCACATAAGCGTATGATATTACCAGTATTAGCAGGAATTTCGGGTTCAAAAAGAACAATATGAAACATAATTTATTAAACCATTAAAAAAATATAAATAGCCACTAAGGACACAAAGAGCACTAAGTTATTATATATTTAAACAACGGTATTCATCGAAAAAATATTAATTATTCACCCGTATGATCTCCATGGTTCATTCTTAGATCTTATTGGTGTTCTTCGTGGCTCATCTTTTTTCTGTACCTTTTCGCTGCTTCCTTGTATCTTCTCGGATATGACGATAAATAACAAAGACTTACTGAAAACTGAATTTTGTGGCATGCATTTCAACACTCCACTGGTACTTTTATCCGGCTGTGTGGGTTTTGGTGAAGAATACACGCGAGTTGAAGGCTATTCGAATGATGATGTCGGCGCCGTTTGCCTCAAAGGTACCACTGTTGAACCACGCTTAGGTAATCAGCCTCATCGTGTCATAGAAACACCCATGGGGATGATTAATGCTATCGGATTACAAAATCCGGGAGCAAATCATGTCATTAGTGAAATTTTACCCCAGCTCCCCATGTCAGAAACGCGATTTATTATTAATGTCGCCGGTTCGACCATTGAAGACTATGCAGAGATTGCCAAAATGTTTGATGATACGGATATTGATGCTATCGAAATCAATATTTCCTGCCCAAATGTAAAATGTGGAGGCATGGCATTTGGCAACGACCCTGAAATGTCTGCAAAAGTGGTCGAAGTATGCCGAAAAGCGACGAATAAGCCAATAATCACCAAACTTTCACCTAATCAAACAGATATTGCTGAAAATGCCCGACGTTGTATCGAAGCAGGTACCGACGGTTTTGCTGTTATCAATACCATGATGGGGATGGCGATTGATATTGAGTCACGTGCACCCATTATTGGTAATAATCAAGGCGGTCTCTCCGGCCCGGCAATCAAGCCCATTGCTTTACTGAAAACACATCAGGTACATCAGGTGTGTCGTGATCATAATATTCCTATCATTGGTCAGGGTGGTATTTCGACAGCTGAAGATGCTATTGAGTTTTTAATTGCCGGTGCGACCGGTATTGGAGTGGGTACAGCACTCTTTTATGACCCGTTAGTTTGCCAAAAAATAAATCAGGGTATTGCTGAATATCTTGAAAAACACGATTTAACCAACGTGTCTGAATTAGTTGGTACATTGGCTTTAAACTAATTCTGTCAGCTGCCGATATAAAAGGCATAATTTAATATGACATGGTATTTTTAGGAATAAATTATGGCGGCCTCTGCACCACGAAAAAAAATCCGGCTTGGTGACTTACTGGTAGAGAAAGGTCTGATTACCGAAGACCAGCTCATGGAATCTCTGGCCAAGCAAAAGATAACCGGACAAAAATTAGGCCACACATTAATAGCAAGTGGTTTTGTCACAGAAGAGCAAATGCTGGAGTTATTATCAACTCAGCTACAGGTTCCTTTCATTGATCTCAAACAATACAATTACGATTCTGAAACGATTCAAATTATTCCTGAAACCCTGGCGCGTCGTTACCGTGTTGTCTCTTTGAAAAAAAATCCGGATGGCAGTTTGTTATTAGCAATGGCCGATCCGACTGATATTTTTGCCTATGATGAATTATCAAAACAACTCAAATGCCATTTACATCTTGCGGTCGCGCGTGAATCCGAAAT
>JALTJN010000091.1 GCA_027076405.1 Chromatiales bacterium
TGGGCATTACTATCTAGATTATACTTAAATGCTGAAGTTTGGACAGGAACACCTAGATATACTGACGCCGTTACATTCTCTAGTAATGTAATGAACTCATCGTACAGTATTAATATGAACGATGCCAATGGCAATGGTACTGCATACGACGAATTATTTTTAGCAGACAATAATACTAATGGAGCACAAAACGAGTTTATTTTCGCTTTAAATTTCGATGGACTTAGTTCTCAAACCTATGGAGGAACAACATTCTTAGTACATGCCTCTATTGGAGGGTCTATGAATCCTACAGATTTTGGTGTTAATGGAGGCTGGTTTGGACTTCGCACAACTAAAAATCTTGTAAATATGTTCGAAGTGGATATTAATGCCTTAAATGGTGCATTAGGTACACTATCCGATTGGGGACTTGTTGGAGACGCCACCATTAATGGTTGGAATGGTCCAGATATGGAAATGTATCAAACAGGAACTAATCAATATGCCCTTTATGCCGATTTAACAGCTGGATTTATTAAATTCCGTTTTAATGAAGATTGGGGACAAAACTTTGGTGATACTGGAGCCGACGGTTCTTTAGAACCTGGTGGAGATAATATTGCAATTGCTAGTGATGGGACTTATTTCATTACACTCGATTTAGATAACTTAACATATGCTGTAGTTTCAGCTTCAGGAGATAAAAGAGGCATGTTTCATGCCGATGGTCAAAATCTAGAAATAGGAAGTATTCCTCCATTTAAAGAAGGTTATGCTGTTACTAAGTTTAAAAATGTAGATTCTAATGGAAATGCTGGTAGTGATCCTACTGGTAACTTTGTTGACTCAGATTTACCTTTAATTCGTTTAGCAGAAATATATTTAAATTATGCCGAAGCATCTCTTAGAGGTGGTGGTGGAGATTTATCATTGGCAGCTGCAAAGATTAATGAATTAAGACAGCGTGCCTATGGGAACACTTCAGGAAATATTAGTAGTAGTGATTTAACTCTAGATTTCGTTCTTCAAGAACGCTCTAAAGAATTATATTGGGAAGGACAAAGACGTACAGATTTAGTACGCTACAATTATTTTACTACAAGTAATTATTTATGGCCATTTAAAGGTGATATCCCAAATGGATCTTCAGTAGATCAATTTAGAAATATTTTTCCTTTACCAATAAACGTTTTATCCACAAATCCTAACCTTACTCAAAATCCAGGGTATTAAAAATTAAAAATTAGAAATAATGAAAAAAATAACAATTTTAGTATTATTAATTATAACTTCATTAGGATATAATTCTTGTGAAGACGATGACAGTTTACAATTTATTGCCAAATCTCCCGAAGCACTTGCTTTTACAAATTCATTTTTAGATGAATATGTATTAACCTCTGCAACTGCGGGAAATTTAGGCGAACGTTTTACATGGAATGATGCAGATTTTGACGTACCAACAATTGTAAACTACGATCTAGAAAAATCTATTTTAGGTGACTTTTCCGATATGGAAGTTGTAGGTACTACAACAGAAAATGAATTAGCAGTAACTATTGGGAATTTATTAAGTTATGCTAGTGATGCTGGCTTAGATAACGACCCAAATACAGAGGCACCAAACACAGGCGATGTTTATTTTAGAATAAGAGCTTATGTTGGTGACTCAGGACCCGATACTTTTTCACCAGTACAAGTATTAACTCTTGTTTTACCAGAGGATACTGGTGCGCCTGCCGCATCAATTTCTA
>JALTJN010000092.1 GCA_027076405.1 Chromatiales bacterium
AAACATAAAACGCTTCAAGGTTTTTTTATAATCTACTTCTAACGCGGTTGAAAAATCATTAAATATGGATTGCTCCATTGCATCAGGCCAGTCTTCTCTTTTTGTAAAGCATGGTGTTGCGGCTATTAAAACCAATTTCTTAATCTGTATTTTGTTTCTATTCGCAATATTTAACGCAATTAAACCACCTAGTGACCAGCCAATTAAACTGACTGGCTCGTTTAGTTCTTTAATATATTCTTCAACAGAGTCGGTTAAAGCATTTAGCGTAAATTCACTTTTACTTTCCCTGCTAAATCCATAGCCGGGTAAATCAAGCGTATGCGTTTGAAATTGAGCAGATAATAATCTCCTAAACTTCCCCCATAAACCACCGTGCATTCCCCAGCCATGCAATAACACAACATGATGTCCCGAACCTTTTACTTCGCTGTAAAGCTGATCACTCATAATACGAGATTATTTGACTTGCTTTGTTTATTTTTAATAAACATCATGGTTTACATTCTTCCAGTACCGCTAACAACTTATTAAGCTGTTCTTCGGTATGTTCTGCCGAAAAAGTCACTCGTAATCGAGCCGTACCTTCTGCTACGGTAGGCGGACGAATTGCACTAATTAGAATATTTTTTTCCAGCAATAATTCACTCAGGAACAATGTCTGCTTGCTTGAACCAATGATAAGCGGTTGAATGGGTGTTAATGAGTCCGTCAGTTCAAAACCAAGTTCAAATGCCCCTTTTCTGAATTGACTAATCAAACTTTTTAATTTTTCTCTACGCCAGGAATCTTTTTCAACTAATCTCAAACTTTGTCGTGTTGCAGCAGCAACAGCTGCCGGCATAGCCGTTGTAAAAATATAACTACGTGATTTTTGAATTAGCGTTTCAATTAAATCATCACTGCCGGCAACAAAGGCACCTGCAGTTCCAAAGGCTTTGCCTAGCGTACCAATTAAAACAGGAACCTCTTTACTGGAAAAATTAAAATGCTCAATGATTCCTCGCCCTCTATTACCCAAAACACCTATTCCATGTGCATCATCAACCATTAACAAAGCATTATTTATTTCAGCCAGATGATTTAATTCAGCCAGTGGTGCAAGATCACCATCCATACTAAAAACACCATCACTCAGAATAAATTTATCTTTAGTTACGGATTTTTTTAATCGCTGTTCTAATTTGAGATAATCACGATGAGGAAAACGTATTCGTTTTGCTCGTGACAATAAAGCAGCATCAAGCAATGAGGCATGATTCAGTTTATCTTCATATATCTCGCTATGGCGATTACACAATGCTGATACCACACCGAGATTAGCCATGTATCCGGTCGAGAATACCAAAGCTCTTTCAGTGCCCATGAACTCTGCCAGTTCTTCTTCTAATGCGTGATGCTCTGCGGAATGACCCGAGACTAAATGAGCTGAACCGCTACCAACCCCGTATAGATCAGCCGCTTTTTTAAATGACTGAACCACATCGGGATGATTTGCCAAACCTAAATAATCATTACTGCAAAAAGATAAAACTTTTTTACCATTAATAATGGGTTCAACTGATTGGGCGGATTCGAGAACTTTACGTGTTCGATAAAGATGCTCCGCCTTACGAAGCTCTAATTCCTTTTTTAATTTATTTGCACTCATTTTCTCACCACAGAGGTCACGGAGGTTCACAGAGAAAAAACAAACTAATGATTAATTAACCTTATAATATTTTCTATCTAAAGCCTGAATTCTGAACCGCTATATTTAGTTAAATACCTCTGTAAACCTCCATGACCTTTGTGGTGAATTTTTTATATTGCCTTAATTCCTAAACGATCAAATAATTGCATATCATCATTCGTTTCCGGATTTGGCGTTGTTAATAATTTATCACCGTAAAAAATAGAGTTGGCACCGGCAAAGAAACACATTGCCTGCATTTCATCACTCATTTTTTCACGACCTGCCGACAAACGAACATAAGACTTGGGCATCATAACGCGGGCAACTGCGACACTACGTATAAATTCCAGAGGGTCAAGGTCGTCACCATTTTCCATGGGCGTACCACTGACTCGAACCAGCATATTAATTGGAACACTTTCTGGATGTTTGGGTTGATTTGCCAGCTCCTGAAACAAACCAATACGATCACGTCGACTTTCTCCCATGCCAACGATGCCACCACAACAGACATTCATACCGGCATTACGCACTCGTTCGAGGGTATCTAATCTATCCTGATAAGTTCTGGTGGTGATCACCTCTCCATAATATTCTGGTGAAGTATCGAGATTATGATTGTAATAATCCAGTCCCGCTTCTTTTAATTCTTCTGTTTGCTTATCACTCAGCATACCAAGCGTGACACAGGTTTCCATTCCCATGGCTTTTACTTCTTTTACCATTTTAATAACCGGCGCGAGATCTTTATCTTTCGGACTGCGCCATGCAGCGCCCATACAAAAACGACTTGAACCATTTTCTTTCGCCACTTTAGCTGCTGCTATAACTTCATCGAGAGGCATCAAAGGTTCATTTTCTAACTCTGTGTCATAACGTGCACTTTGCGGGCAGTAACCGCAGTCTTCCGAACATTTACCTGTTTTAATGCTGAGTAAGGTACTTACCTGAACAGCATTAGGATCAAAGTTTTTACGATGTAATGTTTGCGCTTCAAAGAGCAAATCATTAAATGGCATATCATATAATGCGGCAATTTCATCGACTGTCCAGTCATGACGTAATGATTTTTCTTTTTCTAATTTATCCATCATGGCACTCATGACTTTTCTCCTTCATCTGAATTATCTTTTATTACTATATCTTGCCAATCTTCTTTTTGAGTTTTCATCAATTCCCAAATTGTCCACGGCACAATCAACAAACCAACCGCTCCCCCCATCAAAATCCATGACTGCCAGTCTGTTCCAAAAAAAGTACCAACCGGAATAACGATACCAATCAAACCATAGTAACGATACGCCGCTTGTTGCGTATAGTTTCCAACCAGTTCATTCGGATGATGACGCGCGATAATATAAATCATGATTGAAAGTCCAAACCACAAAATAGGAGGGACAATCATTGCTATAAACATAAATACGGTCGACATCTTTTCCTGCTCGCTTAAAAGCATTACAGGCGCAAGAATCAATCCCGGCAGAAACGATAATAAATTGCCAAAGTTAAATAATTGGGCAAAAAATCGCGCACTCCCTGCAGTAATAATCTTTGTTTTTTCGGTATTTTGCTTTAAAGCACTAGTTTGATTCGTCATGGCTATTTTTTACTTATCGGTGGGCGATTTCAGTTACAATATGCACTGATTACAGAAGTGTGAATGATAAACACCTTAGATGAGGTGTCAACTGATATGGATATCTATGGTTTACAATTGGTTAAAAAACAACCTTTTCAAGTTTCTTTCTCAACGATGCTCGATATGTCTTGCACCGACAGAAAATAAATACCTGCTTTGCTCTAATTGTGAAACAGACTTAGCTAAAAACACCGAACACTGTATTATTTGTTCTCTTCCCCTGCCCATTTCTCAAGCCGTTGAAAAAACACTTATTTGCGGAAAATGCCAGCTAACGCCCCCCCATTACACAACCAGCCTGATACCTCACATTTATGCATCTCCATTGAAACAACTCATCTCACAATTGAAATTTCAGAATAACCTCAGTATTGCGCTGGTACTTGCTGAAAATTTTATTTGCAGTTTAAAAAACAGAAAGCACCCTCTGCCCGAGAGCCTTGTCCCGGTCCCCCTGCATCCGCAACGACTGCGTGAACGCGGCTTTAATCAGGCACTTGAATTAGCCCGTATCGTTGCTGACAAACTGCAAATTCCACTGGATTACTCTTTGTGCCAACGTAATAAAGCCACGCCTTTTCAAAGCGGTTTAAGCGCAAAACAACGCCGCATTAATTTAAAAAATGCCTTTGAGATTACAAAAGCTGATGCCTATCGGCATGTCGCGATTTTTGATGATGTTGTCACCACTGGTACAACCGTGAATGAATTAGCAAAGCAATTGAAAAAAAGCGGGGTTGAAATCATTGAGGTCTGGGCCATTGCCCGAACACCCCATAAAGAAGACCAGATTCCTGCAAAGAGTATGCGAGAAGAGTGAGTGGTTTTGTCCCGAAGGTTAAAAATTTAAATAAAAATCAAGAAATGGCCCTGTACTTTGAAACTCTGTACCGCCGGTTCCGGTTTTTGAGCCATCAAGATTAAACTGTTGATGTTGCCAGCCACCTTGCAAACCAAAACCTTTACGCCATTCATAGGAAACTTTTGCACGGTAATCAAAAATTTGATGATCATTCATATCTAAATGACTTCCTTCTATACCGGCAGATAACCCTTTTAAAGGGAGTGAAAACAATGCCGAAGCGTGCAATAAAGGCAGGACTTTTTGAATATAGTTATTAGCCGATTTTTCCGAGGCTCTCTGGTATCCGGATAAATGACGTAGTGTCACTCCCAGATCGATATTCATATTCTTGGTTTCCCATGGATATGTCCATGTCGCATCATATTGGGCAAAATTAAACGTACTGCTATTAGCACTGGGGATAATATCCACACCAACGTTACTGCTTTGAATATTTGAGAGATGTTTAAACTTAAAGTTAAGTAAGGGCTCACTTTGTTGAGCAAATGATGGCACAGCAAATACAGGCGACAACAATGAAGCAACCAATATTAATTTTTTTACGCGATTATTCATTATCATAATGTAATAAACATGTTGTTTAGGATTAGCTCATCCGTAAGCTACAAACTTGTGGGGGATGACAGTGTAAAAATTATAGCAGACTCTTAAAGGATGACACCATCATGAAGCGGTGCAAATGTTATTTATTGTGAAATGTTACTTTTCAGGGAAACCAATCTCTTTCAACGCAGAAACCCTATTATTAGTAAATCTTATTAAACCGGATTTTAAATTCCCTGTTTTTTGTGCCCGTTGGTAGGCTTCAAGCGCTTCGTTATTTTTACCTGACTTTTCTAAAGAAATTGCCAGACCTAACCACCAAATACCTGCTGCCGGACGAACTTTAACCAAACGTAAATAAATCTCGATTGCTTTCTTATGATTTTTTACTCGCTGATAAGTTGCAGCCAATAACGCATAGTAATCCGGCTCAACATTGATATTGGCAGTACCTTGTTCCAGTATTTTTATCGCCAGTTGAGGATTATTTTGCTCTAACAAAACTCGTGCATATAATTTTGCAAAAAGTGGATACTCCGGTGAAATCTTTACACCTTCACTTAGTAGTTCCGCAGCATTAATAAATCGACCCGATTTAATATAAATACCCGCTAACATTTCACGCGCTTTTATATGAGGAATGTATAACGACAAGGCTTCACGTAAAGCTTCTTTACCCTGACGCAGGCGACCTTTTTGTAAAAAACGATAGCCTTTTTTATAAGCTATTTCTGCCAGTTGTCTGTTGTTAAGCGGGCGGTGAGTTTTTTTAATTTTTACCGGTGTCGAGTCATCAAACTCGTCAGCATCTATCGAGTCATTATCCTCCGGTATCTCAGCCACCACAGGTTTTGCTTTGACCTTTTTGACAGCTTTGGTTCTTTTAATAACTTTAGGTATTGTTTTGACTACCTTTTTAACCGGTTTTACTACTTTCTGTTTTTCAACTATAACAACACGATTATTTCTCTCGGCTCTATCCCATAACAAATAAGCAATAACAGACATTAGTGCGACTAAAGTAAAAATAACGACAAAGGTTAACCAGTTAAATGATTTTTGTCGCGGGCGAGTTTCCCAGGTGATGTTTTGACTTAAAGATTCAGACGTTTCCAGATCACGCGAACGCCTTTTCTCTAAATCTTTTAACATTTCATTGATTAAACTCATCTTTGCTGGCGAGATAACTTAACGTAATAAAAAAAATGCCGCTATAGCAATAGCGATAACAACAGGAACAATAAACCAGATCATTTTACTTTTACCTGCATGCCGGAGTTGTGCATCCTCGGTATCTTTTATTGCTGCTTTCATATTGTTATTGTCAACATACTTTGTACCCTGACCATAAGCTGACATCATAGATTTATGTGAAAGAATATTAATTAAGCGAGGAATACCGCGACTTGCTTTAAACAAACTCGCCATCGCCTGAGTTTCAAATAAATTACCCCCTTTATAACCTGCGATACCTAATCGATGAGTCAGGTACAATTCCATGCCTTCTTTATCAATAGGTTTTAAATGGTATGAAAAAGTGATTCTCTGTTTTAACTGACGCACACTTTTGTCATGCAACCGCTCATCAAGCTCTGGCTGACCAAATAAAATAACCTGTAATAATTTTTGCTTTTCAGTCTCCAGATTCGTTAAAAGGCGTAAGGCTTCCATTGTTTCAATCGGCATAGCCTGTGCTTCATCGATACATAAAACAATATTTTTTCCTTCAGCAGTTAATTCCAGCAAACGATTTGAAATCATTTTAAGTAATTGATGATGCCCATAATGACGACTCATATCCAGACTCAACTCATCAGCTACCGCACTTTGCAAGCCATAGGGCGTTAACATCGGATTAGGAATATATGCTGTGACAAACCGGTCTTCAACGGTATTTAATAATTTACGGCATAACATCGTTTTACCTGTACCGACTTCGCCGGTAACCTTGATAAAACCTTCACCGGCTCGTAATGCGACAAGCAAAGTATTAAGCGCTTCTGAATAATGCCCATGCGCGTAGAAATAACCTGTATCAGGTGTTATTGAAAAGGGCGCTTCCGTTAAACCAAAATATTCCTGATACATAATTTTAATAAGTTCTGATTTGTTTAATGCGAGATTTTACCTGTTCAACCTGTTCACTCATTTGTTGTGCAGAATTAACAACAATAGGTTTTAATAAAATAACTAACTCGCTTTTTTTGGTAATGTCCTGAGTATGCCGGAATAAAGCACCCACTAAAGGGATATCTCCTAATAAAGGTACTTTTGATACACGTTGTTCAATCGAGTTTTGCATCAGGCCACCGATAATAATAACCTGTCCACTTTTGGCGCGAACGATACTGTCTGATTCACGAATCGAGCTAATTGCTAAAGGAACACTTAGGGTTGTACTCGATGAAGTACTAATGTTTTTAGTTTTCTCTGTAACCGTGCTAACGGTTGGGTGAACATGCAAAATAATATCACCGTCTTCACTAATTTGCGGAATAACATCCAGCGCTACACCAGAAAAGAACGGTGTTAATTGTACATTACTTTGTGTAGATGAAACCGCTGTCGTTGTGCTAGTATTACTACGAACATCGGTGATAAAAAATTCATCCTTGCCAACTTTAATAACAGCCTTTTGATTGTTCACAGTAGAAACTTGCGGACTGGATAAAACCTGAACATCACCTTGTGTTTTCAATAATTCTATAAAAGCGCTGAAGTTAGACCCCACATTCAGCGCAAGAGAAAACATCCCGCCAAAAGCATTTGTTGCCGTACCTGTAACTTGTGACAATGCACTTGGATCTAGCGTACCCGAGTTTCCGGCAATACCTGTCACACCTGAACCACCAAAAATACTCCCGCCACCGGTTTGACCGGCAAGCGTTCTGTTATTACCTGATGCACTTAATGCTGCCCAGTTAATGCCTGTTTGGAAGCGTTCATTTAACTCAACTTCCAGAATTTTTGCTTTAATAATAACCTGACGTTGTATAAAACTTTGAGTCTTGTTGAGATATTTTTCAATCGCTCTTAACTCATGCGGCATAGCACGCACCACTACCATACCAGACTGCGGGCTCACAACCACATTACGTCCTTTTTTGTGCCCTACTAACGCGACAAGACTTTCTTTTAATTCTGACCAGAAATTTGATTTACTATCTGTACTGATATTACTGCCTGATGAAGTTTTTCCTGATGATGAACTATTTGAACTAGCTGATGTATTGCTGCCACTTACTGACTCCGTAACCTGTCCGGAGCTAACGCTCATTTTAGAACCACCATTACGATTAACATTAAGATAATTTATAGTGAAGATTCGGGTGCTCATTGAGTTTGGATAAACACTATAGCCTGTCACTGTTTTCTCGTAATCATATCCATAGACATCTCTTACAACGTCCATCACCTCGGCAACATTAACATTTTTTAAATCCAGAGTGATTCGTCCTTTGACTTTTGGATTCAACACCATATTGTAGTTACTATCTTCAACCAGCCCCATAAAAAACTGTCGTACATTGGCGCGGTGAACTTTGATATCAAAACGTGGTTCAACATCGATACTTCCTGCACCGGGAGCACTTAAGTTAATGTCAGGTAATAAAGCAGAAGCAACTTCATCTTCCGATGCGCTTTGCTCGGCAGACCGGTTTACTGTTTGACTATTTTCAAACGCATCGTCAATCATCTGATCCAGTGAGCTTGCTTCTTTTTGTTCCGTCTGGTGCGGGCTACTGACACAGGCACTTAATAACAAAGCAATGCTTACTAATGTAAAACGAATTGTACTATTATTCTTTTTCAAACGACTCTCCGCTCAATCTTAACTCATTAACGCATTCTTAATTTTTTTGAAATGCGTGATATCAATCTAACCGTAAATATCTTGCCTTGTTTTTTTAGCTTTACAGCAGATGGATAAATAGCAATAACCTTTGCACCATTTATCTTCTCTCCTGTTTCAACTAAACGATCATTAATCACAGCTGAACGTCTATTAGAAGATAAACGTATCGCTGAAACAATATAACGTGTTGTCACTGCTGCATGCTTTCCACCCGGCAAAGCCAGTCTATAACCTGGCGGACGTGTGGGATCATCTAATTGCGCCTGCACAGACAATGTCACAAGTGAAAAAACCAATATAAAAAATATATTTTTTTTCTGCTTAAACACCTATCCAGCCCTCGTGGAAACTTAATGTATGCACTGTAATAATAATATTGGAAACAGGATATTTATCGACATTTAACTCCAGCACATCCCAGTAAAAATCCCATGGCAAATCATCTAATGCTTTTAAATATTTTAATGTACTCAGATATGAACCTTTAAACTCGATTTGTAAGCCGTGACGAAAAACCCCTAAATCTTCAGGTTCTTCTCCTTCCTTGGGTTTAACCGGTGAAAGTGGCTCTGCATCCAAACTTTGAATACGCTGTAATTTTAAATTGGTGTTTTGTGCAAGTACCAGTTCCAGAACTTTTGCCATTTGTTTTGGTTCAATCAAACCATGCATTTTTTCTTTTAAACGACCATTTAAATTTGCTATTTGCTCATCAAGCAGCTTTAATCTTTTCTTCTCCTGAAAATCCGGATCACGATTTTTTTTCGTTTTTAAAACTGCTATCTGGGTATTCAACTGACTGGTTTGTAATTTCAAATTAACAATTTGCTTGTCCAGTACATCATATTGTTGATTCAACGGCGCTATAAATAATTCACTAAAAATAATGATAATTGCCACAGCGGTTAGCAATAAAACTGAAATACGTTCCCGTTCAGTCAGTGCATCAAACTTGTTCAGTAGCAGCTGTAATTGACTTTTCATTACTGTGCCGCCTCAGCCGAATTTTTGTTTTGCAAACTAAAGTCTAACCATTGCTTTTTCTTTTTTTGACGAACCATGGATAAGCTTTCAAACTCGGTGCCGGCAAATACTTTTTCAGACGACAATCGTTGCAAGTATTTTGGGACAAGTTCTGCTTTTAATGTTGTGCCATGCAATGCAACATCTGTCCCGCCATTGGCAATACGTATTTTAGTTAGCCACAATCCTTCTATACGTTGCCGCGCAAGTCCGCTTACATGTTCTATAAATCCTTTTGTATTACCAAATTCATCTCTACTCAGGATGTTCAGTACTTTTTGTTTATTAGCCAGCTCTGCTGTTCTTTCAGTTAAACGCCGTGCTAAATTCATATCTTTTTTTCTTAAAGCAAGTTCCTGTTGTAATTTTTGTAATTCTGATAAAGCTGTTTTTTGTTTTAATTGATATTCAGCTAAAGTCATTTCGTGTTGCTGTAACTGATAATAACTAAAACCGGTGATAAAACTAAACGTTAAAATAAAAACGATACTGATCTGAAGCAGCAGTTTTGACGAGTAACGAAGTGTTTTGGTCTTTAACTCATCCTGATACAGGTTTACCTGTTGCAAAGTCATGCTGCCTCACCTTTTGTCTGTATGCTTTTTTGTGCATTAACATCGGGAGCTCTTAAAGCAGCAGCAATGGCAAAAAAACAATCTGACTGTTGTTTTTCACTCAATGGTGTTGTGACATCTAATATTGCATTCATATCCAGTAGTCGCACCTGTAAACCTAATGCGCTGGCCAGATATTTAATCATACCGGGGATTTCATAAGGTAAAGGAGCGATAACCAGACTGGTAATGGCAAGTTTTGCAAAATGACTTTCATAATAATCAAGAGAGCGCTGTACTTCTAAAACAATAGCATCGAGTGTGCGTTGCTTGTCAGGCGGCATACTGCCTTCGAGACTCAAGCCATCTGTTTCAGTCGGCGCATCACCTAATATGGATTGAGTCTGTGATGACAATGACGCATAACCAACATCAATATTTCGCGCCAGATAAAGTGATGAATCCTGCGTGAGAGTCATTAAACCTTTAGTTGCATCAAGTTTTAATAAAGCTACCCCTTGTTGGTCTTCAGGTAACAGTGCAGCAACATTTCGCATAACTAACTCAGCAATATCAATACTTTCAACTTCAAGATTTTGTTCTTCTAATATTTGTATGCGCTGCTTTAAAAAATCTTTTTCTGCTGCAGTAACATAAACTAAAGGAGTACGACCACGTTCTTTTTGACCGGGGATTTCAAACACATCGATAATGGCTGAATTCACGTCAAAAGAAAGGCTATCTTTAATTCGCCAGCGTACGGCCTGGCGTAATTCATTATTAGCAACTTCTGGTTTTTCCAGCATGACCAGATTTGAATCGGCAATTAACAAACTGGTTGTGATGTTTTTATTTTCAAGCTTATTTTCATGAACAAATTTCTTTAATTCATTCGCTGTATCGGCTTTATTTTCGATAGCAGAATAATGAGCAGACTGAAGGGTAGGTGGCTGACCGGGTGTTTGTGAAATCGATGCGTAGGCAATGCCTTCTTCAGAAAGCACCACCGCATTCATTCCCTGACCGCGTTTTTTCTTTTTAAAGAAATTTAACACTCAGCCTCCGGTTCTCGATTTTATTTGTTAAAAATCGAGAATTTTATTTAATGATTAACTATAGCTTTGTTTCGTAAGCCTATGTTTTTTAGAGATTATAGTACAATTATTTGTATTTGCCTATTTTGTGCCAACCCCGACAAAATAGGGTTATTTCGAATTATAAATAACTCACCACAATACCAATAAATATAGCGGCACCAAGCCAATTATTGTTTAAAAAAGCGCTAATACATAACGCAGGCTGGCGATAACGAATCAAATATTGCTGATATATCATCAAACCGGCAGCAATGAGCACAGAAATGCCGTATTCCATGCCTAATTGAGCCTGTTCTCCCAGCAAATAGAGCGCGAAAAGCATCATTGCCTGCAAAATACCGATAATGACACGATCTGCATCACCAAAAAGAATCGCTGTGGATTTTACGCCAATCTTTAAGTCATCTGCCCGGTCGGCCATGGCATACATGGTGTCGTAAATAACGGCCCATACCACGGTGATAACATAAATAAGCCAGGCAATTTTCGGGACATTATTGGTTTGTGCTGCAAATGCCATCGGCACCGACCAACCGAAAGCCATGCCTAAAACGATTTGCGGCATATGAGTATAACGCTTCATAAAGGGATAAATTGCTGCGAGTAATACACCACCTAATGATAATAAGATGGTGAAGGTATTCATGGTCAAAACAAGTAAAAATGCACTAAAGCACAAGGCCATAAATAACAACATGGCTTCATCGGCACTTACCCGCCCTGCTGCAATAGGTCGATCTTTGGTGCGATTCACTCTGGGATCAATATCACGATCAGCATAATCATTAATCACACAACCTGCCGAACGCATTAAAATAACACCCAGTACAAAAACACTCAGCACACCCCAATGCGGTGTTCCTTCTGCAGCAATCCATAAAGCCCATAATGTTGGCCAGAGTAAAAGGAAAATACCAATGGGTTTATTCAGGCGCGCTAAAATGGCGTATTGGTAAGCTCGCTGTTTAACGTTTTGCCAGTTGATACCCTGTTTTAAAGAATTTTTCATCACAATCTGTTTTCTGTCTGATATTATAATTAGATCAGATTATCCAACAGATTGCTAACAGATACACTAATTTTTACATCGATGAAAAATTCGCAACACTTAACATAGCTTCATTATTTTCTGACATTTCCAGAGTTTGAAAATCAATATTGATACAACCACCGGCTGCCGGTTTTAAAAACTTGTTAACAAAATGAAGGTACACCGGATGTTGCTGATAATGTTCCAGCACCGTCGGATGACAAAGTCGTAATAAACAGGTGTATTGATACTTCGCTGCTTTTTGTATCGCTTCACCGGTAAAAACTTCACATACACCCGGAATGGTGGCCAAGTTCTCACGGGCAAAAGAGAGTAATGATGCTATCGACTGGCTATCGCCTTCTGCATTACAAATCAGAAGATGTTCGACCGGCGTCCAAACACGGCATTGCGTCATCACCTCTGCAGCCCGACCCGCAGCACCCCACAAACGCATACAGCGTTCTGCTTCATCA
The DNA here is from genome assembly GCA_027076405.1 of Chromatiales bacterium. Next base: position 12,759 of record JALTJN010000092.1, read on the forward strand.
GCAATTGCCTGCTTAATAATTTTTTGCAAGCGACCGTATGAAACATCCCTGCTTTTATTTTCAAGCAATTTTTTTCCTGCGGCATCGGACAAGCCCGTATAGTAATTTATTTTAGTAATACCGGCTCCAATCAAACGCCGATATTGATCATCCGACAAGCCACTGCCACCATGAATCACTAGTGGAATTTGTAATGCCGCATTAATTTGTTTTAAACGCGTGTAGTCCAGCCGGGGCTTGCCTTTCATATGACCATGTACGGTACCAATAGAAATAGCTAAAAAATCAACGCCGGTGCGTTCGACATAAGCTTTTGCTTCTGCCACCGAGGTATAAGCTGGTTCACCGGGATAATCTTCTGCACCCTCGCCTTCAACACCGGGAACATAACCTAACTCGCCTTCCACGCTGACACCACAACGTCGCGCCATGGCAACCACGTCACAAGTGATACGACTGTTTTCAATAAAATCTTTATCTGAAGCATCAACTAATACTCCGTTACAACCACAGTTGATACCTTTAATTGCCGACTCAATACTTGTACCATGATCAAAATGCAAAGCCACTGGCACTTTGGCTCGTCGCGCCGCAGCTTCTACCGCCGGCATTAAAAGATCAAAATCAAAACACTGAAAATGAGATTCTGCCAAACTTAAAATCACCGGTGCTCTGGCGCGTTCAGCCGCTTGCATAATTCCTTCGAGAAAATCCAGAGAGATCACTTCAAACGCACCCACTGCATAAGCATGATCATAAGCGTGTTTAAGCATATCTTTCATATCGACAAGTGGCATGATGGTTTCCTTAAACTCTTTTATTCCGACAACAACGTGTTATGAATTAACTCCGTCCTGCAATTGATGATTTAATTCCTGCTCAAGTATTTGTAATGCTTTAGCACGCAAACGACTGGCCATATAGTGGTAATAATTCAATCTACACGCTACTGTAGTATGTAAACTACTGCGACCGGCATCTTTAAAATCCAGCCACGCCAGCATGGGCAAGTCATATTGATTTTGATCCACGACTTCCCAATGGTCCTGTTCAATAATCAACACCATTTGTTTTGAAGGTGGCAGCGCAATACGCAAGGGTAATGCTAAATGTAAACGCGCCCGTCGCCACAAGTTATACAATGATGCTTCTATCTTATCTTCACGCGATACAAACACCGGCATATCGTGAATGCGGGTCATATTTGCTATCCGGTCAAGCTGGCAAATAACAACGGTAACTGTTCCGGTAAACGATCAACATGTTCAATTACCGTGTAATTATTTTCACCAAAAATACGCTTCACATAATTATCTGCATGCGGATCGAGAGTTAAACAATATGTTAATACGCCATTTGAATATAATTCTTCAACCGCTTTTTTCGTGTCATGGCGTAAGTGTTGCGGATCCTGTTCATCAATATCCGCCGGTTCACCATCGGTCACCAGTAAAATAAGCTTGCGTCTTTCCTGTTGTTTCAATAAATGATGTCCGGCATGACGTAATGCCGCCCCCATGCGTGTAGACAGCCCGCCTTTCATTCCGGCTAAACGTGCTTTTGCTTCATCATCATAATGCTGATTAAAATCTTTAAAACGATAATACTGCACATCATGCCGGCCATCGGAGGCAAAGCCATGCAAGGCAAACGGATCACCAATACCTTCTATGGCTGTGGCAACTAAAGTGGCCGCTTCACGGGTCAGTTGTAAAACCGTTTTCTCCGAATCGCCAATCGGTTCATTGGTTGACTCGGACAAATCCATTAATACCACCACCGAGAGATCGCGCGTCTGCAAGACATTACGCATAGTGATACGAGGATTAGGTTGCTCACCCATACGCAACGAGATCATGGCATCGACTGCAGCATTAATATCAATTTCATCACCATCTTCCATACCCCGTTGGCGCTGGACACCTGCCGGTGTAAGCAAATCGATTATCTGCCGAATACGATGCGCGATGGGTTTGTATTCGGTTAGGATATCGTCAATATCCTGTGGATCACCTTTTGGCAAACGACGTTCATACACGGTAGCCCAGTCTGGACGATGTAGCTGGATCTGATAATCCCATTCCTGATAATGAAACGGATCAGAAATCGGCTCCTTACCCCATTCTTCATTAAAACTTCTGGCGTTATCGGTTAAGTCATCTTCATAAAAACGCATTAAATCGGAACAGGTCCAGATTTCCTGTGCATCATCACCCGCCAGTTCACAATCCACTTCATGCGCCATCATTAACGGACTCACTTTATAACGAACCTGACGTTGAGAGGCCGGTAAATATTCTGTTCCTGCATCCCAATTAATATCTTCGTAATGCCAGATAATACGATTATCATCCCGATAAGAAATACGGTAGCGTTCTAAAATACGTAAACTCGGTACCGCCTTGCGAGCAGCAAATAAATTATATAATTCAACACCCATCATCCAGGAAAAATGATTGTCATCCTGCTTTGCGCAAATTTCTGCATGAAATTTTTCAGCAAAATTATTTAACTGCTCATCGTCACCTTTAACTGTTTTATCGAGCAACTGTAATGCAAGCTTTTCGAGAACCGGGATGGTTTCATGCTCTGCTTTTTCTTCATATTCAAGCAGCATTAAAGCTTTCCATAATTTTTTCAAACCCGGAAAATTTTGTACCGCTTTATATTCAATACGTGCATCTTCCAGCAAGCCGATAAAAAATAATTGTGCCGGACTAAGTTGCTCGGCAGACAAAGATGCATTGCTATAGATCATATGAGAAGCCATATGAGCAACGGTTGCGCGATAAATTTCCAAACCTGCTACACCGGCAACATCATCCAGTGCATCGGGAACATATAAAATTCTATCTTCTACATAGGGTCTGAAATCGGTGTAATCGGCACCGGTAGGGCGAATAAAAAAATCACGCCCCCATAATGCTCGTAAATAAAAATTTAACTTACGCTGTACTTTTACAAACAGCACACCACGACGTTCTTTTTCTAACATCGCACGACTATCGGCAGACTCCAGATTAAAATATGCTGTTAAGTTATTAAAGTCACGACGATAAGCTTGCGCACCAAAATTAGCCCAGCGACGCAAACCGCTCAACGTTAGCTTAGATAAGAGCTCATCAATATGCGTTAGCATCGGCCGCAAACCTCGTGCCGCGGTTGAAGATAACTGATGAATTAAAGTCAGATAACCACGCACCAGTTGTGCATCACCCAAACGCTTGGCCACCGTAGGTAAACTTGAAAATAACAGGGTAATAACGGCACCCGAAGTCATTGATGAAACTTTCATAGCAGCAGTGATACAGTCAGGAATAATATCCTCACCACATTCTTTTGCCACTAGTGGCATTTCTTCTAAATAAGTAATCACCAAATCATGGCCGCGACCAAGATTCGTTAGTGCTTTTGCACCATCCATAAAATCGGTAAGACCGGCAGGCGACATAATTCGCGCGGCTTCGTGAAAGGTACTTTCCAGTACATCTTTCACTTCTGGTACAGACTGCTCCAGAAATTCTGCGTAATCTTCAAGATTAATTGATGACATAATTTAAGTACCTAAATGACTTAACAGTAAAAGTGGCTTATCGACAAATGAATAAGAAGTTTATTTATACGTTTTTATCCAACGATAAATGTTTTTATCTTTTTTAAAATTTCATCTTGCGTAAAACACCTTAACAATTAACCAAGAAATGTCTGCACTGCAGCATTCAAAGTATCACGCATATCAGGATCATCCGTTAATGGTGTTACCATCGTAATACTGCATGCAGCTTCCGGATCAACACCTTTATTTATTAACTGACCGGCATAAACCAGCAGACGTGTTGAGATACCTTCATCCAGACCATGACCTTTCAAATTTCGTGCACGATGTGCAATTTGTACCAGTTTCTCAGCAATGGATTTATCCACACCGGATTCTTTTGTCACAATTGCCACTTCAAGTTCCGCTTCCGGATAATCAAAGTCCAGCCCGCCAAAACGTTGCTTGGTCGACTGTTTCAAATCTTTCATTAAACTCTGGTAGCCGGGGTTGTACGATATCACCAGCTGAAAATCCGGATGCGCCTCGATCAATTCACCTTTCTTATCCAGCGGCAAAGAACGACGGTGATCGGTTAACGGATGAATAACCACGGTTGTATCCTGACGTGCTTCGACAACTTCATCCAAATAACAAATTGCGCCGATACGAGCAGCCGTTGTTAGCGGGCCATCCTGCCATTTGGTGCCGTCTTTATCTAATAAAAAACGACCGACCAAATCTGATGCTGTCATGTCTTCATTACAGGCAACCGTTATCAATGGACGTTTTAATTTCCACGCCATATATTCTACAAATCGGGACTTACCACAGCCCGTGGGACCTTTTAGCATCATCGGCATACGCACATCATAAGCCGCTTCATAGAAATCTATTTCTTTTCCAATGGCTTCATAATATGGCTCATCTTTAATGATGTACTGTTTTGGATCTACGCTTGTATCAGACATAATGATTTCCACTCATGCTCGTAATAATTAAATTTTTACTCTTCTTCATCTGCAGTTTCCTGCTCTCCGGACCATCCAGCCTGTTTGGCTTTTTTTATGGCGCGGGTATAAATTTCATGATGTCGTTTTGCTAACGACTCGGGCAACTGGCTCACCATGCAGCCATATTTATCCCACTGGGCATTTACTTTTTGTAACAGGGCATCAATGCCTGCTAAATTCCAGCCTTCACAGGTTTCACTTTCATCAATCAGTCCAAACATCCAGGCATCTCTGATAATTTTTCCAATGCTGGTCATGCCACCATTAATTTCATTATCTAGACCAATGTATCTATCCGGCTTGCTCATAATTTCTAACCTGTCACTATTCGTTTTTAAATTTTTTCTGCAGCTATAGCGTTAACTATAACTACAGAAAAATAATGTAACGCTTCAAAAATGCTCCTGACTTAAGTGGCGGGAGAAATATGAATTGTTATACGGTTTTACCTCGGTAAATAACCATAGATGCACCCGCTGACTGGGCAAAGTTATCAAAACCTAATAAGCGCACATGATTGTCCGGGTGTGCGGCATGACAGGCTTCAACTTCTTTTAAAATGGCATCAACATCGGTTTCACCAAACATCGGTAGCTTCCACATATACCAGTAATGGCCATTGGCATTTTCCGGTTCAGTATGTTCAATACCCGGGTTCCAGCCTTTGCTCACGATGTATTCAATTTGCTGACGAGTTTGCTCCGGTGTCATTGCCGGTAAATATGAAAAGGTTTCAAACTTACGGCTTGAAGCATCACTCAAACTTGATTCATAATCTTGCATTTTATTACTCCAAAATTTATCTAAAACTTGCTGTTTAGCAGGATGCTTGCAGCACATCCCGCCCGAACAACAGAAATTTATTTATGTGCAACGTCGATTTTGTCAACGGTGTCAAACTCAAACTTGATTTCTTTCCAGGTTTCCATTGCTGCAGCCAGCTCCGGACTGTGCTTCGCAGCAGCAGTAAGAATATCTTTACCTTCTTTCTCAAGTTCACGACCCTGATTACGTGCTTCTACACAAGCTTCAACAGCAACACGGTTTGCCGCTGCACCTGCCGCATTACCCCATGGATGACCTAGAGTACCGCCACCAAACTGTAGAACAGAATCATCACCAAAAATATTCACCAGCGCCGGCATGTGCCATACGTGAATACCACCGGATGCAACCGGTAAGACACCCGGCATTGCACCCCAATCCTGGTCAAAGAAAATACCGCGAGAACGATCTTCTTTAATATATGAATCACGCATAATGTCGATCCAGCCCAATGTTGCATCACGATCGCCTTCGAGCTTACCGACAACCGTACCGGAGTGAAGATGATCACCACCGGACAAACGTAAAATTTTAGCCAAAACACGGAAATGAATACCGTGGTGCGGGTTGCGATCAAGTACCGCATGCATGGCACGGTGAATATGTAACAACATACCGTTATCCTGACACCATTGTGCTAACTGAGTATTCGCAGACCAGCCACCGGTGATGTAATCGTGCATGATGATCGGAGCGCCGATTTCTTTTGCGTATTCTGCACGCTTCATCATTTCATCTGATGTTGCTGCTGTTACATTTAAGTAGTGACCTTTACGTTCACCGGTTTCAGCTTCTGCTTTATGGATAGCTTCCATAACGAAATCAAAACGTGCTCTCCAGCGCATAAAAGGTTGCGAGTTAACGTTTTCATCATCTTTCGTGAAATCAAGACCACCACGTAAACCTTCATAACAAGCACGGCCATAGTTTTTAGCTGACAAACCTAACTTGGGTTTAATCGTACAACCTAACATTGGACGGCCATATTTATTCAAAATATCACGCTCTAGCTGGATACCCTGTGGCGGTCCATTACAGGTCATAACATAAGCGATAGGGAAACGGATATCTTCCAAACGTAATGCACGTAATGCTTTAAATCCAAAAACATTACCGACTAAAGAAGTCATAACATTAACAACCGAACCTTCTTCAAACAGGTCAATCGGGTAAGCAATAAAAGCATAGAAACAGGTGTCATCACCCGGCACGTCTTCAATTGCGTAAGCACGACCTTTGTAATAATCCAGATCGGTTAACAAATCTGTCCATACTGTGGTCCATGTACCTGTTGAAGATTCTGCTGCAACCGCTGCTGCAACCTCTTCACGAGGAACACCATCTTGAGGTGTCACTTTAAAACAGGCCAGAATATCCGTCTCTTTCGGGGTATAGTCCGGCATCCAGTAAGTTTCGCGGTAGTCTTTAACGCCCGCATCATAGGTTTTAGCCATTATTTTCTCCAATCGTTTCACAAGTAAGTCAATCGCGGTTATTCCGCGTGTGGACATTATGCGAAAAGAAAGGTATAAACTAAAATCAATATTATTTATTTATTACATAGAGAATTATCTATGGTTTATTCCGTTGCTAAAAACCTGATCCGTCATGTCACCCTAAGACAATTACAAATATTAGAGGCCGTTGTGCGCCTGAGTAGTTACACCCGTGCTGCCGAGGAACTCTGCTTAACCCAGCCCACCGTTTCTATGCAGGTAAAAAAACTAACAGAAACAATAGGTTACCCATTGCTGGAAAAAGTGGGTAACCACTTACATACTACTGCCGTCGGTAAAGAAGTGTATGATACGGCGCAAAATATGCTGCTTAATATCATGTCGCTCGGAGAATCGACGGCCGCACTTGAAGGGGTGATTAAGGGGCCGCTACGCATCGCGGTTATCACCACGGCGAAATATTTTATGCCGCATTTATTAGGCGCATTTATCCAGCAACACCCTCTTGTTGAACCGCGATTAAAAGTCACCAATCGCTCTCGCGTACTCGAGCGTCTTAAATCCAATGAAGATGATTTACTGATTATGGGACAAGTTCCCGAAAACCTGCCTGTTGAGGCACACCCTTTTGTCGATAACAAACTGGTGATGGTTGCTCCTGTTGATCATCCTCTTGCGAATGAAAAAAATATTAATCTGAAGCAATTACAAAAAGAACGTTTTCTGGTTAGAGAAGAAGGCTCCGGAACACGACTGGCTATCGATAAACTTTATGCTGAACAGGGATTACAAATTCAACCATACATGGAATTAGGAAGCAGTGAAGCCATTAAGCAGGCCGTTATGGCAGGACTTGGAATTTCTATTTTATCTCAGCATAATTTGCGTCTTGAACTGGCACATAATCATATTGCTATTCTTGATGTAAACGAGTTCCCGCTTTATTACCGTTGGTATGCTGTACACCTTAAAGATAAAAAATTATCACTGGCATCAAGCACCTTTTTGAAGTTTTTATTGCAGCAAGATAAAGAGATGTTAAATTTTCCTCTTGCCAGTTCTAATAACAAGTAATCAAACTGCATCTAACCAAAGCAGATAAAAATCTTCTTTCACTAACAATGGTTTATTGTGTAAATAAAATACCGAACCTCATATCGAAACTATTTCTATGCACAATATGATTTTAAATATGATATGACATAACTAAACATTCTCATCATATTTATGATTCCCTGCTTTAAACTATTGCAACTTATAACAAAATATTCAATATTAGAACTTTAAATAATGTAATACTCAATCAGGAGTAAAAATATGAAAAACACAATAGGAAAAATAAATATTGCTACCGGTTTATTTGTGATGGCCGGATTTATGTTCTATGGTTTTTTACTTATCTATATGAGAGATTTTGATTCTAATAAAGAAGCATGGATCGCTGCCAGCCATATTGGCAGTCATTTTGAAGCTCGTTTAGCTCACGTGCACGGTAACCTATTTAGCGTACTTAATATTCTTTTCGGATTTTTACTAATGAGCTTACCGATAGCAGAAAGCCATGCTAAATGGATTTCAAAACTTGCGCTTGCAGGTTTGCTTATGCCTCTTGGTATTTTTGCAGAACTTTATTTTGGCTTGCCCTACTACCTTGTTTTGGTTGGTGCAATATCGATTGTTTTAGCAACAATTTTACTTGGCATAGCGATAATAAAAATAAAATAAACGCTACTACAGAGGGGGGAGGGAATCCCCCCTACTTTTTTATCCCTGTCGATAAAATTTAAAGCCGTTAACCATGTATCCATCAGGCAGTAATCATATTAAAACTTTACTTATTCACGATTGGAGGTAAAAACACTTCGTTCACAAGTAAAGACTTTTTGTATAAATAAAATACCGAGCGTCTTGCCCAAACCGAATCCGGCTTTTTATTTAAAGACTGTGTCGCAGGATCAAACATACGCTGGTGCTGTTGTATTTCAGCAACTTCCAGTGCATCGCGTTTAATGGTCGGATCTGAAAATAAAATTTCACCCAATGGCCGGTTACCTAACTTACCTAATATGCGGCGTTTACCTGTTAAGGTACTATTAGGCAAAACACTTCGGGCATAAACCCAGGGTTGTTCACCGCAGTATAATAAAACTTCTCGAATAAGCGCATATGATTCAGCATGCACACCTAAACGCATTGCTTCATTAAGCATTGGACGTTGCCATTTTAATGACAGCAGCTCGACACGAAATTGAGTGTCACAATGAGAAATAATCCGTCGTGTTAAAGACCCCTGATCAAACAACCATGGAAAAATCTCTGTCGGTACACTTTGATTTAACAACATGTCACGTGTTCGCCATACAGGTTCAAACACATGGCTACCAAATCGTTGAGTTAATGTTTTCATAATTTAAACGCTGATGTATTTTGTTGCGCGACCTATCCAGCGCTTAATTAAAGGATCAACACATTCTGGATAGTGTTGAAATATTTGCTCCGCCATTTGAGCCACTTTAGGCACTAAAGCCTGATCACGTTGTAGATCAGCAATGCGCATTTGCATAAGCCCGGTTTGTTTTGTGCCAAGAACTTCACCCGGGCCACGTATTTCAAGATCTTTACGTGCAATTTCAAAACCGTCATTGGTTTCACGCATTATCGCCAGTCGCTCGCGTGCATTATCAGATAAAGAACCATGATACATGAGTACACAGGCACTTTCTTGCGAGCCGCGCCCGACCCGGCCGCGTAATTGATGCAGTTGAGATAAACCCAGCCGTTCCGCATTTTCAATGATCATTAAACTGGCATTGGGGACATCAACACCCACTTCAATAACCGTTGTTGCAACCAGCAAGTCTATCTCGCCGGCTTTAAACATGCTCATGACTTTTTCTTTTTGTTCTGCTTTCATACGGCCATGCACTAACGCCACGCGCACATCACTTAATGCATCGGCAAGTAAATTCGCAGTTTCTTCTGCTGCCTGAGCCTGCAAAGATTCCGACTCTTCAATCAATGTACAAACCCAGTAAATTTGACGGCCTTCCGTGCAAGCCTGCTCCACACGTTGCACTATCGCCTCACGTTTTGCATCAGGAATGACGACTGTTTCGACAGGAATTCGTCCGGGAGGTAACTCATCAATAATCGAGCAATCCAGATCAGCATAAGCCGTCATCGCTAATGTTCTGGGGATCGGTGTTGCTGTCATTATTAGCTGATGAGGATAACCGCCTTGCGAATGACCTTTTTCCCTTAATGACAAACGTTGATGTACCCCAAAACGGTGCTGTTCATCCACCACAATTAAACCTAATCTGGCAAACATCACCCCTTCCTGAAACAAAGCATGCGTACCGACAATAACATGCCCTTGCTGATGATTTATTTTTTCAAGTGCAGCTCTTTTTTCAGCCACTTTTAATTTTCCTGAAAGCCAGATGACATTTAACCCTAAAGGTTCTAACCAGGACTTAAAATTTTGATAATGTTGCTCGGCTAATAACTCCGTCGGCGCCATAATAGCAGCCTGAAAACCGGCTTCGACTGCTTTTAGCATTGCCAAAGCTGCAACCACCGTTTTACCTGATCCCACATCTCCCTGAACCAGACGTTGCATTGGATTGGTTTTCTCTAAATCAAAATTAATATCCGCAACAACTCGTTGCTGTGCAGCAGTTAAAGTAAACGGCAACGCCGATAAAAAGTGTTGTATTAATTCTTTTTCTTTTACTAATAACGGCGATTTTTCCTGATACATTGCTACGCGTAATTGCCGCATACTGAGATGATGCGCCAGCAACTCTTCCACAATTAAACTTTGCTGTGTTAAATGTTTACCTTCGGACAATTCTTCAAGTTGTGCATCTACCGGCGGATTATGAATATAGAGCAAGGCCTCTTTAAGGCTTGGCCATGAATACTTTTCCAGTAATGGTTCCGGTATTAAACCCGGTAACGATAACTCGTCATGCTTTAGTTTAAGTATTACCTGCGACATGACATTGCGTAATGTTAATTGATGCACACCTTCAGTTGTTGGATAAATAGGCGAGAGATTTTCATCAAGAATAATTTCTTTATCTTCTTTTATAAATTGATATTCCGGATGTGACATTTCCAAACCTACTTTGCCACGACGAACCTCACCAAAGCATAAAAGTTTCGCACCACGTTTTAACTGATTTTTTTGTGCATTACTAAAATGGAAAAAACGTAATGTAATAAATCCGCTACCATCAGCAATACGGGTTAATAACATTCGACCACGACCATACTTAATTTCACTTAACTGGACTTCGCCACTAATCTGGCATTCCATACCTGCACGTAATGCACCAATCGGATAAATATGGGAACGGTCCTGATATCTCAGGGGTAAATGAAAAAGTAAGTCTTCCTGATTATAAATATCAAGACGTTGCAGTTTCTCTGCGACTTTTGGGCCAACACCTTTTAGTTTTAATAATGAGTTTGAATCTGCTGATTGCATTAATTTTTCTATTATTTATCTATATATTTTATTTTTAACTTACTTCATTCCAACCATAATAAACCGGTAAAGCGATAATAATTTACCTGTCTGTTTGTCATCATTTAGTCATCAAAGTCATTCATTGTCATCAGCTTGTCATATAACTAGTTCACAGTGGCCAACTGTAATATAAAGGTAATTATACAGAAGGTTTATATGATGTGCTCTTATAAAAAGAGTATGGACACGACGAAACAGCATTTGGATTTGCAAAACAGTTATCAACTTTTTTATGATATTTTACAGTATAAAAAACTAACCGCCCTGCTACAGCCCATAATTGACCTTGAACAACAATCAATTCATGGCTACGAATCACTTATACGCGGCCCATCAGACAGTCCTTACCATAGTCCTGTTACTCTATTTGATGTTGCGATTCGAAGCGGAAAGCTTTTGGAGCTCGACTTATTATGCCGAGAAAAGGGGATTAGTACCTTTCAGGAAAAGCATATGCCAGGCCATTTATTTCTAAATGCCACGCCTGAGAGCCTCCTTGAGCCGGATCATCGTTCGGGTTTAACGCTCGAAATTCTGCAAAAAAAAGGCATTCACCCTAAAGATGTTGTCATAGAAATGACAGAGCAATACCCCACGGATAATTTTGATGTTATGCGTAAAGCCATTGAGCACTACAAATCAATGGGGTTTAAAATTGCGATTGATGATTTAGGTGCAGGTTATTCCAGCTTGCGCATGTGGTCTGAACTAAGACCCGACTACGTAAAAATTGACAAGCATTTTATTCAGGGGATACATGAAGATCCTGTAAAACAATCCTTTGTGCGTTCTATAAATGATATTGCACAAGGTTTAAATTGCAAAGTCATCGCTGAAGGCATAGAAACACAGGATGAATACCGAGCAGTTTTCGGAATGGGTATTACACTCGGTCAGGGGTATTATTTTTCACGTCCAAAACTAATGCCACCCTATTCAGTTTCCAAAC
>JALTJN010000093.1 GCA_027076405.1 Chromatiales bacterium
GTTAGCATTATAACTCCAAGCAGGATAAATAAATACTTGAAGTCAAAAAATACAAGGAACAGCGATGCAACAAGCGGTGCTACGACATAAGCCAATGACCTGTTGCTTCTGTATGTACTTAAAAGATGTATATCCGTACCATCTATTTTTTTAAAGAAGTAAATCTCTGTCATTATCTCAACAAGACTTGCACCTATTCTTGTAACAAAAAGTATAGATGCCCAAACAAAAAAACTGCTTGATGTTATAAATGACAGTGATACTGTTGAGATGAATAATATTATAAATCCCAACGTAAGCATCTCTTTTTCACCCATTTTTATATCGGCAAATCTACCCGCGGGAAATTGTATAAGTGAGAACGGTATAAGCATTATTGTAAACATAAGGCCGAGTTCTTTCATGCTGAAACCAAAATTCTCATGAAGGTATATGGGGATGTAAATAACCATCCAGGAATAAAAAAAGTATAATAAGAAGTTTGCGGCAAATATTTTGGAGACATTCTTCCTTTTTTTCAGTTGTTTTAGTGTATCCAGCAATCGCACATCATCATATTGCGGATCTTTGAATTTTTTGAAATTTTTTGTGAGTATGTACGCAATAAGCATTGTAAATACGGAAGCTGCAAGAAATATCTTCCAGTAATCACCGTTGGTAAGAAGTGAACCTGCCGCAGCCGGAGCTATGATCCACGCAATATTCCCGGCAGTAAAGAATTTTCCGCGAGTGCCTCCGGTTGAATTGTCAGATGAAAAACTCTCAAGAAATATATCAAGACTGAACACAAGAAGAGATATTGTTGTCCAGTACAGAATAAAAGCGGGGGCAATAATGAATATATTGTTTGCAACAACCAGTGTAATCAGAAGAATTGTTTGCAGTGACACCAATGCTATTGCGGTTTTATAGTTTGTAAACTCGCGTAATATTTTTGGTATATTTGCAAACGCAATAATTGTAAGTATGGACCCAAGTGTATATATAACCCCGACAAATTTTTCTGAAGTAAATTCTTTTATGAAACTTGAACTTATATATGCAGGCAGGGCGATACTGAACGCAAACAAAAAGTTTGTTATAAACAACGCCTTAAATACCTTGTTTTTGTCGCTTGGTGTATTATTCATCTTGTCAATTATACACCAATAATAACAGGTAGTACAATCGGTCGCTTGGCGGTCTTTTGCAGAAGAAATCTTCCGACACTGTCCGTTATTTCGTGTTTTATATCATCAAAGTTTATTGGCTTCATTCCGATTGCGGTATCTTCTATCGTCTTTTTTGTTATGTATCGTGCTTGTCGAAGCAGGTCCTGTGACTCACGCAGGTATACAAATCCGCGGGATATTATGTCAGGTGATTTTCTGACACGTCCCGTCTTTGAATCTACAATCGCTATTACAACAAACATCCCATCTTGCGCAAGCATTGTTCTGTCCCGCAATACTACTTCCTGCAGTTCTCCTATTGAGAAACCGTCAACCATAACGATATTTGTCGGAGCTTTTTCTTTGTGTATTGTTAGCCCTTTATCGTCTATGTCTATCAGCATCCCATTGTCTGCAACAATTATATTTTCTTTTGAAAAACCTGTTTCTTCTATGGATTGAGCGTGTACTCTAAGCATGGAGTGGTATCCATATGCAGGCATAAAGTATTTTGCACCCACTTGCTTGTTTATCCATTTAAGTTCTTCAATTCTACCATGACCG
>JALTJN010000094.1 GCA_027076405.1 Chromatiales bacterium
GTATAGAGATGATCAAATAAAAGATATGAAGCAATATCAAGCAGGTTTGGAAAAATTCATCGTAGAGTTGGCTAGAAATAAGCCAATTAAAAAGTTGTTGCGGCTACAAAACAATCAATTGGAAGGGAGCCATACAAAAAGGAAAATTGTATATGGGTTGGCCAGGTTGGTTTTAAGTTTAATATGGCAGGAAAACTTACGGCAGTAGAACCAACATGGTCCTTTGGCGCGGATAATGAGTGTCTAAAATCTTCTAACAATCAAATCAACAAGGACGCCCAACTCAATGCAGAGCATTGAGTTGGGCGCCTGTTATTCGAAGCGTTAGCGCTAATAATGGATGAGAGTAGAGATGAAAGAGAAATTTAAGGTCCATGCCTTTGGGGTTAGGTTGCATGACAAAAGCGGCAACCTTGAAGACCTTCTAGAACAAATAAAAAGAGATGGGCTCTCCGCTAGAGTTAGAACCGTTGGGTATTCTGATATACGGATTGAGGACGTTACTTATAAAGATGGATTATGGTTCTTCGATTTTGGTAAATTTCGCGATCAGCATGGGCCGGGAAAAGCATCTAAATCTACGCCAGTACAAGGATTCGCTTTTAAAAAAGGGGAGGTTTTCTGTGAAGAAACAGCATGTTTATACATCCCAAAATCACGTCACCTAATAATTCAATACAACCACCATGGAGCTAGGGCTGGAAAAATACAAGACTACTTTAATAATTACGACCCAAATAATGCATATACCTTCGAGCTAGTACCAAAGTATGATGAAACGGTTGAACGAAAATTTCGCAATCGGGCAGCAACGAAAAAGATAATATTCGAAATAGATCCCAGGTTTCTAAGCCAGTCAGATAGGGTCTCTGGTACCGCCTTAACCCATGCGTTGGATCTCGGACGGCAATCTCATGGGGAGAAAGTGGAGCTTGTAATTTCCGCTGGAAAACCAAAGAGGAATTATCTGAGTGAGTTTATAGACAAAACCGCCGAGATTTTGAAAAAGAAGGCAGAAGAAAATCCCGACGGAATAACAAAACTTAAAGTCGGTATTCTTGAAAATCTAGATAGTCGCATGGAAGTCCTAGATCTTATTGCCCAACGACTTGTGCACGAATTTGATGATATCCCGCTTGGAGACGACCTTCGCTTTCCTAAAGTTGAGCGGTATAAAGCATTGCGCCGTGCATATAACGGATGGAAGAACGTTCTAAAGAAATGAAGTCATTATACCTAGAGCGCTTGTCTCCATACTTGTTAGCAATAGCTGGTGCCTTTCTATGGTGGAAGTTGCGTTTAGTATTACCGTCAGGTGACGGCATACTAAGTTCATCGCTTACCTTGGGTGCTATCCTTACAGGATTTTTAGCCACTGCAAAAGCAATTCTCATGTCGTTGGATTCGCCTATCATGCAACGGATTCGAGAAACGACATATATAAGTGACTTGACATCATATTTGAGTCAGGCAATTTGGTTGAGTTTCAGTTTTTGTATTTTATCAATTATTGGCTTCTTTGTTCCTACAAATAGCATATGGTATGGATTAGCATGGATTAGTTTTGGCCTTGCTAGTGCTGGAGCTTTTGTTCGAGTTACAAACATCATGCTTAAAATAATTAAACATCCGCCAAAATGAGCGCTAACAATACGCTCGTTCGGACGCAAACTACGCTGCGCTTCGTTTGCGCCGCACAGCTATTTCGTTA
>JALTJN010000095.1 GCA_027076405.1 Chromatiales bacterium
GTTGAAGATCCAACAGCAAGAATTAGATTTAGTATTTCTCCTTTCGGATTGCAAAGTATGACGTTATCAGCAACTAGAGCTGCTTCCTTTATAGAACCTTATACTTATGATGGGAAAGGATATACAGTTTATAAAAGAGCAGATAAAAAAGCAACGTTTAATGATTTTGAATGCTCAATAACAGAGACAGTAAGTAAAAGTATTTCTGAAAATAATTTTAATTTACAAAATGCTAATGATGCTACATTACGCACTTATAGATTAGCGGTTTCTGCTACTGGAGAATATACAAATTATCATGGCGGAACTAAAGCTCAAGCATTAGCTGCAATTAACACATCTATGACTCGTGTTAATGGCATTTTTGAAACAGATTTTAATGTTACTATGGTATTAATTGCAAATACTGATGCTGTTATTTATACAAATGCTGGAAGTGATCCTTATGGAAATACGACTTCAAATTATAATAGTGAATTACAATCTACATTAACTAATGTCATTGGAGAAGCTAATTATGATATAGGACATTTGTTTGCTAACCTCCAAAATAATGGAAATGCTGGTTGTATAGGTTGTGTATGTGTAAATGGTCAAAAAGGAAGCGGTTGGACATCACATACTGTTCCCGAAGGAGATTTCTTTGATGTTGATTATGTGGCACACGAGATGGGACATCAATTTGGAGCAAACCATACTTTTTCTCATAGAAATGAAGGAACGAATGCACATTTTGAACCAGGAAGCGGATCTACTATTATGAGTTATGCTGGAATAACGGGAGCAACAGACGTACAATCAAATGTTGACCCATATTTTCATGCGTATTCTATAGAACAGGTAACAAATTATGTTAAAAGCACTACTTGTCAAACAAATACAAATACAGGAAATGCAGTTCCAACAGCAAGTGCAGGTTTAAATTATACAATTCCAAAAGGAACGCCTTTTGTTTTAACAGGCGTTGGTACTGACGCAAATACAGCTGATGTACTAACGTATTGTTGGGAGCAAATGGACGAAAATGATGCTGCTACAACATATCCTAGCGTTACAGCTACGACAGGAGTTGCTTTTAGGTCGTATACTCCAACTACAGATTCTAAACGATATTTCCCGAGACTATCAACAATAAAAACTGGAGCTACTTCTTGGCAATGGGAAGCTGTTCCTGATGTTGCTAGAACTTTAAATTTTAGGCTAACTGTAAGAGACAATGTTGCAGGAGGAGGGAATAATAATAGTGACGATATGGTAGTAACTGTAAATGGAACAGCAGGACCATTTTTAGTGAATTCACCTAACACAAATGTTACTTGGAATGCAGGAACTACACAAACTGTTACTTGGGATGTGGCAGGAACAACTGGAAATGGAATTAACGCTGCTAACGTCGATATTTTCTTATCTACCGATGGAGGAGACACATATACTATTGCACTAGCATCGGGAGTTCCTAACGATGGGGCACAAGATATTGTGGTTCCTAATAATCAAGGCTCACAAAATAGAATTATGGTTAGAGGAACAAATAATATTTTCTTCGATATTTCTAATACAGATTTTACTATCGCAGGACAAGTAGTTTGTAACGCTACAGTACCTACGGGATTAACTATAGATGGTTTTGGATCAACAACAGCATCTGTTTCATGGGATGCTGTTCCAGGAGCGAGTTATGATTTACGTTATCGACCAACAGGAACAAC
>JALTJN010000096.1 GCA_027076405.1 Chromatiales bacterium
ATTCTCATTACTTAAACGAGCAAATTTTTCAATTCTTCTATCCAGTTTAGAAAATATAGGATTAATTAAACTATTTCGAATAGATCTAGGTATTTTTTTATATACCTCTAAATATTTAAAAAATTTATAAATTGGATAACCACCAAATACCTCATCCGCTCCCTCACCAGATAAAACTACCTTTACATGATCACGTGTTAATTCAGATAACTTGTATAGAGAAATTGCTGCTGCTTCTGTTACTGGCTCATCCATATAATGCAAATACTCATCAAACGCTTCCATAAAAATACGTTCATTCATTACGTATTCATAATGCTTTGTGTTGAAATCATTTGAAACTTGACGTGAATACTTGAACTCATTGAAGTTATCACCTAAATCCCAACCAACAGAAAATGTATTAATATTCCTTATATCTAAGGCATGCATTAACGCAACAATTGCTGATGAATCCAAACCTCCACTCAAAAAGACACCTAAGGGCACATCACTCCTTAGATGTATTTTTGTTGCATCAACTATTAATTCGTCTAGGTCAGACAAATATTTTCTTTCAGAATAAGAAAATTCACTACTATAACTTACATCCCAATATTTATTTATTTTAATATCATTATTAGATATTAGAACAGAGTGCCCTGGCTCTAGCTTCTTAATCTCATTAAATAAAGTATCATTCCCATAGCAATACCCCGATGAAAGATACACATCAATCATAGAGTCATTAATAGATAATTGATTATTTAATACTTTACGAATTGACTTAATTTCTGAAGAAAATATAAAACTTCTATTATAGTAAAAATAAAATAATGGCTTAATACCTATTCTATCGCGAGCAATAAATAAACTGTTATTATTTTTGTTATAAACCGCAAAAGAGAACATACCATTTAAATATTGTAAACAATCTTGCCCAAATTCAATATATGCCCTCAATAAAACTTCCGTGTCAGAATTAGTTTTAAAAACATGTCCTTTTGATATTAAGTCAGATCTAATTTCAAGATAGTTATAAATCTCACCATTAAATATTAATATATAGTCTTTATCCTCGGAATAAAAAGGCTGATCTGAATGATGTGCAACATCGATAATTGATAATCGCCTATGCCCAAGTCCAACATTGTTAGATAAATATACACCCTCCCCATCTGGTCCTCTATGAATAATTTCATTATTCATAGCATTAATTTCATGTTTTTCTACTTTACGATTATCTAAATAGACAATCCCATTAATACCACACATTATATTTTCCTCTTTGAAGGGTGAGGAATTTCATAATCGCGATATTGGTTAGGGTTACCGACTTTTCCATCTTCCGCCGCCTTTATTATATTGTAACTTTCTCTAGCGGTAACATAATGCAAACGATAATTAACACCATCATTATATTCAGACCCCAAATATTCATACATTTTAATCATTGAATCACTTGTTAAACTTTTATAATCTTGTGCACCATGACAAAAAACTTTCACAAAGATCCAATCTGGATTATTTTTCACATGTATGTTTTGTCTAATCCAACAATCAATTCTTTTTTTGGATGACTGAGTTAAATTCGAATTAATATCACCATCTTCTATTGTTGGATGCCACTTATGTCGCCAGTCTTTATAATTAATTGCTAGCGGACCTTGCATTATCATAAATTCAGATTTTTCTTGTTTTTTACCTACTTCAGCTTCACGAGCTAAGT
>JALTJN010000097.1 GCA_027076405.1 Chromatiales bacterium
CGAATAAAAAAGAAAAAACAAATAACATAAACTTAAATAATAAAGTAAAAAAAGAATTATTAGAAAATTCAAAAAATCAATATGTTAAATTATCTGAAGAGTTAAAGGTTATTGTTTCTAAGGTTGATGTAATGAAAACAATTGTTTCCGATGCAGTTTATTCTTTGTCTGAAAGTTTTACTACATTGTCAGAGCAATCCAAATCGCAAGAAATGTTAATGCATGAAGTTATAGAAGGCTTGCACGATGGTGGTGGAGAAGAAAATCATTTGAGTTTCATTGAAGAGACAAAACAAATATTGGAATATTTTGTTAACAATATTACCGAGGTTAGTCGCGGTGGCATGACAATGGTTTATACCGTAGATGATATTGAAACGCAAATGGATGATGTTAATAAACTGTTAAGTGAAATCAGTGCTATTGCAGACCAAACCAATCTATTGGCATTAAACGCGGCAATAGAAGCGGCTCGTGCAGGTGAGGCGGGAAGAGGTTTTGCTGTGGTTGCAGATGAGGTGAGAGCTTTGTCTACTAACTCAAATAATTTGAATGAAAAAATTCGCAGTGTTGTTGAGAAATCAAAGTCGAATATTATTAAAGCCAAAGAAATAGTGGGCGAGATTGCCAGTAAAGATATGAGCGTGGCAATGCAGCATAAATCCAGAGTGGATGAGGTTTTGGCAATGATGGATGAAAAAAATAAATTTGTTAATGAAAAAATATTGAGCGCAAAAGATATAGTATTGAAAGTTGAGGAAGGTGTAATTACAGCGGTTAGATCATTGCAGTTTGAAGATATTGCGCGCCAGCAATGCGAGCAGCTAAACGCACATATTGGCCTGGTTGATGAGTTGTTTGTGGGGGTTAAAAATGAATTGTCGAGTATAAATAAGGACGAAGATTTCTCACCTGTGTTGAGTGAATTAATTTACAGGCTTAATCAGGATATTGAAGAGGTCACCGAAAAAGCAAAAAACATTCACGCTACAACTGAAAGTCAAAATGATATGAGTGAAGGTGAAGTTGATCTTTTTTAATTGAATGAGGAATTAATTATGGGTATATCTATAAACGTGGCAGACGACCAAAAAACAGCCACAATAAAAATTAACGGACGTTTTGATTTTAGTTTACATAATGATTTTAGAAAATCATATAAAGATGTTGAACTGAAAGCAGGGCAGTATTCAGTGGATCTTTCAGGAACAGATTATTTAGATAGTTCTGCGTTAGGAATGCTTTTATTATTAAAAGAACATGCTGAATCACAAAGTAGCACGGCACGACTTGTAGGATTTAACGATGAAATTAAAGAGATTTTAACGATTGCCAGTTTCGATAAAATATTTATTTTAGGATAAATCATGGGCGATTTTTCCAGCACAGAAAAAACGATTCTTGTGGTTGATGACGACCTGACTAATCGTTTGGTTTTGTGTGCATTATTAAAAGAATCCGGTTTTCTTTTAATCGAAGCGGTGAATGGTGAAGAGGCTGTTCGAGCAGTTGAAGATAATCACATTGATATAATTCTGCTCGATGTCATGATGCCGGTTATGGATGGTTATCAGGCAGCTAAAGTAATTAAAAGTCGGCAAGCACATTTTATTCCCATTATTTTTCTAACCGCAATGACAGATGAAGACGCTCTGGTTAAATGTATAGAGTCGGGGGGCGATGACTTTTTAACCAAGC
>JALTJN010000098.1 GCA_027076405.1 Chromatiales bacterium
GCGAAGCGTTGCATAAACGTCTGTTGTGCGGAGCTTCGCGGAGCATAACAGGCGTGTAACGCCGCGCATTGTGACGGAATGTAGCGGAGCGAAATTCCGTCACAACGTTCCAGAATATGCGATGTTTGCCGTAGCGTAGCGGAGGCAAATATGGGTGTAGTGAGGTGCAACCGAACGAAACCGCATATTCTGTGTTGTGCGAGCGCGTTAGCACCGAGCCCGAGTGCAACGTCCCGAAGGGCGGGCGAAGAGTATCTGCATTCCGCTATTAAAAAGGGCGACAAAAACCACTACTTTTTACTTTTATTTTCTTTCTGTATCGTCTGTTGATTATACCAGGGATTGCCTGCGGCAGTTGAAATTAACTCTCTCGATTTATAGTTGTAGTAAACTCCGAGGAAGTAACTCACATACTGGACAAATTGCAGAGTTGAAAAAACTGCTTGAAAAAATTGCCCTGATTAAGCTCGGTAATGGCAATGGCGACGTTTTTGTTTTGTGTTACTTTTGCAGTAAGAAGTTTGACGAGGTTGTCCATTTTCTTTTTTGTGTAGGCATCTTCGTTTTTATCACGAAATAGCCAAAGTCCCTGCTTTTCTTTTGGATCAGTTAAAATGGCAACCTCGCTATGCCCGAACTCATGAAAATAATTTCTATGACAAGGAGCCATTGCCATTTCATTGACGTGCATTTTTACCAGTTTTAGGAGAGACAAATACCATTTAGGAGAAGCGAGCAAAATTATATCTCTGTCTTGAAGTAGTTTTACAACTTTTTTGGCTTCGCCTATTTTTTTATCTGAAAGTTCCCGTTCAACAAATTTTGCCGCTTCTCCGATTTCTTTTTGAAAATTTGTCTCGAGTAAACCGAGCTTATGGAAAATGTCGAGCAAAATGCTGAAATATTGCGGGGCGTGAAATAATGGATATTCTCTATCGGGATTTGTTATGCGCCAATAAATAAGCGAGACATTTTCCTCTTGGGCAATTTTTTCAAGCTTACCGCCAGAGGTAAGAAAAACGATGTCATTGGTGTATTCTTTGATTTTGTGATATGCATTGATTGGTTCTTGAGAATAACCAGAATAAGAGCTGATGATGACCAGTGTTTTTCTTTTTTTCAACTCTGCAATATTCAAAAGAAAATCTATCTCGTAATCGTTGATAACTTCCACATAAATTGGGATTTGCTGAACTGCAAAAAATCCTTTGATAATATCGGAGACGATGGCAGAGCAACCCATGCCGGTAAACAAAATACGCTCATATTGACCGGATGAGATTTTCTTTTGAATTTTCTTGTCCAGTGTTTCTAGAGAGTATTCGTCATGCCGCAGCAATCCCGAAACGTATTGCGTTTCAATAAATTGTTTGTATCTTTTTAGCCTTGGTTGCATATAATAAGAAAGAAAATAAAAGTTTATATAAATGTTGTTTTTGTCGCCACTCCTATTTTAAGGAATGCAGATATTTCGCACAACGTTTCAGTATATGCGATGTTTTGCGGAACGAAGTGGAGCAAAATATGGGAGAGCGAAGTGCAACGAGTGAACCGCATATACTGTGTTAGGCGAGCCGAACGTAGCGATAGCGGAGTGAGAGTGCAACGTGCCTTTAGCGTTTTATTTAGGAAAAATTTATTCGGCTTTTTCAAGTAACGCTTCTATTTCACCACGCATAAACCCAATAATTTTAAT
>JALTJN010000099.1 GCA_027076405.1 Chromatiales bacterium
TTGGAATTAATTTTGAAAAACATAATCTTGTTTATAGCTGTGTTGGCAGGTGTTTATTTTTTTGGTGAATGGTTAAGCCATAAAGATATTAAACAAACCGATTATAAGCAAGTGGAAGTCGAGTCTGCTTGCGACCCAACAAAACAAGTTTGTAAAATACATTATGCAAGTAATGTTTATGAATTGGAATTCAATGGAGTGCCATCTGCGTTAACGCCTTTTTTTGTTGATATTAATGCAAGTGATGAGCAGCCAAAATCTATTGAATTGTCTTTTGATATGGCTGAAATGGATATGGGGTTTAATCAGTATTCATTAATAAAAAATAAAAAAAACTGGCAAGCAAAAGTGATTTTGCCGGTATGTTCTTTGAGTCGAAATGATTGGGAGCTAAAGGTGAAACTGTTTTTTGAAGATGAAATAAGTGTAACTAAATTTAAATTTTCTCAAATTAATAAATGATTTTTTAGCATTAATTGCGTTTATAAAATACAACAGGCCAGCTTAAAATCAACATGACTTTTGTCTTGTTCGGGGCGTTGTGCAAGGTCGCCTGATTTTAAAAAACGAATAGTGAAACGGTGTTTGCCTGCGCTGATTTCAGGAAATACTTGTGTGTCCTGGGGTAAAATAACACGAATCATTAAGCAGGTTGAATTTGCATCGAGATTTTTTTGATAAAATCCGTCTTCGGCGATTTCATCCATTGCATCTGTGCTATCTCTAATAACCTGTAAAATTAATTCAATGGCTTTGTTTAAAGATGTGAAAGGTGCAAACCACTCGTGCAATATTTCGGCGCGTTGTTCAAAAGGTTGATTTATCCAATGTGCGTAAACAGGCAAGTCGAATTCACACAGACCGCCTGGCATATTTAATCGCTGTCGAATGGCGTTAAGTAATTCGTGTTGTTGCAGCTCGTGGCCAATGGTGCTGCCAATTGCATGTAGTTCTTGCAGGCATTCTTTTTGTGCATTGATTATATCAACCAGTTTTCCGTGATTAATGTCTGGAATTTCTACGAATGATTGTAAATTTTTGTTTTGTCGTTCAAGTTCTTTGATGGTTTCACGTTTAATGTCGCCACGGCTTAACATGCTTAAAATATCTAAAATGGCTTTTATGGCATTGAGTGTGTCCCAATCTGTTTGCCGAACGACGTGCTGATTAAACTGATTGAACAAATGTTCCAGCCGTAAAAAAGTACGGACGTGTTCATTTAGTGGTTGCTCAAAGACGAGTTGTTCAGACATATTGGTTAATATAGGTTAAGTAATAAAATTCTATTTTGACATAAAAACAACGGGAACATAAGCTTTTATACTCTTTGGATTATGTTGAAGCCAGGTTAGTGAAGATTGTATGTTGAAGTATAGACTTATAATGTTTGTTTTGTTTGCTTGTTATCATTGCAAATTTTCATGTACTTAATGTGCAGGTTTTCAATTTCTGTTTTTAGTGAAATTAAATCACCTGTGTTTTTGATAATGTCGTCAGCGATTGCTATTCTTTGCGCGCGCGATGCCTGAGAATGTAAAATCGATTTGATTTCTTTTAAATCGCGATTGTCTCGGTTTAAGGTTCGCTCTATTTGCTGTTGCTCGGTGCAATCAATTACAAGGACACGGTCATAATGCGTTTGCTGATTGGTTTCAACCAATAAAGGGATGGCAATAATAACGTAGCTTGAATTTA
>JALTJN010000100.1 GCA_027076405.1 Chromatiales bacterium
ATGGTGGGCCTACTTGGACTCGAACCAAGGACCAAGGGATTCACATTATCTTGATATTTCTATCGAGTGCGGACTATATCACCACCCTCAGCACAATTAATTGCCTGTTAGGGTGCGGGACGCTCTAGCCTGTTATTAAGAACGCTTGGCATTAAAAAATAATACCAGTTCTCAGGTAGTCTCTGCACCTTCCGAAAGTGTACTTTCGGCTTGGCTCAGGATTGCCATCAGCCTATATAAAATAGCTGTTAAGGTTTCCCTGAATTCATCCCGTTCATTTCATACCTTTCAGTATGAACGCACCATTTTGATGAGTCCCCTGCTCTAACCAACTGAGCTATAGGCCCAAAACGAGGGCTATTCTACACCATAGTTGTTTATATTAAAATTAAGTATTGTGAATTTAAAAAATAGCTACAGACAAATTGTATTTTATTAAGGCATTGAAAATTAAGTACTAAAATAAGAAAACCCCAGTCATTGCGAGCGTAGCGTGGCAACCTCATAATAAGAGCGTGGTGTTGGAGATTGCCGCAGTCACTTTGTTTCTTCGCAATGACATGAGGTGAAAGCATCAATGTCTTAATTGAAGGTTAGATCCGAAGATGCTTTTTATTTGATATTTAAAATAAGAGATTACTCAATATCCAGGAAGCTACGTAAATGATCAGAACGACTTGGGTGACGTAATTTGCGCAATGCCTTGGCTTCAATCTGACGAATACGTTCACGGGTAACATCAAACTGCTTACCGACTTCTTCCAGAGTATGATCGGTATTCATATCAATACCAAAACGCATACGTAATACTTTTGCTTCACGAGCGGTTAAGCCTTCCAGAATACCCTGTACGGTTTCACCCAGACCACCTGCTGTTGCAGACTCGACCGGAGACTCAACATTTTGATCTTCAATAAAGTCACCAAGGTGTGAGTCTTCATCATCACCAATCGGTGTTTCCATTGAGATAGGTTCTTTGGCAATCTTAAGTACTTTACGTACTTTATCTTCAGGCATTTCCATGCGTTCAGATAATTCTTCCGGTGTTGGCTCACGTCCCATTTCCTGTAGCATTTGACGAGAGATACGGTTTAACTTGTTAATCGTTTCAATCATGTGTACCGGTATACGAATGGTACGTGCCTGATCAGCAATTGAGCGGGTAATAGCCTGACGAATCCACCATGTTGCATAAGTTGAGAATTTGTAACCACGACGGTATTCGAATTTATCCACCGCTTTCATCAAGCCAATGTTGCCTTCCTGAATTAAATCAAGAAATTGCAGACCACGATTGGTGTATTTTTTCGCAATGGAAATAACCAGACGCAAGTTAGCTTCAACCATATCTTTTTTCGCGCGGCGGGCTTTTGCTTCGCCAATCGACATTTTACGGTTGATTGCTTTAATTTCACTAATTTTTAAACCACTTTCATTGCCAATTTTAACCAGCTTGGTTTGTGCTTTAAGTACTTCATCGTGATGTTCTTTTAAAACTTCAGAATAACTTTCACCTGCAGCTATGTGTTGATCTAACCATTTAAGATCTGTTTCACTATCCGGGAAAGTGGTGATGAATTGTTTACGTGGCATATGTGCCTGCTCAACACAGACATCTAGAATAATTTTTTCCTGAGCACGAATACGTGTGATTAAGCTACGCATGTTGAGCTGAATCACCATTGTCATTTTTGGTGTCAGCTTAAGCTGTGCAATTTGAGTCAGTATAGATTCAAGTGCTGCTTTTGTTTTGGGATCTTCATTACCGTATTTTTGTAATGCTTCAATGTGTTCATTATGTAATTTTTCGAGTAAGGTAAAGCGTTCATGCGCTTCTTCGACATCGATACCGGTATCGACTTCTTCCTCTTCTTCTTTTGCATTGCCTGCGGTTTTATTTGCATTTGCTGCTGCAATTTCAGCAGGAGTCGGAATATTGTCAGGCGCATCCGGATCAAAGAAGCCAGAAATGATGTCGGTTAACTTCATTTCTTCTTTGGCAATTTTTGCGTAAGAGTCTAATAAAATAGAAATGGTTTGCGGGTAAGAGGCAAGTGCAGCCATCATGTGGCGTAAGCCGGCTTCAATACGCTTTGCGATCGCAATTTCGCCTTCGCGCGTGAGCAATTCAACCGTTCCCATTTCCCGCATATACATACGAACAGGGTCGGTGGTTCGGCCAAACTCGCTATCAACAGCGGCTAATGCCTGCGCGGCTTCTTCAGCAGCATCTTCATCGACTGAGTTGCCGGCTTCAGCAAGGGTATCTTCATCGGGGGCTTTTTCATGTACGGTGATACCCATGTCGTTGATCATGCCAACGATGTCTTCAATTTGCTCCGGATCAACAATGGTATTTGGTAAGTGATCATTGACTTCGGCATAAGTCAGGAATCCCTGCTCTTTTCCTTTAGCAATCAATATCTTAAGTTGGGATTGTTGTTGTTCTTGATTTAATGCTTGCGACATAAAAGCCTTCTTAACTGTTTAAACAATATCAGAGCGTAAAACCAACGAATTATACACTAGTTTTAGGCAATTTCTTCCTATATATATAGCAAATATATGCGATTAGTCCGGTTTTGAAGCACTTTTTGCTGCATATATTTGCTGCAAGAGCATTTTATACTCTGCCATTTCAGCTTCATTCAGTGCGCTGTGGTCTAATTTTGCCTGTAAATCGTCGTAGCGAAGATCAACAGACTGTTTTATCAGCGTTTTCATTACGGCAATAAATTCTATTTCAAGCGCATCATCTTCTAAATCAGGTGGTTCACTGGCTAATTTTGCCAGATGATTTCCGTAGGGCGATTCACGCCAGCGCTCAATGAGAGCACTAGTACTTAAATCGGGGCTAATCTTTAAAATTTCAAGTACTTCCAGTAATAAATCCATACCTGGAAGGTCGAGACTTTTTAAAACCTCGGTGTTTTCACCATTTTCAGCCCAGCGTTTTGCAATACCTGGTTGGTGTAGTAAATAGGTAATGGCCTTACGTACCGGTGTCATCTGGCTATTCATTTTTGCTTTTCGGGCAGGTTTAAAGCGCCGGCTGACTGGGGCTGCATTAGCTGTTGATAATTCAACCCGGCCTAATTTTTCCAATTGCTCAAACATGAGCTTTCGATATATACCCTCGGGCATTTTCGCTAACATGGGGCGTGCTGTTTCCACTAACTTTGCTCGACCGCCAATGCCACTTATATCGGCTTCTTGGGTCAATTGCTTGAACAAATATTCAGAAAAAGTTTGTGATTGTTTTACCTCGGCTTCAAAGGCATCTTTACCGATTTTTCGGATATAGCTGTCCGGGTCTTCACCATCGGGTAAAAACATAAAGCGGGTTTCACGGCCATCTCGCATTTCGGGCAGGCACATTTGCAAGGCGCGCCAGGCGGCATCTTTGCCTGCTCGATCACCATCAAAACAAAAAACAACTTCAGAGGTCAGCTGAAATAGGCGCTGCAGGTGATCTGCGGTAGTCGCGGTACCTAATGTGGCGACGGCATAATGCACATCAAACTGAGCAAGCGCGACCACATCCATATAGCCTTCCACCACCATTAAACGGGGTATATCGCGCAAGGTTTGTCTTGCCTCATACAAACCATAGAGTTCGCGGCCTTTATGAAAAAGCGGTGTTTCGGGGGAGTTAAGGTATTTTGCGCCCTCTTTGTCCGCAGTTGGCGAATTACTGGGTAAAATACGACCACCAAAAGCAATACAGCGACCACGCCTGTCGCGAATAGGGAACATAATACGATCCCGAAAACGGTCATAACATTTACCGTTATCTTTTTTGATCAGCATACCTGTTGTTACCAGGGCTTTTTCACGTTCCGGTGATTGACCAAGGGCTTTGATTAAATTGTCCCAGCCATCGGGAGCAAAGCCGATGCCATAAATTTTTGCAACTTCACCACTGAGCCCGCGTTCTTTGAGATAAGCGACTGCTTTTGCGCTATCGGTATGTTGACGTAATTGTGTTTGAAAAAATTGATCAGCCTGCTGCATTAAATCATATAGATCGGTTTGTGCTTTTTTAATGGCCGGATCAGGTCGTTGCCCACCTTCATAGGGTACTTCAAGTCCCTGACTTCGCGCCAGCTCTTCAATTGCTTCGGGAAAAGGTAAATGCTCATACTCCATCAAAAAACCAATTGCCGAGCCATTCGCCTTGCAACCAAAGCAGTGATAAAACTGTTTATTTTGGCTGACGGTAAAAGAGGGGGTTTTTTCCGAATGAAATGGACAGCAAGCAGTATATTCCTTACCTTTTTTCTTTAATGGCACCCGCGAATCAATCACCTCGACGATATCGACACGATTTAAGAGATCATCAATGAATTGTTGTGGAATACGGCCAGCCATGCACTAAGTTTACAGGTGAATTGAATTGGTGAGTAATTTTTTGTGAGGGCGGAGTTAAATTTTAAGCAGTACCGGATTGGCGCATCACTTTTGAATTTCGGGGTGAAGATGCTTATGTTATCAATTATGAAAATTATCACTAGAGGAGTTTTATGATGTTAATCCCGCACCCTGATGAGGTTATAAAAGAGTTCTGTATTGAACAACGGAATTGTCTGTGACCTAGACAGCAAAAGCACTTGGTGTGAGCCGAAAAACAATGTCGAATATTTTAAACGGCCACGCCGGAATTAGTCCTGAAATGGCAATTAGTTTGTCTATTGCATTTAATACCTCACCAGAAAGCTGGCTTAACCAGCAGTTACAAATATGATCTTTGGTCTGCTGAAAAAGAAAGAAATTAACGGTGAAAAAGTTGGTTGCGTAAATTATTGGTTTACTTATGTTTATGGTGTTCACGGCTATTATGACTTCGGTACGGCAATACCAGAAAAATAAACCTGTCCCAGTTTTTGAGACAACTGGGTTTGGTTTAAGCTCAGTTCTGTCATGTAAGCTTCACGCAATACAATGCCGGGGTGTAGTGGTTTTGTATTTTTGATCATTCTCTTATCCTTTATGGTGGTTCTCTATTTCCAAAATCAACAATCAATCCAATACTTCCTTTGTAATTGATTGTTTTATCAATTACTAGATGAATTTTATTAAAATAGGCCTATAATTGATAAAAGCATCAATTATAGAGAGTGTTATGAAAGCCAAACCAGAGCAACAAGAAGCCTTTGAGCAACTATTAAATGAAGTGCTGGCGCGAGGAGCAGAGCAGGGCATGGATGCGAAAACCATGGCGAAGCGTTTGCCGATTTCTGCCGAAACTTTGTCGCGCATGAAGGGACGAAAAAATGGGGATTTTGCCACTCTGGATGCATTAGGCCGGTTAGTCGGGTTACGACTGGCCTTTGTGCCGGATGACGATGCGCTGGAAACCATTCGCAAAGGCGAGTTTTTTTAGATGGCGATCAGTACAGACAAGCATGCGGTAATTTGGACGCGGACAAAAGATGGTCCACTGAAAATGGCGGATATGGTGGTGACTCCAAAGCAAACCCGCTTTAGTTATACCCGTGAGTTTGTTGAATACGATGCGGAGTATGGTGCGAAGCATCTTGCCGGCGGGGTGTCGTTATTAGCGCCACCACAGCAATATAAAACTGAACAGGTGACCTATTTAGCCAAAGACAGTATTCCACTTTATCCGCGTTTAATGAGTATGTTACCGGCAAGAAATGAAAATAATATTCAGCGCCGTCTTTATACCCGCATACTGGAAAAATCCGAGCTGCCCCCCAAGCCGGGCCTGGATACTGACTGGGAAATTTTATTATTATCGGCACATAATGGTATTGGTCATTTAGATGTTTTTCGTGATGATCGCGTAGCAGAAAATTATTACCATCATCCTGAAGAGCGTCATTTACTCACCTCACGTTCGGCCTACTGGAAACAAATTCAGGCAGAAATTCAAAACACCGTTTACGATATTGATAGTGATGAGTTACTCGATGCCTTTGGCCCCACGCCTTCGGTTGGCGGCATGATTCCAAAAATACTGGTGTCGATTCCTGATACACAAAACTGGCAAGGTGAGTTTGCCAGCCCCGGAACTTCGAAAGTGGACGGGGTGAAGTATGTTGATGTTATTTTAAAAATTGAACCGATGGGTTATGAAGGTGTACTGGCATTAGAAGCATTGTGTCTTGAGCTTCATCAGGAGATGGGTTTTGAAGTTCCGCAATTCTGGTTATCACATATTGATGGTATGCGAGTATTGGCAATCAAGCGGTTTGATCGTTCAGAAGAAGGTTGCCCTATTCCGATGGAATCTTTTTATTCGGTTTTTGCGATTGGTGATAAATACTTTCAAAGTAATGCAGATACCGATCTGGAAGAAATGGCGTATCGAATTGCCCGCATTGGTAAAGTCGCCAATTTAGATGTTCGTGCAACTCAGCATGATTTATATAAACGTCTGCTTGTTGCCTTGTTTACCGGGAACGGTGATCTGCATTTAGAAAATTTATCTTTTCTTGGTGGAGCAGAAAATGTGAAATTATCACCTGTTTATGATCCTGCTCCAATGCGTGCATGGTCTCGTCATAATACACGTTTTGCTATTCCGCTTATTTTTGATGACGAGGTAGGTGGCTTAAGAGAAAATATTATTAAGTTGGGCGAAGCCTATCAATATACAAAAAAACAGGCAGAGGCTTTAGTCGAAGAAGTTGCGGATAAAACAAAAGATTATTTACAACGTGTTGAAGAGTTAGTTGATGTGCCTCAGCAGAATAAAACATTATTGATTGAAACAATAAATAAAGAACGTGATATTTTAATTAAGAACAATGTTGAATGAAAATGCTGTTTTGTTATTTTTTAAAATGGTTATAAATGATGCCTGAAGGACCGGAAATTCTACGTGCCAGAGATGAAATTGCAGGAGTGCTAGAGCAAAGCCCGGTAACGAATATATTTTTTGCCTTTAATAATTTAAAGCCTTATCAAAGTAAACTAAAAAACAAACGTATTGTGGCGGTCAGTGCTAAAGGTAAAGCAATGCTGATTCGCTTTGCTAATGGTTTTACGATTTATAGCCATAACCAGCTTTATGGTAAATGGGTTATTTCACCAGATGGTAAAACACCCGATGTTAAGCGGCAGTTACGTATTTCTATTCATACCCATAAAGGAGCTGCCTTTCTTTATAGCGCTTCAGATATCACCGTTCTAAAAGATCATGAGCTTGCAGTTCACCCTTATTTAAGTAAATTAGGGGTGGAGCTGTTATCAGAAACGACGACCCAAAAAAATATTTTCCAACGGCTGATGATGTTTCGAAAATCAAAACGTAGTCTTATGACTCTGTTACAGGATCAAACTATTCTGGCAGGTATCGGTAATTATTTATGCTGTGAAATTTTACACGTGTCGGGGTTACACCCTGAGACTCATATATGTGATCTCAATGAACAACAATTGAAACAGCTTGCAAAACAGAGTTTTCGACTAACCTGGCAGTCTTATAAAACGGCAGGTATTACTAATTTACTTTCACTCGCTAATAAAAAGGCAAAACAGGGTATTGCGTTTGAAGATTATCGATTTTATGTTTACCGCAGAGAAGGGCTTGCCTGTTACCGGTGTGGAGAGATTATTGTGAAAGATAAATTTTCCGGACGAATGGGGTATTGTTGTTTACATTGTCAGCCATTAAATATTTAGTCGTGGCTATTATATTTTCCTAAATGAATTTCACTTTAACCTGATTGTTTGTCCAGGTGTATATTTCAGTTGATGCACTGTCGCATTGATTACAACTACTGCCGCAGCTTGCAGCGGTTTTTTGCTGAATAATTTTACCTTTGCGTATCCATATTTTTAACATCTCTCGTATTGCATCGGGCTCAGTATCAAAATGCAAAGCGATATCTTCAAGACTGACTTGTCCTCGCTGTTGTATATATTTTTTGATATCAGACAGAATCATAGTTAGTTTGAAGGAATGTTAACGGGCTTGGGATTATCAGCATGTTGTCGCCAACGTCGTAAACCAAAAATCATAATGATAAATATAAAAATAAAACTACTGATCCAGGCTAGCGATGATTCAGGATGTCGACTCCAGGTTGCTATCTGGTAAAAGCTTGAGGCAGTTATATAGGCTACGCCGGTGGTCCAGCTGGCAACAAATATTGCCCATGGTCGTCCGGCTTCACGTTTAATGGCACCAATAGTGGCAACGCAGGGAAAGTAAAGTAGTACAAAAAGTAAATATGCAAAGGCACCCACTTGTCCGTCAAAGCGACTGTTCATTGCGCCAAAGATTCCCTGTTTTACACCTTGTTGCTCGGCGGCAGCTTTTTTATCGGTAACATTTCCAATATCGATGCCAAGTGGATCAAGTAGCCGCTCACTTAAAGCAGAAAGATTATCCGGTATTGTTTTAAATGCGGCCTTGAGTTTTGCCTGAAAATTAAATTCCGTTTCTTCTGTTTTACCTGCAAGCTCGCTATAGAGATTATCGAGTGTTCCAACAACCACTTCTTTTGCCAGTACGCCGGAGATAACACCCACTACCGCAGGCCAGTTATCTTCTTGAATTCCCATTGGGGCAAAGACAGGAATAATGAGTTGACTGCTGGCACTGAGAATAGAATTTTCACTATCATTATTACCAAAGCTACCATCTGTACCGATGGAATTTAATAAATTTAAAACCAGTACCATGATAATAATAATTTGTCCGGCTTCTTTAACAAAAACCTTGACCCTGTCCCAGGCTCGTAACGAGATACCTTTTAAGGTAGGGAGATGATACGGCGGTAGTTCCATCATAAAGCCGGTACTATCTCCCGGTAACAGGGTGCGTTTCATAATCAGTCCGGTACCAATCGCAACGCTAATACCAATTAAATAAAGGGCAAAAACAATATTTTGACCGGAATGAGGAAAAAAAGCTGCCGCAAACAAGGCATAAACAGGTAAACGTGCACCGCAGGACATAAACGGGTTCATTAATATGGTGAGCTTACGTTCACGTTCATTTTCCAGAGTTCGGGTTGCCATAATAGCGGGCACATTACAGCCAAAGCCGACTATTAAGGGAACAAACGCTTTTCCCGGCAATCCAATTGCACGCATGGAGCGATCCATAACAAAGGCGGCTCGCGCCATGTAACCGGAATCTTCCAGAAATGATAAAAACAAATATAACGCAGCAATAATGGGGATGAAGGTTGAAACAATTTGAATACCGCCACCAATACCATCTGCCAAAATGACACGTATCCAGTCAGGCAGGTTAATTGCGCTGAGTAATTCTCCAAAACCGGAGACAAAAATGGTATTTGCTACGCCATCAAAAAAATCCACAAAGGCGCCACCAATATTAATGGTGAACATAAACATGAGATACATGATTAAAAGAAATATCGGGATACCGCTCCATTTATTTAACACAATAGAGTCGATGCGATCGCTAACTGTACGTGTAATTTTACCATGAACTCGCATAACCGATTGAACCATGGCATGTGCGTGGCCAAACCGGGTATCGGCAATTAGAATGTCGACCTCTTCATTTGCGCGTTGGTGTATTTGTTCTCGCCAGTAATTGATTTTTGTGGCGGTTTCTTCTTCTAGCTCAGAGTCTGCCTGTTCGCCTTCGAGTAATTTAATGCTTAACCAACGGCGATTTTCTGCGGGAAGCTCAATGAGCAATTCTTCCATGTCGGTCACGGCCTGTTCGACGACTTCGTCCAGTGCCAGTGCATAGCCTCCGGTTTCTTTCCCGTCTGCAACCGATAACATGCGTGCTTTAAGTTCTGTGCGTCCCTCTCCTGTCGTTGCAACAAGCGGAACAACCGGGCAGCCTAATTTTTCAGACAGGGCTTTGGTATCAATTTTGATGCCGCGTTTACGGGCAACATCCATCATATTCAAAACCAGTACCAGTGGAACGGCCATTTCCAGAAGTTGTACTGTTAAATAGAGGTTTCGTTCCAGATTAGAGGCATCGACGACATTAACGATTAAATCTGCTTCACGGGATAGTAAATAGTCTCGAGTAACTTCTTCGTCGAGTGAGCTGGCATCAAGAGAATAGATGCCCGGAAGATCGATGACAGAGATTTTGCGTCCATCGAGATCAAATTGCCCTTCTTTACGGTCAACGGTGACACCAGGCCAGTTACCTGTTTTTTGCCTGATACCGGTTAATGCATTAAAAAGGGCGGTTTTACCGCAGTTAGGGTTACCGGCAAGGGCCATTTTTAGAGAAGAGCCCGTTATTGTTTCAGCTGTTTGGTTATCGCAACATCCCGTCATTCGTCTATTTTCGAAGTTTGCACTTTTTCGGCAATACTTGCCCCCAGTGCAATTCGATTCCCCTGTTTTGCTACAACTACGCCACGCCCTCGATGGTGTAAAATTTCAACCTCCGATCCCAGTGGTAGTCCCAGTGAAATCAGACGTCGAGTTAATAAACGATCGTTGCCATTAATAGAAACCAGACGGACTTTTTCACCGATAGAAATATCGTTCAAAGCGTACAAAGTCATAATATACATGTTTTTTAAATGATAATGATTCTCAATTATATATTTAAACCAAGGTTTAGTAAATACCTATGTATTTAAGGCTTATTATTTTGTTATCAAATTAATTTTTTATTGAGTCTCGAATTTTTTTGAAAAGGTAAGTTTTGCCATATTTTCCAATGGCTCTGGTATTTTGCACTGAAAAAGCTGATCTGGATCAGGAGACAGATTGAATATCCTGGTTATATTACTATTTTTATTATCGAGAAATTTAATATGTCGCTGGCACTTAAACCCCTAAATTATTTTTTACGTTTAGTTCCCGATAAAATCCATACGAATATATTAAGTCATCTTGGAACACATTTAATGCAAGGGCAGGTAGTTTCTTCTCGTTTAGATTTTATGGAGAACAAACGGATTATGTTTACCATTAAAGATACGGGCAATAGTTGGCAGTTTATTATTTTAAAGCAGCAGTTAGTGGATGACATGAAATCAAATAAAACAGCCGATGTGCATATTCAGGGTGATCTGCAAACCTTTTTATTATTGGCTGCGGGCAAAGAGGATCCGGATAGTTTATTTTTTTCTCGTAAGTTAAGTCTAGAAGGTAATACTGAAGACGGTTTGTATATTAAAAACTTAATGGATGCGATGGACTTTGATACGGAAATTTATTTAAAGTCTGTTTTGGGAGTTGCAATGGCAACACGTCTTACACCGATAATTAAACGCTTAGATATTACGAAACGAATTCTTAACATAGGTGAGCATTTGCTGATTAATTAAAAACATTAACCTTGCATATACACATGCAGAGTATAAGTAAAAATAGTTTCTTGATTAAATATCTTTGTTGGCTCAATCATTCCTTTTTAGCTATAAATATATCGACCTAAAATATTTTAGGTGAATTGGAGAAAATTAAAAATGATTGTTAAAGATATAATGACTCAATCGGTTAAAACCGGTAAAAGTGACACGTTAATTAAAGACATAGCTTCGTTGATGTGTTTAAACAAGATATCGGGTGTCCCGGTTGTTGATGAAAATGATATTTTAATTGGGGTGCTTTCTGAAAAAGATATCCTAAAAGCGATGTTTCCGGATGTTGCGCAGGTAATGGAAGAAGGTAAACCTGATTTTGAATCTATCGAAGCAGATTATACAAATGTATTGGGTAAAAATGCAGGTGACTTAATGACGACGGCGGTTGCTTCTGTAACGCCGGACATGCCATTACTAAAAGCCGCCTCAATGATGTGTGTGAAAAATATTCGCAGGATTCCCGTAACAGATAATAACAAAAAGCTGGTTGGCATTATTAGTATTGGAGATGTGCATAAAGCTATTTTTCAGGAAAATTTATTAAAAGAAAGCTGATTAAATTTTCAGGGGTCGTTCATTCTGCCCCTGTTCTTATTGTATTCCAATCCATTCCGGGTTGATCATACCAGTAACCATTACACCAGCCCCCGTCCGGTATTTCTAATTGCGTATTCGTTGCGATGTTATCAACACTGTCTCGAAAAGCCTGAATAATTAAATCCAGATTTTTATCTTGTGGAGAAATTCGTAAGACATCGACATTAAGTTGGCGCAGTTTTTCTACCGTGCTTAATAAATTACATGGAACACCTGATTGAAGTTGAATTCCATTGATTAAAAATAGATTTTTCTGGTCTTGAGTATACAGCGGCATACCTTGATCAAATTCCTGACAACGAAATTCACATTGATCTTTGGGTAAATTAAATGCCCGGGCAGTAAAACAGCGTGCAGAAAATGAAAGCGGAATATGGCCATAGACAAAAACTTCCGTTTCCATGTTTGCTGGCTTTTGTTTTTGTAAATCGGCGAGTGTTTTTTCTGGAAGCTCCATGGGTAATACCCAGCGTTTTGCTCCTGCTTCATGTAATACGGCAAGAGTTTCTGCGTTATACATATTAATATGAGGGCCACAAATAAAATTTTCTTTCCCGTCTAGTAAATGTAGTGCTGAAGTATCATTTGCTTCAACCGCATATTTATTATTAATACAAATCTTCTTGAGTTGAGCTAATTCTGAGTCAGCGACAATTAATGTTAGTGTTGACAGAATGACCTCTTTTCCTGCCAAGGTTAATTTGTCTGCAATTTTCAGCCAGTCATCAAGTTTTAACTGTCGTCGTTTAGAACAAACGACTTCACCCAGATAAACAATATCAACGGGGAGGTTTTCTATAGAATCATAAAATGAAAAAACTTTTTCTTTCGACCAAAAATATTGTAACGGACCTAACGACAGTTTCATAATAATACCTTTTATTGCCAGGGGCGGTGATAAGCACCAAGGGTATGCGAGTTACCTTCGGAAACATGATCAAGTCCTTCTATCCACTCTTCATTTGGAACATAATTTTCCGGATCGGTATAATATGAATCAATCGCTGCACGTAATATTTGCGTAACTTGCGCAACATAAGAAGGACTGCGTTGACGACCTTCCACTTTAATCGCAGCAACCCCCATTTTAATTATGTCGCCAAGAATTGGTAAGGTATTTAAACTGGTTGGTTCTTCAATGGCATAAAAAGTATCGTTACCTACCTGAAAACGACCTTTACACAATGTTGGATAACCGGCATTTTCTTCGACAGAATATTGATCGATCAATACATCATTTAATCTTGATTGTCTGCCTTTTGCTGTTTCTACCCATTTAACAGCCTTTGCCGGAGAACAAACACCACAGGAGTTGGGCGACTCCCCGGTAACATAAGATGATAAAACACAACGTCCTTCAACCATGACGCATAAACTGCCAAAGCCAAACACTTCAACTTCAACCGGACTGTTATCAACAATATTTTTTACCTGCGTAAGGGATAAAACACGGGGCAAAACAACACGCTGAATATTAAAGTGTTGTTTAAAAAAACCAATCGCATGTTTGTTAGTTGCAGAACCCTGTACGGAAAGATGTAAACGTAACTCAGGATAATTTTTAGCGGCATAACGCATTAAACCCGGGTCAGCTAAAATGACAGCATCAATATTCAGTTGTACTGCATTATCAATAGCCTTTGTCCATACTGACCAGTCAACAGGTTGAGGAAAAGTATTTAATGCAAGTAAGACTTTAGTCTTTTTATGATGTGCATATTGAATACCCGTTTTAGCTTCTTCAAAACTAAAATTTAAGCCGGGAAAGTTACGCGCATTCGTTGCATCACGAAATCCGATATAAACAGCATCTGCCCCATAATCAACTGCTGCGCGTAAAGCAGGCAAGCTGCCAGCGGGACATATTAATTCCATTTTCTTTTGCTTTATATGCATGAGCTGAGTTCCTTGTAACTTATCCCCTGATGATGACCTCGCTGTTTAAGTTCGGCAGTAATACCGTTTAAGACATTCCATTTTTGTGAACACCATTTTGGAGCAAGAAGAATTTTTTTATTTGCGGTGCCGGTTAATCGGTGAAAAATAATTTCTTTTGGTGTTAATGCCACTAAATCAGCCACAGTATTGATGTACTCTTGTATGTCGAGAGGCTGGTATTCACCTCGGCGCCATTCATTAGCAAGCTGGGTACCTTTAACAACATGTAAGGGATGAAGTTTAAGTCCCTCAACGCCTTGTTCTAAAACGCGCAATAAACTGATTTTTGCATGTGAGTTCGTTTCACCCGGTAAGCCAATAATTAAATGAGTACAAACAGACAGCTGCCTGTTATGAGCAGCTTTAATGGCTTTACAATAAGTTTCATAATCATGGCCGCGATTAACACGTATTAATGTTTCGTTGTAACTTGACTGTAATCCAAGTTCTAACCAAACTTCATAACCTTTGTTCTGGTAGTCGCTTAAAAGATCTAATACATTTTCGGGAATACAGTCAGGACGAGTCCCAATACATAAACCGATAACGCCCTCTTGCGCTAAAGCATCGTCATACATTTTTTTTAAAACAGCTACTTCTGCATAAGTGTTGGTGTAAGCCTGAAAGTAAGCGATGTATTTTTTAGCGCGGGTACGTTTTACTAAAATATTCCTGCCTGCACTAATTTGTTTATCGAGAGCAACAGGTTGTTTCCCGTTTGGACTAAAAGAGGAGTTATTACAAAAGGTACAACCACCGCGACTAATCGTTCCATCACGATTAGGGCAGGTAAAGTCAGCATCAATAGCAATTTTATGCACACGTTGCCGGTGCTTGCTTAACATGGACTGACCAAATGTATTAACAAAATTTGATAAAATCATTTAGCTGGCATAACACTGAATATCCATATTCAAAGAAATAAGAATTGGAAGATTTTAAATTAAGCCGCTACTGTATCGTTTAGTCGTAATGCGATCTTGATCTGAATCAAGTTTAGGAAGGTTTATTTTATTATTATAAAAAGGTGCTAAATAATAGATTGAAGAGATACTGTCTTTTAAATACTTAGACTAATTCCATCCATGGAAATAGTTGTTTTAGAAGTAAATTCCAAAGACGATAGACGTTTCCTTAAAGCCAAAAATATGTGAAAGGTTATCAGAGGTGTCTGAGGTTGTTTTTGCTTTATTCATATTAATAAAGCCATGTTTAAAAAACAATCGGGTAAAGTAACGCTCTGTAAAATTATATTCAAGACCGATTTTCAGGCTGTAACCTGTACCGGAAATAGCAAATTCATCATTACGGACTCCACCAAATAGTGTTGCGTTAGTTCTGGGAAACATAATCGCAAGACCAGGTCCCCAATAAAATGATAATGCTTGTGTTTTTTTCAGGTTACTCCATAAAGTGAGATAATGTTCCATCTCGACGGAAACATAATTTAGGCCATCGGTATATTCAAAAGCAAGCAGAGTATCGACATCTTTAGTGTCCGATCCGGAGTAAGTGCCATCATGAGGTGCTCCTTTCCCTGTAATTGTTCCACTAATACCAACCGTTTGCTTATTTCTCATAATGTATTTCATGTGATCGCTACCAAATGAAACAGAGAGATTATCACGGAAAAAGTAGCTGAAACGAGAATTGTTTTGCGGTACAGATAAATTCCAGGGAAGTAAAAATTCGAGTTTGGGTTCAGACTGGCCATCACGTGCAGCAACATTTCTCAACGTAAAGTCGTAACCATTGCCAGTTAAGTGGTAATCGCTATTAGAATATGAGGCACGATTATAACCATAGTAAAAAGACCACTTACCTTTTCGCTCCAGTACGTTGGCTTGTACACTGGTTAAGAAACTAAGAAATAAAATTGTGGCAATAGTATAAAATTTCATTTTAATTTTCCAAAATATGATGACGGTTTAAGTCATTATTAATTATGAATAGCCAGACTATAGTAATACAAGACAGGCTTTAATAAAATTTTTTTGTGTGATTTTACTAGCAGGAATGCTTGAGTAGTTTAATCGGAAATTAAATGATGAGGTAAAGATTAAGAAAGTTTAGCTTTGATTTTTCCGCTTACAGCACCCATGTCGGCTTTACCGGCAAGTTGTGGCTTGAGTATACCCATGACTTTACCCATGTCTTTCATTGCTTCAGCACCAGTAGAAGAAATAGCTTCATCAATAAGTGCGTCGACCTCTGCATCAGACATTTGTTCAGGCATAAATTCTTTAAGAATAGCGACTTCTTTAATTTCGATTTCAGCAAGCTCATTACGACCGGCTTTTTCGAATTGTTCGATACTGTCTTTACGTTGCTTAAGCATTTTTTCAACAACGGCAACAACTTGCTCGTCATTAAGCTCAATACGCTTGTCTACTTCGATTTGTTTAATGGCAGCCGTTAACAGGCGCAACGTGCCAAGACGTTCTTTGTCTTTGCTGCGCATGGCAGTTTTGACATCGTCATTAATCCGAGTTTTGAGAACAGAATCAGTCATGAAAGTGGAGTAAAATTAGAACCACCTCAGGAAAGAGGCAGTTTAAAATTCTAATTCTTAATATAAACGCTTTAAACGATTACGATCGCGAGACGTTTTCTTAAGGTTGCGCTTAACAGCAGCGGCTTTTTCACGTTTGCGAACAGATGTTGGTTTTTCGTAGAATTCGCGACGGCGAACTTCAGACAAAACACCAGCTTTTTCACAAGAACGCTTGAAGCGACGTAGAGCGACATCAAATGGTTCGTTTTCTTTTACGCGTACAGCAGGCATGTAATCCTTACCTCTAAAAATTTATTGCAATTGAGAAAGCGCGCAAGTTTAATCCCTGTGGGGCGAAAAAGCAAAGATCCACAGGCAAAAGAATGAAATAATAGCATTATGTTGATATTAGGAATAGAAACCTCGTGTGACGAGACCGGAATCGCGCTTTTTGACTCTGAAAAGGGGCTTTTAGCCGATGCTTTATATAGTCAGATTGCTGTGCATGCTGAATATGGCGGGGTGGTGCCAGAACTTGCCTCGCGTGACCATATTCGTAAAACCTTGCCGTTAATCAAGCAAGTTTTTGCTGAGGCCGGGATTACAGCAAAAGATCTCGATGGTGTCGCTTATACGGCAGGTCCCGGATTAGCGGGAGCATTACTGGTTGGTGCCGGGATTGCGCGAAGTCTGGCTTATGGCTGGGATATACCTGCTGTTGCTGTCCATCACATGGAAGGGCACTTATTAGCACCAATGCTGGAAGAGAATCCTCCCGAATTCCCTTTCGTGGCGCTGTTAGTTTCAGGTGGTCATACCATGCTGGTAAAAGTGGAAGCAATCGGGAGCTACCGTTTACTCGGTGAGTCTCTGGATGATGCGGCAGGTGAAGCCTTTGATAAAACTGCAAAAATGTTAGGGCTAGCCTATCCGGGCGGGCCAGCCGTGGCAAAATTAGCGCAACAAGGAGAGGCCGGTAAATATACGTTCCCACGTCCAATGTGTGATCGTCCGGGTTTAGATTTTAGTTTTAGTGGGCTGAAAACTTTCACCTTAAATACGCTGCAAAAAAGTGATAAATCCGAGCAAACCAAAGCGGATATTGCCTGCGCATTTGAAACCGCTGTTGTCGAGACAATCGCGATAAAATGTCGAAGAGCATTACAGCAAACCAAGTTAACTCGCCTGGTCATTGCTGGCGGAGTAAGCGCTAACACTCGTTTAAGAGAGCGGCTGGAAGAAATGGTGCAAAAAGAAAAAGCACAAGTTTATTATCCAAGGCTGGAGTTTTGTACCGACAATGGTGCCATGATTGCGTTTGCCGGTTGCCAGCGATTAGTGGCAGGGCAACATGAAAATCTGGAATTTCACGCCAAACCACGGTGGGATCTGGAAACGCTAAAAGCTATTTAAAATGCTTGCCACGAAGGACACGAAGAAAAAGAATTAACCACTGGGTTCACGGGGAGTAATATGTAAAATATTTCCCTGTGGTTTTTGATTTTTATCTTGGTGTGCTTTGTGCCCTTCGTGGCTATTACTTTCAAGGTTTATCCGTACCGATAGCGTCTTCAGTGCCTTTTATCATATTTTGAATATTTGAACGGTGTCGCCAGAATAAAATGACGGTCATGACGATAGTTACCCCAATACTGATATTCGTATTAAACCAATACCAGATATAAACCGGGGCAACCGCAGTGGCGACTAATGCTGAGAGTGAAGAAATTTTTACTACTTTGGCCATAAATAACCATGTTGCGATTGTGGCTAAACCGACCCACCAGGAAAACCCCAGAAGCACACCAAGCATGGTTGCTACACCCTTGCCGCCCTTAAATTGAAAAAAGACAGGGTATAGGTGGCCGAGAAAAGCGGCAAAACCAACCAGCGAAAGGGTGACGGCGCTTGTATCCAGGTACTTTGCAACAAGAACTGGAATCAAGCCTTTTACCATATCGCCAAACAGGGTAATGGCCGCTGCTTTTTTACCACCAAAACGTAAAACATTGGTTGCACCGGGGTTGCCAGAGCCTTC
Source organism: Chromatiales bacterium (assembly GCA_027076405.1). The sequence goes on from JALTJN010000100.1 coordinate 18,365, forward strand.
ACCACGTGGATCAGGTAATCCCATGATTTTGCAGACAATAATGGCTGAAGAAAGTGAGCCTATTAAATAAGCGGCAAAAATCAGAATGTAATCGAGTATTTCAAGTTGTATATTCATAAGTTAAAGGTACAAGATTTTAAGGGGGTTAGACAAGAAAAATAATAGCCACGAAGGGCACGAAGAACACCAAGGTAAAATTTAAAAAGTTAAACTATAGGGCGGACAGGGTGCATGCGGTAAAAAAATAGAATAACTGCTCATGCATTATTTTACTTACGGACATCCTGTCCTAATGTGCTTCCTTATGGTTTCAAAAAAAACTTCTTAGTGTTCTTCGTGCCCTTGGTGGCAATTTTATTTATCTTTATTCCTCAATACTGTATCTTCCGCTCATGGATATTATTTTTCTTAACGATTTAAAAATTGAAACCATTATTGGCATTTATGATTGGGAGCGTGAAACCAAACAGACCATCAGTCTTGATTTGGAGATGGCGACCGACATCCAAAAAGCAGCAGCGACGGATGATATTGAAAATACGCTTGATTACAAAGCAGTTTCAAAGCGTCTGATTAGCTTTGTTGAAGTAAGTGAGTTTTTATTGGTTGAACGCCTGGCTGAAGAGTGCGCACAAATTATATTAAATGAATTTAATGTGCCATGGGTACGCTTAAAACTTAATAAAGGTGAAGCGGTACGCGGTGCAAGCGGTGTAGGGATTTTAATTGAGCGTGGCGTTAAACCACAAGTAATCAGCAGTTAGGCGTATGGCTAAAATTTATATTAGCATTGGCAGTAATATTGATGCGGAAAACAATATTCGTTTAGCTGTTCGCGCTTTGGAAGATCATTACGGTAAGCTTATTTTATCTTCTGTTTATGAGAGTGAGGCGGTTGGTTTTGACGGGGATAATTTTTTAAATCTTGTTGCCGCAGTGAAAACGGATGAAGATGTTCATACGGTTGCCCGCGTTTTACATACCATCGAAGATGAAAATGGTCGTGATCGCAGTGGGCCGCGCTTTTCATCACGGACTGTCGATTTAGACTTACTATTGTATGATGATCTTATTCTTGAAGAAGGTGGTCTCGAGCTTCCTCGAGATGAAATTACAAAAAATGCTTTTGTATTACTCCCGCTTGAAGAAATCGCCCCGCAACTCATTCACCCTATAACCGGTAATACTATGTGTGATCACTGGATGAGTTTTGACAAAAATTCACAAAAATTATGGCCAATTAGTTTTAATTTTTAAGCTCAATTGTTTTAGCTCAAAAAAAAATTATTTTATTTATAATTACACTGTAACTCAGCGTTTTTAATTAAAGTTTACTTCGATGTAAGACGCTAACCATGGTATGAATTTTTTAAAATATACAAAGGTTTAACATCATGGCTACTTCATCTTCAGGTTTATTTGCTCCTTCTATTGCGTTGTTAAATAGGCTGAAATTCACTTCAAAATTCGCGCTTATTTTTTCTTTATTTTTATTACCTATTGTTTATTTTACTTTTGTCTTAATCACGAGCGAGTCAAAAGCAATAGCGCTGACAAAACTGGAAATGGATGGCACTCAGTATATGGCAAAAATACACCCTCTTTTTAAGCACATGGCGCAAACAAGAGGGATGACTAATGCCTACTTAAACGGCAAATCGGAGTTAGAACAAAAAATTAATACAAAGCGCTCGGAAGTAGAAGAAGGGCTGGCAGAATTAATAAAGATAGATTCTTTACTGGGAACAGAGTTACGAACAGGGAATCAGGCTAAAACAATATTAAATGAATGGAATAGTGTGATAAAAAATGCTTTTAGTATGAAACCGGCAGAAGCGTTTAGTGCCCATACCTCTGTGATTGAAAAAGTATTAAGGCTTAAAGCGCACATATTAGAAACTTCAAAATTATTACTGGATCCTTCGATAGATCGTAACTTTATGGCAAATGCTTTAAGTTTGCGTATTCCTGTTCTAGCGGAAAATATGGGGAAGTCGCGCGGGCTGGGCTCAGGTATTATTGCTGCCGGTAGCTTCACACCGGAATCATTTCTTCAGTTAACCGGTTTTATACAAACAATAGAAGATGCAAACAGAGCGATGATGCATGGTTTTGATGTTGTTTTTGAACATAATAAAGCAGTTAGTCAAAAGTTATCTTCATTAAGAAATAAAGCAAATGAGGCGACAAAACAATTTATTGCCTTAACACGAAAAGAAGTGCTTGAGTCGGAAAAAATTAATATTGATTCGGCAGGCTATTTTGCAAAAGGTACACAGGCAATTGATGAAAACTTAAAATTATATAAAGCTGTTATGCTTGAGTTAAATGAACTTTTACAGAAGCAGATTAAAGAACTGCAACAACAAGAGATGTTTAATTTTGGACTAAGTTTGATTTTACTTTTTGTCGTGTTGTATCTATTTGTCGGTTTTTATCATAGTTTGATGAATTCAATTAATACAATAAAAGCGGCCGTGCATAATATAGCGCAAGGTGATTTAACCACCGTTGTAAAAATTGATGCAAAAGATGAAATGCAGATAATTGCAACTGATATGAATTTAATGATCGAGCAAATTAACGCTTTAGTTGGGCAGGTGATTAGTTCCGCTAATCAGGTTGTTATTACTTCTGACGAAAGTGTTGCTGCATCTGAAGATACGCGTGATGGAGTAAATAAACAAAATATGGAGCTGGAACTTGTGGCCACGGCAATGAACGAAATGTCAGCCACGGTGCATGAGGTGGCAAATAATGCCGCTAGTACCGCCGAGGCAACACGAAATGCAGATAAAGAAGCGAATAACGGGCGAGCCGTTGTTAATGAAACGATTCAATCCATCAATAAATTATCAAATGAAATGCAAGCAGCAAGTACTGTCATTAAACAACTTGAGGCAGATACCGAAAGCATTGGAACCGTGTTAGATGTTATTCGGGGGATTGCAGAGCAAACGAACTTGCTTGCATTAAATGCGGCCATTGAAGCTGCCCGTGCAGGCGAACAAGGCAGGGGCTTTGCCGTTGTTGCGGATGAGGTCAGAACATTAGCCAGTCGGACTCAGGATTCGACGCAGGAAATTCAAACAATGATAGAAAAGTTACAGCAAGGTTCACGTAATGCGGTAAAAGTGATGGATGAAGGAACACAACAAACCGAGAAAACCGTAGCGACTGCCGCTGAAGCAGGAGAAACCCTAGAGGCTATCACTGCTGCAGTTGACCATATCACGATGATGAATGAGCAAATTGCCAGTGCGGCAGAAGAACAAAGTAGTGTCGCGGAAGAAATTAACCGTAACGTGGTAAACGTGCGGGATGTTGCAGAACATACGGCAGAAAATGCAAATCAAACTGCATCAAGTAGTGAAACACTTAAGGGCGTTGCTTCACAGCTGCAAAGCTTAGTTGCCGAGTTTAAAGTTAACTAAAGTCTTCTGTAAAAGTGAACAAAAAAAGCCGCTTTTATAGCGGCTTTTTTTAACATCATAAAACCTAAAGTATCATTTTAGCTGTTTAAACTTCGCCCACCATCAACAGCAATGATCTGGCCAGTTACATAGTTGGCATCTTTTATTAAATATAAAATGGTTTTAGATATATCATTGGGTTCGCCCTGACGTTTCAGAAAGGTACGGGACACAATACGTTGTTTTGCCACTTCATCGAGATTTTCCGGCCAGAGTATCGCACCGGGAGCAACACCATTGACTCTGATTTCCGGCCCTAGTTCACAGGCGAGAGATTTTGTCATCATGGCCAGCCCGGCTTTTGCCATGCTGTAGATAGGGAAAGTTTTTAACGGGCGCTCTGCATGAATATCAACAATATTAATAATACAGCCGCTGGTTTTTTTTAAGTGTGGTGCTGCAGCCTGAGATAAAAAAAACGGTGCTTTAAGATTTGAGCCGATAAGATCATCCCATTGTTCTTCTGTCGCTTTTCCCATTTTTGTCGGATAAAAACTCGATGCGTTATTAATTAATACATCTAGTCGTCCCCATGCTTTAACAGATTCTTCAATCAGTGTTGGCAGGCCATTGGTAATATGTAAGTCGGCCTGAATAAGAATGACAGAGTTTTCTCTTTTGTCATTGAGCTCTTTTTGTACAGCCTGAGCCTGTTCACGTGAGCCACGATAATGCAGCACAATATTCATCCCGTGTTGATGAAGTAATTTAGCGGTGGTCGCACCAATGCGGTGTGCAGCTCCGGTAATTAAAACGACGGGTGACTCTGACATTTGTGGTATCCTTGAATTGAATTTTATTTACTGTAACACAAGAAATCAGGTCTAGTCAGTTTTCATGTCTTCCGAACAATATAATCAACAACTTTATCAGTCTGCACGAGAGACAAAAGAACTACCTGTTCCCGATGGTATAGCGCAGCATCATAGTGAAAAATTGATCACGTTAATCAAAAATGAGATTGAACAAAATGACGGTGCGATTTCATTCCAGCGTTATATGGAATTATCCTTATATGCACCGGGGCTAGGTTATTATGCTGCCGGCAGTGCCAAGTTGGGTGAAGAGGGTGATTTTGTTACCGCACCTGAAATCTCACCATTATTTTCTCAAGCATTAGCGAATGCAATATTACCAGCACTGGAAAAAGATCAAATTATTCTTGAAGTGGGTGCCGGTCGTGGTCGCATGGCGGCAGATATTTTGCTGTATTTAAAACAGGAAAATAAATTACCGGCAGAGTACTGGATTTTAGAACTGAGTGCGGATTTAAGGGAACGACAAAAACAAACGATTGCAGAAATCATTCCTGATTTTCTGGATAAGGTAAAGTGGCTGGATAAGTTACCCGATACATTCTCTGGTGTCGTTTTGGCTAATGAATTACTCGATGCGATGCCGGTGAAACTGTTTCAGAAAACAGAAAATGATATTAACGAAGTTGATGTTGTTTGGCGCAATGATACTTTTTCTTTTAAGTTGAAATCGAGTTCCGACCAACGTCTGGTTCACCGGCTTAAAAATATTGAAACCGAGTTAGAAAAAGAATTTAATTCAGGTTATGTCTCTGAAATAAATTTTGCTGCTGAAGACTGGATTAAAAGTATTGCTGCCAGCTTGCAACATGGAATTATTATCTTAATAGATTATGGTTTTCCCCAGCATGAGTATTACCATGAGCAACGTACTCAGGGTACCCTGATGTGCCATTACCGGCACCGAACGCACCCGGATGTGTTTGTGTATCCCGGCTTGCAAGACATTACCGCACATGTTGATTTTACTGCAATGGCAGATGCGGCATTGGATGCAAATTTAAAAGTGATGGGTTATACCAATCAGGCCAGTTTTTTAATGGGAGCCGGTTTGCTTGAGCTTGCTGATATCGAAAAATTAGAAATACAGGAACAAATGGAGGCTGCAGCGCAAATTAAAAAACTGACTTTACCGCATGAGATGGGAGAGTTATTTAAAGTCATTGGTTTTAGTAAAAATACTGATGTTGTGTTACCCGCATTTGAGTTTAGAGACTTGCGTGAGTATTTATAATTTAAAATTTACGAATTAGTAAGTGGGGATGTTCGGGTTATGGAATGGGGGAGTCAAATCAAGACGCGCAAAATATATGCTCGACTGCCATCCCCTTGCTTTATTACTTGTACTAACTAATTAAAAGTTATTGATAGAAAAATATAAGGAAATGAAATGTTTTTTTGGCAAATAGTTATTCTTGCTTTAGTCCAGGGCTTTACAGAGTTTTTACCGATCTCAAGTTCGGCGCATTTGATTCTTGTACCTGTATTAAGTAACTGGAATGATCAAGGTTTGGCATTTGATGTAGTAATGCATCTGGGTACGTTAACTGCAGTGATTTGGTATTTTAGAAAAGATGTTTTGCAGCTCAGTGTTGACTGGACACAGTCATGTATTAAAAAACAAACTGTTGGTGATAGCCGTTTAGCATGGCTGGTGATTGTTGCAACAATTCCTGTTGGTGCAGCAGGTTTGTTACTTAATGATTTTATCGACAGTACTTTACGTTCTCCCATTGTCATTGCCTGGGCAACCATTGGTTTTGGCTTATTGTTAGGAATATCAGATTATGTCGGCAAAAATAAAAAGAACAAATATAACGAACATCAACTAAGCTGGAAAAGTGGTATCTCGATTGGTTTAGCTCAAGCTTTAGCGCTGATTCCGGGAACCTCTCGTTCCGGTATTACAATGACCGCGGGTTTATTTGCAGGTTTAACGCGGCAGGGTGCTGCACGTTTTTCATTTTTGTTATCCATACCAACCATTTTAATGGCGGGTGGATATAAAACCCTAAAACTGATTCAGCAAGGTAATGGTGTTGACTGGTTTTCATTAGGTTTAGGTTATGTTTTGTCTGCAGTGTCTGCTTATATTTGTATTCATTATTTTTTAAAATTACTTGAGACGATGGGAATGACACCATTTGTTATTTATCGTATTGCTCAAGGTATCATTTTGCTGTACTTATTTTCATAACACGTAAAATGTTAATTTATAAAAAATTATGGTTAACAATTGGCTGGGTAATGATTGCACTGGTTTTCTATTTTTCTTTAACCCCGAGTCCGCCTGAAATAGAATTGGGTTTTGAATATCTTGATAAAGCAGAACATTTCCTAGCTTACTTTATTTTAGTGTTCTGGTTTGCACAAATATATAAAACACATAAGACTCGGCTTATTTATGTTATGTTTTTTATTGCAATGGGGGTGCTAATTGAAATTTTACAAGATATGGGGAAGGCTCGTTTTTTTGAATACAGTGACATGCTAGCCAATACGACAGGTGTTGCTTTTGCATGGTTATTAACAACAGGAAAACTGAATAATTTATTATTAACTTTTGAAAATAAATTATTAAATTAATCGATTGGTGTTGCTATCAAGTCATGCTCGGTAGCGGCAACAATTTTCACATCGACAAAATCACCCAGCTCTATATTTTCAAAACCATCCAGAATAACTTCACCATCTATTTCAGGTGCATCGGCTTTTGAGCGGGCAAGCACCAATCCTTCTTCGCCATAACGATCGACTAATACAGTCATGGTCTGGCCAATTTTTTTCTGTAGTTTGTCAGCACTAATTTGAGCTTGTAAGTGCATAAAACGCTCGAGTCGTTCCTGTTGAATTTCTTCCGGGACAAAGTTGCCGAGTTCATTTGCTTTAGCACCCTCAACCGGTGAATAAGCGAAAGCGCCAACCCGATCAAGCTGTGCTTCCTCAAGAAAGTCGAGCATTAATTCAAAGTCATCATCGGTTTCACCCGGAAAACCAACAATAAAGGTTGAACGTAAGGTAATGTCGGGACAAATGGTGCGCCAGTTTTTAATCCGCTCAATTGTTTTATCAATTTTACCGGGACGTTTCATTGCTTTAAGAATTTTTGGGCTGGCATGCTGTAATGGAATATCCAAATAAGGAAGAATTTTTCCTTCGGCCATTAAAGGTATTACCTCATCAACATGCGGGTAGGGATAAACATAATGTAAACGTACCCAGGCACCGAGCTCGCTGAGCGCGGCAGAAAGATTAGTCATGTGTGTTTTAATGGGTTTGCCACCCCAAAATCCGGTTCGATATTTTACATCGACGCCATAGGCACTGGTATCTTGTGAAATGACTAATAACTCTTTTACCCCTGAATTAACCAGGTTCTCAGCTTCTTGCATTACTTCGCCTATGTCACGGCTAACGAGGTCTCCACGTAAGGAAGGAATAATGCAAAAGGTACAACGATGGTTGCAGCCCTCTGATATTTTTAAATAGGCATAATGTTTCGGGGTTAGTTTAATCCCTGCGTTTGGTACTAAATCTGCAAAAGGATTATGAGGTTTAGGTAGATGATCATGTACGACTTGCATCACTTCTGTTGCGGCATGCGGCCCTGTTACAGCGAGGACATTAGGGTAAGCTGTTTCAATGACTCCTTCTTTTGCACCAAGACAACCGGTAACAATGACTTTACCATTTTCTTCGAGTGCTTCACCTATTGCCTCCATAGACTCTTCTACTGCCGAGTCGATAAAGCCACAAGTGTTTACAATAACGAGTTGTGCATTTTCATAGCTGTCAGTTATGTCATAACCTTCAGCTCGAAGCTGAGTAATAATGTGTTCAGAATCAACCAGAGCCTTCGGGCAACCGAGGCTAATAAAACCAACTTTTGGGGCGTGCTGTGTCATATGAGACTCTATTTTGTTGTTGACTTACTCTGGTTATATTGAGCAACAGAAATAATTTTCTGTTGCTCAATATCCCAAAGTATAAATTTAAATTCTTTAAGTACATCACGTAAGCGAATACGTTTTACATCTTCAAATAAATGAGCGTAATCTTTATGACAGGATGAGAGATTATAATTCGGGATGCTTGCTGATAAATGGTGTATATGGTGATAAGCAATGTCTGCCCCAAACCAGTTGATTACTTTAGGAAAAATAAAAAAACTGGTGCCTGTTAACGCCCCCTGATAGTAATCCCAATGCTTGGTATCAGATGCGTATGAACCTTCAAAGTTATGTTGTAGCGTAAAAATAATAATTCCTGCTGCGCCACCAAGAGACAGGCTGGTGATATAAATTGTGAAAAATGCTTCAGCACCAAAATACATGCTGGCATAATACCAAATACTTAAGAGAGCGATATTGTTAAGGGTGATATGTAAATATTCTTTGTCATTCTTCCAGTATCGTGACTTTTGATTTTTAATAATCTTTGCAAAGCTTTCATTCGGTGTTTGAATTTTCTTAATTATAATATATACAAAATATTGTAAGCTGCCAAATAGCCAGTTAAATCTCGGGTTAAAAATAAAATACATAAAGGCGCCTAAAGGAGCAAGTAAAATATTTCTGGCATTGCGGTATTTTCTTTGTTCTTTTGTGCTGAGTTTTTCATACTCGCTGACGGATAAAATATTTAAAGGTCCGCGATATTTTTCCCAGTTACCATTAGTTGAATGGTGAAAATTATGATGTTGTGCCCAGACATACTGTGGCATACCGACTAAGACACCCGTAATAAATCCGCCGATGGTATTTAGCGTTTGATTTTTGAACATGCTTTTATGACCGCAGTCATGCATTAGCATAAATATTCTGACTATGAATAAAGAAAGTGCCAGCGTGTAGATTGCTGTGAGCAGGTATGATTGTGATTGCCAGCTTTGTAGTGCCAGATAGAAAAAAGCAAAATAAGGAACAAGTGTATTTAAGTTTTGAAATAGTGCTTTAGCGTTACTTTTTTCTGAATATTTCTTGATGATTTCCGGGGCAATTTCTTTTAGCTGAGCGGGGGAGGTCATATGTGAGTTGTCCTAATACAGCAATATTAATAAGGCGTATTATTATAGAGTAATTTAACGTCAAAAAAAGGAATTTGTTGACGTTCTATACCACTATTTAAACTTATAATACCTTAATCTTATAACACCTCGACAAGATTACCGGATTTTTCTATTGCTGTTTTTAAGGCATCATCAGCTCTGTTGACGATAGTCACCTTATTGTCATCATCAATAAACTGGGTAATACCCAGGCTAGATGTAATATTGCCGATTTCATCAAACTTGAAATTTTCCATAGTGTTGCGAATTTTTTCAGCGATGATTTTTGTTTCATTTGCATTTTTATTTGAAATTAAAATGAGAAATTTTTCATCTTCCCAGTGTGAAATAATGTCAGACTTTCGCAGGCAAACGGCAAGCTGCAAGGCAACGCTGCGAAGCAGGTCATCAACAATATCAGGTTTGTATGAAGTATTAATTCTTTTGAAATTATCAATGCTACAAAAGATGATAGATAATCCGGCTTTGTAGCGTTTTTCTTTTTCCATTTCATATTCTAAAACTTCATACAGTTTTCTTTTATTAAACAATGAAGTGAGAGGGTCATTTGTTTCTAGATATTTTAATTCTTCTGCGTCATCAGATTTTTGTTGAATTTCTTTTTTTGATTTATTGATATAAATAACAAAAGCGATGATTAAAGCAGAAACAGAAAACCGCATCCAGAGTTCATGACTGTTTGTGGTTAGGAAACTGCTAATGAAATCCGGCTGGGTTTTAAAAACAGACACATCCAGAAGCGTATCAAAAACCCAGTAAGTAAAAGCAAGAGGCACACCGGAAAAGCTTAACAGTGAATTTAATAATTTTGTTTTCATATTAATTTACCTTTGTTATTTTTCAGATAAATAGCTGGTGCGAACGAGAGTGTCAGGAATAATAAGAGGCTTGTGCCCCCCTCTTTTAAGATGCTGCTGTTTTTTATCCGGAAAGTCTTTACGCCAGTCCCACAGTGTTTTTGCAATTCGGGAAAAAACAATATTTGATAATGTACGTAAAAATTTGTAATTAACCAGAAATCCAAAGAAGCGAACGCCTGTCCAGACAAAAAAACGAACAATACGATCATAAAAACCTAGTTCAAGATTTAATGCTGTGTAGGATTTTTTTGAAATTAATTTTGAGGTGATAAGCCGGGCAACACGTTTAACGTGAAGCAGCTGAGCAAAGGGTGTTGGAATGGTACGGCGAGCCGTTTCCGAAAAAGCACCCAACAGAGCCTGTTCCAGTAATACACCATCATGTGAATTTCCACGGCGACGATCCATAATTTGTTCGTAGATCTGTTCGGTTTTATTATATTGTGTAAATTCGTTTAAAAACACTTCATCTACTCCGAGTAAATAACCAACAACATTCCATGAATGTAAATAGGCCTCTGTATTTTGGGGCGTTAGCTTCACCCCGATGGTTTTTAATCCTTTTAATATTGTGTATGAGAAAGTGAGCAGTATTATTGCCAATGCTTCATTGTTAATGGGAATGCCATCTGTTTTAACATCCCATGCATCAGGTTTTTTATGACCCGACCAGTTGCATTGATCTTGTAGCGAGTCATAGACATAGGCCAATAAATAATTTTCAGAATCTGGTTGTGCGTGTTTACTGACAAGCTTTTCTTTGTGCAGCATTAAATGTCGAACTGATGCATGAATTAAACGTATTTTTAAAATTGATTGAACCCCTTTACCACTTAGTTTATTTTCATGAATAGACAATCCGTTTTCCGCCATCATGTCCGTTACCATTTGAGCAGTTTCTATCAAACGTTTTGGTGCGTTATTGATCAGGCGGCGGGTAAATCCGAGAACTTTTGTGTCAGGCTGGCACACATAGGTAGTCGGGAGACTTGCGCAGCCAAGAATCATAATGCTTGAAAAAATATGATCCTGAAAAACATGGGTGCCGCGCACTAATTTTTCACTATCAACCCACTCGGGAACAATGACTGCCTGAGTAAAATATTTCTTTAGCGCATTTTGTATTTGCTCGTCATCCGGAAAATGATTGTTTATTTCTTCGAGAATTTCGCCTTCAACAGGCAAGCTAAACATGTTGATTAATTTCTCGACAAGTAACTCAATCGATGAATCAAATTGAGAGGCAAAAACATCAATGACTTCATCTGCAAGAGGATCTCCCTGCTGTCGAAAATTATTTAGCATTTCATCGGTGAAAGGTGAGTTCATAATTTATTCTCTATTATTTTTTTAACTCATACGAGCTTGTTTGATACTTTTTATACGTAATCTTGCCAGTTCTTCTTTTATTTCCTTGCCTTTTAATCCCTGTGAAACCAGCTCTTTGGCATTTATTTTTTTTGCCGCATTAAATGCCTTTCTGTATATGGACGGTTGATCAAAATGTTTATTTTCATAACCGGTTCGGCCGCGGGAGTCTGCTTCGCAAGCAAGCAAGAAAAGTTCAAATCGTTGCGGGCGACGAAAAGCATCCAGTGATTCGAGTGTTTTTAAAAATGTAGCATCACGTAACTCGGCAGCACGATGGTAATGCAAATGATATTGCGTGACGATAAGTGCCAGCTCACGATAATCATTAGGAATACGATAACGGTTACATAATGCTTTAACCAGTGGTACACCACGCGATTCATGATCGATATGTTTTGGCCATTTGTTTTTGGGTGTCGTACCTTTACCCAGATCATGAACCAGAGCAGCAAAACGAACTTTAGGATCGCTGGATAATTTGGCCGCTTGTGTTAGTACCATCATAGTGTGAATGCCTGTATCAATTTCCGGATGATGTTTTTCGGGTTGCGGTACCCCCCACAGTCGGTTTATTTCGGGAAACAGTTTTTCTAATGCGCCACTCTCACGTAATACTTCAAAATAACGTGCGGGTGTTTTTTCTGTTAATGCCCGCATGGTTTCCTGCCAGACACGTTCGGGCACTAAAGCATCAACTTCACCATTTTCCACCATCTGTGACATGAGCTCTTTTGTTTCAGTCGCAATGGTAAACTCTAAATCAGCAAAGCGGGCTGCAAAGCGGGCAATGCGTAAAATTCGTACAGGGTCTTCAACAAAAGCCGGTGAGACATGACGTAAAACTTTTGCTTTTATATCGGCCTGACCATTAAAAGGATCAATTAAATGACCATCAGCATCTTCTGCAATGGCATTAATGGTTAAGTCACGTCGAATTAAGTCTTCTTCAAGAGTGACATCGGCTGTTGCGTGAAAACTAAACCCATCATAACCCGCGGCAGTTTTTCGTTCGGTTCGCGCAAGAGCATATTCTTCGTTTGTTTCAGGATGCAAAAAAACCGGAAAATCTTTTCCAACCTGTCGATAATTTAACTTTAATAATTCATCGGCAGTTGCACCAACGACTACCCAGTCACGATCCTTGGTCTCTAGTCCCAATAATTTGTCACGTACATAACCGCCAACAAGATAGATTTCCATAGTTATTAAATGTCTTTACTGATTATTATCTTGTCATCATTGTATAGATTATTAACGCGTTGATCACACTTTAGTTATATGTCTTTGCATAATTCGGTTATTGGTATAAATTGAGCTATAGTTATTTTATCTATAGCCGACTTATATAAGGTATGTCGTTAATAATTTAAGGAGCAGAGTATGAGTTTTGAAGTGATTAACCCTGCAACTGGCGAGAAAGTCACCGAAATTCCTGTTTGGGATTCTCAGCAGCTCGAAGCAGCGCTCGCGGCGGTCGCAGCAGCATCACCGTTATGGCGGAAGACGTCAATGACCGAGCGTTGTTCTTTAATGCATAAGGCAGCAGAAGTTCTGCGAAAAAATAAAGATAAATATGCTGCCATTGTGACTCAGGAGATGGGTAAATTAATTAATGATGCCCGCGCTGAAGTTGAAAAATGTGCCGGTGTTTGTGATTTTTACGCAGATAATGGGCCACAATTTTTAGCCGATGAAGCGATCGAGTCAGATGCCGGTAAGAGTTATGTTGGTTACTTTCCAATAGGTACTGTGCTTGCGGTTATGCCCTGGAATTTTCCTTTATGGCAGGTCTTTCGCTTTGCTGCACCTGCTTTAGTTGCCGGTAACACGTGCATTTTAAAACATGCCTCTAACGTGCCACAGTGTGCCTTATTGATTGAAGATGTTTTTAAAGAAGCCGGTTTTCCTGAAAATGTATTCCGTTCTTTAATGATTAAGGCTTCACAAGTTCAATCCGTTATTGAAGATCCTCGTGTACATGCTGTTACTTTGACGGGCAGTGAACCGGCAGGTCGGCAGGTTGCGGCAACGGCAGGTGCAAATCTTAAAAAATCGGTGTTGGAACTCGGTGGTTCGGATGCCTTTATTGTTCTGGAAGATGCTGATCTCGATCTCACGGTACAAGGTGCAGTGATGTCACGTTATTTAAATACTGGACAAAGTTGCATAGCTGCAAAACGATTTATTGTGGTTGATGCTATTGCAGAAGATTTTATTACTCGCTTTAAAGCGGCCGTTGAAGCGTTAAAGATGGGGGATCCTATGGATGAAACCACCACTTTAGCACCGATGGCGCGCGAAGATTTGCGCGACGAGTTACATATTCAGGTTGCTGACACGATTGCCGCCGGTGCTGAAGCAGTAACTGGTTGTGAACCGGCCGCCGGAGCAGGCGCATTTTATAAGGCTTCGATTCTTGATCGGGTTGAATCCGGAATGCGTGCATATCATGAAGAACTATTTGGTCCTGTTGCCATTGTCATACGTGCTCGTGATGAAGAAGAAGCTTTACGTATTGCGAACGATTCTCCGTATGGCTTGGGCGGGAGCGTCTGGACGCAAGATTCGGTTCGCGGTGAAGCACTTGCTCGTCAGGTGGAATCGGGTTGCACCTTCGTGAATGGCATGGTGAAGAGTGATGCCCGTTTACCGTTTGGCGGGATAAAAAATTCAGGCTACGGGCGGGAGCTGTCACGGCATGGTATTCGGGAGTTTACCAATGCAAAAACAATCTGGATTAAATAAACTTTATTTTCCCGGTTTGGCTGAAAAATAACCCTGCCCCCAGGACACGCCCAACTCCTGCAGGACATCGAGAGTTGCCTGATCTTCAATATGTTCTGCGATGGTAATTAAATTAAGTGATTCAGCCATTTTCTGGATACCGTTAATGATTTTTCGGGCGCGATCTTCATAAGCTACTCGTTTAATTAGGCCACCATCAAACTTTAAATAACTAATCGGTAAATCTGCCAGATAAGTGAGAGAAGAATAGCCGCTGCCAAAGTCGTCAATCGCAAGTGGCATACCGAATTCTATAAACGGGGCAAGTAGCACCTTTACCTCATCCATATCACCAAGCAGTTCCTGTTCGGTAATTTCGATAACGATAGGTTTTTCTGCACAATTACTTTGTTCACATTCATCGTATTTTTCTTTCGCAAATTGAATAATTTCTTTAACTAATTGAGGGTGACGAAGTAAATCTGCAGACAAATTAACAAAATGAGGAAGTGTATTAGGTTGTTTTTTATAGCTCTCAACACAACGGCTAATCATTTTTTTTATTATTTGTGAATCAATGCGATGCACCATTTGCAGTTCAACAGCAGCATCAATAAATTCATGTGCGGCAATGAGCGAACCGTCTGTATTTTGAATTCTCGCTAAAGCTTCTTCTGCCACCTGCTCGCCGGATTTTAAATCAAATATGGCCTGATACACTGGAACAATTCGATTTTCATTTAATGCTTTTTCAAGCAAGCTCCCTTTAGAAAAAACACTTTTAGTTGTTTGTCGACTACTATGAATCCGGTTGCGGCCATTTTGTTTTGCCTGATGCAGTGTGGTGTCAGCAACGCGATATAATCCTTCAGGAGTAGAGCCATCTTTGGGATAATTAGCGACACCTATACTCACTGTCACAGGAACTTCATGGTCATAAATAATAAAGGGGGCTTCTGCGATGTTTTGACATAAGCGCTCTGCAATTTTACAAGCGGTGTTAATATCTGCATCTGGCAGAATGCACATAAACTCTTCACCACCCCAGCGACCAAGATTGTCTTTGTCACGAATAAAATGTTGCATTCGTTCTGCAATCATTTGTAGTAGCAGGTCTCCGCTTTTATGACCATAGTTTTCGTTAATAAGTTTAAAGCGATCGATATCGAGCAATAGTAGCGAATAAGTACTTCGCTTACGGATATAATTATTGTGCAGGTGATTTATGGATTGCTGTAGCGTATTTCGGTTTGCTGTTCGTGTTAGTGTGTCATGACTAAACTGGTAGAGCATGGGTCTTTGTTGTAAGTCACTTGCCAGACTTATTTTATGAAACATTAACATAACAGTATTTTCATCCAGCGGCGAAATACTGAAGTCGACATAAATTTCTTTATTTTTTTTTGTTTTTATTTGGTGACGTTTAATGGGCCCGAATATATGACCGGACTGCATAACTTTGGTGATTATTTTTAAATAAGATTTTTCCAGAATATTATTACAAAACTGGAAAACTTTATCTAACGGTTGATGTTTTGCATCTTCGTGTAGCCAACCGGTTATTTTACTGGCAGTTTTATTAATAAAGATAATTTCTCCATCCTTATTAATACCAATAGCACCATCATAGTAAATGGATAACAAGTCTTCCGCATAATGATCGGTACCGGAATCATCAAATAACGAAACGATGGAGGTTGAATTTTGAATTTGATCGCTGGCGCGTTGCTTGTACTTCGGGTTTGCCACAATTTTGCCTATAATTGCTCTGCTATATAGATGATGATGGAGTAAGAGTAACATAAACTAACTACAATATTTATTACGGGACAGTCTGAGCTCACAAAAATGACAAATAAATCGAAATTAGTTAGAAAGCTATCACTGCCACTGCTCGTTTTTTACGGTATAGGTACGATTTTAGGGGCCGGGATTTACGTTTTGGTTGGTAAGGTGGCGGGTGTTTCCGGCTTTTATGCCCCCGTTTCTTTTATTTTGGCCTCATTGCTTGCCACATTTTCAGCATTTTCTTACGCCGAGTTAGCTGCACGCTTTCCTCGAAGTGCCGGCGAAGCGGTTTATGTAGAAGAAGGTTTTGGAGTTAAATCTTTATCAATTGTTATTGGTTTGATGATTGTTGCGGTTGGTATCATTTCTACCGCGACACTGGCACATGGTTTTTTTGGTTACTTAAAAATATTTATTGATCTGCCCGAAGTCTTTGTTGTTGTATTTCTTGTTCTGGCGGTTGGTGCTGTTTGTGCTTGGGGCATAGGACAGTCGGTGAAGCTTGCTTCGGTCATGACGATTGTAGAAATTATTGGTCTAGTAATTATTTTATATGTGGGCCGTGATGCTTTTTCTTTAATACCGGCAAGATTACCGGATATGATCCCCTCGTCAGAAATGTCAGTTTGGGCAGGAATTTTTATTGGTAGCTTTATTGCATTTTATGCATACCTTGGTTTTGAGGATATTGTTAATGTTGCTGAGGAAGCGATCAAACCACGAATCAATATTCCGTTAGCAATTATTATTTCATTAATTGTTACAACATTATTTTATATTTTGATTTCTGTTGTTGCTATTATATTAATACCGCCGGAAGAACTTAGTCAAAGTCAGGCACCATTAGCGATGTTGTATCAAACAACAACAGGACAGTCACCGCTTATTATTACGATCATAAGTTTAATTTCAGTAATTAATGGTGCTTTAATACAAGTGATTATGGCATCTCGGGTTTTATACGGGATGAGTCGAAAAAAATGGCTACCGGAAAAAATTGGAGAAGTAAATTCGACAACACGTACACCATTAAATGCAACAATAATCATTACACTACTGGTTATATTGTTTGCACTTTCTTTTCCATTATTAAGTCTGGCAAAAATAACGAGTTTTATTACTTTAATTATTTTTATGATTATTAATTTTGCATTAATAAAAATAAAGTTTTCAAACAGGGTGCATGAAGGTTTTACGGTTCCCGTTTGGGTACCTTTGCTGGGTGGTGGAGCAACTTTGATATTTATTTTCTATTTACTGACAACCTTTATTTAAATTATGCTGGAATTATTTTTTTCATATCTTGGGCTGGGCTTAGTGGCCGGTTTTATTGCTGGCTTACTGGGGGTTGGTGGTGGTTTGATTATTGTGCCGGTATTAATTTTTATTTTTAAGACTGAAAATATTAATCAGAATATTATTGTTCACATGGCCATTGCTACATCACTGGCAACTATTATATTGACTTCACTGTCTTCAATTTATGCTCACCATGTAAAACATCAAGCTGTACGCTGGGACATAGTAAAGTTACTGACTCCGGGTATTATTGTTGGCGCTTTGCTTGGTGCAATGATTGCTGATTTTATGCCGGCAAAAAAATTACAGCTGTTTTTTGCCTTGTTTGAATTATTTGTTGCGATACAAATGGCGCTGAATATTAAAGCGCATGCCGCACGAGCTTTACCGGTACAAGGCGGTATGTTTTTTGCCGGTTCGGTCATTGGGACGATATCCTCAATCGTTGGCATTGGGGGTGGTACTCTAACCGTTCCCTTTCTGGTCTGGTGTAATGTGAAAATACAGCAGGCTGTCGCTACTTCGAGTGCCTGTGGTTTGCCTATTGCGGTCGCGGGTGCCACAGGATTTATTGTAACCGGCTGGAATGAAACCGCTTTACCTGAATATAGCCTTGGTTATGTTTATTGGCCTGCTTTTATTTCAATTGTCGTGAGTAGTATGCTGGTTGCTCCATTAGGTGCCCGGCTGGCACACCGATTACCTGCTGCACAGTTAAAACGTGCTTTTTCGCTGGTTCTCTTTATTCTGGGAATAAAAATGCTATCTGGAATAATACTATAAAATTCAGTTGGTTAACGCTTATGAATACGTTGGTTTGACTGATGAGTTTATAGCCTTATTTTTATTGTCAGAATATTCAAGTTTTCATGCCTTGTACCGATATATTATTGAATACAGGTAAATTTCAAATTTAGGGTTCGAGTTCATTTCCAGTTATGTTTAAAATCTTTAAGCCTCACTCTTTGGTTCAGCATTTGATTTTGAGCGTTTTGCTCATTGCGCTGGTTCCCCTGTCTTTTTTATCGGCACATTTATACCATGCGGCATGGGATAACAGTTGGCGTGAAATTCGTGAAAAACATCAATTGATTGCCGAAAATCTGGCTTTGCCGCTCACGGTTTATATTGATGATCACCGCAATATGCTGGCCTTAACAGCAGAAAGGTTGCTCCATAAAAAAATGCGAAATCACGCAGATGTTGAGCATATTTTATTTGCCACGCTAAAAAATACAGATGGATTTAACTCCCTGACCTTGCTGGATGACAAGGGTCATATCTTAGGCTTAACCCAACACTTGCGAAAAAAACACCCTGATTTAGCTTTCATCAAAAAAAGATTGTCGCGGGAAAAAACATATTTACAAACTTTAAAAACAGGTAAGGGACAGTTATCCGGTATCAAGCGTTGTCTCATTGGTGGTGAGCCAACTCTGGTATTATCATACCCGGTTTATTCAAAACAGAAAAAACTCGTGGGTGTCATTTTAAGTGAGTTAAAAGTTGGACTGATTGAAAAATTACGCCGAAATGTAAAATTTGGCGTCAAAGGGCATTCTGCGATTGTTGATCAATATGGCCATGTCATTGCCCATCCGAACCCTGTCTGGATGGAAGAAATGCGTGATATTTCTCATCTCTCTGTGGTGAAGTTAATGATGGCGGGTAAAACAGGCGTCACAACATTTTATTCTCCTTTTATTAAACAAAATATGGTGGCGGGTTATACCTCGGTACCGAAATATGGATGGGGAATTATGGTGCCTCAGCCGGAAAGTGAAGTGGTTGCCCAGGTGCGTCGTTTGATGTATTCCAATCTTATCTGGGGGTTGATAGGTGTTTTGTTTGCCATTGTCTTGGCGATTATTTTGGCTCGCTGGATTAATAATCCGATTAATCGATTAGCGGCAGCTGGTAATGCCTTGTTAAAGAATAATTTGATCGGGGATTTGGGAGAAAGTCATAAAAATGATCCCTATGAAGTGAAGCAACTCAATAGTGTTATTCGTTCGCTGGTTTTTAGTCTGCAACGGTCACAGCAGGAGTTACAGGAATTAAATGACAGTTTGAATTTACGTATCGAAGAGGCAACCAAACGATTGCGTGAATCCAATACACAACTGGAAAACACGGTTAAAAGCGACTACTTAACTTCTCTGTCAAACCGTCGCCACTTTGAAGATGTTTTGAGTAAAATTGCCCGTCAGCGTAGTACCGACAGTAAAGAGCTGAGTATTATGCTGCTTGATATTGATAATTTTAAATTAATTAATGATCAGTTTGGTCATGCCGGTGGTGATAGGGTCTTAATTGCTATTGCACAATTATTAATGGATATAGTTAGAGCCGAAGATATGGTTGCGCGCTATGCAGGTGATGAATTTGTTTTAATTTTACAATGTAATGTCAAAATGGCATTAAAACGTGCCGAGCAAATCAGGGCAGATATAGAAAATCTGGTTATTTCCTGTGAAGGGAATATGATTAAAACAACAGTAAGTATCGGTGTACATTATTGTAATAATATTCATGAGCTGGATGTATCAAAGGTTATGTTACAGGTTGATGAAGCCATGTATAAGGCAAAACAGGAAGGACGTAATCGCATTGTTGCGATTTAAATAATCAACCACCCGTCATTGACATAAAACGTACCAGCTTACCGGGCTGTTCACTAAACTCATGTTTTTCAGGTTTGAGGTCAATGGCTTTTTGAATATGCTGTTTTAATTCATCATCTGTAATACCTGCACGCATTAATTCACGTAGCGGATAGCTATCATCTTGTCCCAGACAAAGATAAAGCGTGCCATCAACAGAGAGCCGGACACGGTTACAGGTATCACAAAAGTGTTGAGATATTGGTGTAATAAAACCAATTCTTAACTCGGTATCGTCAACTCGCACATAGCGTGCCGGGCCACCGCCATTCATATTGGCTTTAACCAATTTGTATTTTTTAGCGAGACGATCATGAATTTTATTGAGCGGAATATATTGCTTGTTTGCTTCACGTCCGGTGTCACCCATGGGCATAGCTTCAATAAAGCGAAGAGTAAAGTCATGATCGATGCAAAACTGCACCATATCTTCAACTTCATCATCGTTTACGCCGCGCATTACAACCATATTGATTTTAACCGGCTGGAAGCCGGCTTCTTTTGCGGCCATTAAACCATCAATGACTTTTTCCAGTTTGCCACCGCCAGTTATTTCTTTAAAGCGGTCGGCGCGTAAAGTATCCAGACTGACATTAATGCGAGAGATACCTGCCTGCTTGAGAGGGGCGGCCTGTTTTCTCAAGCGCGTTGCATTACTGCTGATGGATAAGTCTTCAATGCCGGGCAGTTGAGAGAGTCTGGCTGCAAGCTCCGGTATATTTTTTCTAACCAGTGGTTCTCCTCCGGTAAGACGAATGCGTTTAGTACCCAGTTCACCGAATACCCGAATAACGCGTTCAATTTCGTCAAAGGTTAACCAGTCTTTGGGCTCGCCAAAATCTTTAAAGCCCTCGGGTAAACAGTAATGACAGCGTAAGTCGCACCGATCTGTGACGGAGAGGCGCAAGTATTCAATGTTGCGGCCATATTGATCAGTAAGTTGTTCTGGCATATAAAAACCCTGTGAGTTAGGTGGGTTTAAGTTGGAAAAGCTGTATTAGAATATGCTAATTATAGCTGATTGGGAAGGAGCAGGACGGTCTATTTTTACTTAATTTTAGTAATTATAAGTTTTTAACATCTAATGACATCCTGACGAGATCAGCGACTGAGCTCGCAGCCATTTTATCCATAACATTAGCCCTATGTACTTCAACTGTTTTAACGCTTATTTCAAGTTTTTTGGCAATATCTTTATTTAGCATGCCTGTTACAACATGCTCCATCACTTCTTTCTCACGCTTGGTTAAAGAATTTATTCTTTCAAGTGTAATATTTTGTGAGTTATTTTTTCTTCGGTCATCCTTATGTTTACTAACTGCATTATGAATAAGGTCTAGCAGTTCCTGACCTTTAAATGGTTTTTCAAGAAAATCGAGCACTCCCGCCTTCATGGCTTTGACTGCGGTAGAAACATCACCAAAGCCACTGATCATAATAACGGGGAGATCAATGTTGTTATCGGTTAGTTGTTGATGTAATTCCAATCCATTGATTCCGGGTAGGCGTAAGTCAAGAATTAAACAGCCGATGCCATCATCATTATATGTACTTAAAAACTCATTCGCATTATCATAAGTTTTTGATTTGTAATTAATGGTAGCAACCAGATCACTTAAATAATTAAGCATACTTGGATCATCATCAACAATATGTATAGTAACGTTTTGGTTTTTCATTTTTGTGTTAACTTTAAATCCCGTTTAGCCCTGATTTATTCAAGGATCGAACTCTTATAATGAAAGAGTTCATTTTAAATTTTATTATCTCTACACAAAACAGCAATATACAATGGTAGTTATGATGACATGTTTTTATTTGTTAAATTGAATCTCAGGGGGAGTGAGATATTTTTAACAAGATGTAATCATATTTGGTATTAGGTACTAATCATATTATGATCACTATTTATTGATATTAGGGTATACCCTTATATACTGCAAAAAAGTGCGTAATTTATACAATATGTCGCTTTATATCAGCGTCTGCATTTAGGTCTGCAATTATATTTATGGAAACGAAATATACATATACAGGGAAGTTAGAGGTTAAGAATCTTGCTTGTTGGCGGAATGAGCAACTTCTGTTTAATGATGTCTGCTTATCCTTATCTCCACAAAATGTGCTGTTTTTAGAAGGGCAAAATGGTAGTGGCAAAACCAGCCTGTTAAGGATTCTTTGCGGCTTTCGTTTAGCCGATGAAGGCGAAATCAACTGGAACAATGAATCGGTAACATCAGTCCCTGAATATTTTCAGAATATCTCTTATGTTGGTCATAAAAATGGAATTAAAGATGAACTGACGGTTGAAGAAAACCTGAATTTAATGCGTTCAATGGCAACAGCGGATGAAATAAAAACAGATGATGTTTTAAAACGAATTGGTTTATTTAAAAAGGCAGATGTTTTGAGCCGTCAATTATCCGCAGGACAAAAGCGAAAGCTTGCTTTGGCCCGTCTGATGATGACGAATAATTCCTTTTGGATTTTAGATGAACCTTTTACTTCATTAGATACAGCAAGTGTTCGTTTTTTTGAGTCGTTGATTCAAAAACATATTTCACGTGGTGGATTATTAATATTAACCTCGCACCATGACATCGATTTATCCGGTTTATCAGTAAACCGCTTTAATTTAAGTAGCTAAATATATGTTGAAGGCATGGAGACAAATTTTTAAACGCGATTTATTGATTGCTTTTCGACGTCGTTCAGAGATTATTCATCCGCTGATATTTTTTGTTATGGTAATTTCATTATTTCCTTTAGCCATTGGTGACGATAAGGCTTTGTTACAAAAAATTGCTCCGGCCATTATTTGGGTGACCGCATTGTTAGCCACCATGTTGTCACTAGACAATTTATTCCGTTCTGATTTTGAAGACGGTAGTCTGGAACAAATGACCTTGCTAAAAACACCGTTATCTTTTTTGGTAACAGCAAAAATAATTGCACACTGGTTTATTACTGGCTTGCCTTTGATTTTAATAACCCCGCTACTGGCAGTGTTACTTTATTTACCTGCGGATACGGTTTCAATGTTATTATTAACCTTGTTATTAGGAACGCCAACATTAAGCTTGATTGGTGCAGTGGGTATTGCATTAACTGTAGCATTAAGACAGGGCGGGGTAATTTTGTCCTTGTTAATTTTACCTTTATATATTCCTGTTCTGATATTTGCGACGTTAGCCTTGCAAAATACTGCTCAAGGATTTTCAGCAGAGGCGCAATTAGCGATGCTGTTGGCAATATTGGTACTTGCTATCACTTTATCTCCCTTTGCTATTGCAGCAGCATTAAAAGTAAGTTTGAATTAAGCTATGAGTATTGTTACAAGCATTACAAAACTGTATCACCAGTTTGCATCGCCGCCTTATTTTTATCGAATTTCAGGTATGTGGTTGCCGTATATTATGGGCTTGTTTGCCTTGTTATTTATAGCTGGTTTATATGACGGTTTGATTCTTGCTCCAGTTGATTACGAGCAGGGTGAAGCCTACCGGATTATTTTTGTGCATGTTCCGGCAGCATGGATGTCACTCTTTATATATATGGTTATGGCAGTTACCGGAGCCATTAGTTTGATCTGGCGCTTAAAACTGGCAGAAATTGTTATGATTAGTAGTGCCCCCATTGGTGCCGGTTTTACTTTTCTTGCTTTAGTGACCGGTTCTATCTGGGGTAAACCCATGTGGAATACATGGTGGGTATGGGATGCCCGCTTGACCTCGGAACTTTTATTATTATTTTTATATTTCGGTGTAATGGCTTTGTACAATGCTATTGAAGACCGGCGTACTGCGGCGCGTGCTGTTGCGATTTTAGCGCTGGTTGGTGTGGTGAATATTCCGATTATTCATTATTCGGTTGAATGGTGGAATACCCTACATCAGGGGCCGACAGTAACAAAGTTTGATAAACCATCAATCCATCTATCAATGTTAATTCCTCTATTAATTATGGCAGTGGCATTTAAATTATTTTATATCGGCAGTTTGTTTATGCGGGTAAGAACAGAAATATTGGTGCGTGAACAAAAAAGTAAATGGGTTATGAAATTACTGGAGTCAAACAAGTAAAATGGAAGCATTAGATTTTGGTAAGTACAATTTATATATTTGGGCATCGTATGGCCTGACCTTTGCTATTCTAATTTGGAATATTGTTATTCCATTAGTTGCAAAAAAGCGATTAGTGAAAAAAATTAAACGTCAAAATTATTTAAATGGGAATCAGCCGTGAAACCAGCTCGTAAAAAAAGATTGTTCTTTATTGTTTTTCTTGTGGCCGGTGTCACGCTTGCTGCCGGCTTTGCAATGTATGCTTTCAATCAAAATCTGATGTTTTATTTTTCGCCAACGGATGTTAAAGAAGGAAAAGCACCGGTTGATAAATTATTTCGTATGGGTGGCATGGTTGTAAAAGGCAGTTTTACTAAAGAGCCAAAGAGTTTAAAGGTTCACTTTGATCTTACTGATTATGAAAAAACAGTCTCAGTTGAATATGAAGGTATTTTGCCAGATTTATTTCGCGAAGGTCAGGGGATTATTAGTCGCGGCAAACTGAATGCTCAAGGTGTATTTATAGCAGAAGAAGTTTTAGCCAAGCATGATGAGAATTATATGCCGCCGGAAGTTGCCGATTCTTTAGAGAAAGCGAAAAATAAGCTGGAAAATAAAGCAAAAGAAAATACGAAATAGGAATACATCTTTAAACGTTTAGTACGAGTTAAAAGGTAAGGGCCTGGAATAGGGATTTTTAAATTAAGACCGTTTACTGTAAGGATGCAGGAAGTGGGGTAACGTAATAATTGTTGCTAAAGGACGCACAGTCGAGAGTCAAAGTAGTCAGGCATCTTTCTCTTCGTCAGCCTTCCTCTGCTGTTAGATGATAATA
Source organism: Chromatiales bacterium (assembly GCA_027076405.1). Next base: position 43,325 of record JALTJN010000100.1, read on the forward strand.
TTTTGCGTGTCTTGATTTGAAACTTTTCTAGTGTGGAGTTGAAGAAATTCCCGGACCTCTCGTTCTTGTTGTTGAATTTTATAGAGTAAAAAGTAGATAAATCATGATCCCAGAACTCGGCCACTTTGCATTAATCATGGCGTTAGTCATGTCCCTGATCCAAGCCAGCATCCCTGTTATAGGTGCAACAAAAGGCATTCATTCGTGGATGGATATAGCCAAGCCCGTTGCACGCTTACAGTTGTTTTTTATGCTGATATCTTTTGCTGCTCTTGTTTATGCTTTTGTTGTACACGATTTTTCGGTGGCCTATGTTGCTAATAACTCAAACACGGCTTTACCTTTGGTTTATCGGGTTTCCGCTGTGTGGGGAGCGCATGAAGGTTCGTTGTTATTATGGGCATTAGTACTATCAATTTGGACCGGTGCAGTAACAGTCTTTAGTCGCAGTATTCCAAAAGATATGCTGGCTCGGGTTATTAGTGTCATGGGTATGGTCAGCGTTGGCTTTTTACTTTTCATGTTATTCACCTCTAACCCTTTCGATCGTTTAGCGTTTGCACCGGCACAAGGTCGTGATTTAAATCCATTATTGCAAGATTTTGGTTTAGCGATTCATCCACCGATGCTGTACATGGGCTATGTTGGTTTTTCGGTCGCCTTTGCTTTTGCTATTGCTGCCATGTTGGGCGGCAAGTTAGATGCCGCATGGGCAAGATGGTCACGTCCGTGGACTAATATCGCCTGGTTATTTTTAACTTTAGGGATTGCGCTGGGTAGCTGGTGGGCTTATTACGAGCTTGGCTGGGGTGGCTGGTGGTTTTGGGATCCGGTTGAAAATGCATCTTTCATGCCCTGGTTAGTCGGTACTGCATTAATGCATTCTCTTGCGGTGACTGAAAAACGTGGCACCTTTAAAGCATGGACAGTGTTATTAGCTATCTTTGCTTTCTCGTTAAGTTTATTAGGAACATTTTTAGTGCGTTCGGGGGTACTGACTTCGGTACATGCTTTTGCTACCGATCCTGCTCGTGGTGTGTTTATTTTAATATTCCTTATTATTGTTATTGGTGGTTCGTTAGCGTTATATGCCTGGCGTGCCCCAAGTATTCGCAGCAGCACCACGTTTGAACTTTTTTCACGTGAAACGGCGTTACTTTTTAATAATGTTATTTTAGTTGTTGTTGCCGCCAGTATTTTATTGGGTACGTTATATCCTTTATTATTGGATGCATTGGCGATCGGTAAAATTTCAGTTGGCCCTCCCTATTTTGAAAGTGTCTTTGTTCCTTTAACAATTCCTCTGGCTTTATTACTTGGCATTGGAGCCATGATGCGCTGGAAACAGGATCAACCAATGCGGTTGGTTAAAGCGCTAGGTCTATTGTTTGTGATTAGCGTAGTCGTGGGTAGTTTGTTGCCTTTGCTGTTTTCTCATTATGAATTTGGCGCAGCAATCGGTTTGATGCTTGCTTTATGGATAACCCTTACCACATTACAAGGCATTCGCTTGCGGCTAACAAATAAAGGATATTCTTTTGTGTCATTCATGAGTATTCCCCGCAGCTTTTATGGAATGAGTATTGCTCACATTGGTGTTGCTGTTTTCATTGTTGGTATTACATTAACGTCAATTTATAGCGAAGAAAAAGATGTACGAATGGTGCCTGGCGAGCAATTTGTATTAGGTGGTTATAGTTTCGAATTTAAGGGCGCGGGTTCTGTTCCGGGGCCAAATTATCTTGCACAAAAAGGACATCTTGTTGTGAGCAAGGATAATCAGGTTGTAGCGACGATGTATCCGGAGAAACGAGTATATCGGGTACAACGTAATCCAATGACAGAAGCGGCGATTGATGCCGGTATTACGCGTGATTTATTTATTGCTTTAGGTGAACCTCGTGGTGCTGATGGGGCATGGAGTTTACGGCTGTATGTTAAACCGTTTATTCGCTGGATTTGGCTCGGTACAATTATTATGGCTCTGGGTGGTTTGCTTGCAGCAACCGATCGACGCTATCGTTTGTTAGGAAAAAACAGTCAAGCTAAAGAGGCCGCAGTATGAATCGTGCTTTATTACCCTTACTTGCTTTTGTTATTTTAGTTGTTTTTTTAGGTATTGGTTTAACCAAAGATCCACGTAAATTACCTTCTACCTTTATCGGTAAAAGCGCACCGATGTTTACATTGCCATTATTGCATGAGCCTGCAAAATCTTTTTCACCAACGACGATGCTTGGCAAAGTCTGGATTTTAAATGTATGGGCTTCATGGTGTGTTTCATGCCGGGCTGAGCATCAGGTTTTAAATTCGATGGTCAGTAGTCATAAAGTAAATTTAGTCGGACTAAATTATAAAGATGAAGTTAGCGACGCGTTGCGCTGGTTATCCCGTCATGGTGATCCTTATCAATTTAGCGTTAGTGATATTGAAGGCTTGATTGGTATTGAGTGGGGCGTTTATGGTGTGCCGGAAACATTTATTATAGATAAAAAAGGCATTGTTCGTTTAAAGCACACAGGACCGGTTAGCCGTAAAGATATCACAGAAGAAATTATTCCAATGATTAAACAACTGGAGAAGGAATAATGAAACAATTTATTATACTTCTTTCCTTGCTGGTAACTCTGTCTGTTGCAGAAGCTGCAGTTGAAGTAAAAGAATTTAACACGCCGCAACAGGAACAGCGTTATAAGAAGCTTATAAATGAATTTCGTTGTGTGGTTTGTCAAAACCAGAATATCGCAGACTCAAATGCAGCTCTGGCAAAAGACTTGCGTAAGCAAGTTTATAAAATGGTCATGGCAGGTAAAAATGACAAGGCTATTCGGGACTTTATGGTGACGCGCTACGGTGATTTCGTTTTATATAATCCACAATTTAACTCCATGACTTTTCTTTTGTGGGCCGGCCCTTTTATTATTTTTATTATTGGCTTCTATGTACTGGTGAGTTTTATCAGACAACGAAAGAAAGTGGTTGTTACACATTTAAGTCATGCTGATAAAGAAAAGCTGGCAAAGCTACTGGCAGAAAATAAGGATAAAGCTAAATGATTATGTTTTGGATTATTGCTCTTGCGATGGTTGTTATTGCGTTAATATTTCTCCTGCGCCCGCTTTTACATGAGTTAAATAAAAAAGATATTGATCGAGAAGCACAAAATATCTCGATCACCAAAGAAAGATTAAATGAGTTAAAAGTTGAGCTTGAGCAGGAAACCATTACTGCGGCAGAGTATGAGCAAACTAAAGAAGAGCTGGAACAAGCTTTATTAAATGATGTTGAAGTTTCAAACAGGGCATCTGCAATCGTTAATCCTCAATCTTTTACCCGTACAGCACGTTATATTGTCATTATTTCTGTTCCTGTATTAGCGTTAGGTTTATATACTGTATTAGGACAGCCGGATTTAATTGAAGGTGGGAAAAAGCAAGCATCAGCTGTTCCTGCGGGTCATGGTTCTGCCGCTAAAGGTAATGCCGGTTTAGGTAGTATCGATGAAATGCTTGAAAAGCTTAAGGCAAAATTAAAACAAAATCCGAATAATGCCGAAGGCTGGTTTTTGCTTGCACGTTCTTATATGTCAATGAACAGGTATGAAGAAGCCGTTGTTGCTCTGGAAAAAACTAATCAGCTTGTTCCTAATACGCCCGTTGTGATGCTGCGATATGCTGATGCCTTAACGATGTTAAATGGCGGAAAAATTAGTGGTAAGCCTTTTGAGTTAATAAAAAAAGCCGTGGTGATAAAACCTGATGATCCAACCGGATTATGGTTAATTGGTATGGGCTATGCGGAACAAGGCGATTTCCAAAAAGCCATTTCATACTGGAATCTTTTATTACCTTTATTAAAAGATGATAAATCAATTAATGAAGTACATCAGTTAATTCGTCAGGCAAAAAGTAAATCAGGTATTGCTCTTGCGGATGAGTCAAAAACAACCAGCACCTTACCTAAAAATAAAGCTATAACTTCATTAAAAGTCAAAGTGAGCATTGATCCGTCTATGCTGAAAAATGTTTCGATGAATGACACGGTTTTTATATTTGCGAAAGCGGTTAATGGTCCACCTATGCCATTAGCGGTTGTGCGTAAGAAAGTTAAAGATCTACCTTTAGATGTTATTCTTGATGATTCGATGGCGATGATACCGAGTATGAAGCTTTCATCTTTTGATAAAGTGAAGGTTACTGCCAGAGTTTCCAGAACAGGAAAACCTTTGTTGCAGAAAGGGGATATTTATAGCAAAGAAAAACAGATTGGGTTACCTTATAAAGGATTAGTGATTATTAAGATTGACTCTGTCGCTGACTAGCATTTACTTTATAACCAAGTGAATGAGTCGGTTATAAAAAGTAAATATAAGTAGTTAAGCAACTCTTGATATAGATCATTTTTTTTTAAAGGATTTATCCTATAGTCAGTACACGATAAAAAGTTTATTAGTAGTAGTCCATAAAAAATATTAAGGAGGACACGTGAATACTAAGAATTTTGTATTACTTACGCTATCTGTTTTTGTTCTGAGTCTATCAGGCTGTTCAAAGGAACAAGACACATCATCCACAAGTTCAAGCACAAAATCTGCATCATCTTCTATGGCAGGATTGCCAGAAAAAGTTGATCCCACATTAGCTAGTGCAGGGAAAGCTATTTATGAACAAAATTGTATATTTTGTCATCAGGCTGATGCCATTGGTAAAGTGGGTTTTGCACCTTCGTTGACAAATCAGGAATTTTTAGAAACGGCCTCCGATAAGTTTTTGATGGCAACCATTCGAGATGGTCGCGCCGGAACCGGTATGCCACCTTTTGCTCATCTCGGACGTAAAGATGTTGAAGCCATAGTGGCTTATCTTCGTCAACACGCTAAGCGTGCTAATCGTTCTGCAGAAATTGATGCAGAGCCACGCAGTCAGGGTGATGAACGATTGGGTCGATTCTGGTTTGATTCTATTTGCTCTACTTGCCATGGTCCAAATGGTGATGGTTATGTAGCAGGAGGTACCGGTACAGCCATTGGTAAAGCAGGTTTTCTTGATAAGGCGACGGATGGTTTTATACGGGAAACGATTATTAAGGGTCGTACGAATACACGTATGATTGGTTATGGTGGTCCAGATTCAATGGCGAACCTGAGTAAGAGTGACGTGGATGACATTATTGCTTATCTTCGTACAGTGCCAAGTAAAAATTAAAATTAATTGAGGGAATAAGTAAAATGAAACGTTTTAAAATGAATCGACGCGATTTTCTCAAAAGCAGTAGCTTTATTACAGGTGCAACAGCAGCAACAGGTTTATTTGTTGCAGATAACCCTGAACTAGAAGCGGCGCCAGCGAAAGAAAAAACTGAACGTAAAACGGCGATTGCCCAATGCCCTTATTGTGGAGTGGGCTGTGGAACAATTATTCAGACAGAGAACGGAAAAATTGTTTCCATGCGTCCGGATAAAGATCATCCAACTAATCGCGGTTTACAATGTATTAAAGGCTTAACTGCCGCTGAACCGATTTATGTCGATCGGATGGAAGGCGACCCGTATGTCCGTAAAGATGTATGGGCAGAGTGGCAAAAACCCGGCCATGGAGACATTGAATTTACCAGTAAAACAAAAAATTCATTTGATGAGGATCTCTTTGTTCGTGTTCCTTACCATGAAGCTGAAGAAATGACCGCTCACAAGATTGCTCATTTGGTTAAAAAATACGGTGGTAACTCAATAAGTTTATATGGTTCTGGTCAGCTTACTATGGAAGGCCAGTACCTGGAAAATTTATTTATGAAAGGTGTGTTGGGTTCCAATACCATTGAAGCAAATGCACGTATGTGTATGACTTCTGCGGTAACCGGTTACTTTGCGACACTGGGTTCGGATACCCCTCCTTTAGCTTATGAAGATATCGAGCTCGCCGATATGGTGATGCATTTTGGTCATAATGCGCGTGAATCACATCCTATTATCTTCTGGCGTATTGCCGATCATAAACGTAAGAAAGATATTCCTACGGTAGTAGTTGATCCTCGTTTTACAGGTACAGCGAAAGGTTATCATGATATTAATGCTAATAACTCCAAACATGTACCTATTCTGAATGGCGATATCAGTTTCCTGAACTCAATAGCTCATGTGTTATTAAAAGAGCACAAAGATGTTATTGACTGGAAATTCCTTAAAGAACATACCAATGGCTGGAAAGAATATACCGATGGTGTATTAAAAGATTACAGCCCGGAACAGGTTCAGGATCGCATGGGTGGAAAAAATCATGATGTATCTCCTGCTCTGATTCGGGAAGTTGCCGGTATGTTTGCTGATGCGACACGTAAACGTTTGCTACGCAGTAAAGGTAAGCATGAAGGTAAAGGTTATGGTGGCGTTATTATTATGTGGGGTATTGGTTATAACCAGCACATCCATGGGCAACATAACGTTATCTCAATTATTAACTTATTAACTCTGACAGGTAATCTGGCAAAACCCGGGTGTGGACCTTTCTCTATGACAGGTCAGCCTAATGCTATGGGTGAACGTTTTACTGGTGGTTTAACTGGCCGTTTACCCTTTAACCAGCCATTGAAAAATAAGTCACATCGTAAATGGATGGCAAAAAACTGGCGTGTGCCAGAGAAGAATTTAATTAATGCAATGAACTCCAAAAATCCCGGTATGGCTGTGGGTATGATGGAGCGGGTATTAAAAGATGAAGTTAAAGCGATGTTTCTGGTTTATGCCACGCACATTGATTTGCCGGATCAACGAAATCTTGTTCGTCCGGCATTAATGAAAAGCTTCAATGTGGTTCAGGAAATTTATCGTCATGCACCAAATAATCTGTTTGCCGATGTTATTTTCCCGGCAGCAACATGGGGTGAAGTTGATGGTGTTTATATTAGCTCAGAGCGCCGTATTAACCGTGTAGAAAAGGCTGCAGAAGCTCCTCCAGGTTGCCGTGCAGACATGGATATGGTTATCGATAAGGGTAAAGCGATTGCCAAATTATTGGGTATGAATCCTGAGAAGATATTTCCATGGTCAAAAAATAAAGATGGATCTTATAATGCAGAAGAAATATTCCGTGATGTAGTCGTTGCTTCGGGTGGTACAGATACTGATTTAACCGGAATGCTGGAAGTTGAAAAAATTGATGGTAAAGGACTTTATCAGCAACTACATGACCTACGTGGCATTCAATGGCCGGCCCCCACTTATGAAATTGCCAAAAATGGTGGTAGTAAACGTCGATTTATGGCTCAGGAAGGTGTCTGGAAAAATAAACCTTATGGTTATTTCCGAACCAATGATGGCAAGGTGCATATGAAACTTTGCAAGCAGGACTATAGTCAGCGTGAAGAAATCACCAAACAGCTTATGGCATTTGGGGTTAAGAAAGATCACTATACGATTGATAATATTCCTTTGATTAAAAAAGCACGTGACATGGGCTTAACACCGGATCTGCCGGATGAAGCGGAACGTGGTCAAGCATGGGATAAGGTTGCTAAAGACAAATTCCCATTCTGGTTAGGATTAGGTGTTGTTTATGAACACTTCCATACCGCTAAATCTAATCGCAGTCCGACTACACGTCGTTTGGTGCCAGAAATGTATGTAGAAATGCATATTGATGATGCCAAAGAACTTGGAATTAAAGATGGTGATAAAGTTAACTTAATCACTCGCCGTGGACAGTTCCAGGCCAAGGCTCAGGTTGGTACGAATAGTTTAGTGAAACCTGCTCGTAACAGTGTGCCAAGAGGGTATGTCTTTAGCCCTTGGAATCTATCGGTTGCTGATAGTGCGGATCCGAAGAAGAACAAATGGCTGGTAAATGCTGTATCCAGCCGGGTTTGGGATCCTGTATCAGGTCAGGTTGATTTCAAGAAGTTGGCATGCCGTATCGAAAAAGCTTAGTCGTATTTTGCTAGGCAATTAAATGTAAAGGCGTAAAGGACGTAAAGAGTTATATTTTTCTTAGCGAACTTTGCGCCTTTTCATTTTTAGGTATTAAATATTAATGTAATAGTTAAAAAAGTAAGGTTGTATTAAGTGAAACGTCGTACATTTATACAAGGAGTCATTGGAACAGGCTTATCAAGTTTGTTGGCTGAAAATACCTTAGCTGCTCGCAATAATCCTTCAGTACGATTTCTTCGTCCACCCGGTTCGTTGCCGGAAGATGAATTTGTATCACGCTGCATTCGCTGTGGTAAATGTGGTGAAACTTGTCCTAACCGTACCATTAAATATTTTGATTTGGAAAATGGCGTATCCTCTATGGATACTCCTTTTATTATTCCTAGAGAGCAAGCTTGCATACTTTGTATGAAGTGTGGTGATGTTTGTCCTACTGGAGCGATTCAACCTGTTAAGCGAGATATGAAACCTATTTTAGAAAAAGTAAAAATGGGTAAAGCGCGTGTAGATAAAAATTTATGTTTGTCTTATCAGGGTAAAACATGTGGCGTTTGTTATCGTGCCTGCCCTTTAGCAGATGTAGCGATTCGAATCGGTATGCTAGAGCAGCCGCATATCTTAAAAGATTGCGTGGGTTGTGGTTTATGTGAACGCTCATGTATTCAGATACCTCAGGCTATTAGAATTATTCCAAATCATGAACGGTCGTAGTTAATCTTATTTTAAAATTCAAAGTAGAAAGCAGGTGAAATTAAATTTTATGAAAAAACTGATGATTAAGATTCAGCGACATTTAAATAAGCTTCGTTGGGGTGTTCTGTCACTAGTTTTCAGCATGTTAATTCTGTTGCCTTTCCTTCATTTATATCAAACCTATGAAGCTGCACATGCTTATGATTTATTATCACCCTCTGAAAAATCTATTTCAGATACGATGGAATGGTTAAGTAAACCTTTTGTTAAAGATCCTGAAGTGGATTTAAATAATTTAAAAGGCACAACCTGGTCAGGTACTTTATTTGGTTTAAAATTGAGTGATCCATTAGCTGTTGTTGGTCAAATTTCTGCAGGTAAAACTATTTACCTGCCATTTTTAATCACAGCACTTATTCCTATACTTTTAACACTTATTTTCGGGCGTTTCTTTTGTGGCTGGATTTGTCCGGCGACTTTTATCTACGAACTTAATGATAATCTTGCAACCTGGCTGCGTAAAGCGGGCTTACCTGTTGGTAAAAGAAAACTGGATTTTCGACTTAAGTATTTAGTGCTTGCTATGGGAATTATTATTTCAGCCGCAACAGGTATGATCGCGTTTGCATCCATGTATCCACCTGCATTGATCGGTCGTGAAATTTATTATGCTGTTGCTTTGAGCGGCTTTGGTTCAGGTATGGTTTTTTTCCTGCTGACATTGTTATTTGATTTGATGGTAACTCGTCGGGGATTCTGTCGCTATGTTTGTCCGGGCGGAGCCTTATATTCTTTGCTTGGTCATTTTCGTTTATTTCGAATTAAACGTGATGTTGCATTATGTAATGACTGTGCAAAGTGTAATGTCGTTTGTCAGTTTGGTTTAGATCCACTACGGGATGATTTTACTCAGGAATGTAATAACTGCACCGCATGTATCGCGGTATGTCCAACCGATGCATTATCTTTTACTGTTAACGTTAAAGATATCCCAAATCAGGGACCGGGCCATTTAGGGCATGAATATAAACGGTTACATAACATTAAAGATGATCAGGATATAAAGTCATGAAACGTCGAAGTTTCCTGCAAAAAACAGTTTTTGGTTTTGGCATTTTAGGATTTAGCAGTTTACCCTTTGGCTTATCCCGTTTACTTTCGCCAAAAGCTAATGCTGCATTGCAAAATTATTCAATTTTACCCGGCGCAATATCTGATCCGGAAGCATTTAATGCTGCATGTATTGGCTGCGGTTTATGTGGTGAAATTTGTCCTCCGAAATGTATTTTATTCCATAAGAATGACGGTGGACCCGAGTCAAATAAACCTTACATACAGCCTGCTATTAAGAGTTGTACATTATGCGGTTATTGTATGGAAATTTGTCCAACAGAAGCCTTAACCGTCACACCGATCAGGGAAGTTGATATGGGAGTTGCACAAATTGATCGTGCAGCTTGTTATCCATGGGTTGATAAAGGTGTATGCGGAGCATGTGTTGCTGTCTGCCCATTAGGAGACAAAGCGATTGATTATGATTTTGGCAACTTTTATCGTCCTGTTGTTAAAGATGGTTGCGTTGGCTGCGGTCAATGTGTTGAAGTTTGTCCAGAACCAAGTTTACCTATACGAATTGTACAAGGCACAGACAGTAAAGTTGCAAGACATGGTGTAGGGCTTAATCAGCAATACAAATGGCAAGAAAGTGATAGTCGGTTAAAATATTAAAAATGAAATTTAAAAAAGTTGTTTTACTGATATTGCTAATTAATATTTTAAGCTTTAATCAGGTATTTGCTCATCATGTATTAGGCCGGCCATCTTATAGTTTAGGTGATGATTCAAATACACCGCCTAGCCTGCAGGTTGAAACACAAATAGGCGAATACTATGTAACATACATGGCCTTTCCTGCTTTCCCAAAACCCAATGAGTCAGGTCGAGTCAATTTATATGCTTCACGTATCGATAATGGAAATACATTTAATGGCAAAGTAACTTTTAAAGTTAGAGATGATAGTTGGTTTTCATCAAAGCAGGAAATATTAGGAACGCAGGAAATTGATGATGGTGTATACCGGCAAGGTTTTGTTTTTAGTAAAGCAGGAAATTATATCGTAACAGCTGAATTTGAATCCGGTGGCGAGCCTTATACGATTGATTTCCCGCTACGTATTGGTGAACCGGATTCTATTGGCCCAATAGGATTAGCTGTTGTTATTATAGTTTTAGTCATTGTTGCGGTAAATATAACACAGCGCCATCGTTTACAACGATTAAAGGCAAAGCAGCATCATAGTGATCATTAAAGATGTATGAGTTAGTTGTCAATTTTATTAATAACCTAATTTATGTGCCAGAGGAAGGGATGGTGCATCCCGGATTGCCTGCTGGATGGGTTGCATTTATTTTTTTCAGTATGGTTGTCATTGCAATACGTTATATTTTCTTCTCTGTTCAGTCCGGAACAGGTTTTAAATTCCCAATTAGTAATTCTTTTATTAAAAAAATCACTACCCGACCATGGCTTATTGTTAGTTTTAGGCTGGTTGCGGCAGCTGTTTTTTTACTTGTTGTTTATGCAGGTTTATTTGGTACCCCTGTTCCTGAAAGAAATATTGCAACAGTTTTAACCTGGACTATTTGGTGGTCAGGCGTTGTCATTAGTATTTTCTTTGTTGGTTCAGCATGGTGTGCAATCTGCCCATGGGATGCTATTGCGACATGGTTAGTTCGGCAAAAGTTGTGGAAACGCGCAAGTGAAACCAGTAGTTTAAATATACGTGTGCCAAAAGTTTTACGCTCGGTATGGCCTGCACTAATCATGTTTGTTGGTTTGACCTGGTTAGAGCTGGGAGTTGGTGTAACCGTTAGTCCCTATGCAACCGCATTAATGGCTTTATTTATGGTGGTGGCAGCTACGGTTTCTTTGGCGGTATATGAACGCAAAGCATTTTGCCGTTACTTTTGTGCAATAGGCAGAACGATTGGTGCATATAGTTCTATTGCACCCATTGCTTTAGCCCCTGTTAATGAAAAGACATGTGCTGATTGTAAAACACTTGAATGTTATCACGGCACAAAAGATATCGAACCCTGTCCGACAAATCTTGTTATGGGACGGCTCTCTCAGAATACTTATTGTACTTCTTGTGGTGCATGCAGCATGAGTTGTCCACATCAAAACGTAAGCTGGCGAATTCGTGGCGTGGGAGATGAAATTACTCAAACTCCACGTTCATCTGCATTAAGGGGACGCGTTGATGAAGGCTGGTTTATTCTAGGTTTAGTTGCATTAACAATATTTCATGGAATTACCATGATGCCATATTGGGAAAGTTCGATTCATAAACTGGCATATTTGATTGGTGATTCAGGACAATTATTAACAAGTTTTAGTCTCGGGATGTTTGCGGGCATGGCTATTCCGATAATATTATTTTTAGCATCCATTAAATGGACTCAAATTTTGTTAAAAACAAAAGAGGAATACAATCGTATTTTCTCGGCTTTTGCACTAAGCATCTTACCCTTGGCTTTTACTTACCATATTGCACATAACATGACACACCTGGTAAGAGAGAGTCAGGGTTTCTGGACAGTATTATTTAATCCATTAGGTATAAATACACAACCATTAAGTATGATGGAAAGACATATGCGGCATATGAACCCGATTATCAATGACAATATCGTGTTTGGTATTCAGGGTTTGCTTGTTATTTTCGGATTTTATTTGTCACTGCGTATTGCCAGACAGCGGTTTAATCAGGTGAGTGCGACATCTAAGGTTATAAAACGAGTGTATGTGCCACTGTTTTTATATATCTCTTTTATTAGTCTTGTCGATTTATGGCTTTTAATGCAACCAATGATTATGCGTATGTAATGGAATAACATTATGTTGAATAAATTTAAAAAATATTTACAGAATTACTGCAGCTTAAGTGCGCGTTGTCCCATTGGGGTTTTTTTTAGTGTTTTTATTTTAGGTATTTTATTCTGGGGGGCTTTCAATACCAGTATGGAATTAACGAATACCGAGACTTTTTGTATTTCCTGTCATGAAATGGAAGAGAATGTTTATAAAGAATATAAAGAAACAATTCATTATTCGAATAGAACAGGAGTAAGAGCAACCTGTCCCGATTGTCATGTACCAAAAGACTGGATACACAAAGTAATACGGAAAGTTGGTGCAACGAACGAGCTTTTTCATAAGGTGATTGGCAGTATAGATACACCGAAAAAATTCGAAACAAAGCGTTTGCAGCTGGCACAACATGTCTGGAAAACCATGAAAGATACAGATTCGCGTGAATGCCGGAACTGTCATGCTTTTAACTCAATGAATCTTAAGGTGCAAAAAAAATCATCACAAAGTGCACATAGACGTGCTCTTGAAAAAGGACAGACATGTATAGATTGCCATATGGGAATCGCACATCATATTGCCAAAAAGTTTGATAAAGATTTAGTCTTGCATGATAAATTTAAAAAAGAGAAAAGGCCTTGTGCGGATTGTCATAAGGGGATGCCTCAACCCGGCGCCGGCTGGTAAATTAACCATTACAGACGGTGTTAGCGGCGTTAAGTCTAAAATTTAAAAAATTCATTTATTTATTATAAATTCATTTTTTAAATTTTAAACTTGCCTTGCTTCCATCCGCCTGTAAAGGTTAATTATGTGGTGATTTAGACTATCTTTTGTTTAAATCATAATACTGCTTTGTAACTTATTGAATAAGGTTAATAATGGATCGTAGAGATTTTTTTAGACGGGGTTTGGGTAAAGCGGCAGAGGTTGCTGTTAAAACCGTTGATAAGCGTGCGGCTGACAGGGCAAAACACTGGATCCGTCCTCCTTATGCGGTTGCTGAACTTGATTTTTTATTAGCCTGCACACGTTGCAATGCTTGTATCGAAGCTTGTCCGCACAATATTATTTTTCCATTGGCCGCTCGTTTAGGTGCGGATGTCGTCAATACACCTGCTCTCGATTTATTAAAAAAGGGTTGTCATTTATGTGAAGACTGGCCATGTGTAAATGCATGTGAAGCAAAGGCATTAGTGCGCATAGAAAATGAAAGCCCGACAAAATTTGCCAGAGCTGAAATAAATGAAAACCTTTGTTTACCTTTTTCTGGGCCGGAATGTGGTGCTTGTGTGCCGCATTGTCCGGTTGAAGGGGCAATGGAATTAATAAATGAAAAACCTGTTATTCATCAGGATGTCTGTTCAGGTTGTGCTTTATGTCGCGAGGTTTGCGTTGTAGAGGAAAAAGCAATATTGATAACGCCCTTTATTGTAGAATAAAAGTGATTTTTTAAAAGCTTATAATTATTTTTGCACCACCGAGTAAGCTTTTTGTTATCTTCATTTCGCCTTTATATAGTAATAAAATGTCATTTACCATTGCGAGTCCCAATCCATGGCCAGGTGTATTCTGATCGGCGCGTTGTCCACGCAATAATATCCGTTCCTTTTCATCTTCAGCGATACCGATGCCATCGTCTTCTATTGCCAGTTCAATCTGCTGATGATTTTTACTGGCAGAAATAGCTACTTTTTTATCGCACCATTTAAAAGCATTTTCTAATAAATTACCTAGCAACTCATAAAGGTCACCTTGGTCTATTTTAACTTTTAATTTCTCATCAACTTTAATATTAACCTGCACCTCTTTTTCTGTATGTACCTTTTGTAGAGTGTTTACTATTTTATTAATGACAGGTAGTAAATTAAGTGTTTCAGTAAAATGTGATTTTGCAACCGTTGCTGCTCTATTCAACTGATATTCAACAATATTGTTAATGGTTTTTAATTGTTCATCTGCGGTATCTTTTTCTTTCCCTGACAGACTGTTTGTTATTCCTTGTAATACTGCAATCGGTGTTTTTAAACTATGCGCCATATTACCAAGCGCATCCCGATAGCGGGTAAGCTGTTGTTGAGACGAATCAAGGAGCTGATTTAAATTATTTGTTAAAGGTGTAATTTCTTTTGGGTATAGAGCAGTCAGTTTTTCAGCTTCTCCTTCTTCTATTTTTATTAAATCGTCTGCAACATATCGCAACGGTTTTAATCCCCAGCGCAGAATGAGCGTTTGGATAATAATTAACAGTAAGCTGACTCCGGCTAGCCAGCCCCATAAGTTTTTACGAAATAGAGAAATTTGTGAATCATAAACATTCTTGTTTTCTGCAACCTGAAAAATATAGGTGTCTTCACCTTCAACTGTTATCCATATTGTGGCAAAGTTGACTGAAGTATATTCTTGTCCATCGACAGAGATATTGGAAAAAGAAAATTCTCCCACTTTATATTCGTCAGGAAAAGGAATTTTTGTGTTTAGCATAGATTCAGATTGCCAGACGATTTTTTTATTTGCGCTGATAACCTGAGCATGCAGGGTTGATTCCGAAATATTGAGTCGAGGCTCCATATTTTCTACAGGAAGTTTTAAATATTCAGCATCATCGAGTTCTGCTGTTGCAAGCAAAGCATAAATTTGGGTACGCAAGTTTTCGCGTTGTGCATTTTCTATATTGTTGCGGAATGCTTTATCTAATACCAGTCCGGTTAGGCTCATAAAAAAAATCAGGATAATTAATGCAGAAAATAAAATTCGGGTATGGATGGAAAAAATCATGTTAACGACACATCATTCGTATTTGTTTGATTTAAATTCCAGCGATAACCTCTGCCGCGCAATGTTTCTATGGGTTTTAATGTACCATCGGGATCCAGTTTTTTTCTTAGCCGACCTACGAATACTTCAATAACATTACTATCGCGGTCAAAATCCTGTTCATAAATATGTTCTGTTAATTCAGTTTTTGAAATGACCTTGTCTTTATTCATAACCAGGTATTCTATAACCTTGTATTCATAAGCGGTCAGCTCAAGTTCGGCATCATTGACGAATACTGATTGTGATGATGTATTTATATTGATTGCTCCGAAATGAATAAGCGGTTGTGCAACACCGGCAGAGCGTCGTAATAAGGCGCGTATTCTTGCAAGTAACTCCTCATTATGAAAAGGCTTCACCAGATAATCATCGGCTCCGGCTTCAAGGCCTTCAACCTTATCCTGCCATTTTCCCCGTGCGGTTAAGATAAGAATAGGGAAAGATTTTTCCATTTTACGCCACTGCTTAATGACCTCGATGCCTGATAATTTTGGTAGCCCTAAATCAACAATGGCCATATCGAAGGAATACTCATGACCCATGAACAGCCCCGCTTCACCATCTTTTGCAATATCAACGGCAAAACCATTTTCCTGTAAATATTTTTGTAGTTGAGCCCTTAAGTTGGGTTCATCTTCAATAATTAACAAACGCATAAAAATTACCCGGCATTAACTCTAAAGGTTTGTATTTTCCCGGAAGGTAGTAATACTTTTATTTTATAAATACGGTGTCCATTTTTTTGTACTGTTTTAGCAGAGAGTATCCGGCCCCCCGTTTTTAGTTTTATTGTCGTTACTGCCTGATTTAAAGTTTGACTATTGTTTTGGCTTAAGCGTATTTTAGGTTCTGACGATATGGCTTCTGCAGGAGTTGCGGCAGAAAACGTTGTGATGAGAATAAAAAAAAGGGAAGGAATAATTGTATATTTCATTTTTATCTCAATTTATTGTTAGGGATTAATATGCAGGACTCAATTAATTTATTGTGTCCTGCATATTAAGGATAACCAAGCCATAAAATTTTAACCAGATTTATTCTTAAATTAATGTTGTGAAATAGCATTTCCAACCATAGCACCAAAAATAGCGCCACCAAATGCCGCACCTGCATCACCACCACTGGCGTCACTGGCTATGGCTGAACCAATAAGTCCTCCGGCTAATATGGGTAAGACATTATCAGAATGGTGCCCACTGCTGATGACTACACGCGAGCGATAGCGAGGTACAGCATAGTAGTCAGGGGCAATGTAACTGCTGTGGCGATAGAAATGGCTACGCTCGTATCTCCAGTCATTATTCCAGTGATAATATCTTCTGTGAGCACGGATATACTTTCTCATATGACGATTGAATCTCCGTTGTTGCCGTTCATGACGTAATTCACGGCGAACTTCACGACGAATTTGACGGTGACGTTTTGCATGTCTCCATTGCTTATGTTGATTATATTTGCGGAAATTGCGCTCATGATGAGGGGTGTCATATTGGCGATAATGACCTCGATCATCAAGACGCTCATTGTCTCTTTCATGATGTTTCTGACCTGCTTCTGCCATAGAAACACTGCTTAAAGCGATGATAATTATGCCAATAGTTGCTTTGATATTCATTTTGCTTCTCCTGTTATTTATTCGAGCTTTTTTAGCTGTTATAAGAACTATAGACAGATGAAGCTGAACCTAATCTGAATATCTCTCAAATTTATGAGAAAAATTAACAGGTAATAAAAAAGCCGCTCTGTTGGGTAACAAAGCGGCTTTTTGGTCTTATTTATCAGACTCTATGTTGTTTATGTAGTCTGATAATAAAGATTTTGCGGGTGATTTGCTTGTGCAAAGAAGAACCAGCGTTCAGCAATCAAGCCGATATATTGAATAATAAAAGCGCCCAGTAAAATACTTGTACTACCTGATTCTTCGCCAAGCCAAAGCAGAATAATTGGAATAGGGAAAACAAGAATCATAAAGCTCCATTTAATAATTTTCATAAAAGTCGCTGTTTTATGATGGAAGAAATCACGGGTATTCATTGAGCCGCCTTGCATCCCCATCGATTTTTGCTGGATTTGCGGGTGGCGAATACCGATAGCAGACTGAATGGTTGATTTGGCTTTAATTTTTGCATTACGAATTAAAGAACCACTACGAGTGATAAAAGCCGCCGCAGTAATAATAATTGCCCAGTTGGCATACAGGCCTAATAAGTCAGGTGCATTTGCGCTGGCAAATGCTGCTGCCAAGGTAAAGCCGGATGCGGTACCGAGTAATAAATAATTCGCAACCGTTAATGCACAAGCCCATTCCTGCAGGAATTTAATGGTGGCGTAAATCATGCTGGTACAAATAAATAGCAAGAAGGTTGTAATCATGGCAATCGCACCAACGACTAAACTTAATTGCAGGGTTGTGCCTGTTTTACTGGTATATAAAACGGTATCCCAACCAAAGAAATGCATCATGCTGTAAATAAAAATTAAGCCCATTACAGTGGGTAATACGATAACTTCACGAGACAACCAGGATGTACGCCACATTGCTGCAGAGCGCCATGCACGTTCAGGTCGACCAAGGTGGAAGAAAGAAGCAATTAAGCCGCCGACTAAAAATGCCAGAGCGATAAGCGCGCCTAAGCCATAAAAGGAAGCACTGTCTTGCGTAGGAACAAGTTCAACTGCTGCGTAACTTTGACCTGTGAACAGAGCGAGAAATAAACCCTGTCCTGCGCCTATTAATGTTGTTAAAAAGATAACTGAAAATGCCGGATGCATTGTCGATCTCCTAAATTTTATTTAAAAAAAGCTTAGCCACTAAGTTCACGAAGAATACCAAGTTTGATATTTTATTATCTTGGTATTCTTCGTGGCCTTTGTGACAATACAATTACCAGGAAGTACTGTCGTCGAGCGTTGTTCCTTCGACCGGGCCACTTGGTCCACGTTGTTCTTTATTCAATGGATTATCGGCACGTTGTAATTCGTCTTCATGAATATGCATACGAGTTTTACGTCGTGGCAAGTAGTGATTAGACGGGTTCGTTCCCCATTCAGGCATTAACTGATAACCACCTTCTTCACGAATCTGCACAGAGACTTCTGAATCAGGATCATGTACATCACCAAATAAACGGGCACTGGTCGGACAAGCGAGTACACAAGCCGGCTTACGTTCTGACTCGGGTAATGATTCGTCATAAATACGATCAACACATAAAGTACATTTTTTCATGACTTTTTGTTGTTCATCAATTTCACGTGCACCGTAAGGACAAGCCCATGTGCAATAACGACAGCCTATACATTTATCGTAATCGACTAAAACAATACCGTCTTTTTCACGCTTGTAACTTGCGCCGGTTGGGCAAACAGGAACACAAGGTGCATCTTCACAATGTAAACAACTCTTTGGAAAGTGAACGGTTTCTGTTTTTGGAAATTCGCCAATTTCATACGTTTGTACACGGTTAAAGAAAGTACCGGTTGGATCTTTACCATACGGATTTTCATCCGTCATAAAACCTGCGGGACCCGAGGTATTCCATTCTTTACAACTTGTTACGCAAGCATGACAGCCTACACAAACATTAAGATCAATAACTAAAGCTAACTGAGTCATTATTTGGCTCCTTTAGTAAACATGCCAGCGAAGAAACCTTGAACTTTACGACGTACACCCGTGCCTGGTACAGCAGGCATTTCATCAAATTGAGGATACGTCTCTTTAGGTTCATCATCTTCGGCTTTATACACTCGAACACGTACGTCATACCAACCTGCCTGGCCGGTAATCGGATCAGAATTTGATATATGATCACCACATTCGTTAGTTGGTAACTCTTCTGCGATTAAATGGTTTAACAAGAAACCTTTCTTCGATTCGTTTGCATCACCGTCAAGGTTCCAGGCGCCTTTTGCTTTACCAACCGCATTCCAGGTCCAGATTGTACCGGGCTCAACGGCTTCAGAGTAACGAGCCAAGCATCGCACCTTACCGTGCATGGATTCAGCCCACATCCAGCCACCGTCTTCAATACCTTGTGCCTGTGCAGTAGAAGGGTGAATGTGCATGTAGTTATGCGCATGGATCTGACGTAACCACGCATTTTGTGAATCCCACGAGTGGTACATTGCCATTGGGCGTTGTGTCAGTGCGGCTAAAGGATACTTTTGCTTATCTGTTAACTGCACTTCTAATGGTTCAGCATAGAACGGTAACGGATCAAAGTGTGTTTCAACACGGCCACGTAAATGTTCCGGTGGTTGTTTACCTTCAAGCTTACCTTGCGCCGCTAAACGGAACTTCATTAATACTTCAGAATAAATATGAATATTAATTGGCTCAGCATAACGTTGTAGTGAATGTTCTTGTGACCATTTCAGATAACCACGGTTCCAGTTACGCATGTACTGGTAAGACTTTGGTAGATGATGATGGTAAACACAGTTGTTCTTTTCATACATTTCCCACTGGTTCGGGTTTGGTTCACCTTTCATGAATTTTTCGCCACCCTTACCACGCCAGCCGGATAAGAAACCAATGCCGGAACCCGGCGCAGTTTCAAAGTTGACCACAAAATCAGGATAGTCACGGAACTTGCGTGAACCGTCTTCTTTGGTGAAAGCAGGTAGCTTTAAACGTGAACCAAGTTCAATGAGTACTTCCTGGAACGGCTTGCAGTCACCGGTCGGTGGCACAACAGGAATACGGACAGAATCAACAGGGCCATCAAATTCAGAGATAGGACGATCAAGCATCGACATAACATCATGACGTTCAAGGTATGTTGTATCCGGAAGTAATAAATCAGCATAAGCAGACATTTCAGACTGGAAGGCATCGCAAACAATCAGGAAAGGAATTTTGAAAGTTCCATCTTCATTCTTGTCGTTTAACATGTCGCGAACTTCACTGGTGTTCATTGACGAGTTCCATGCCATGTTGGCCATAAAAATCATTAATGTATCAATGTCATACGGGTCCTTATTGACGGCATTGGTAATGGCGTTATGCATTAAACCGTGAGCCGATAACGGGAACTCCCAGGAAAACGCCTTATCGATACGAACAGGAGTACCTTCATCATCAACAAATAAATCATTGGGTTCTGCCGGCCAGCCTAACGGCATACCATCTAAAGGTGTATTCGGTTGAACGCCTTCAGGCCCTCTCGGGGTTTTCGCACAAGGTGGAATTGGACGCGGGAATGGTGCTTTGTGGCGGAAGCCACCCGGGCGGTCAATTGTGCCTAAAAGACTCATTAAGATACTTAAAGCACGAATTGACTGGAAACCATTTGAGTGAGCAGCTAGTCCACGCATGGCATGGAAAGAAACAGGATTACCGGTAATGGTATCGTGATCTTTACCCCATGCATCGGTCCAGGCAATCGGCAATTCAATTTGTTCATCACGCGCCGTGATGCCCATTTCATGAGCCAGTGTTCTGATAGTATCAGCCGAAATACCGGTCACTTCTGCCGCCCATTCAGGGGTGTATTCTTCAACGCGTTCTTTTAATAACTGAAAAGCGGGTTTAACCTGACGACCATCCGGCATGGTGAATTCACCAAGCAGATAAGGGTCAAGGCTTTCTTCACGCGCATGCATTGGCTTATCGCTATTACGATCCCACCAAACTTTATCTTGTGCTTCAAAACATTCCGTTTCCTGAGGGATGTCTGTATGGACAAATAAACCAAAGTCATCGCTCGCTTCATCAGTACTTATAAGCTCGGCAGAGTTAGAGTACTGAACTAAAAAATCACGATCGTAAAGTCCGGTTTTAATAAGCTCATGAATCAAAGCAAGCATTAATGCGCCATCTGTTCCCGGTTTAATCGGAATCCATTCATCAGCTATTGCTGAATAGCCGGTACGGACAGGATTAATGGAGATAAAACGGCCACCGTTGCGTTTAAATTTAGATAACGCAATTTTCATTGGATTGGAGTGATGATCTTCCGCAGTACCAATCATAATAAAGAGTTTAGAACGCTCTAAATCAGGCCCGCCAAATTCCCAGAAAGAACCACCAATGGTGTAAATCATGCCCGCAGCCATATTGACCGAGCAGAAACCACCGTGAGCGGCATAGTTTGGGGTACCAAACTGCTTAGCAAATAAACCGGTGAGCGCTTGCATCTGATCGCGGCCGGTAAACAAGGCAAATTTCTTTGGATCGGTTGAACGTAGGTGGCTTAAGCGCTCTTCCATAATCTGGAAAGCTTCATCCCAGCTGATTTCTTCAAATTCAGCGGCGCCACGATCAGCACCTTCTTTACGCTTTAACGGCTTGGTTAAGCGAGCAGGGGAGTATTGCTTCATGATGCCGGAAGCACCTTTGGCACAAATCACACCCTGATTCAGAGGATGATCAGGATTACCCTGAATATAGCGAACTTCGTTATCTCGTAATGTTACGCGGATACCACAGCGACATGCACACATGTAGCAGGTGGTGTTTTTAGTTTCAATTCTGCCTTCTGGAGGCGAAATCGGGTCATGTAATACGGTCATAGTGTGGCCTTGATTACTGTGATCAAAAGAGATCTTTAATTAAAAAGCGCGTGATTATATTTGGCTTATCACGCAGTGACTAATCAGGTTTATTAAGAACATAATGAAATCATTATATACTAAAATAGTATGCTATTTCACCTACCCCATTGGGGGGAGTGGGTGAAAGTCCTTCTTATCCCTCTAAGTATTAATAAACCGCTTAAAAAATAGGGGTGCTTAGCTTAAAAATGAGGCTGAAGGTAACTATAGACGATGGCGATTCCATTGCCAGTTTTAATAGCGGCAGAGAAAAATAATTCATTAAAATTATTCTTCATATTTTCTCATATTAAATTATCACCGAGTATTTTCTGGAGTACGAATGTGTGTGTTATGAGCAAAAAGTTAAAGGGTACGGATGCTCATAAATAAAAAAAGTAGTCATTGTCTGCCTCAGACTAGAAACAGTCATTTAAATAACCTGTAACCTTATGATTTTAATTATATTTTTTGTATAAGAATTAATCTATATCAAGTAAAAAGTGAGGTGATTATGGTAACTTTTGTACAGATATTGGGTTATGATTAAAAATAAGCCTTATTTATTCAATATATCATTTAAGGTAAAAATAATAATTATTAGTGATAGTTCATTTACCGTTGAGGTGTGTATGCCATTATTTAAAACTTTTTTTCTTTCCTTTTTAGGTTTCAGTCTTATCTTAAGCTTGAGCTCATCAATTCAGGCAGCTGAAACACTTCAGTGGGCAGGTTGTGGTATTTCTAAAAAAGCCTTTATGAAAGAGCTGGCGAAAGCTTATACAAAAAAAACCGGTATAGCGATTAAATTAAGTGGCGGCGGTGCAACCAAGGGGATTCGCAATGCGGCAAAAGGCTCAATTGATATTGGAGGGGCGTGTCGGGTTTCGATTGAGAAAAATCCTGAAGAGCGTAATGCCTTTCAAATTCCGGTGGCATGGGATGCATTAGTGGCTTTTGTACATGTCGGCAACCCTGTTGATAATATTACTTATGAACAATTAAGAAAGGTATATCTGGGTAAAATAACAAACTGGAAACAATTAGGCGGTAAAGATGCACCGATTGATCTTTATGTGCGCCGAGGAAAGTTATCCGGTGTTGGGCGTACACTACGTGAACTCGTTTTTGCTAATTATGATCAGGAATTTAAAGCAACGTATGTGGTTAAATCATCCGGTCCGGTTGAAAAAGGGGTACAAAAAAATCCAAATGGTTTTGGTGTTTCCGGTATCAGCAGCGCAAAAAAACGCAAAGTAAAATTACTTAAGCTTGATGGAAAAGCACCCACCTATGAAAATATTAAAAATGGTTCATATGCGCTGTATCGTCCTCTTTATCTCGTTATAAAGCGTGGAAATAAAACACCATTGGTACGTAATTTTATTAAATATGCATTAAGTTCTGAAGGTCAGGCCATTATTCGGGCACAAGGTACGGTGCCTTATGCAGAAGCATTACATTTAGTGATGAAGCAGCTTGATCAATATGAACGAGCTAATTCTCAAGGTTTATCGCAAACAAAAGCAAAATAATTGATATTTCACTCTAAGAGTTAATAAAAAGGAGTTTGGGCTCCTTTTTTATTGCATTGAATTTATTTATAAAAAGTAGATGTTTTTATCTGAATTTTAGATTAGGGCTAATTATAAGGTTAGAAAAGTATAGGGTATAAAATTTATGTATGGGGGGGTAATGCATTAATTCTCGACGCTCGGGCATTTTAGGGATATTCTAGGCGCAATTAATTTTAAGGGTTTTCTATGTGGGAAGCTCGAGTCGCAATAAAATTTTGAGGATAACAAAATGTTCATGACCAACCCTTTTGACGCTCTTTCAGCGTTAATCTCGCCTGATGTAATGCAGGCATATCTTATCGTGATGGTAGTGCTAGTTATTGGGGGCACAATACTCGATATGATGCATAAGAAAAGTGCGAAGTACTTTTTTGAAAATGCAAAAAAAGCAAAAGCAAATGCCAAGCGTACAGTTGGCGGCGGTGAAAAAGTCGGTATGGCAGTGGCAACACTGGCTAACGAAGTTTTAACTTCTGGCGAATTCTGTAGTACAAAACGTCGAATTTCTCACCTTTTGACAATGTACGGCTTTATTACTTTCGTAGTAACAACAGCCATCATGATTTTTGGTCTTTCTTCAAATCCTATCGTGGCACAGCTTTGGCACATTGGTGCAATCATGCTTTGTCTTGGTGGTTACTGGTTCTGGTTCTTTATCCGCGTTGACGTATCTGCTGAAGGTGCAAAGTGGTATAAATTAGTACCTGCAGATCTCTTTATTGTTTCACTTTTCACAACTGCAACATTCGCATTAATCTGGTCTTACCTACAGTCTGGCGGAATGAACGTTGCTGATATGGGTTGGGCGACATTATTCTTCGGATTATTCCTCGTTTCAAACACAACGCTTTTCGCTAGTGTATTATGGTCTAAGTTTGCACACATGTTCTTCAAACCAGCTGCAGCATTCCAGAAACGTACGACAGTAGCCGATGGTTCAAGAGAGAACTTACCGGGTGATTTCGATTTATCTTCTCCTGAAGTTCAAGCAAAATTCCCTGATATCCCTGAATACATGGGTAAAAACCCGGAATATATGGGTCACGGTATCAGACGTGAATCACCAAACCATTACTAACATTAATCTAATAACAATTATTTAAGAAAGAGAGAATATTATGCCTACTTTTGTATATATGACTCGTTGTGATGGTTGTGGACAGTGCGTTGATATCTGCCCATCTGACATCATGCACATCGATAAAACATTACGCCGTGCTTATAACCTGGAACCTAACATGTGTTGGGAATGTTATTCATGCGTAAAAGCTTGCCCACATCACGCAATTGATGTTCGTGGCTATGCGGATTTCGCTCCATTAGGTTCTTCAGTACGTGTTCATCGCGATGAAGAAAAAGGAACAATTGCATGGCGCATCAAGTTCCGTAATGGCAAGAAAGATATGGAATTACTTGCTCCAATCACGACTAAGCCTTGGGGATCATGTATTCCACAACTAGCTAATGAATCTGCACCAGCTAAAGAAGTGGTCAACAGTGAGTTATTATTTAATGAGCCTAAGTATGTTGCTATGAATGACAATGCATTAGCGACACTTGAATCAAATGGCTTGGAAATTAAAGAAGGGGTTTATTACTAATGGGCTACAAGACAATTATTGAAGATGATATCGACATCTTGGTTGCAGGTGCGGGCCTTGGTGGTACTGGTGCTGCATTCGAAGCAAGATACTGGGGCAAAAACAAGAAGATTGTTATTGCAGAAAAAGCAAACATCGACCGTTCTGGTGCGGTAGCACAGGGTCTTTACGCGATTAACTGTTACATGGGTACGCGTTTTGGCGAAAATAATCCTGAAGATCATGTACGTTATGCGCGTATCGATTTAATGGGTATGGTTCGTGAAGATTTAGCATTCGATATGGCTCGCCACGTTGATTCAGCTGTACATCAGTTTGAAGAATGGGGTTTACCTATCATGCGTAACACGAAGACAGGTGCTTATCTTCGTGAAGGTCGCTGGCAGATTATGATTCACGGTGAATCTTATAAGCCAATCGTTGCTGAAGCGGCGAAAAACTCGGCTGATAAAGTATTCAACCGTGTTTGTGTTACTCACTTATTAATGGATGAGTCTAAAGAAAACCGCGTTGCGGGTGCTGTTGGTTTCAACGTACGTACCGGTAACTACCACGTATTTAAGTCTAAGACTGTAATCTGTGGTGCGGGTGGTGCTTCTAACATCTTTAAGCCTCGTTCAGTTGGTGAAGGCGCGGGTCGTGTATGGTACGCACCATGGTCATCAGGTTCTGCATACGGTCTTATGATCGATGCGGGCGCGAAAATGACACAAATGGAAAACCGTATCGTATTAGCGCGTTTCAAAGATGGTTACGGTCCTGTTGGCGCATACTTCTTACATCTTAAGACATACACACAAAATGCTTACGGTGATGAGTACGAATCAAAATGGTTCCCAGAGCTGCAAGAAAGAGTGGGTAAAGAATATCTGGATCCGGAAGCGTCACACGCGACGCATCGTCCGATTCCAACTTGTCTGCGTAACCACGCAATCATCTCTGAGGTGAATGCAGGTCGCGGTCCAATCCACATGGTTACAATGGAAGCATTCCAGGATCCGCATTTAGAAGAAATTGGCTGGCATAACTTCTTAGGTATGACAGTTGGTCAAGCGGTTCTTTGGGCGGCAACTGACGTTGATCCTAAATATGAAAACCCTGAATTAACTACTTCAGAGCCATACGTTATGGGTTCACATGCAACAGGTTGTGGTGCATGGTGTTCTGGTCCTGAAGATGTATCTCCTGAAGAATACTTCTGGGGTTATAACCGTATGACGACTGTTGAAGGTCTGTTTGGTGCAGGTGATGCGGTAGGTGGTACTCCACACGCATTCTCATCAGGTTCTTTCACTGAAGGTCGTTTGGCTGCTAAGGCCGCTTGTCAATATATCGACGATGGTAAAGCTGAAGGCATCCGTGTAACTGACGCTCAGATTTCTCGCCGTAAGGAAGAAATCTACAAGCCGATGGAAACGTACACTGTAGGCCGTAACGAAATCGTTGCTGGTACAGTTAACCCTAACTACATCAACCCACGTCAAGGTCTGGATCGTTTACAGAAATTGATGGATGAGTACTGTGGTGGTTTCGGTGTGAACTACATGACTAACGACAAGCTTCTCAGTATTGGTCTTAAGAAAATGGCTATTCTGGGTGAAGATCTGGATAAGGTTGCAGCTGAAGATATCCATGAGCTATTACGTGCATGGGAATTGAAGCATCGTTTCCTTACTTCTGAGGCTGTATTCCAACATACGATGTTCCGTAAAGAAACTCGCTGGCCTGGTTACTACTACCGTGGTGACGCGATGAAGCTGGATGATGAGAACTGGCATGTATTAACAGTTTCTCGTCGTGATCCTAAAACAGGTGAGTACACGATGGAGAAAGCGCCTCTGTACCACCTTGTAGGTGACATCGAGGATAAAGACCTGGCTAAACTGAAAGCTGAAGGTCACCACTAAGCAAATACAGGCTTGATTTTGCTATTTTAAGAAAGTCACGCTTGAAATAAATTTGCGAAAAAAAAAGGACTGACATGTATAATGTTGGTCCTTTTTTTGTCTCTTGAGAGTATTAATCTCGGACGAGACAACTTTAATGCAACTTGATTTATTTTATTGAGATAGTTAGATGAATATTATTGAAAACACAGATGAAGAAATTTTAGAACACGCTCACCCAATGTGGGCAGATCTTGTTAAATACTCAAATGAAGGTAACTATGGTGCTTTCACCCGTAACTTCTCGGCTTCTTTTATGAAGGGGGCAAATGAAGTTGAAATGGGTAAGCAGTTTGCGAGAAGCGATTTAGCCAAAAACCTGTCAGAAGACTACTCATATCTTGGCATGATACGCCGTGGTGAACACGTTACCGTTCTTTATAAAGTGATTAACAAAAAATCAAAAGGTGAATGGCTGGGCCGACTGGTGCTTGGTTATGAAAAAGAGAAAGTTAAAATCTTTGGTGCGACGTTATTCTAAAAATTAATTTCTAAGTATCAGGATTTTAAAAATAGATTTAAACAACGTTATCAAGAAAACAGGTTTTATTAGATATGTCAGATACAATTGAAGACGAAAAATTCGTCGAGTTAAATTATAAAGTCGTCGATGATAAAACGGGCGATGTGCTTGTTACTGTTGATTATCCTATTGGTTATGTTCATGGCGTTAATGATGTTATGTCAGAAGAAGTCACCAAGCATCTTTATGGCAAAAAGGTGGGTGATATTATCGACGTGCCAGTGGATACAAAACTTTTATACGGTGAGCGTGACGAGTCACTCGTTTTTACCGACCGTATAGAAAATGTGCCTGAAGAGTACCGTGAAATTGGCATGACCATCACCATGGAAAATGAAAAAGGTGAGCCAAAAAGCTTTATCGTTACACGTTTTGATGACAAGACATTAACCGTGGATGGTAATAATCCCTTATGTGGCAGGGATGTAACCTTTATTCTGGAAGTATTGTCTATACGTGATGCAACAGATGAAGAAGTTGATCTGGGTGGAGCTGTTGATGCCGATCCAGATCTAAATGATATCCTCGAACGCGCAGAACGAAGAACTGAAGATGAAGTATAGTAAGCCATATATTATATATCCTGTAAATCATGCACTTGAGCGAGCTATTGCGGCTTCACTTGGTCTGGTAGACGAAGAAACTCTCGAACTCGCCACACCTGACAGAAGTGCCCCGGTTGCAGATAACTTTCTATATTCGCGTGGTAACTATGAGCAGCATAGTTTTAGTGCAAGTATCTATGACGCGTTACGCGATGCACTTGTGGCATCACTGACAGATGATTTACGTCAACAGGATGCACATGCCTGGGCAGATACGCACAACCGACTGGGAAACATTCTTGGCGCAATCGGACAACAGCTGCATGATTCTGCGATATATCAGGAAGCGATTGAAAGTTTTAATTGCGCACTGGAAGAGTACTCTCAGGAAGCGACGCCACTGGAATGGGCTGCAACACAGGCAAATCTGGCGACAGCACTACAGGCGCAGGGCAGGCTTGATTCAGATGCAAAAGCATTAAATAAAGCGGTTGATGCTTATACTGCAGCGTTACTGGTTTATACGAAAAAAGAAACACCGGAAGAATGGAAGTTGATTATGCTGCAACTCGGGATGACCTTTCAAGCTTACGGGGTACTTTTAAATGGTAATCGTACTTTCCAGAAAGCGGTTGTCGCCTTTAAAAATGCAATTTCAGAGCTGGACGCAGACAATCACCCGGTTGAACTGGCTGCGGCACATAATAATTGCGGGGCAGCACTGCTTAATCTGGCGGAGTCGGAAGAAAATCCTGATCGCTTTGCAGAGGCGGTAAGATCTTATGAAACCGGCTGGACCGTTTGTATGGAGCAACAGCGCCCGGTGCATTTGTCTGTTCTCTGTCGGGTAAACAAGGTAACAGCAAGAAACGAGCTGGCAGAATTAACAAACGATGCTGTGCTTGCAGAAGAAATTGCCGATGATTTTGAAATTATCATGGAATGTTTCCCTCATGCTTTACAACCGCTTTGCGTAAAACATTGTGAAGCACAAATGAATCAGGCAAAGAAATTAGCCGGCGCTTCAGCGGCTTAAAGAGTCATTCTGGAATTTGATTATCACGTCATTCTGGCTAAACGGCACACCCGTGCCGGAATGGCTGATTATCTTAGATAGCATTAAACCCGTTCAGAGAGTTCATAATCCACGTTAATAAATGCCCCAATATCTGCACAAAATTTGATTATTCGTGAGCCAAAACCAACATCCGGCTTGGTTTCATCCTTATCAATCGATAAAGTGAGCACTACGCCAATTCTTGGAGATAAATTATGGTTCTTACAGACTTCAATAATTTTGTCCTTGGCAGGTTCAATTTTTTTTAAAATTTCATCATCTATGAGCTTGTAAATATCCAGCTCTTGCGTATCAGAAGTGATTGTTTGTGTTGAAAATTCCCATGAGCTAATCACCGGTTTATCCAGACTACCACGCATACCAGCATCGTTCGTTGCGGTAGGTTCGAGGCCAATTAAATTTGTGATGATACTCGGGTCAAAGTGATAACCGGAGATTCCGAAAAAAGCGCGTCCTTTGTTAGGTGTCACAGATAGTTTCCTCAGCGAAAATAGTTTATATAAAGACGGATTATAGCGTATAGGCTGATTAGATACGGTATGCCAAGAGATTATTTTGGCACAATTTTTATCCGACTTGCGTTATTATAAATACTCGTTCTAAAGGTTTAAACATATCCTGTTAGGGAAACAATGTTCGATTAGAATAAGACAGCCCGCTATAAAAAAATATTATAGAAATACCGTGCTTAGGTTCTGCTTTAAAAGGGCTAAAGATGGTAATATATCTGCAAAATTAAGAGCTATTAATTAGCTGTCGTTGTCAAAAATATGCGGTAAAAGGTGTTGGCACTTGTCAGCTAAAGATGAAGAAAAAAAACGTGACCCGAATAATCCGTGCTTGTTTTGCACTGATCCAAGGGGCGTGTCGTTAGAAAAAGAACTCGCGTTTAGTGCCCGTGACACTTATGGCGTTAGCCCTGGACATACTCTTGTTATCCCTCGGCGTCATGTTGCAGAGTTTTTTGATTTGACAGCAGAAGAAGTTGCAGCTTGTATGGAGCTGATAAAAGAAGAAAAAAAGTTGCTGGACGAAGAATTTAATCCAGATGGTTATAATATTGGTGTTAATGTTGGCCCGGCAGCTGGACAGAGTATTTTGCATGTCCATATTCACATCATTCCCCGCTACAAGGGAGATGTTGAAAACCCACAAGGTGGGGTGAGACACGTAATACCGAAGAAGGCGCATTATACGCGCTAGAAAAGTTTATTTAGTCAGTTTACTGGGAGGGACTGGCATAATGTTGATATTCCTCCCGCTTATACAATTTTAGGAGTTAATATTATGGCTGAATTTTGCAGACCTAAGGTGCCAACAGGTGTAACAGAATATGTAACAACAACACAAAAAGAGGTTGTTCCAGGACAGTTTGTTATTGGTTATACAACTGAATGGAAAAGCTTCCAAAAAGAAGTTCCTTATCAGACACCTAAGAAGCCTTAAGATCTCGTTAGTGTCGTTAAAAAACACATGAGATATCGCTGAATTTATTGAAATTTAGTGAATGAAAGCACGCTTATTTTAGCGTGCTTTTTTTTTGGCTAATATAAAGTGATACTTGTGAAATACCTCACTGCTGTGCCGTTTACCCTATATTCTTCATCTCAGCCTAGACTGAAGTGACAGGAGAGCTTATTGATAATCTCTGTCACAATTTCTACCATCACACGACAGCTTAAGTTGAACAGAGGGTAAGTATTCGTTAGTGTGAAAATAGTGGAAATAAATAATAAATTTTTTAAAAAATGAACATGGCTGGAGAAGATATTGATCTTTTAGCTAGGCAGCTTAGTTTTAGAAAGAGGCAGATAGATATTAAACGTTGTTCCTATTCCCTCTATAGAGGAAAAATCGATAATTCCTCCCATGTCTTCGATCATTTGTTTAGTGATAGCAAGTCCGAGCCCCGTACCACCTCTTTCTTTCGTAGCAGAAGCATCGTTCTGTGAAAACTTGCGAAAGATTTTATTAAAATATTCAGCAGGAATACCTTCACCGCTATCAACAACTGAAATTTTGGCATAGTCGTTTTCAATTGCTGTATGAATATAAATAGTACTATTTTTTCCTGAGAATTTTGCTGCATTAGATATGAGGTTTGACATTATTTGTGCCAGCCGTAATGGATCGGCCTGTATAACAAGTTCATCTATTTTATCATCAAGTTGAATGTTTACCTGATATTGTTTTGCATAATTAAGATTGTCAGCAATTGCTTTCTCAAGAGCATCTTTTAAATCTATATTTTTATAATTATATTCGAGTTTACCTGCTTCAATTTTTTGCATATCGAGAATATCATTTATTAAATGCATTAGTCGCTCTGCATTTCTACCTGCTGTTTCAAGTAGCTCGGATATTTTGTCAGGCGTTTTATCAAGTGCACCACTATTGATAAGACTTAACGCACCACGGATGGAGGTTAACGGCGTTCTTAGTTCATGACTCACTGTGCTGACGAACTCGTCTTTCATTTTATCAACACGTTTACGTTCGGTAATATCACGGACAATACAGATATACATAATGGTATTGTCGACCGTTATCCCGGTAAGGCTTGTTTCTAACGGGATCTTTATGCCATTTTTGAGGTGTCCTTCCTGTTCCTGAAAAGTATCAATTTGTTCTGTAGCAGTATCATGATTGGTAATAAGGAAATTGAGTTTACGATTAATAAGATCTTCACTTGAATAACCAAATATTTCTGATACGGCAGGATTAATGTTTATAATTGTGAAACTTTGATCCATCGTGATAACGCCATCTGTCATTGAATCTAAAATGGCGCGTTGTTTATGCTCATTGTTTCTTATATCGCTGGTTTGTTCGTCAACCATTTGTTGCAAATTATCATTTAAGGTTAATAATTCCACTTTCGATGCAGCTAGCCGATTAGATTTATCAGTAAGTGATTGAATTTTTTTCTGAATTTCACTTGCTAGTGTGTTGTAGGATTCGGCAAGAGCTGAAAGCTCATCTTTATTTTCAATAGGTATACGTGAATCATAATGACCTAAGGCTAGTTGATGCGCATTTTTTTGCAGGTGAATAATGGGTTGAATAATTTTTTGCCGAATAAAAACAAGAGCAATAATGAAGAGAATAAAATAGGTAACAAGCAATAACTTCGATGTAAGTTCGAGTTGCTGTTCTGCACTAATTAATCGATTTAATGATCGTTTACTGACACGTTGAGCTTCGGACAACATGCCTTGTATACGCACCTGTATTTGTGAAATGGTCTGGGTTTTTTGGCGTGATAATGAAGGATTACTTAAATCATTAAGTTCTTTATTGGCAATAAGTCCAGCTAAAAATTCTTCTACCTGAGTTTCATCAGAGATCATTTTTTTAAGAGAGGCTTTGTCATCAGGCATATTTAAATTTTTTGTTGCTTTGGAAAATGTTGCTTCAAGTGATGCATGGCTGTTGGCCCATTGTAGTTGCACTCTTTGATTTCTGTTTGAAATATATTCGTTACTGATAAAACTAAAATCAAAGGTGTTCTTAATAAGAGTCTGTATAATATTATTATTTTTGCGTTGATATTCCAGATTGCGTGATGTTTGCCAGAAAGAATAGCCAAACGTTACGGATATAATCAGTAATAATAAAGTCAGGATACGAGTTTTAGTGGCTATGGTCATATTAATGAATAATATTTACAGCTTCAGGTTTAAGCTTTTCCAGACTTTGTACATTTATAAAATTCAGGTAATTCGGCACAGGTTTTTTGCTAAAGCCAATATCGATGGCCCATTGCGCTTCATCTTCCAGACCTATAATGATGGACTGTTCCAGTGTGATTTCAAAAATAAAAGAATCCCATATATTTTTAACAATGACTGGATCAGCCCCGATTCTTGCCGCGACAATTTGCTGCGCTTTTTGCGGATTATCAAGAATATATTGCTCTGCTTTAAGTACTGCTTTTAAAAAACGATTAACCTGTTCCTGATTTTTATCTGCATAAGTTTTATTCACGGTAAAAAAGAAATCTTTTCTAAAGGGCATGGGGCTAACGAGTAATGTCAGTTTAGATTCGTCCAGGACTTTTTTAGTATTATAAATATGTGGTTCCCAGCTGGTAATGGCATCAAGTTCACCACTGATAAGCGCCTGTTTTAATTTTGCGGCGTTAACATCATAAAGTTGTATATCTTTAAGACTCATACCGTGGTTAGATAAAAAGCCTTCCAAAAAATAATGGCCGGTAGAACGTAGAGTTGCACCAATTTTTTTACCCTTTAGATCTTTTGCTGTTTTTATGTCATGGTCACGGCGGGCAAGAACTTTTACATCATCTATCGAGTGCGCCATGGTAGCAATGATGACGTAATCTTCATTATTAAAACTATTAAAAACAACCGGCGTTTGTGCCACTGTTGCCATATTAATATTATTATCTTTAAGCATGCTTTCAAGCGCATTTCGCCCGGAATCGAATTCACTGATAGTAAGGTCTAACCCTGCTTCCTTAAAATATTGCTGATTTTCGGCCACCCAGACCGTTGCCGGTAACAGGCTCATTTCTACAGCAATCGTCATACTAAGTGGTTTTATCTGCGTTTCTTTTGAACAGGATACGCCAAATAATATTACGATAAAAAGCAGGGTTAATTGTTGTTTCATAAGTAAGATTTAATTCATAACTAATACTGTTTTAGTTATCGGTTAGTTTATGGATAACTTAAGAATCAGATAAGAAAATCTTAGGCTAAGCTACACGGAGGATGGTTAAATATGCTGGACTGGTACAGTTTGTGGCCTTTTCTTTAATTGCAGTCTTGGTATGAAGAAAAGTACGCGTATTAATATTGAAGCTGAGGGAGCAAAGTTCAATATTATTTTGCCCGTTAATCAGCAAAGTGAATAATGGAGTAAATGAAGCAGGTTGTAATAGATAGAAGGTATGAATTGTGACTAGAAAATAAAACACCCCGTTCCTGAAGCAGGAAACGGGGTGTTGGCTGATCAGCTAGTTAATCGCTATTTACAGGCTTTGATAATACTCAATCAAAATCTTGGCCACTTCAGGACGTGAAAATTCTTTAGGTGGCGCTTCGCCATTGCCTAACATTTCACGAACTTTAGTACCTGAAAGAAGAACGAAATCTTCTTTTGCATGATCATCAACTTCACGCATCATCACAACCTTGTTTAACTTCTTGGACCAGGCGGTGTGATCTGCCATGAACATTTCGATCTCCAGTGCGCCTTTTGGTACTTCATCTTCGAAGATAGTCTGGGCATCAAATGCACCATAGTAATCACCGACACCGGCATGATCTCGACCAATAATGAAGTGAGTGGCACCCATGTTTTGACGGAAGTACGCATGCAACACTGCTTCACGAGGACCGGCATATAACATATCAAAACCGTAACCTGTAACCATGGCGCTGTTAGGCGGGAAGTAAACGTCAACCATTTTGCGGATAGCCGCATCACGTACAGGAGCAGGAATATCCCCCGGCTTTAATTTACCTAATAACATGTGAATCACTAAGCCATCACAACCTAAGCGATCCATTGCCATGTGGCAAAGTTCTTCATGTGCTAAATGCATCGGGTTACGCGTTTGGAAGGCAACTACTTTATTCCAGCCGTGCTCTTTAATTTCATTACGAATTTCAACCGCAGTACGGAAAGTATCCGGGAATTCAGTCTGGAAGTAGCTGAAGTTTAATACCTGAATAGGACCAGAAACGGCAGTTTGTCCCTGAGTATTAAAGGCAGCAACACCAGGGTGCTCCATATCATCGGTACGATAAACTTTATCTGTCATCGTTTTCATTTGAGCGTCAGAAACCTGTTCGATTGCTTCAACGTCCATAATTGCAAGAACAGGATTACCATCAACGTTTGGATCACGTAGAGCGATACGTTTTGCGTCACCAATCGCGTCAGTATTTTCTAATAAACACATAACAGGCACAGGGAAGAATGAACCGTCAGTCAGAGTCATTTTTTCTGCTGCACCCATGGCATCAGCCACGTTCATAAAGCCTTTTAACGGGCTAAAATATCCACCGCCCATCATTACTGCATTACCTGCTGCTTGGGAACTAATTACAACAGAAGGGAGAGACTCGGCTTCTTTACTAAGCTTGTCATGTTCGGCAACGTCATAGACGAAGCGTGGTTGTAGTTCGTCAGAACCTATTGGTTTAATCATCCTTATTTCCTCGTATCTACGACCCAAATGGGAGTAGTTATATAGTTAAAATTCGTGAATTGAATCTTTGTATTATTCAATGTTGTTGAAGCAAATTCGGCAATTTGAAGCGGAAAATTCGCTGTTAAATAATAGTGAGGAGCACTATACAATATTATTTGATGGCTAAAAAATAGGGTAATTTATGAGGGTATAGATTGAGGTGTAGAAGCGATTATTTTTATCACTCGAAATAAAAAATGCCGCCAAAAGGCGGCATCGAGTCACAACTTATCCTTTAACTAATGGGGGAAGAGATAAGTCGCAGGGGGGGGGGTAAATCTAAGCAGCCTGTTCTTTTGCTAAA
>JALTJN010000101.1 GCA_027076405.1 Chromatiales bacterium
TTCTTTAAACATAAAAATAAAACAGGGTTAATTGCCGCATGAGCACAACAAATTATAATGTCATCAAAATGACAAGCCACAAAGAAAAGAAGCACGCCGGTTTAAGCGAAAACGTAAAATTTTCACTACAAGAATATATGCGTGATTTAGATGGCGAACTACCGGCTAATTTATATGATCTGGTGTTACAGCAAATTGAAAAACCTTTACTCGAAACCGTTATGCAACATGTTGGCGATAATCAATCGAAAGCTGCGCAATGTTTGGGATTAAATCGCGGCACCTTGCGTAAAAAATTATTGGCTTATGATTTGATTGATTAAAAATTAAAAATCTGACACAGAGACGCAGAGGCACTGAGAAAACACTTGGTTTGAATATTTAGAATTTGATACTAAACACTTATAAAAGCTCTGTGCCTTTGTGGCTCTGTGTCAAAAAGATTAAAACCTGACACAGAGTCAAAGCCCTTTAAACCACTCCACCCCAACACAGCAATTACGCTATAATCCGCCACCTGAATTTAAAACCTCTGGACATCCATTATGAGCAATAACAACACCATGCCTGTAACACGGGCACTTCTGAGCGTATCCGACAAAACCGGCATTTTAGAACTGGGTCAGGCACTGGCAGACGCGGGTGTTGAGATTTTATCCACTGGCGGTACGGCTAAATTATTGGCCGATAATAATGTACCGGTTAAAGAAGTGTCTGAGCATACGGGTTTTCCCGAGATTATGGATGGCCGTGTTAAAACGCTGCACCCTAAAATTCACGGCGGTATTCTAGCGCGTCGCGGTACAGATGAAGCGGTAATGGCCGAGAATGACATCACGCCGATTGACTTGGTCGTGGTGAATTTATATCCCTTTGAAGCCACCGTCGCCAAAGATGATTGTAGCCTGAGCGACGCCATTGAAAATATCGATATTGGCGGCCCGACCATGGTGCGCGCCACCGCTAAAAACCATGCTTTTGTGACCATTGTGGTGAACCCTGACGACTACGGCCGCGTAATTGAGGAAATCAAACAAGGCGGCATTCAATCCACCACACGTTTTGATCTCGCCGTAAAAGCCTTTGAGCATACGGCTCATTACGATGGTGCGATTGCCAACTATCTTGGCCGTATTCAGGGCGACGGCACAAAAGTTGATTTTCCACGCACCTTTAATCTGCAATTCGATAAGGTGCAGGAAATGCGCTACGGCGAAAACCCTCATCAAAAAGCCGCTTTTTATAAAGAAGCGCATCCGGCTGAGGTGTGTGTAGCAGCGGCCACTCAAGTTCAGGGCAAGGCACTTTCATACAATAATGTTGCTGATACCGATGCCGCTTTAGAATGCGTAAAGTCGTTTGATGAACCTGCCTGCGTGATTGTGAAACACGCTAATCCATGCGGTGTGGCAATTGCTGATGATATCGACGGCGCTTACGAGCTGGCTTATAAAACAGACCCTACCTCGGCTTTTGGCGGCATTATCGCCTTTAACCGTACACTGGATGAAAAACTCGCCAGCGAAATTATCAGCCGCCAGTTTGTAGAAGTTATTATCGCCCCCGCCATTAGTGATGCCGCAAAAGCCGCACTGGCAGCGAAACCAAATGTGCGCGTTTTAGAATGTGGACAGTGGTCAGAAAGTTTGCCTGCTCTAGATTTCAAACGCATTAATGGTGGCTTGCTGG
>JALTJN010000102.1 GCA_027076405.1 Chromatiales bacterium
ACTAAAAATTGCATAACAAGGCGTTTAAGTCCGACCCCACAAAGCTACGCGCCTTTGCGGTGCTTCGCACTTTACCGCAAAGTCACCCAGCTTTGCGGGTCGGCTTAACTAGGCGTTAGCGAACAATAGCATCAACGATAAAAAGAAGTTTGAAAGCCAGCAATAAATAAAATTAAAAGCGTATGGTTGTGTTTATATTTCGGATAAATTTCATTTCAAAATATTTTTACGATTAAGCAACCGAGATGAAAGTGGTTTGGGTATTTTGATGCCGGAGTTTTTTTGGTTTTAAAAAATAAAAAGATTGCTTAGCGTTTACAAAAGGTATTGAATGCTTTCAACCCAATAAACCATGAATCTGAACTCCTAAAAAAGTAGAGCTAAATTTTAATATCCGAATGAGCATTCTGTTTACATAAACAGCATAATTGTGGATAGGTTAAGAAGGAATAAAGCCATTTACAAGCAGTCAGCGCTTGAGTTATTGTAGAGCGAATTGAAAACAGCAACAGCAGTAGAACATGTATCATGGTCTGTGAATGTTGTTGCTAACCAGTAGCTTCACCAGACAATTAAAAGCGGCGCTTGTTTTGCTAAAAAGGCAGCAAAAACGCGCCACTTTTAATTGCTGGTGAGCAAGGCGTTATGTTCAAAAGGAGTAATCATTGAAAGCAGCAACAATAAAAATATTTTTAGTGCATGGAAGCCCAACTGGGTTGCGCACCGCTGAACTTTCAAATTGGTCGGGTAAAGCTGTTGCCGCACCAAGAAATGAATTATCTTCCTTATTAAAACGTGAAGAGCTATCAAGCCCAGGCATATATCTTTTAACTGGTATTGACCCAGAAACAGGTGAAAAAGCAATATATATAGGTGAAGCAGAAGATGTATCAAATAGGTTGAAAAATCATTCTTCTAAAGATTTCTGGAACGCAGCAACAATATTTGTTTCAAAAGATGAAAATTTAACAAAATCACACATACGGTATATTGAAGGAAAATTAATTACATTAGCAATAGAGTCATCATCTTCTATGGTTGTTAATTCGGCTAGTAGCGGCTCTAAACTACCAGAGTCTGACGCAGCCGAAATGAATATTTTCTTAGAAAAATGCCTACAATTATTGCCTGTGTTAGGAGTCACTGATTTTAATAACCCAATAGAATCAGTTCAAAAAGAAGAAGACTTATTATTTTGTGAAATAAAAGGCATTGAAGCAAAAGGAAAAAGAAGTTCTGGTGGCTTTACGGTATATAAAGAATCACAAGCAGTATTAGAACACAGACCTTCTGCTAAAAGAATTAGAAGCAAAAGAGAAGAGCTTATCGAAAAAGGAATATTAGAACCTAAAGGAAACGCACTTATATTTACAAAAGATTTTGAGTTTAGTAGCCCAAGTCTAGCCGCAGCGATAGTTCGAGGTGGAAATTCTAATGGTTTAACTTCTTGGAAAAATAGCAGCGGTAAGAAATTAAAAGAAATTGAAGAAAAAGAACATAACAAATAGCTGCACGCGGACAATTCAAAGCGGCACTTATTTTGCTGAAAAAGCAGCAAAAACGTTCCACTTTAAATTGCCGGTGAGCAAAGCGTTAGCGAACAATAGCATCAACGATAAAAAGAAGTTTGAAAGCCAGCAATAAATAAAATTAAAAGCGTATGGTTGTGTTTATATTTCGGATAAATT
>JALTJN010000103.1 GCA_027076405.1 Chromatiales bacterium
TATCCGCAATCTACCACCGATGTTTCGCCAGATGATTTATCAACCTTAGCCAAAAGATATTTAGCGCACTTAACGCGACTCTCTGGTGGCAGTGATCGAGTTACCGATAAAATGCCAAGTAACTTTCAATATGTTGGTTTAATTCATCAGTTGTTTCCCAATGCAAAAATAATACACGTAACGCGTAACCCAATGGATACCTGTATGTCCTGTTACAGTTATTTCTTTGGTGGCGCTTTGCATTTTGCTTATGACTTATCCGATCTGGGTTTTTACTACCGTTCTTATGAGCGTGTTATGCGATTGTGGAATAAGGTATTACCGGATAAAATTTTAAATGTGAGTTACGAAGAGCTAGTTAAAAATCAGGAATCAGAAACGCGCAAGATGTTGGCGTTTTGTGATTTACCCTGGGAAGAAAATTGTTTATCGTTTCATAAAACAACCCGAGTGGTTGCAACAGCTAGTACAGATCAGGTAAGAGAGCCTATCCATACAGGTGCAATTGAAAAATGGAAACGCTATGAAAAACACCTTGGTGAATTAATTGCATCACTGGAAGAAAATAAATTTGAAGCTAAGTAGTTTTAAAGAGCAATAGAAAGTCTGTTGTTCCCAATGCCAGTAAGCACGAATAATTAAAAAACATCGTCATTCGCAGATGGCGAAAAGTATTTTGTGTGGAGGCCTTGATTTAATTAAAAAATAAAGCACTAAAGAGTAAAATTATTATGGAAATGGTTAAGTATTTGTTTGTTGGCGGCGCTCAGCGCACAGGCACAACTATGTTGCAAACCTTGTTATGTCAACATAATGAAACCAATGAAATGTTGGGTGAAGCCAGTTATTTAAGGGGGCTTATTCAAGCGTATCAGTTGGGAAAAATGGCCTATACGCATGAAACAGAAGATTATTTTGAAAGCGAAGAGGCTTATCGTTGTTTTCATTCAAGTATCATTGAACAATTTTTGGCGCTGCAATTTGAACAGCGTCCGGCAACGAAATGCATGGTTTTAAAAGAGCCTCATTTAACAAAACATTTTCCCTTTTTATTTGAGCTTTTACCGCAGGCAAAATTTTTAATTATTATGCGCGATCCCCGCGATGCAATTGGTTCAATGATTCGGGTGGGAGAAAAAATGAAGCAACGAGGCGAAAAACATTTTTTTCAACAACGTAATATGGAACAATTATCTGAATATTATCTGTCGTTTTATTTGCCTGTTTTCACAGAACAAAATGAACAGTTTCGTCAGCAGGTATGTGTGATTCGTTATGAAGATTTAGTGTCGGGTAAACCCAGTGTAAACGATGCGATTTATCAGTTTAGTGGTTTGCAGCTTGAGCAAAATACGAAAAGCAATGATCTTGAATTAGGTAAGTTTGATGCGCTAAAAAAAGCAGACAGGTATCAACCGTGGTCTACAAGTAAATTGGGTAAAACCCCTAACACATCATCGGTTGGGCGATACAAGTCTGTGTTAACATCAAGCGAAATTCAGCGCATAGAAAAAGGTTGCGCGCAAATTATGAGTCAGTATTTATATGTTTAATCAAAGCCACTCACTATTCAGGCAGTAAATGTTCCCAGCAAGCCAAAATATCGGCCTGTTCCTGTTTGTCAGAATAAACCTCTCGAACATAATCAGACGCTATTTTGGTTTTATTATTAATGCTGGCGATA
>JALTJN010000104.1 GCA_027076405.1 Chromatiales bacterium
GCTAAAGTCGCTATTGTCTAAACTATAACTGTATGGTCCTACACCGCCTGTGGCTGTCGCTTCTAAGGAACCATCACTGCCTCCGTTACACGTTACATCTACATGCGAAGCTGTGACTTCACTGCCTACTACTGCATCTGGCTCGGTAATGGTTACCTCTATTGGATCGCTATCTGCACACTCATTACTGTCTTGTACATAAACCGTATAGGTTCCAGCTGTTAAACCGCTAAAGATTCCTGTGCTATTGCTAAAGTCGCTATTGTCTAAACTATAACTGTATGGTCCTACACCGCCTGTGGCTGTCGCTTCTAAGGAACCATCACTGCCTCCGTTACACGTTACATCTACATGCGAAGCTGTGACTTCACTGCCTTGAACGTTATTAACTGTTACTACTACTGGCTTAATATCTGAACAACCCGAAACAGGGTCTGCCCCTTTAATATAATAAGTCCCAGCCGTTGCTTGCGTAGGTGTTGTATATGGTATTGTTGCTAATTCATCTTCCCAATAGGTATATGTTAAACCCGAAGTACTTCCTGCTGTAATTGTAGCATCAGTAATATCAACTGTTGCAGGAAAACAAACTGCTACAGGGTCTGTAATTACTACTGTATTAGAAGCAAAACTTCTTGCTCTTAAGAAAACTCCTGCATCCCATACTTGGTCAGAAGCATCAGCAATAGCCATTTTTATTTTATATGTTTGTCCTGGTATAACTGTATATGTTGCCGTTAACTCAGTAGTTAATCCATCATATTGCATTAATGCAGATCCACTTGGATTATTTACATAATAACTATCGTTTTTACTTGGAAAAGCAACACCGTTAACATTTGTTCCTGCTGAATGTATATTGTTAGTTGTTACTGCATCACCGTTTGGTAACTCCGCTAAATTTACAGCATTGTTTGTATAAGGCCCTGTTATTCCAGGCCCACTTAAAAAGAAGCCAAATGCATCATTATATTGTGTCTCAACATATTCTAAATATTCTTCAGACGCAAACACAAATTTAAACTCAACAACATTACCATCTGGCACAAAATTAAATTCCAAAACCGCTGCATCATACATTGTTTCACCTGTAATTACCGCTAAATCTGGGTCACTGGCATTACTCACCATTTGATCAGAATTACTTCCTGTATCATTTGAACCTTCAGCAGAACTAATTTTACCTGTTGAAAATATGATACCTTCATCTAGAGAAAATGTTGAACTTGCTTTGTTAAAGTAACCTAACTGTCTATTTCCAGGTGTTGAAGACCAAGAATGATTATTCCAAATCCAGTTACTACCACTCTTTTTATAGTAACCAAACCGTACATTAGATGTTGATAAGCAACCTGAAATTAGCAAATCATCTACTAATTGTTGAACAGAATACGAATTATAAGTAGCATTTTCAGCCACAGCAATTGATCCTGATACAGATGAAGAAGGCGTACTTCCTACCAGTACTACTGATTTTGCACTTTTTTTTATTTCTTTTTCAGGAATCCTTTTCGTAGTATTTCTTTGTTGTGCAACAACAACTACCGAAAAAAACATTATTACTAAAGTAGTGATAAAAGTAATTTTTTTCATAATTTTTTTATTAAATTAAACTCAGCATTGTTTTGGTCACAATACTATTCCACAAAACAATAACACATACCTCTTAGGGTAATTAATAT
>JALTJN010000105.1 GCA_027076405.1 Chromatiales bacterium
TAAATTTTATGGTGCAGCGTCAGAAAAAATGTTTGTAACGGGAGTAACCGGCACCGACGGCAAAACATCGGTGAGTCATTTTATTGCGCAGGCAATGAATCAGGCGCACGGAGCCGCAGCGGTTGTCGGTACGTTAGGAAATGGATTAATCAATCATTTAAAAGAATCAACACATACAACGCCTGATGTAATTAGCTTGCATAAAATGCTCGCCGATTTTTATGCGCAGGGTGTTGCGCATTTGGCAATGGAAGTGTCATCTCACGGCTTAGATCAAAAACGCTCGGCAGGTATTAATTTTGATGTTGCGGTGCTAACCAATTTATCCAGAGATCATTTAGATTATCACGGCGATATTGAATCGTATAAACAGGCAAAGAAAAAATTATTTACAGATAGTAACAATAAGTCATTAGTGTTAAATATTGATGACGCATTCGGTTGTGAATTGTTTGCAGAAATTAAGAATAACAAAAAAATATGGCTGTATGGCTTAAGCGAAGAAAAAGTAAAACAAAGCAGTCATTATGCTTATGCCAGTAATGTTGAAAATAAAACCAATGGTATTCGTTTTATTTTAAACAGTTCGCAGGGTGCATCAGAAGTTAATATTAAATTGATCGGTGATTTTAATGTTTACAATGTATTGGCCTGTTTTTGTGTGTTGTTAGAAAATAATATTAATTTTAATCATGCCGTTAAATATATTGAAAAGTTACAAACTGTAGCGGGGCGCATGGAATTAATAGCAGCTGAAAATAAACCTTCAGTTGTGATTGATTATGCGCACACACCACAGGCTTTATCACAGGCATTGAAAAATGTTCGGAAACACACAGCAGGAAAAGTCATCTGTGTGTTTGGTTGCGGCGGTGATCGCGACACAGGCAAGCGCTCGTTAATGGCGCAGGCGGCAGAAGAGTTATCTGATTTGGTTATTGTAACTAATGACAATCCACGAACAGAAAATGCAGAAAAAATAATTGATGACATTAAGCAAGGTATAAAAAATCAATTGCAATTGATTGTGGAAATGGACAGAGAAAAAGCCATACAACAGGCAATAAAAATGGCAACAAAAAATGATCTAATTTTAATTGCCGGCAAAGGTCATGAGCTGTATCAAATTATTGGCGATGAAAAAATTGCCTTTAGTGATAAGGCGGTAGCATTATTGTCGCTAGGGGGGTGTCAATGATGGCATTGTCGCAAGCAACAAAAATTTTACAGGGAACATTGTTAGGCAATAATGTTGATTTTTCAAATATATCAATCGACACGCGCAAGCTACAGGCGGGAGATTTGTATATTGCTTTACATGGTGATTCGTTTGATGGTCATGATTATTTAGATCAGGCAAAACAGGCGGGTGCGGTTGCCGCAGTGGTGCATAAAAACGTAACTACGAGTTTGCCTGTTATAAAAGTAGAAAACACACGCAAGGCACTCGCCGATT
This sequence comes from Chromatiales bacterium, assembly GCA_027076405.1. Next base: position 1,457 of record JALTJN010000105.1, read on the forward strand.
TAGCCGCAGATAAACGAAAAAACTTTGCCGGAAAAGTGGTGGCGATAACCGGCAGCAATGGCAAAACAACCGTGAAAGAAATGCTTACGGCTATTGCGGCAAAACAAGGTACGGTATTAGCTACGCAGGGTAATTTTAATAATGATATTGGTTTGCCGTTAACATTATTGCGTATGCAAAAAGAAAAATATGCCGTTATTGAAATGGGTGCAAATCATCTGGGTG
>JALTJN010000106.1 GCA_027076405.1 Chromatiales bacterium
CCATTCTGGAATTGGCTTGCCTATATGTCTCAAAATATAGTGAACATAATTTGGGTAGTCATCATGTAAACCAACATTGTCTTCATTTTCATGAACTGTGTCTTCTGTTTGGAAATAGTGCATCAAAAATCGTTTTAATCTAAGGACTGTGTCACCTCCATTAGATATTGGACAGCACAACAAACATGATAAAGGGTTAGAGTCTTCAATAATTTGCACAGGAGCTACTTTTGAGCGCCCCGGCCTTATATATTTATTAAAAAGATAATTAGCATCTGAAATAAATACGCCTTCTCCTTTGCCTGGGTTAGGTTTTCCTGTGCATTTTACCTTGGGTATCCCAGACGGCGCTGTATATAGGGCATACATTGGAATAGCATTTACAGTTTTTGAGTCTTGTATGAGCTTCTCAATTTGCAGGCCATATTTATTTGTATATGCTAGAGAAGGATATACATCTTTTATACCTTCTACTTTTTTAGCTTGCACCCTAAGGCGTAAGGACTTTGTTCTGCCAATAAACCACCATTCCCAATCTGCGCCTGTTTTTCTAGCCTCTTCGTGCCTATTGAATTTTATATATCCAGATTTTTTTATGCGCTGACTAATTTCGTACAAGATCCAATCTGTTAAAGACTCTTCACCAACATTTGGTTGGTTTAAAATCCATTTGTGCGTTTTCTTTGACACACTTAGTAATTGCTTGCATGGATCAGGCACAACTCTTCCTTATGTTTTCTAACGTTGCAAATCACCGGCGGCAAAAAGCAGAGCGACGAAGGAGCGGCGCTTTTTGCCGTCCGAGTGCATTTGCCTTGTTAGGCCATGAGTTTTTGGAAGTAAACTAGCCACCAAACGAAACCTAAGCCAATTAAAAGAACAAGCAGCAAGAAAAAAAACATTTCGCCCGAGCTTACTTGCTTTTTTTCGCCCCAGCATTTTCGATACGCTTGACTATATTTTTCTTTTATACAAGATAGTCGGTTACGGCGAACATCGATAGATGATTTAAGTTGCCACAGAATATGAACTGATAAACCGAAAACAACACTTGCTACAAGACACAAAAGAAAACTACCACACAACTCCAATTTCAGTTCAGGAAGCTTGGAGACACCAATGATCGCAGCAAATGCCAGTATTGTGTAATTCGCTAAAACCCATTGTTGTCTTTTAAATTGAACAAGATCTTGTGCTGTGACTTGATAAAGAGCAGTCAGTTCCTGATGCTCTCGATCACTCAATTTTGGTTCATCGGTCATCCTGTTTCCTATTTCCGTTTTTGCCTAACGATGAGTTAAATGGCCGCGCGTATTTTGCGCGGTCCAAGCAGGGCGGTTTTTTTGCACTGCGGTTTTGAACGTGTTGTTATGTGCGGTGCTCATCGAGTGCCTCACCTACTTTGACCCAATTAAGGTACTGTAGCTCGACAGAAAGGCTCCGTCTTGTTCGTGTTATATAGCCAAAAGCAGAGGCTATGCCGCCAATAAATACTCCAAATGGAAGGCTGTACACACCGTAGTAGAAGTATGCAAAGAGACTAGACCCAAAAAAGAATATGAATGCACCCCAGAATTGCGGCGATTGTATTTTTAATACGTCAATCACAGAAATCCTTTCCTTACCTCGTAATGCTGACCACCCTCGTAGCTTCATTTTTTCTCTTGTGTT
>JALTJN010000107.1 GCA_027076405.1 Chromatiales bacterium
CCATGTATTCAGCGCTAAAAAAAGACGGTCAACGTTTATATGATTTAGCGCGCCAGGGCATTGAAGTAGAGCGCAAACCTCGCCCAGTAACCATCTATTCATTAGACATATTATCCTTTGAAAATGGCGAAGTTGAATTACAAACCCGCTGTTCAAAAGGCACGTACGTGCGCACCCTGTGCGAAGATTTAGGCGAGTTATTAGGCTGCGGTGCGTATGTTAGCGAACTGCGCCGCACCTCAGTCGGCCCGTATAAAACCGGCATGTTGACGCTGGATGAATTAACGGCGCTAGCCGAAAACGGTTTTGATGCGCTGGATAATACGTTGCTAAAAATAGACAGCGGCATCGACGACTGGCCGGTAGTTGAACTGGATGCAGATAGTGCGTATTACATTAAACTTGGCCAGCCAGTGCAAATTGCCAGAGCACCTACCGAAGGGCTGGTACGAATTTATGCAGATGGGCAGTTTATCGGCATCGGTATCATCAATGATGATGGTCGAGTTGCGCCGAAGCGGATGATGAATCTTTAGATTTTTTTATTGGCAAAGGAATGACATAGAACGTCTAACGCTTTAATCTGATTCCCATAATCTGATTCCAAAGAGTGGTTTATTACAAGGGTTCAAGATAATACCCATCTTGAGCAGTGTAATACAGGATGTAGCTCATAGTGCCACCACTCATAATTTGCATGGGTTGGGTTACTTTTCCCAGCACACTCACCTGTTCTAATTGATTGTTATGTAATTTTTTAATGTTTCCATCTGTAAACGATAAAACTAAATCCAGACGTTTATTTTTGTTGCCAACGGCAGAGTAAGTCATGACTCCCTGTGAAATTTCATCCAGAGAATCTATTGTACCGATTGTGGTTTCGCTAATAATTTCAGCTTGTTTATGTAAGCCATGTCGGGATTCAATTAATATTAATTCAATACCTTGCTCGGTGGTTGTGCTTGCGAGCGTTGCCAACGTCACGCGTTGTTCTGAGTCAATTGTCATTACGGGTTTAACTGAGCTTAATAGTTCTCTGTTAGTTATGTCCAGAGTCGTAAATTGCCCCAGGCTTTTTGTGTCATAGCTTGCATGGTAGAGACGGTAAGCATTTTTATTTTTCTGGGCGAGTAGCAGGTGATGTGGGCCGACTATACCTTGTGCGGGTATAGATACAATGGCTAGTGATGGAGTAACTGGAAGCGTCGCTTGCCATAGCAGTTTAAAATCTGTGTCTGCCTGCAATAACCAAAGTTGCTTATCTGTTTTTGAAAGCACGGCGAGTTCTAATGGGCCATTGGTTATTTTGTGAACGTTGCTTAATACTTTATCAACGGCTGCCGGTGCTTGCCAATGAATGGGTTCAGCAAGTATTGGGCTTTTGGCGTAGATGTTATTGCCACTGCGCCAGACAACCCAACTAATTAATTCTCCCATAACCGTTGCATTGTTTTGTGGAATAAATACTTCATCTATTGGGCTTTGCTGTTCAAAGAACAGGGTTGGCGTGTCAAGTTCAATTTCGCCAATGTTCTGGGCAGTTTCTGTAAATTGAAAAGTGTAAATAGATTGTCTGGTTTTTCCTTCGGCAACGTAAGCGCCTTTGCCTGCCGCGATATTTAAGTTGTTAATTGATATGCCTGTTGCAATATTTATATTGCTGTTAATGCCTTCATGTAATTCAAAATAAAATGCATTGCTGCTATACAGTTTTCCATCAATAATTAAAGTTGCCTTGAGCTGGTGCTTTCCTGTCTGCTTGAGTTCTGTGAGGTGATTGATTTTATAATTACCCTGGTAGCTTGCTTTTGCAGCCAGTCGATAAGTCTCTTTTTTGGGTACACCGATGCCGCGAATAATAAGACCTTGAAACTCAAGTTTTTTTATTTTCTGGTCAGGCGTTTTTAATTCAAAATAAATATTGTTATTCGGTATGTTTACAAAATCCGGGATATCAATTTCTGTTGGTGATGTGTTCTTCACACTTAGCGTTACCTCAACTGACTCACCAAGTGAAAACGAATTTTGTTTAGATGAGAGTGAAATCGTGATCATATTTAATTTTCCTTTTTCACGGTTTGAATCCGTTTGTTTACTGGAAATGCTGTTACAGTTAATACTGGCTATTGGCAATACTAATAAAAAAATAATTATATTGAGTTTTTTAATTGAATTTTTAAGCATTTATGTCATTGGTTTCTTTATGATTCGGGTTGCAGTCTTGTTCAGGTCTTTTTGTTGTTGGCAGAAATTTTGTCAAGCGTGTCTGAATTCCAGCCTCTGAGTCTTAATTGGCATAAACCACAAAAGGCATGGCGGGGTCGATTATAGCTCATCATGCAATTGTGATCTGAGTCATCATGACGATTTGCCTGCGCACCACCTGGTATGCTTGCAGAAGTAGAAAAACGCGCATGAGGCAAAAACATGTGATGACCGATTTCATGGCAGAAAGTATCTAACATGGCATTGGTAAAAATGAATACACAAGCGTTACGTTTTGCATCTTTGACATCAATTGCAGCGCCATTAATAATACCAACACGGACACCCTGTGTAACCAGCTCCTCCAGGTAAGTGTTCGAATAATTAAAATGAATGATTGTTACACCATCTTTAGCGCCAGGAAAATCACCTGCTTTTGCGCCCGATATCGCAGAAAACTGAGCGTTATCTTCCACCATACTTATAATAATAGTGAATGCCATACTATCTAGCCTATTGGAGTATCTAACCCTGTCCTGAAAGCCGTTACTATTGAGAAAGGCCTGGGTTGTTATTAGCCTGGCAATCTCAGCGGTTAAAGGAGGGGAACCCAGATTAGCGGCGGCCAGCCCTTCAGATAGTGCTGTTTGTGTTAAACCATTGGCTGCTGCAATATTCGCTAAATCGCTTGTCGCCGCGATCCCGGGGTGCAATAAAGCATGTAAGTTCTGTACAAACTGTGCATATGTCTGAGCTTTAAGGCCGGAGTCTACCGATGCATGGTCATCTGTTCGTTTAATGGCGATATCCTGTGTTAAAAACGGATTGCCACTGGCATTTAATTTTGCCATTGCGAGTGCATTATAATCAACCGCATTGCCATCAGCCTTGCGATGTTCGTTGATTAAATAATTATCAGCCGGTGCGTGCATTTTATCGACTACATCTATAAACGCATCATTAAATATTTCTCTGACTGCTGCCAGGTTGCTGGGTAAAAAAGCGGCGATTGTATTTTTTTTTCTGATGTATCTTGCAAGGTGTATCTCACGCCAAATTTGCCATTCACCAGTAGAGGCTTTTATTAGTGGAGGTGTTTTTAATGGTTCAGCAATATTATCAATTAACATCGTGTCTTTTGCTGATAGGTCATTTGCAAGGTAAACCGATACATTATAATTTTCGCCACCCATTCGACTGGGTTGAAACAATACACCCGTCTGTCCCTTCAATTTTCCCGAACTCCAACCTGTGCTTAATGATGCCCATTTACGTTTTTTGCAGCTTTCGATTTTAAAAGGAAATTTGCCTTTCTCAAGCGTATCTTTTGCTTTATATCCAGTCTGGGGTGGGAAAATGGGGTTTGCTGAAGGTCCTCGCTTACCACCGCGATCAACATGACAGTTATCGCCTTTTGGATAAGTGTGATCGGCAGCAGCTCGTCCAGCGTCAGTTCCGGCAGAATAATAATTGATTGCGGAATTGATAAAGGCTTTGGGTTTTGCATTATAGGGTGCAGGGCTATTTTGCTGTGCTGTGACATTTTCGGCGACATCTTCCCAGTCCCAGAGAAATTGAGTATTGCCCAATGCCACAGCACCTTTATTTGAACTTATGAGTTTAAGCTCATTGCCTGCCGAATCAGCCAGGTAAACACTGGCGAGCAGGGGGATTTGTGGACCCTTGTCCCACAGAGTGTTATATACATCGTAACTCGTATTATCATTCATTTCTCCTGAGCTGGTTTTATAGAGATTACTTATTAGTGGAATCTTTCGAACTGTGCCCGTAGCCGGTACGCTACCTTTGCTTTGAATGAATTGGTTTAATTCTTTATCCATCTTATGGCGTTTATCATTAATTGTTGCAGCAGGAATTAAATCTTCTTCAGCTAAAATAATTTCGAGCTTTTTAATCAGTATATGAAAGTAACACCAACTGCTGGCTGGATTGCCAATATTTTTAGCATCAGCAGGTGTTAATGTTAATTTTAATTTATAAGGTGTATTTTTTAAGGTGATGTACCCGTCAGGAAAATGATCCTTGTCGAGCGTTGTGTCCGCAGCTTCCTTGTTGAGATCGTGCTCTATTTTATGTTGCTTAATCACACCGTCAATTTTATTCGCGCCTTTTATAACTCGACCGTCCCATTTGATAGTATGTTCACCGTGTTTAAACCAGTCAGCGCCCAATTTGGCTAAATCAAGTGACCATAAAGCCTTCGTCTCAAAACGACTGAACAGTTCAAGTTTTCCACCTTTCAATGCGCCTGTGGGGTCATTTATTTTGTAACATAATTTAACGGTTTCTTTTTCGGGAGCGAAATTAAATTCATCAATTCCCCGATTAGAAGTGGCTGATTTTGGAGCGCCTTCAGGGCGATAACACTTACTGCGCTTACCCGATGCTTCTATATAAAGATCTTCTATATGCCATTCAGGAAGGCGCAGTCGATTGATGTTGCTTTTGCCTTCAGCCGTGATGGCAATGGTTGCATTTCGTTTCATTTCATTTTAATCCTTTAAGTGTCATGGCGTTTGATTAAATCTGCCTTTATATCACCAATTACACCTGAGCCAGCTGACTGTGATTGGTAAATATATTGATAAGTCTGTACAGAGGCTTTGTCGCCGCCAGCAAACCCAAGGTTTTTCATTCGGGTAATCAGGCCATCAGGTGAATCCAGGCTCGCCAGCTCAACGACAGAAAAATTCCACTCAACAATATCATCATCCACTTTTGGAATAGCTCTGTTTGCGTGTACATCTTTCCATTGCTCATGTTGAATTTTCTGCGGGTAATCATTTTCCTGAGGTGTTTCATTTACAGCTGGCTTTACACTATTTGTGCGGTCTCTCCAGGTGATTTTTACCGCAGCTGATGAGCTACCTTTTGGTACAGTGACATTGATTTGTCCACCACTACCTTCTTTATTGACAGGTTTGGTCATTTTCCATTTAGCGCCTGAGTTGTTTCTATCTTTTTTAGATGCTGTATCCCATATACTTAATGATAAGCGTATTGAAGGTTTGGGTTTATTGGCTGCCGCTTTAGGACCCAGGCCAGCATCACGATTTCCAGGCTGGTTAACGGTTTCTTCAAGCACGTCTTTGGAAGGAGGAGAAACAGGTTTATTAACAAGTACAAGAACGTCCCCATTGGCCAGCCCTTGTGAGGCTTGTGCAAGCTTTAAATTATTACTTGAAGCGGCAGGTATAACCGCATTGGGTTTAGGTTTTTTTTGGGCGTTGATATCAGCAACTTCGATGATGGCATCCAGGGTTTCATCATCAGGAGATAAGCTATTTAAAAATGCACTGGCTTCTGTAGCATTAGTAAAATCTTTTGTTTCATTATTCGTTAAAACGAGTTGCTCACTGGCTGAAACAAAATGAAAAATTTCATTATTGGTGCTCTTTAATACACGTTTATCAGCGGCATGTATTAGGTTTTCAGGTGAATGTATTTCAAATATTTTAAATTTATTATTAGCTAAATATTGGCTTAGTTGTAGTAGGGGGTTTTTATTGTGTTGACGTGTTGGAGTATCATGAAATTCAGCTAATAGATTCAGCCAGAAACGCTCATTGGCATCGAGGGTTCGAAGAAAGCGGTATGCACTTATCGCATCACTAAAAAATTCAGCATTAAGGTTTGCAGGGTGGATGCCATCATGAGGAGTGTGAATTTTATAACGTAAGCCAAAAGCGCTTTTTAATATCTTTCGTTGTAACATGTATGCATCCCTACTAATGTTAATGTTTTTTTAATATTTTTTTAATATTTTTGTATCGTCTGGTTCTGTTTTAAAAAACGTGTTACTTAAGCTTCTACCGGATTGGGAATAGCTCGTCTCTCCATGAAATAACCAATGAAATTAATATATATTATTTTGTGATTTTACCGCAAGGTGAAATTTTATTATTATAAAAAGATGTGATTAAATTCAAAGAGTAAAGGGGCAGTGACAACTGAAGCGTATTTTCATTAAGTTTTTTAAAGTTTTTATAAACTGAAGTAGTAGTCTTGTTCGAATCTATATTATTCGTATTTCTCTTAACTTACTGACTTTGAGTGTGGAGCAGAATACTGTTCATTGTAAAACAAATTAACGTTTAAGTTTTTTGGGTTGGCTTTTTAAATTTACAGCTTGCTCATTCCAGTTTATCGGTGGGTAATGTTTAATTAAAGACGTATCTTCCAGCCCAGCCAGTGCCGCTTGCTGTTGTTGTTTGGCTTCATCTGAGAGTGTGAGTTGAAAGCTGTCGATAATGTTATTCATGAGTTCGAGCATGGAATCTTCGCTGACGCGTTTGTCGAGTTCTTCTTTGCTCAGGTTTTTTATGCGACCAGGGTGAAATTTCACATCTACCAATATTCGCTCACTTAAGGTGAAAAGCATATGATGTCGTGTGACGTGCGTATGAATACCTTTTTTGGGGACAGCTTCTAGTTTTGCCGAGAGGGTGGCTAGTTTTGAAAGAGGTTGCCAATTGACAGGGGCTGTAAAATTATATTCACCATCATCTGTGCGGCCACTGTATATATATGATAAATAGTCACCAATGATTTTTTCAAAGGCACGTGGATGAAACAGGGAAAACTCATGGTCGTAGTTAACCGGCATAATTAAAGTAATACACAGATCTAGTTCAGCCAGTACGCCTGTGAACCAGGAGCCGTTGAATGCCCAAAAGCGCTTAAACAATTCAAAGAACTCTAGATGATTTGGAGTATCATGGTCAGTGTCCCCATAACAACGAAACTGTCTTTCTAGCTCCTGTGGAGTATAACTTTTTTCAGGCAGGTTCTCTCTGACTCTTGTATATGGTTTATGTTTAGGCGCTTTAAAACTGAGTTTGGTGTTAGCTAAATCACAGCTAATGGACTGAGCACTAGAAAAGTTTGGTC
>JALTJN010000108.1 GCA_027076405.1 Chromatiales bacterium
GAAATTTGTTCGCCTATATTAATATCGGCCAGGGTTCGAGCACTTGCCGTATTAACTATAAAAAAACTTAAAACAATAGACATTAAAATGATTATTTTTTTCATATATACACCCTGTAATTTAATTTGAAAACGCCATTCATATTTATTTAATTGAAGACAATGCGCTTTGCCTGATTTGCCTGGTATTAGCAAAGCCTTTTTCACTTGCGTTCCAACCATACTGCCCTGCCCACTGGCCGTCTTTATAATCAATCGTTAACCAGTTTGGCACATAGGGCTTTTGATTTTTAATGGCAAAGTCAGTTACTGGCGGCGGCCCTACATGATCGCCCACTGGGCAATCTTTTGTCATCACCGTATTAAATCGAACGTAAAGATTGCCGGTTAATTGCTGCGCGTTTTGCAATACGTCTTTCAATTCATCGGCGCTTAATTGCCACACACCATCAATTTTTTTCTCGCTGTAAAAAGCCAGGCGTTTACCTAACAGACAACTAAAATATATTTGTATTTCGACTAATAAAATGGAATTGAGTTTTTTCGCCTGTTTACCGGCGGCAGAAGAGAGTTTGATATCGACGGCTTTATTATGAAATGTTAATTGCTCATGCATGGTGTTTACCCTGGTATTTAATAAAGCTTAATGCGGATATGAATTTATTTATGTACAGCTTGTGCGAATGAATTCGCATCTACGCATTCCAGCTATTGGATTATTTCAGTGTACTTTTATTGAATGGTGCCTGGCAAGTTTTTAGTCTGTTTTATTGGTAAAGATTTCTGTATATCGAAAAAAGACAATGCAAAACACATTATTTTTATTGCGTTTATTTGCGTTGTTCGCGTTCATTCGCGTTTTCTTTTTTATGCTTAATACAAACTATGAAATCACTTACCCACATAATCATTATAATTTTTTTCATATTCATTTAAGTTTTCAGTTAATACCTTTTTATATTGTTCTGTTAAATATTCAATTGCCATATCTTTATCTTTCAAATAGTCTGTTTGATCTTTTGCGGTTGAGGCATACATAAACGCATTAAAACGGGCGGCTGAAAATAAAATAGAGGTACTGACTTTTCCGTTTTTATGTTTATCGCATTGTTCGTTTGCTAGTGCGATAAAGTCATCTGTTATTTTCCAGAATTCTTCGTCGCGGGCTGGTTTGTTCATTATGTTTTCTCATTTTAAATTTTAATAAAAATGCGCCACTTGTTGTAAGTTGTGCGAATAAATTCGCACCTACATACTTTAGCCATTACATCTCAATTAATAAAAATTAACACTGCTGTCCGGTTAAAATATAAACCCATCAAAAATATCTGATTCCCAATAAAGCATAAACAAACATATCATCCCAGCGTCTTTGAGCGAACAACAGTCACTAGATTCCCGATACAAGCATTCGGGAATGACAGATTAAAGGTTTTTCATTTTTTGCGCCTACATTCACGTTCAAATGACATTTGTTAATTAAGATCAACAACTTAAAGCTTTGATTAATATTTAAACCGAACAGCAGTGAAAAATTAATCAAATTTTCGCGTGCATTCGCGGCTACTTGCGCTCATTCGCGTTAGTCTTTGCTTTTGATTTTAATTTTTTGTCTTTAAATCACCCCCCCGTATAAGACATAAACCGTAAAACTTTTTCCGGGTTTTC
>JALTJN010000109.1 GCA_027076405.1 Chromatiales bacterium
CTATTATTCCATCTGTAGCTTTTATCCATTCTAAAAACGAAGATACTTGATTCTCCGGCATATTTACTCCTAAGACTTATGCCTAACGCCCTCATCAGGGGCTTTCAGAAGGGGCGCGATTTTTGCGTTCTTTGCAAAAAATCGTGAACCTTCTGAAAGTCCTCTGGATGAGTTTGTTAGAGCGATATTTCTTATTCGTTACATAACAAAGCATAACCTTCTAATCAAAATCACATAGCTCCATAATTTGAATTGCAGCATTTTTAATATTTTCGTCAAATCATGGTGCATCTCGCAACCAATGCACCTCATTTTCTAATATGTTTCCATCTGGAACTATTGTGCCAGTGTGGCGTAAAGGTTTCTCACCCCTATATCTAGTATGAGAGAAATAATAAACTGTTTCATCAATCACCCATGCCTGTTCTGGTGGCGCGTAAGATTGAAATAAATGACAGTACACCCAACGCAAGTCTCTATTTTTAGGATCAAATTTTTGCACTGTCGCGAATATACGCCCATACCGTTCAGCCTCAACGAGAACACCATCTAATGTCTCTAATCCAACATGAATTACGCACTTCCCTTTTTCTGGTAGTTGCTCAACGGCTTTCGCTAAGTGACCTCTAATATCACGCGCTTTCTTTTCTATTGCTCGTTCAGCGTCACAATGCCAAAATGCACAAGCGGCAAAATCCATAGTATCTAAAAAATTATTATTTCCCTTGCCCTCACCAAATCGAACAATATTTCCTGCTACAGCACAAGTAAACCCTCGATTCGGATCACGGTATCCAGCAATTAATTCATTTAGCTGATCAGATGGGTATTTAACATAATTTCTTTTAAGATGCTCTCTTGCCTTTTCAAAATTTACAAGATTGAAGGTGACCTCCCATTGATCATTAGAAACTAATGTGCATGGGGATGACACCAACGGAAGCTTACTGTAAAGTTGGTCTACTATAAATGTGTCTGGAAGAGTTTCAAGCTCCACATGGAATACAATATCTAAAACTGCTGGTATTGAATTATCAATTAAATAATTTCGAATATGCCTCCACATTATTAGCCATTTTTCTCGTTCTGCCTGGCTATACGCAGAAGTTTTCGCCAAGCGCTTGCATTCAATAAACCATTCCGTATCTTCTGATGCTACTCTTATATCCGGCCTTTTATCCGGTGGTGCTTCGGGAATAAACTCCACCTCCTTCCATCCATTACGTTTCCATAAGAGCGCAACTAATATTTCGAACAACCCGGAATCTGGATTTGATTTTTCAACCGATAAGAGTCTTTTTACTTTTTTTTCAATCCCATCAATTTTCAACAATAGTTCAAAGTCCATCCCAATACGCTCAAAAATTGGGATAATTCTTGCACCTTGGATTGGTTCATACTTCGTCACATCTGTAAGTACAGTTTCAGCCAAATAAAGATACCAACCCATTCTATCATCATTAATTGATACCGGATTTGGCGTTATTGCTTTATGACGAGAGTGTTTAGGCACAAAAACAGATTCAAGATATTGTTCAATATTATCTTTTCTAACGCTCCATTCTGATGGCTCAATGAACCCCAAAAACCAATCAAGTGCAATTTTTACTTCTGGGCTATTTAGATTTTCCATTAATCTACGGCCTAATTCATATCAAGCTCTAACG
>JALTJN010000110.1 GCA_027076405.1 Chromatiales bacterium
GAAAAAATGCGATTGGATTGCCAATCAACTTAATAACAGACCCAGAAAACGACTTAACTTTAAATCGCCTCAGGAGCTTATTAATGAATATTTATAAATGGTGCGCTTCAAACTTGATACTAGGTTTTTTGAGTTAAACACGTAATGAACCTAAATAATTTGAATATGTTGATGCACTTTGATTGCTAAGAAAATCTACTTCGTAGGTATCACTGGAAACATAAATATGGACATAGCTACCATCGCACTCAAATGCAATTGTACCCGCTGAATTTTGAGTTATTGTATTATAAGAACCATAATAATTAAGATGACTTGAGGGGGCTTCACCTATTATGATAACTTTTGGATTCATAGCACTCAAAATTGTTTCAGGAATTTTTCCACTATCTCTTCCATGGTGCGGTGCAAATAGAATATCAACATCTGGCCATGAAACATCATATTTTATTTTTTCCATAAAATCGCTCTCTAAATCACCAAACCAAGCAAAGGTTGCATTGTCTTCTATAGCGTACGTAATAATAGGTGATATGTTGTTTGGGCTTTCACCATTAGCCGCATCTATTAAAGCTAATTTGAAGTCATCATTTTCAGTGTCTGGCCATAGGATTTGTATGCCTGATGTAGATCTCTCATCATCACCTAAGTTCATCCACCGACGTGTACAGCCTTTGTGAATGTAAAACGCTTTATCTCCGTCTCTTAATTGGCAATAATGCTTGAAGTCTTCTGTTTCATCGCTTTTAGTTGCACTATTATTCACGCAATAGAAATTATATATTGGGATTTCATCATCTAATTTTTTTAAGCCCATGATATGGTCTTGATCAGGGTGGGTGGAAATTAATCTTGATATTCCCTTATCTTTTCCTTGAGTTTTTAATAAATCAAGAATCCAATCCTCATTTTCAGATGACATACTACAGTCTATTATTGTGAAATTATCTGAATTGTGTCGGATAGAAAACATATCGCCGTTTCCAACTGCATATGAAATTACTATACTCATTTCTCGGATGCCTTTACTCTTTTATTAATATAATTTGTTTGTTTTCTGTACGAGAAAAGAAATAATATAAATAAAATTATTATACTAACTGGAGGGACAAAACTTTCTATCTCTGGGAAAACAGTGACGATTGAGTCTATTGCTACCAAGCCTAATAAGCATATAAATAGCGAACATAATGTGCGGTACATATTATTGGCTTCTGAAAGCTCATCTATCTTCTTGTCTTTTTCAAGTGCCGATAAAAAGGAATTGTAATTTGCAAAATTTAAAAATCCTATTTTCTTTAAAAAAGGCTCAAGTAATAGTGATCCGATCCTGCTAATTACGAGCCCTATGAAATAGTATGAGAATAACGCAATAAGAATATCATCTTGGGAAAAATTATGTGCAGACACTTGGCTTGATAGTGCAACAAACAGTGCCCCCGGGAAAAGGTAATTGAATAAGTTATATGATGATAATTTGTCTATAATTTCACTCATTTACTTCCTCGGTTTTTAAGAACCTAACGCTCTGCTCACCAGCAACTAAAAGTGGCGCGTTTTTGCTGCTTTTTTAGCAAAACAAGCGCCGCTTTTAGTTGTCTGGTGAAGCTACTGGTTAGCAACAACATTCACAGACTATATTACATGTTCTACTGC
>JALTJN010000111.1 GCA_027076405.1 Chromatiales bacterium
AGCATTCACTATTCCGACAGGTATTCGGACTTAGGGGCGCGAGTCATAAACTCACCTACAGTTACGGCTTGCTATTCATTGACTTGCTGTTGAATAGTGCCTGCGTTTGCACGCTGTAACCTTCGTTCCCCAATACCGCTGCGCGACAGTCCCAGATTCACACTGGGTTCCCTGCTAGCAAACACTATATGTAGTGGTTGCATCGGAATCAGGGCACAATATATTCGAGTTCTATTAAAATTACAATATTTTATTCCATCGCGGTACGGCTTAAGGAGATAAATCCTTGCAGATAAGCGGCCTGACTTTCAGCTTGTCTGATTGCCGCATAGAGGGTGCCGTGCATACCTTTTTCGCCCAGAGGGCGAGTGGTCAACCTGTTATGGCTCATTGATTCACGCAGCACCCAATCCGGTAAAACGGCTACGCCTTTTAATGTATTGACCAGTAATAAAATAATGGCGGTTAGTTCTGCTTCTCTAACCTGGGCAGGTTCAACATTGGCAGGTTGTAAGAAACGGGAAAATACATCCAGTCGTTTTCTTTCAACAGGATAAGTAACGAGAGTTTGTTCGGCTAAATCTTCAGGCAAAATCACTTTCTTTTTTGTTAACGGATGATCATGTGCTAAAGCAAGTAAGGCCTGATAGTTAAATAAAGGTTCAAAATAAAGATCTTTATGAGATTGTGGATCAGAGCTAATGACGAGATCGACTTCTCCTTTTTGCAGCGCTGCTAACGGTTCAAAACTTAATCCCAAACGAATATCGATTTCTACCTCTGGCCATTGCTGACGATACTGATCAAGAACCGGTAATAGCCATTCAAAGCAGGCATGGCATTCAATCGCAATATGTAACCGCCCACTGTTACCGCTGGCATGACGACGTAATTGTCTGTCGACACGACTAATCTCGGGCAATATTTTTTTCGCTAATGCGACCAGGTTCAGACCCGCCGGAGTGAGACTAAGCGGTTTCGTGCTACGTAAAAATAAAGGCGTTTCATAATAATCCTCGAGCGCTTTTATCTGATGAGATAAAGCCGATTGGGTCAGATGCAGATTGTCTGCCGCGCGCGCCAAACTACCGTATTGCTGAATGGCCTGGAGGTTACGAAGATGACGAATTTCTAATAACATATTAATAATGCTCAAGTTAGACATGAAGAACATGAAGTTTACTCATTATATTTTCTAATTCACACTCCGCAATAGAAAAAATTGATTCTTTAGGAGTAACTCATGACCACAATTCATAATCTCGGTTTTCCGCGTATTGGTGCACAGCGGGAATTAAAAAAAGCATTGGAAGCCTACTGGGGAGGAAAAATAGATCAAGCTGCCCTGTTACAGACCGGGCAAGAACTAAGGCAAAAACACTGGCAGTTGCAAAAAGACTCGGGAGTTGAATGGTTACCGGTGGGAGATTTTTCCTGGTATGACCAGGTGCTGGATCTTTCGGTATTGCTTGGTGCGATTCCACAACGTTTTAAAACAGCAGATGCCCGTTTTGATTTGGATACGTATTTTCGTATGGCGCGTGGACGTGCCCCAAGCGGGAAACCGGTAGCAGCCTGTGAAATGACAAAATGGTTTGATACCAATTATCATTTTCTGGTACCTGAATTTACATTTGATCAGAGTTTCAAGTTAAGCAGTGACAAGCTGTTTAACGAAGTCGACGAAGCTATTAACTTAAATTATAAAGTGAAACCTGTCTTGCTCGGGCCGTTAAGTTATTTATGGTTAGGGAAGACCAAAGGAAAAACATTTAATAAATTAGAATTAATCGAAAAACTTTTACCTGTTTACGGTGACATTCTTAACCGCTTAAAGGCACAGGGCATTGAGTGGGTGCAGCTGGACGAACCTATTCTGGCATTGGATTTACCGATTGAATGGCAACAGGCTTTTGAATCTATTTATAGCCGTTTACAGGTGAAAGGGTTAAAAATATTAGTGGCCACTTATTTTGGTAAATTAAAAAATAATTTAAAACTGGCATGCAGTTTACCCGTAGCTGGTTTACATATTGATGCAGTTCGCGGAGCCGAAGAAATTACAACGGTCTTAACATGGTTACCAAGTTATAAGATTTTGTCTCTGGGTATTATTAATGGCCGCAATATCTGGCGAGCAGACCTTGATGCATTACTGGATCAATTAGTCGCGTTTCAAGAGAATCTTGGAGATCATTTATGGATTGCACCGTCGTGCTCATTACTACACGTTCCTGTGGATCTTGATCAGGAACAAAATATTGATAGCGAAATTTCCCAGTGGCTTGCCTTTGCAAAACAAAAGCTGGATGAGTTAAGAATATTAAAACATGCTCTGGATAACGGTAAAGAATCTTGTGCCGCCGATCTTGAGTTAGCCAGACAGGCTGTTGTTTCACGTCGAATTTCTCCACGTATTCATAAGCCTGAAGTTAAACAGCGATGCCTGACAATTAATAAAGCTATGACACAACGCGATAATGAATTTGAAAAGCGTATACGTAAACAACAGGCACATTTAAAACTTCCTCTGTTTCCAACAACAACGATTGGTTCTTTTCCGCAAACAAAAGAAATACGACAGGCGCGTCGTAAATATAAGAGCGGGGATATTGCAAAAAGTGAATACCAAACTTTTATGCAGCAAGAAATTGATTTTGTTATCGATAAACAGCATAAAATTGGATTGGATGTACTGGTCCATGGCGAGCCGGAACGAAATGATATGGTGGAATATTTTGGTGAGCTATTAGATGGCTTTGTCTTTAGCCAGTATGGCTGGGTGCAATCGTATGGCTCTCGCTGTGTAAAGCCGCCGATTATTTTTGCTGATGTAAGTCGTCCCGAGGCTATGACGGTTGCATGGAGTCAGTATGCACAATCGAAAACAGATAAAGTCATGAAAGGCATGTTAACCGGGCCGGTTACCATTCTTAACTGGTCTTTTGTTCGGGATGACCAGCCACGTTCTGAAACATGTAAGCAGCTGGCACTGGCTTTACGAGATGAAGTGTGTGATCTGGAACAGGCCGGAATTAAAATTATTCAAATTGATGAAGCGGCTTTACGTGAAGGTTTGCCGTTACGGCATGGCGACTGGCAGGAGTATCTGGATTGGGCGGTGAATTCTTTTAAAATTACAGCATCGGGAGCCAAGGATGAAACGCAGATCCATACTCATATGTGTTACTCGGATTTCAATGACATTATGGAAGATATATTAGCCATGGATGCAGATGTGATTACGATAGAAACATCACGTTCAGATATGGAATTACTTGAAGCCTTTGAAAATTTTGATTATCAAAATGATATTGGTCCGGGTGTTTATGATATTCATAGTCCGAATATACCGTCGGTAGAAAGTATTTCAGATTTAATGGTCAAGGCTTTGGAACATATTCCTGCGCAACGATTATGGGTAAATCCTGATTGCGGTCTTAAAACCAGATCATGGCCGGAGGTGGATAATGCACTTGTGAATATGGTTTGTGCAGCAATATTTTTACGTAGTCGTTTTAATCTGGAAAGGGCAGTATAAATTTTCTTTTTAGAAATAAAAAAGGGCAGCTAATAAGCTGCCCTTTCTTTTTTTTAAAATTAAAAAACTTTATAGATCAAAGTCTTCTAATTTCTTTTCTACCATAACACCTTTAATGCGAACATATTTAGGTAAGCCATCTTTATAAGGAGGATAATCTTCACCTTTAATTAATGGTTCTAAATACTCACGGCATTTTGCAGTAATACCAAAGCCATCTTTAGAGATGAAATTATCAGGCATCATTTTTTCTACATTAGCGACCTTGCTGAGGTCAGCCATGCCCACTTTCCATTTGTATGGTTTGCTGGAAATGCGATCAATCGTTGGCATAACAGAGTTATGACCTTGTAAAGCAAATTGAACCGCAGCTTTACCCATTGCATATGCCTGATCAACATCAGACTTGGATGCGATATGGCGTGCAGCACGTTGCATATAATCAGCAACACCCCAGTGATACTTGTGTCCAAGGCTTTCCTGAATCATGTTAGCAACAACAGGAGCACAACCACCTAATTGACTATGGCCAAAGGCATCTTTCAAGCCTGTTTCTGCAAGGAAACGACCATCAGGCCAATGCGTGCCTTCTGAAACAACAACAGTACAGTAACCGTGTTCTTTAACATTGGCATCAACTTTAGCAAGAAATTTTTCTTTATCAAATTCAACTTCAGGGAAGAGAATAACGATTGGAATCGGATTTTCATCCGTTGATGCTAAACCACCCGCAGCAGCAATCCAGCCTGCGTGACGACCCATTACTTCAACCACAAATACTTTGGTTGATGTTTTGCACATTGAAGCAACATCAAAACTTGCTTCTTGTGTAGAAACAGCAATGTATTTGGCAACCGAACCAAAACCAGGGCAGTTGTCAGTGATCGGTAAATCATTATCAACTGTTTTAGGCACATGAATTGCCTGAATCGGGTAGCCCATTTCTTTAGATAGCTGTGAAATTTTATAGCAAGTATCTGCTGAATCACCGCCACCGTTATAGAAGAAGTAGCCAATATTATGCGCTTTAAATACTTCGATTAAACGTTCGTATTCACGACGATTTGCTTCGAGAGATTTTAATTTGAAACGGCAAGAGCCAAACGCACCTGATGGTGTGTGACGTAATGCAGCAATAGTTGAAGCAGACTCTTTACTAGTGTCGATTAACTCTTCTGTTAATGCACCGATAATACCGCTCTGCCCGGCATACACTTTGCCAATTTTATGTTTGTTCTTGCGTGCTGTTTCGATAACACCACAAGCACTTGCATTGATAACTGCGGTTACGCCGCCTGATTGTGCGTAGAAAGCATTTTTTAACGGCTCACTTGGTTTTTTAGCCGCTTTCTTTTTAGCTTTTTTCTTAGTGGTTTTTTTCTTGGCAGCTTTCTTCTTGCTTACTTTCTTTTTAGAAGCCTTCTTTTTGCCAGCTTTTTTCTTCGCTTTCTTTTTAGCGACTTTTTTCTTAGCAACTTTCTTCTTTGCTTTTTTCTTAGCTACCTTTTTCTTAGCAACTTTTTTCTTGGCTTTCTTTTTAGCGGCCATGATGTTTTCCTCTAATTTAAAAAATTAATTTACTATTTGTGTTTGCAATTAAATTCTGTTTTGGACTTGCTATACGGGTTTAAAAATCAGTAGCAAAGGATACGCGATCAGGTAAAAAATTGGAAATTTTACCTCTTAACCGGATTCTGAAAATACATTTTATATAGCGGCAAAAGTAAGATTTATACACTAAAAACACAATGATAAAGCAATAGCCTGAGTACCTGGCATACTGAGGCATGTTGTATGTAATTAGTTTGTATTATCAGTTGTTGCTAACAATTTTTGCAGGCGTAAAACACGGGCTTCAAGTCGGGCGGTATTATCGCGTAATTGATTTATTGTATCGGTAAATTCGACCAGTTTAGAAGAGTGGGGGCTGAGCTGGCCTTCATCCTGAATGTACTCACGCGCATCTAATTCAAGAATATGCAGCGTCTCTTTACCCCATGAATTCAAATTACGAATAAAGCGGCCTGTTTTGAAGGCAATTAAATCGCCGGTATAGGCAGAAAGCCATTCTTCCCAGTCTAAATCAAGCTTATCAAGTATGCGTTTAAAATGCTGGCCAAGTTCGATATCTCCTTTAATACGGACCGCACCGCTAAAAAAACTTTCGGTCGCGTCACCTAATGACATATTGATGAAAGCCGGGGTTGTTCCTTGCAGGGTGGTGTCTGCATTTCCCTGATAGAGATATTGAACCTGAACACCTTCGGTATGCGGGAAGAGGTAGAGGGTAAAGTTCAGATCAGTTAATTCAAAGGCAATGACTTTGCCTTGTAAATCTGCAAATTTTTCTAATGTGGCGGCATCTTGCTTGAGAATAAGGTTTATCGAAGTTTCGAGCGCTTCGGTTAAGCTGAGAATGATTTCGGTGGGTAAACTCATTTATTGACTGTCCATGAGATAAAACATTTTTCACTACAGAGGACACAGGGATTCACAGAGGAAAATATGGATTTAAAAACTCTGTGTGCCTCCGTGTCTTGTGTGGTAATAATCTTTTATTTTAAATTTTGTAACCGCGATGTAAAGCAACCACACCGCCGGTTAAATTAAAATATTCTGCTTTCTCAAAGCCGGCCTCGATCATCATGTCTTTTAAGGTTTCCTGATCGGGGTGCATACGAATAGATTCGGCCAGATAGCGGTAACTGTCCGGATCATCTGCAATCACTTTGCCCATAAACGGTAAAAGTTTAAATGAATAGGTATCGTAAATTTTACCAAGTAAAGCCGACTCGGGTTTAGAAAATTCTAAAACAAGTAGAGGGGCGCCGGGTTTTAGTACACGATACATCGAGCGTAAAGCAGCATCTTTATCGGTTACATTACGTAAACCGAAAGCAATGGTAATGGCATCAAAATGATTATCCGGAAAGGGCAGGCACTCGGCATTGGCCTGAACATATTCCACGTTGCCCGCAATACCTTTATCTAATAAGCGTTCACGGCCGACTTTTAACATAGAGTCATTAATATCTGCGACAGTCACCGAACCTTCCTGTCCGACAATACGGGCAAATTTTGCTGCCAGATCACCGGTGCCACCGGCTAAATCAAGCACATGGTGGCCGTGGCGTACACCACTCATTTCGATGGTATAGCGTTTCCAGACACGATGAATACCGAATGACATTAAGTCATTCATAACATCGTATTTACTGGCTACCGAATGGAAAACACCTGCGACTTTATTGACCTTATCGTCGTAGGCAACTTGTTCAAAACCAAAATGTGTAGTGTCATTTTTCATGGTTTGATTATACCGGTAATTTGCGGGTTTAGTTACCGTGCTTGGGTTCTGGACGCTCTTTACCGGCATCTTTTAGGCGTTGCAGGTAGTTTTTCCAGTTTTCTTCGTAGTTTTCACCCAATTCATACAGGGTATCCCATGAGTAAATACCGGTGTCGTGGTTGTCATCAAAAAAAGGCTGAATGGCGTAGTTACCAATCATCTCAATTTGGGTGATGTTCACATCCTGTTTGCCAAATTGTAAAACTTCCTGACCGGGGCCGTGACCCTGTACTTCAGCTGACGGTGAAAATACACGTAAGTACTCAACCGGCAAGTTGAAGGTTTTACCATCACTAAAAACGACTTCGAGTATATGCGAAGCCTGATGAAGTTTAATGTCTGTTGGTTTAATCATTTTTTGTTCCTAAACTTTGGGTAGGCCACAGAGGACACGAAGATCAACAAGTAGATATAAATTTTAAAAACTAAACCACTGAGGTCACAGTGAACACGGGTAAATAAATTTTAAATTCCAGTGCCTCCGGTATTGCCTGTGGTTTTTATCTCTTTTCTTGGTGTTCTTCGTGTCCTTCGTGGCAAAAATTATAATATATAGCGACTGAGATCTTCATCCTGCGCTAATTCGGAAATATTTTCATCCACATATTCTGCAGTGATTTTAATTTCAGATCCGCTTTTATCTGATGCGGTAAATGAAATTTCTTCAAGTAAACGTTCAAGAATAGTATGCAGGCGACGTGCACCAATATTTTCTGTTCCTTCGTTAACCTGAAAAGCTGTTTCAGCAATACGACGAATACCGTCTTCAGCAAAACTGAGCGTGACTTCTTCTGTGGCCATTAAGGCGCGGTATTGCTCGGTAAGCGAAGCATCTGGCTCGACTAAAATGCGCATAAAGTCATCCGAGGTTAAGGCATCAAGCTCTACCCGAATCGGGAAGCGGCCTTGTAGCTCAGGAATTAGGTCAGAAGGTTTGGTTAGGTGAAAGGCACCTGAAGCGATAAACAAAATATGATCCGTTTTGACCATACCGTATTTAGTGGTAACAGTTGAGCCTTCAACCAGCGGTAATAAATCACGCTGTACACCTTCACGGGAGACATCAGCACCACTTGTTTCGCCACGTTTGGCAATCTTATCCATTTCATCTAAAAAGACGATGCCATGTTGCTCAACATTATTTAAGGCATCTTCTTTAATTTCTTCTTCATTGATCAAGTTAGCCGCTTCTTCATCAACAAGGAGTTTAAAGGCTTGTTTAACCGGTAATTTGCGGCTGCGTTTGGTTTGGTTGCTGCCTAAATTTTGAAACATGCCCTGCAACTGGCTGGTCATTTCTTCCATACCGGGCGGAGCCATAATTTCTACCCCAATTTGCTGGGTATCAATTTCGATTTCAATTTCCTTATCATCGAGATCGCCTTCACGTAATTTTTTCCTGAATTTTTGCCGGGTTGGGTTTTCATTCTTTTCGTCTGTTGCTGTTTCATCAGCAGAGAAGTCGCGAGCCGGTGGCAGTAAAATATCTAAAATGCGTTCTTCCGCAGCATCTTCTGCTTTTACTTGTACTGCCTGCATGGCTGTTTCACGAGTAAGTTTAATCGAGATTTCCATTAAATCGCGAATAATCGATTCAACGTCACGTCCCACATAACCGACTTCGGTAAATTTAGTCGCTTCAATTTTTAAGAAAGGTGCGCGTGCCAGCTTGGCCAGACGGCGGGCAATTTCAGTTTTACCAACACCGGTGGGGCCGATCATTAAAATATTTTTAGGTGTAATTTCGTTACGTAAATGTTTATCGACTTGACTGCGACGCCAGCGGTTTCTTAAGGCGATGGCAACAGCACGTTTTGCAGAAGCCTGACCGACAATATGTTTGTCGAGTTCATGAACAATTTCCTGGGGTGTCATTTGTGACATAGTTTAAAATCCAACGTTACTTATCTTTAAAATTCGAGCTCTTCGAATACAAAATTATGGTTAGTATAGATGCAGATGTCGCCGGCAATATTCAAGGCTTCGGTGGTAATTTCTTTTGCATCGAGTTCAGTATTTTTAATCAGGGCGCGAGCAGCCGATAACGCATAATTACCACCGGAACCAATTGCCATAATGCCATGCTCGGGTTCGATGACATCCCCATTGCCAGAAATAATCAGTGAGGCTTCAGCATCTGCTACAGCAAGGAGTGCTTCCAGACGACGTAAGCTGCGGTCTGTTCGCCAGTCTTTTGCCATTTCTACTGCGGCGCGTACCAGCTGGCCGTTATGTTTTTCCAATTTTGCTTCAAAGTACTCAAATAAGGTAAAGGCATCAGCTGTACCACCGGCAAAACCGGCAATAACCTTGTCATTATATAAACGGCGAACTTTGCGGACATTTCCTTTCATAATGGTATCGCCCATGGTCGCCTGACCATCAGCGCCAATGACAACTTTATTGCCTCTTCGTACTGAAAGGACGGTAGTGCCTCGATATTGTTCCAAGATGAGCTCCTTACAAAAATAGAGGGAAAACGGGAGTATTGCAGAATAATCAGGGCGCCGATTGTACACCGCTGTGTGTGGCGTAACAAACAAATCGTACTAAGTTGTATTTATTCAAATACTTAAGCAAAAAAGGCGGCTATAAAAGCCGCCTTTTGTTCACTTTTATTTGGATGTTATTCCGGTATCGTTACGGTTAAACCCAAAATTTGCCAGGCTTGCATACCATCCCGGTAGTAATTGAGTTTTTCAACCGGATAGCCTAATTTAATCAAGCCGTGAATTGCGCGCGGTGATTGTCCGCACCACATGCCATTACACCAAAGTAAAAGGTCTTTCGCCTGACTAAAATCCCAAAACGGATTAGGTTTTTTCTCAATGCCTAATAAATCTTTTAAATCTGTCCAGTATCCGGTTGCGGATATTTTACGGCGTTTAACACCTAATTTTTTCATTGCATCGATGAGTTTTTGATCGTTACGACTTAATGCAAATACCGTAAAAGGGATATTAATTGAACCGGGTATAGTGCCTTTTGCATGCCATGAGGGTGTGCGTGCATCAATTAAAACACCTTGCCCGGTTTTAACTTTTTTATTAATAAAATCAATGACTTCAAGTTCACCCGCCGTGGTAACACCTGGCGCAACAATCATGGGTTGAATACAAAAAGGTGGGCATTTTCTGGATGTTTTTGCAAAGCCTCCCTTTAAATGGTTACTTTGATCCTGAATCCGTTGAATCCGAACAGTTTCACCATTGTGATTTACGGTGACGTAAGAAAGGTCTTGTGTGATATTTACATCAAGCGCAAAAGATGCGGTACTAAAAGACAATAATGCGAGAGAAATGAGCGTGCTGATTTTCATATCGATATCCCTTAAATAAAATAGTTATTTTGCTTCGTATTTTTCAATAATCATGCGTTTGGCGCTGGATAATTTTTTAGTTGTTTTGAATTTATCAAAAATAATAATTCGTGCGCTGGTGGGTAATTTTGAATAAATAGAATGGCTTGACGGGTACTTTGTTCTAAGGAGATTTTCAAAGTTATATAGTGAGATTAAGGCTTTTTGTATTTCAGCTGAATTAACACTATGCGATTGTTCCGTTTTTTCAGTTTCTTTTAATTCCTGTCTGGCTTTTTCGAGATACTCCGGGCTGCTTATTTCATCGTCCAGACCTTGTAAATAGTCATCTGTAATATAGAGGTTGTCAGCTTGTGAAACGGAGAAGATGGCTGTAGCCAGAGAGAGGAGAATTATTAAAAATATGCGGTAATTCCTGAAAATCATTTTAAACCCTGTCCTTTTTTATTCTATAAATAATAATATCGGCAAAGTGCATAAGTACTTTAGGGAGAAATACGTATTAATATGCCATTAAAGCACTATAACAGCTGTTAAGTGATATAAAAGTCAGGGTATGTGATTATTTGTTAAATTTTATGTAGGGAAAAGTACGGACTCGATTTCTTTGATTTCATCTTGCGCTTTTTTAATTGCCTCTGGTAAGTCGTCTTTTGTTAAGCCGGCTAAATCCCATGATGCGGGATTTATCATGGGAATTTCATCCTCTTCATTCATGGAGTCAAAATCGGCCATAACAGCAACAGAATTAGCGATATTGATAAGCGCGACTTCTGCAGGGAAGTCTTTTGCATTTTGCGGTGAATGATGAAACTCAACGCATTCTTCAAGAACAGGAGCAAGTTTCCAGCTTTTCACTAAAGCGGCGCCTACCTGAGTGTGATCAAAACCAAAGACATGTTGTTCGGCTTCATAGGTTTCCAGCTCTTCACTACCTTCCATTAACAATAAAATGGCCTCATGTGATTTTTCAGGTAATTGATTAAACATCAGTAATTGCCCGATATCATGTAATAAGCCGGCAATAAAAATTGATTCCGAATTTGTTTTTTTACTTTTTTTCGAGAGAATTTGTGCGAGTAAACCACAATACAAACTATGGTGCCAAAAATCCTGCATCGTAATAAGGTTGTTAGGAATACCATCAAATGCCTGACTGGCCGAGGTAGATAATACTAAATCACGAATTTTATTCGTTCCAAGAATAGCAACGGCACGGGAAATGGTTTCGACTTCCTGTGATAAACCGTAGTAAGCACTGTTAGCGATTTTTAACATGCGTACAACAAGAGCCGGATCCTGAGAAATAACAGCAGCCATATCATCTGCGGTAGAATTGGGATCATTTGCGATTTCATTCACTTTCAGTGATATTTCGGGAAGAGAGATGAGCTCTTTCGCGTTGTTAACTAAATTCTGAATTTCAGCAGCAGACATAATAACTTGACCCTCTTTTTGTATTGAGTTTAGTTAATTGAAGCGTATTTTCTATAAAAATACGGTTATAGCTCACAGTTTTAAGTAAAAGACACAGAATTTATGTATATAAAAACTTTATTCGTTAAGTAATATTTTTATTTTATTAATGATGCTTTCTTTTTCCCAGTCAACCCCGCCAAAAATGGCATAGCGAATTTTGCCTTTTTTATCAATGACATAGCTTGTCGGGAAAGCAAAAACGCCCCAGCTTTTTAAGGCGGCACCATCATGATCTAAAAGAATAGGGAATTGCACATTAACTTTTGTTTTCAAAAATTGCTGTATGGTTTTTTCGTCTTCAGCCATATTAACGCCCAAAATGGTAAAACCTTTAGCCGAAAAACGGTTCTGTATGCGTTGCATGGAGGGCATCTCATGAACACAAGGCGGGCACCAGCTGGCCCAGAAATTTACCAGTACAACCTGTCCCTTGAGATTTTTTAAATCAATTATTTTTTTATCAAGGCTTAATAGTTTTAATGCCGGTGGGGTGGGGTTGCCTTTAAAAGCTTTTAGCCCTCGTTCTTTTTTACCGGTTTGAATTTTACGTGGCGTATTTTTTACTGCAACAACGTGACGTTTTACATAAGGCATTGCAACAAGCACTCTGGCGGCCTGCTTTAAAGTGTGAGGGAGTTGTTCTGCTTTTTGTTTTTCAATCTCGGTGGCGTCAGGCCGGAAATAATAACGATCACGAACATTTTTAATACGTTTTACAAATACATCACTGCCGCTTTTTTCCAGGGCGGGGACAGTTTTATCGAGCTTCCAGTACCATGGAGATTTTTTTGGCTGCAAAATAAAAATGGGTAAATTAGTTTGTTTCACGATAGGTAGTAAAGATGCTTTAATCCCCGGATCAGGCGTTTCAATATAGAATTTTGGACTCATGAGAATAACACCTGGCAATGCTTTGCTGTTCGGGTGTTTGGATTGCCAAAGACGGGTGCCTTTCAATAACGGTAAAGTACCTCGTCCGGTTGTAACAGGAATAATTTTTTTCCCGGTTTGCTGGTGGGCAATTTCAATCAGCCGGCTAAAATCGGTATCTGGAATACGATCCATACTGCTACTGGCGATGGGGAGAAAATGAGCTGAAAATAAATCAACCCGCCATACTTCAATATGACTTTTTACTAATTGCTGAACGATCTTTTCTTCTGCTTTTTGTGGACCGGCTTCTGAATATAACCAGAGAAATAAAGTGTTGCCTTTCGCTTTGTATATTATCGTCTCTACTTCAGTTTCATTATCAATAGCAAGGGATCTTATTTCTGTCGCAAATGAAAACGGAGCGTTAAAACATAGTATTAACAGTGTTAAAACAAGATAATAGTTAATTTTTTGTGAATGATGCGTTTTCATAGTTTGAATTTATGCCTTTAGGCCTTACTATCTAATAATGAGCAGTTTATAAAATAAATTGTAATTGTTTTAATAGGTTTATCTTAGTTTTATATTAATGTTGTAGCAATGAATTTTGTATTAAATGTATATCAGGAGTAATGAATGAAGAAGTGGGAATGTATAGTTTGTGGTTTTATTTATGACGAGGCAGAAGGACTTCCCGATGAAGGCATTCCTGCAGGAACCAAGTGGGAAGATGTGCCGGATGACTGGCTATGCCCGGATTGTAGTGTTGGTAAGTCCGATTTTGAAATGAAAGAAATCAGTTAACTTATGTCTGCTGAGCATCCGATTATCATTATTGGCAGCGGTTTAGCGGGCTATAATGTTGCGCGTGAATTTCGCAAGTTAAATACAGAATCCGAGTTAATTATAATTGCAGATGATGCAGCAGATTTTTATTCAAAGCCAATGTTATCGAATGCCTTGGCCAAGAATAAACAGGCGCATGAATTAGCTAATGCCAATGCTGAAAAAATGGCAGAAGATTTAAAGGCTAAAGTTTTAAAACACACCCGAATTGAAAAAATTGATCCGGATAATCAGGTTGTTCACACCCATAACAATGAGTCATTAAATTATCATCAGCTGGTTTTAGCGTTGGGTGCATCTACAATTAATTTAAAGGTAAGTGGAAACGCAGCAGATAAAATTTTAATGGTAAATGATTTAGCTGATTATGCCTCTTTTAGAGAGGCAATAGATGGCAAGAAAAAAGTTGCTATTATTGGTGCCGGTTTAATAGGTTGTGAGTTTGCAAATGATTTGGCGTTATCCGGTTATGATGTTTCGGTGATTGGTCTGGGTGACTCTCCGCTTAATAATTTATTACCAAAAGAAGCCGGTGAATATTTAAAAGCTGCATTAAGTGAACAGGGTATTCACTGGTATCTTGGGCAGGAAACAAAACACATTAATTTTGAAAATGATGTCTTTAAAATTGAATTTGCCGATGGTACGCAGTTAGAGGCAGATGTAGTTTTATCGGCAGTAGGGTTAAGTCCAAATACTCAATTAGCAGAAGAAGCCGGTATTAAAGTTAATAAAGGCATTGTGGTTAATCAGCAGTTAAAATCCAGCCATGAAAGTATTTATGCACTAGGAGACTGCGCCGAGATAGAAAATTTATTTTTACCTTTTGTTATGCCGCTTATGAATTCAGCCCGTGCTGTTGCAAAAAGCCTTAACGGTGAAACAACATCGGTGAGTTTTCCTGCCATGCCGGTGATGGTGAAAACACCGTCTTGTGCTGTGGTGGTTTCACCGCCTGCCCGAGGAGTTGCAGGTGAGTGGAAAATAAAACAGGATGATGAAGGCGTGCATGCCAGCTTTGTCGATCAAAATGGAAAGTTGCATGGTTTTGCTTTAGTAGGAAAAGCGGTGACAGATAAACAGCGTTTAGTAAAAGAGCTGCCTTTTGTTTTAAAATAAAAATAGATCTTTGTTGTCTCGTAAATTTTTAAAATGAGCATCAATATAAGGACATGAAGTGGCGGAGTCTAGTCAAGACCGTCTGCAACATGGATGTTGCAGTCGAGCAGCCACGGACGGCAGTTTTTGCGAGTCTTGATTAGACTCCGCCACTTCATGTCCGTATAAAGCGAATAAATTTAAAATGTACTGACAGTTTAGCTTTTATCATAAATTGATAGAGGTTAATGTGATAGCAGCGAAAAGAGATATATTTTATTAATGAGTTATTTTTTTTGCCGGTGCGTCAATTATTGCTTTAAAGTTTGCTAATAGTTCATTAATGGCGCTAACCGTTTCCTCGCTTAGAGCCTGATGATTTTCTTTATAGTTTGATAGTAATTTTTGAATCTCAAAACAAACATCTGCTTGTTGAACAAAACCAAATGTTGCAGCCGTTCCTTTAAAGGTATGGATTAGACGATAGAATGTTTCGATGAGTTCGGGATTGCTTAAGTCTGCCTGATATTGTTTCCAGCAACTTTCAATTTCCTGATATTTTTCCGGCAGCTGTTTGCAATACTTTTCGTGTAAAGCATCCATGCGTTGTTTTAATTTCTGTTTTTTGTCGTCAGTCATATTGTTCTTATTATTTTGTTATAAATATAACGATTTTGTAAGGGTATTCCAAGTTTTACTACAAAATAAACGGTTTACTGCTAAATAAACCACATTTTGATAGAATAACGTGATGGATGTTTCTTATATTATTGACCCTTTAAATGATGCACAGCGTCAGGCTGTTTGTGCGCCGCTTTCAAATATTCTGGTTTTGGCCGGTGCCGGTAGTGGTAAAACACGCGTGCTGGTGCATCGCATTGCCTGGTTGATGCAGGCTGAAAATATTTCTCCGTATGGCATTCTTGCGGTGACGTTTACCAATAAAGCCGCAGCAGAAATGCGGGGGCGTATCGAGAACTTGCTTGGAATCCCTTCAAGCGGACTATGGGTGGGAACGTTTCATGGTATTGCACATCGATTATTGCGTGCTCACTGGAAAGAAGCCGAGTTGCCGCAAACCTTTCAGATTATGGACAGCGAAGATCAGCACCGGGCTTTGAAGCGGGTGGTGCGTGAAATGGGGCTGGATGAAAAGCGCTGGGTACCGCGAGAAGCACAATGGTGGATTAACGCCCGTAAGGATGAAGGTTTACGTCCCGATAATATTGAACATAAAAACGACACCTATCTACGACACATGGTTGAAATTTATCGTGAATATGAAGCGATGTGTCAACGTAATGGAACGCTGGACTTTGCAGAACTGTTGTTGCGTGCTTATGAACTATGGGTAAAGCGTCCTGATGTATTAATGCATTATCAGGAACGTTTTAAAAATATTCTGGTCGATGAGTTTCAGGACACGAATACTATTCAGTATGCCTGGATTAAAATTCTGGCCGGTGACAAGTCAAAGGTTTTTGTTGTTGGTGATGATGATCAGTCTATCTATGGCTGGCGTGGCGCACAAATTGAAAATATTTATAAATTTTCTAAAGATTATAACAACGCCTCTAATTTCCGTTTAGAACAAAATTATCGTTCAACCGGAAATATCCTTGGCGCAGCGAATGCGCTTATTGCGAACAATACGGATCGCATGGGGAAGGAGTTATGGACAGATGGCAGCGATGGAGAGCTCATCGAAATATACAGTGCTTTTAACGAAATAGAGGAAGCCCGTTATATAGTGGACAAGATTGCCGCCTGGACCGATCAAGGTGGCTTTCGTACCGAAAATGCAATTTTATATCGTTCCAATGCCCAGTCCCGGGTACTCGAAGAAGCATTAATGCAAAGTGGCACACCGTATCGTATTTATGGCGGTTTACGTTTCTTTGAACGACAGGAAATTAAAGATGCATTGGCGTACCTGCGTTTAATCGCAATAAAAAATGATGATGCCTCTTATGAACGTATCGTGAATGTGCCTACTCGGGGTATTGGTAATAAAACGGTTGATGTGGTTAGAAGTAAAGCACGTGAAAATAATATTTCCATGTGGCAGGCAACACTGGATTTGATCGAGCAAGGCGCAATTACTTCACGGGCATTAAGTGCATTACAGCAGTTTGTCGATTTAATTAACGGCATGGAAACAGACTTAAACAATATGGAATTGTATGAGCAAATTGAACATGTGATTCATCAAAGTACCCTTATTGCCCATTATGAAAAAGAGAAAGGCGAGAAAGGACGCAACCGAATTGAAAATCTGGATGAACTGGTGAATGCCGGCCGCACCTTTGAACAGGATGATTGGGAAGAATCCGAAGTCGATAAAATGTCCGCCTTTTTATCGCATGCTTCATTAGAAGCAGGTGAAGGTCAGGCCAATGAAGGCGAAGATAGCGTACAGCTGATGACCTTGCACTCGGCAAAAGGACTGGAATTTAAACAGGTATTTCTGGCCGGTATGGAAGAAGGTTTATTTCCGCATAGTCGTTCATCAGAAGACAGTTCACAACTCGAAGAAGAACGCCGCCTGTGTTATGTCGGTATGACCCGGGCAATGGAAAAACTCACTTTATGTCATGCAGAAAAAAGGCGTTTATATGGTGAAGAAAGTTATGCGCGTCCATCACGCTTTTTAAGTGAAATCCCGGATGAATTTGTACAGCATGTTCGCTTGCAGGGAAGCGCAACACCATTATCGGGTTATGCTGCAAACAGTTTTGCAGCAAAAGATAAAGTTGTGCAGGAAGCTGCACCGGTTCAGCTGGGCCAGCGAGTTTGTCATGAAAAATTTGGTGAAGGTGTGGTCTTAAATTATGAAGGTGAAGGCCGTCATGCGCGAATTCAAATTAATTTTGATGACGTTGGTAGTAAATGGTTAGTTATGGAGTATGCAAACTTAATTGTTTAAGTTGAATATACCGCGATGCTGGATTAGGTTGTTTTAAGATGCTTCTCTGTTTAGCCATTTATTGGCTTCGGTGATAGTTTGAAAAGCCTTAACATCCCAGACGAAGTCTTCAAAAAATTCACAAAATTTTTCTGTTATTTCTTTTGTCTGTGAATTATATATAATCGCATTTTTAATTCTTGGATTAGAAATGGTGGCGGCATTGTGTTGGGTGGCAATTTTTAACATATCATTTTCAGTCATATTAAATACATCAACATCAAGAAAATCGACTAATTTATATTCTAGATCATCAAAGCGTGGGTCACCATAAATAAGGGTGCTTGCACTAATAACTTCATCACCGGAAACTGTACCGGAGTATTTCCAGTAAACACCTTTTGATTCCCAATTTAATTTATATGACATTGTTTTTTCATTTATTCGTAGTGATTTATAACAATTAGTAGTTCACTTTATATATTAATATAAGAGTATCTTTAAAAGAGTAAGGTAATAACACTAATTATAAATAATATTGTCAGGTTGGCTGGCAATAATAATATTGCTGGTGTTTATAATATCTAAAGGCTTGCCTAAATAATGGCCTTGAGCAAAATCAACACCGTATTCTTTTAACAGGATTAATGTCTTTTCATTCTGCACAAATTCAGCCACGGTTTGTTTCCCGAGAGCATGCGCAATTTGATTCATAGATTGCACCATGGCCTGATCGACATTTGATTTATCCAGATTTTGTACAAAAGAGCCATCAATCTTAAGTTTGTCGACAGCAAGGTTTTTTAAATAGGCGAAAGAACAAAAGCCGGTACCAAAATCATCAAGAGCAAACTGACAACCCATGTCTTTAAGCTTTGAAATAAAAATTTTGGCTGCAGAAATATTTGCAATAGCCGCTGTTTCGGTAATTTCAAAGGTTAAACTTGTCGGGTCAAGACCGGTATTATCTAAAATACCTTGTATCATAGGTAATAGTTCATCATCTTCAAAAGCGCGGCCGGAAAGATTAATAGAAAAACAGATTTTATTATTATGTTCATGAAGTTTAATCAGTGCTCGCATTGAACGGCTGACGGTCCAGCGATCAACATTATTAATTAAACCAAAACGTTCAGCTGCAGGTATAAAACCACCGGGCAAGATATGTTGACCATCATCAAGGTTCATTCGCAACAACACTTCAAAATTATTGACACTGCCGTCTTCGATAGAAACAATTGGCTGATAAACTAAAGAGAAATTATCGTTTTCATAGGCGTCTTTTACCCGACCTGCCCAGCCCATATCTTCGGCCATACCATCAAGTTGCTTATTTGCCGGATCATAAATATGAAAACAATTACGACCTTCTGTTTTGGCAATGTTGCAGGCAATGTCGGCATGCGAAAGTGCCAGATCAGCAGATTCTGTCTGTCGATTTAAATGAGTGATGCCCATGCTGCAGGTTACATTAAACAACTGGTTTTCAGAATAAAAACGGTATGACTCAAAAAATCCTAAAAGGTTGTGGGCAACAATATCGATTGCATGATCATCGGTATCAAATAGAAGAATAGTAAATTCATCACCACCAAAACGCGCGAGTAAATCACCTTCACGTAATTTATCTTTTAAAAGCTGGCTGACTTCAATCAGCAGTTTATCTCCGGCAGCATGACCGATCGTGTCATTAACATATTTAAAATGGTCCAGATCGAGATAAATAAGAGCACAATTTTCTTCGTTGCGTCTTAAACGGCTGATGGTATGTTCAAGTTCCTGCTGAAAAAAATTACGGTTATACAAGCCGGTTAATTTATCATGTTGTGTTTGATAGGTAAGTTCAAGCTCATAGGCTTTTTGTTCTGTAATATCACCCACCAGTAAAATATAAAATATTTTGTTGTTCATTTTCATTTGGCTGATGCGAACAGAAAGTGTTAGCGTTCGACCATCACGATGTTTGGTCTTAATTTCCTGAGTAATCACTTTTTTATCATTGTGGGCTTTGGGAAAAGTGATTTTTGGTAGTAGCCAGGACAGATTGTTGTGTTTGATTTCATCACGACTAAAACCAAAAAGTTGCTCAGCTGCGGGGTTAAACATTTCTATATGTTGTTGTTCGTTAATGACAATAATACATTCAGCGGCATGGTCTACGATGGCTTGCACATATTGATCCTGTTCACCCAGGCGATGAAATAAGCGGCTTAATGTCTGTACCAAAAATCCAATTTCATCATTTGAATGTGGTTGTAATTGTTTAGCTAAATCAGCATGGCTGCTTGCGCCACTATTTTGACTGACCATTTCAACCGGTTTTAATGACTGACTTAAACTTCGGTATGCAACAATTGTCGATAAAATGGCGGTTAATCCCATCAGCGCCCAGGCTAAAACAACTGCAATCGATATGAATCCTGTTTGCCACCAATAGTACTTTAATAAAATAGATGTTGTTAACAGCGGAATATAGACACCCACTAATAACATTTTAGTACGCATACTCATTTGTATACTTGATAAGCCAATATAACGAGTTAATTTACCAAGTGTTGATAATCCATCGAGATAGCCTGGTAAGCCAACTAAAATAGCAATGGTGAGTTGCAGCAACATGAACTGCAATAAAGACGATGCACTAACAGCTTCTCCTGCCGACTGTAAAAACCAATGATGAATGGTCGGAATTGTTAATACATAGAGTAAAAAAAACATCCAGTAACGACTACCAAAACTTTGTAGTTGAGCATTGAAAGCATCAGGTAAATATTGATCGTCCGGGTGATGAAGTTTCCATCTTATGATGGGTTGTAAAAAATTTTTAAAATGAACAGTGCACCATAATAACAAACTGGCATAAATCGCAATGAGAGTGAGGCCGGAAGTACCGCTAAATAATGTTTTAAGCTCAACCATATTAAAAAAACTGGCAATGCTATAGCCAATAACAGGCGTCAGCGCAAAACTGAGTAGCGTGACTAAAAATAAACGTCGCTGTATGAGTAGAAGAGCCTGTTTCATTTTATTTTTTCATTATAGGAATTTGCTAAAACAGAAAACCATCATGTCAGAATCAGCAGCATGTTGCCAGAGAGAAAGGATATAAGTTGTACATAAAGTATGCCTAATAATCAATAAAACCACAAAAATTACTCAAGAAATATTAGAGCAATTCTAATTGTTATTAAGTGTAAACAATGAATTATAGACGTTTTTTTTAAGTATATTCCCTAAAGATAAATTTATTCTTACCGCTATCTTTGTATGTAAATAAAAAAATGGGAAAAACAAAGTGTTATTGGGCCGTTTTAAATTAAAAGCAAAAATACTAGGCGTTTCGAGTGTGTTTTTGTTGAGTATGGTGATAGTCATCCTGGTAGGTGGTTACATTATCGTAAAAGAATATAACAAAATTGGTGACTCAGTTCGTGAAGCATCAGCACGTGTTAGTGCTGCCAATTTAACAAGCCGTGCAATTATTAGGATGGATAGAAATATTCAGTCGTTAATTGCACATGACAATAAACAGGGGATACGTAAAGCATCGATTTCATCGATTCGAAGTGGTGCAAAAATTGATGAGCTGTTGGCGAAATTAAAAAAATTATTACCTGAAAATGATAAATCAATGAATGAGTTATCGTCAGGTATGCAATCGTTACGACCAAAACAAATGCAAATTATCGGCAAAGCGCGAAAAAATAATGATGACCAAGCACTGCAAATGGCGGCAAATATTCATGACGAATTTACCAATATTGTTCAGCTATCAGCAGATATTGTTAAAAAAAGCGAACAAGCGTTACTGGATGAATTAGCCAGTTCAAAAAAACGTGCGTTTGATTTATTTAAAATTATCGGTGCTTTTTTAGTCGTTCTCATTATGGTTGGTTTATATATTGCTTTTTCAGCCGCACGAATGATGAGTCGGCCATTGTCCAGTATTCAAAAAATGGTTGAATACATGGCGGACGGAGATTTAACCCATGAAATGGGTATTGAGGTAAATGGCAAAGATGAAATTGCACAGACAATTATTGCAATAAAGGAAATGACCGAACGTTTGCGTTCTATGGTTTTGCAAATCAGTAATGCAAGTGCAGGTGTTAATGCCGAAACAGAAGGCCTTGCCAGAAATGCCGAGGTGATAAGACAATCAACCGCGACACTCGACACCATTGTTTCAAATATAGAATCAGATACAAGTCACGTTACCAACTCGGCTGCCGAAGCTTTTGAAAAAGCAACACAAGCTTTGGAAAGTGCACAACTTACTTCTGATACGGCTGAAAGTTCTGCCAAGGGAATTTTAGATGTTGTAGAAAGTTTTAA
Source organism: Chromatiales bacterium (assembly GCA_027076405.1). Next base: position 21,746 of record JALTJN010000111.1, read on the forward strand.
GCGTTTTCAGGAAAAAATTGATGCCACGGCAAACAACAGTGAAGAGCTGTCAGAGATTGCCAGCAAGATTACCGGCATTACAAAAACAATCAGTGATATTTCAGAACAAACAAATTTGCTTGCATTAAATGCAGCTATTGAAGCAGCTCGTGCCGGTGAACAGGGCCGGGGGTTTGCCGTGGTTGCAGATGAGGTACGAACTTTAGCAGGACGGACCGGTAATGCAGTTGATGAGATATCAACCTTGATAGGCAATATTAGTAACAGTGTTACAGATACGGTTAACTCTATTCATAGTGCACGTGATGATGTGATTACAAATATTGATTCGTTAAAAGAAGCCGCAGAGAAAAGTAATACTAGTAGTGCCCAGGCGATGAAAATTAGTGAGGGTATGCATGAGCTAGCGGGATTGATAGATACGCAGCGTGAAGCAACTTCGCGCATAAGCGGCACAGTAACAGAATTGGCAAATATTTCTGGCGAAAATAACAAGCAGGCAGACGGTTTGATTTTGCTGGCAGAAAGTCTGGGTGTTGCTGCAAATGAATTAAAAAGCGTTGTTAGTCAATTTGAAGTTTGATTGTTCAACTATTGAAAAATAGTAACAAGAAAAATAGTAATGAGAAAAATGATGAGGAGTATTCCATGAAGAAGGTGTCTTATATTGTTAGTGCTATAGTATTTGTTTCAGGCGTGATATTTAATAGCAGCAGTTTTGCAGAAGAAACAAAGTATGTTTTTAAGGCGGGTGATCCAAGTTTAAAAGAGTGGTTGTTACCTTCTGAAGTGCCTTATCCAAAAGGAAATAAACCAAATAAGGCAAGAATAGCTCTGGGTAAAAAATTATTTTTTGATCCGCGTTTAAGTGGAGCAGGTAATACATCATGTGCGACTTGCCATAATCCTACGTTAGGCTGGTCCGATGGACTACCAACTGCTAAAGGCGTTAAGAGTAAAGTGTTAGGTCGCGCCTCACCTACGGTTATAAATACAGCATATAACTCAATTCAAATGTGGGATGGCCGGAAAAAATCTTTAGAAGATCAGGCAATGGGGCCAATGGAAGCCACAGTCGAAATGAATATGGATACAGTAAAGCTGTTTAAGTGGTTAAATTCAAATAGAGAATATGTTCAGTTGTTTAAAAGAGCTTATCCCGGCGAAAAAATTGCTGCCCCTTCATTATCAAAAGCGATGGCATCATACGAAAGAACAGTGATCAGTAATAACTCGAACTTTGACCGCTGGGTTAAAGGTAATAAAAATGCTATGACTGCACAGCAGGTACGTGGTTTTAAATTATTTGTCACTAAAGCAAATTGTGCTGCATGTCATTCTGCGCCTAACTTTACCGATAATGGTTTTCATAATATCGGTCTGGCTTCATGGGGCAAGAAAAATCCTGATATGGGACGTTATGCACAACGTCCATTGGGTTTAATGAAAGGTGCATTTAAAACACCAACTTTACGTGAGATTAAACGCACCGCACCTTATTTTCATGATGGTTCGGCAACAACACTGAAAGAAGTCGTTGAGCATTATGCTAAAGGTGGTGAAGTTAAAACGAACCTTTCCCCGAACATGAGAAAAATCTCGCTATCGGATAAAGAAATAGATGACATCGTGGAATTTATGAAGGCATTGTCTTCTTCATATAAAGCCGTAACTTTGCCAGAGCTGCCTTTAAATTAACAACATAGTTTATAGAATAAAGATGACAAAATACCAAATAGTGTAAGAGGATATATAAATGATTAAAAAATTAGTTATGACAATGTTTTTTATTTTAGTGAGCTCATCAGCATTTGCTGCCGAGTTTGAAGTTGGACAGAAAGATAAACAATTTACTAAAAAAAGTTTGACGATTAAAGCCGGTGATACTGTTAAATTTACTAACCAGGATCCTTTCTTTCATAATGTATTTAGTTTATCAGAATTAAAAACGTTTGATTTAGGGTCTTATCCTAAAGGCCAGTCTAAATCCGTGACTTTTGATAAAGCAGGTACGGTGGATATAGAGTGTGCAATACATCCAAATATGCAAATGAAAATAACAGTTAAGTAATAGACACTGGAGTAAAAGTATGAAGCAGCTATTTACTATTTTTTCATTATTTATTTTCAGCTTGTTTGCACATGCGGGTGACTCTCAAAAGTATTGTGGTGTAGAGGCTCAGTCTTGTGTAACCTATGGTGCAAATATTTTTCAGGTTCGCTGTGCTTTGTGTCATGGTACAGATGGATTAGGTGAAGGGATTCTTTCCTTGCAGATGAAAAATTACCCTAATACCAATCTAGTGAGTGGTAACAAGGCAAAAGATTATGACAGTATTGCTAAAGTCATTCGTTATGGCGGCAGCTTGCCATATATCAGTGCTGAAATGCCACCTTGGGGAGATGAGTTAACTGCTTCACAGCTTGAGTCTGTTACCAGTTTTGTTTCATTACTTAATCGTAAGCGTGCTGAGGCATTAAAGTTATTGCGTGCAGAAGCTGAAAATTTAAAGCCTTCAGTAAGAATGGGGCGAGGTATTTATCAGGGGCGTTGCTCCTTATGTCATGGCAAAGGTGGTGAAGGTGACGGCAAGATGGCACGCATTATAAAAAACCCTCCTCCGTTTAATTTAACATTAAGTCGTATGCCGGATAGTTATTTGCAAAGCATTATAAAAAAAGGCGGTCAGGCCATGGGGCGTTCACCTCGCATGCCACCGTGGGGCACAGATTTATCAGATAAAGAAGTGGCCTCCGTTATTTTATATATTAAAAAGTTACGGCAGTAATGATAATAATGCCAAAATCAGGGAAATTGTCCGGCTCTGGTATAGCTGGCTCTGAAATTACTGATGAAAATGTTTTCTACCAGCGCAGAAAATTTCTGCAAATGTTGGTGGCGGGAGGTTTAGTGGGTGTTTCCGGTCATCGTATTGCAGCGGCAACAAATTGCAAAATAAAGATCCCTGAAATCACAGATAAGCTCACCCCTTATAAATCAGTAACTCGTTATAACAATTACTATGAATTCACTACGAATAAAAAAATGGTGGTACACATAGCAAAAGAGTTAACGCTAAAACCATGGACAATTCAAATTGAAGGTGAAGTTGATAATCCGTTTACATTGGGCATTGAAGATTTACTGAAAAAATTTACTCAGGAAGAACGTGTATATCGTTTACGTTGTGTTGAAGGCTGGTCAATGGTTGTACCATGGAATGGATTTTCATTATGTGAATTGTTAAAACAGGCAAAACCGACAAGTGATGCAAAATATGTTGAGTTCATTAGCCTGAATCGTCCAGAAGAAATGATAGGGCAGAGGCAGGATTCGTTAAACTGGCCATACCGTGAAGCATTACGTATTGATGAAGCTATGCATCCTTTAACTATGCTCGTCACCGGGCTGTATGGTAAAGAACTTCCAGCTCAAAATGGTGCGCCGTTAAGACTCGCAGTACCATGGAAGTATGGTTTTAAAAATCCTAAAGCGATTACTCATATTCGCTTGTTAAAATATAAACCGAAAACAAGCTGGAATCTTGCGGTACCTAGTGAGTATGGTTTTTACGCAAATGTAAATCCATCAGTTGCTCATCCACGCTGGGATCAGCGTCGTGAAACACGTCTCGGAGAATTATTTAAACGTAAAACGCTTGCTTTTAATGGTTATGCTGATCAGGTCGCCGGTTTGTACAAGGGAATGGATCTTAAAAAATATTTTTAACTTATGTTTGATGTCAGCTCACTTGCAAAAATATCAAAGCATATTGGTAAAATTAAATTATTAGTTTTATTTTTATCATTTGTTCCTCTCTTTATTTTACTGGCTGAATTTTATCAGGACAATCTGGGTATAGAACCTCTCGATCGTCTTACCCGTTTAACCGGCAAGTCTGCTTTAGTTTTGTTGTTACTTTCTTTGGCTATCACTCCTCTGCGTCATTTTATTATTATTTTCATGGTTCGATTAAAAGCAAATTATGGTAAGCGTTTGGCTGACTGGAACTGGATTATAAAATTACGACGTACCTTAGGTGTAATGTCATTTGTTTATGTGTCGATACATCTGGTTATATATTTCTGGCTGGATCAAGGCGCAGATTTTTCATATGCTTTTTATGATATTAAAGAGCGCTATTTTATTGCTGTTGGATTGAGCGCATATATTTTACTGGTGCCATTAGCATTAACTTCAACAAATAAAATGATGCGTTTGTTAGGTAAAAAATGGCGTCGCCTTCATCGACTGGTTTACTTGATTGCTATTCTAGTAGTAGTACATTACTGGATGTTAACCAAGGTAGGTGTCTATGATGATGTTCCTTATCTTTTGATTACGATTTTTCTACTTGGTTGGCGAGTCTGGTACTACTGGACTGTACGAAAAGATAAGATGATTGATGATGGTATGGAAGCGGTAGATCGTGAACAGGTTAATCGTATTATTAATAATTTAAGTTTTCTAGCTGAAAAAACTTTTGGTGAAAATGAAGGCAAAGTTATGGTTTCAATTTTATTTAATATTCTTGCGAGTGACATCCATTATTCCGAGAGTATATTAAAAAAGAATGATGAACTCTCTTTGGAAATTAATATGGGTTCAAAATCCATGTTGAAACGATTAAAGCATGCCCGAAAAAACGCAAAAGAAAAAATTAGTGTTTCATCTATTTTAGGTATGCAGGTTGGTTATATGCCGGAGTTACTTGATCTGGTAGATCACTTTGATGTGCTGTTAAAACGGGGAATTAAAGAAGATTCACGCGGTGATTTACAGGCATTAAATAAAATATGGATAGAAATATTTTCTATTCTAATGCCTATTACTGAAACTTAAGATTCTTTTAGTTCAAGACTGACAGAATTAATGCAATATCTTAAACCGGTAGGTTGGGGACCATCAGGAAATACATGTCCTAGGTGTGAACCACAGTGACGGCAATGTACCTCAACGCGTACCATACCTAAGCTATTGTCACGAGTTTCTTCAATAGCCAGTTCATTGATTGGTTGATAATAGCTTGGCCAGCCTGTACCTGAATCAAATTTAGTTTCAGATGAAAATAATTTTTCCCCACAGCCTGTGCAGACATAAATTCCTTCAGTTTTACAATCAGCATATTTTCCGGAAAAGGGTTGCTCGGTTCCATGTTGGCGCATGACCTTATATTGTTCTTCGGACAGGCATTCTTGCCATTCCTGTTCCGATTTTTTTATTTCTTTGGGCATGTTTTTATTTGCTACTCTTAGCCAGCATGTTTTTATTTTTTTCCTCGAGCGAGGCAATTAAGGCATCAATGCCCTGCGTTTTAAATTGATTTGCGAAGTTGTTTTTATAGGTGGTGATCATGCTAATGCCTTCGACAGAAACATCATAAATTTTCCAGCCCTTTTTAGTAAGATGCATACGATAACGAATAGGAACAGCTTCACCTGAGTCGGGTTGTAACTCGGCTCGCACTGTTAAAGAAGTATCACCTTCTTTAAGATTGATAGGGAAATAACGAATGAGATCTTCTCTTAGATTTTTGTCATTGCCATTAAGATATTCTGATAATGCAGATGAATAAAATCGTAAAAGTAATAATCGGAATTGTTTGATAAATTTAATTTTCTGCGCTTTTTCAGCACGACGCCAGTATTTACCCATGACCATTTTGGAGGCAGAGATAAAATCAAGGTGAGGCAGAATAATTTCTTCGACTAATGATTTGAGTTTAGCGGGTGATTGCTTGATTTCAGTTCGGTGATTATTAATCGAACGCAGCATTTTTACAGTCGCTTTTTGCAGCAAGACATCGGGAGCTTCAATATCGGGGTTGATGGCCGCAAAACTGTTTACGGTAAATAAAAGGCTGAAAATAAATAAAAATAGTCCATTTTTTATCAGTTTTTGCTTTACAGGCATAATATGCTCCAATCTCAATTTTTATCGTAATTCGTGAAAATTTCACTATTAATATATAGTAGCAAAGATAGTATTACGACAAACAAACGTTAAATTAGTTTAATTTTAGGAGTTTATTGTGCCATCAACTGAAACTGGACGCGGTCATTTTTCACGAGTTCGCATGCGTAGAATGCGCCGTGATGATTTTTCTCGACGATTAATGCGTGAAAACGCAATTAGTGTGGATGACCTGATTTACCCCGTTTTTGTGCTTGAAGGTAAGGCACAACGTGAAGAGGTGGCCTCAATGCCGGGGGTAGAGCGACTTTCGATTGATGAATTAATGAAAGATGCCAGTGAAATTGTTAATTTAGGTATTCCCGCTATTGCCATTTTTCCGGTAACACCACCTGAAGCAAAATCACTCGACGCTGCAGAAGCGTATAACCCCGATGGCCTTGCCCAGCGTGCAGTGCGTGCATTAAAAGAGATGTACCCTGATTTAGGTGTGATTACCGATGTTGCACTTGACCCTTTTACCACCCACGGTCAGGACGGCCTGATTGATGAATCGGGTTATGTGATGAATGATGAGACGGTGGAAGTGCTTGTGAGACAGGCCGTATCACATGCCAAAGCAGGGGCTGATGTGGTGGCGCCATCCGATATGATGGATGGCCGAATTGGCAAGATCCGTGATGCATTGGAGGAAGCGGGTTTCATCCACACCCGTATTCTGGCTTATTCCGCGAAATATGCCTCGAGTTTCTACGGTCCCTTCCGTGATGCAGTGGGTTCATCGGGAAATTTAGGTAAAGGAAATAAAAATAGTTATCAAATGGACCCTGCAAATAGCGATGAGGCACTGTGGGAAGTGAGTTTGGATCTGGATGAAGGCGCAGATATGGTGATGATTAAACCGGGCATGCCTTATCTTGATATTGTACGTCGAATAAAAGATGAGTTTGGTGCGCCGACTTATGTTTATCAGGTCAGCGGTGAATATGCGATGTTAAAAGCGGCTTCACAAAATGGCTGGCTAGATGAAAAAGCTGTGGTGATGGAATCTCTGCTTGCCTTTAAGCGCGCTGGGGCGGATGGCATTCTGACTTATTTTGCCAAGTCAGCGGCGAAGTGGTTAAAAAAACAGCAGTAAAGGGGTCACGAAGGACTCCAAGGCACAAAGAAAATCAAAGCAAAAAAACATGGGAGACACGGGGCTTAATAAATAAGATGAACCCGGTGTTCCCCGTGTTTAAGTTTTTCTTGGTGTCCTCCATGGCAATTATTTTTTTAAAATTAATTGCCATAAAATTGTCATAAACTGTTTTTAATTGTGTGGGCTCTTTGTATACTCGCGGCATACGAAGCATAAAATGCTGGGGCTGAGGGCAGTCTCAAACAAGAGGAAAATGTATGGCACGCACTACCATTTCGAGCCTGTTCGGCTCATCTCCTGTCGCACCTTTGCAGTCACATATGTCCAGCGTACAAGAATGTATTGTTGAGCTGGTTCCTTTTTTTAAAGCCGTTTTAAAAGAAGACTGGACGGAAGCGAAAGCACAGCAAAAGAAAATCGCAAAGCTCGAAGGTGAAGCAGACAAGCTGAAGAAAAAGCTACGCTTACATTTACCAAAAAGTTTGTTCATGCCTATTTCTCGCCGGGATTTACTCGAAGTACTAACCATGCAGGACAAAATCGCAAATAAGTCAAAAGATATTGCCGGTATTATCATTGGCCGTAAAATGACCTTCCCTAAAGAAGTGAGTGAAAAACTGATTGATTTTGTTAAGCGCTGTATTGACGCTTCTAAACAGGCACAAAAAGCCATTAACGAACTCGATGAATTGGTAGAAACCGGTTTTAGTGGTCGTGAAGTTAAACTGGTTCAGGAAATGATTAAAAAGCTGGATGAAATCGAATCTGACACAGACAAGATTCAGGTAAAAGTTCGTGCTGCACTCTTTAAAGAGGAAAAGGACTTACCCGCGGTCGATGTGATGTTTATGTATCGGATTATAGATAGTATTGGTGATCTGGCAGACTTGTCTCAAAGGGTCGGCAGTCGTTTAGAGCTTATGCTGGCGCGTTAAGGGAGAGTTGTTGTGGAATTGATTACATCTTATGGCACTATCTTCCTTATTTTAGCCTGTATTTTTGGTTTATTTATGGCCTGGGGTATTGGTGCCAACGACGTTGCCAATGCCATGGGAACATCTGTGGGCTCGGGTGCTATCACTATAAAACAAGCTGTGCTCATCGCCGCTATTTTTGAATTTGCCGGTGCATTTTTAGCCGGCGGACAAGTGACAAAAACCATTCGTAAAGGCATTATTGATGCCGACTTATTGTCAGCAACGCCTGAGCTTTTGGTTTATGGCATGTTAGCATCGTTGCTTGCTGCCGGTATCTGGTTATTAGTGGCCTCAAAATTTGGTTGGCCGGTATCAACAACACATTCTATTGTAGGCGCGATTGTTGGTTTTGCTGCCGTAGGCATAGGTGTTGATGCCGTTCACTGGAACAAGGTAGGCACTATTGTAATGAGCTGGGTGATTTCACCCGCGCTTGCAGGAGCAGCCTCCTACTGGATATTCCGTAGTGTACAAAAATTTATTCTCAATAGAGATGACCCTTTTGAAAGTGCAAAAAAAGTTGTTCCTTATTACGTTTTATTAACCGGTTTTATTATTGCTTTAGTGACCATGTTTAAAGGTTTAAAACATGTTGGTCTGGAAGTAACACCGGTTGAAAGTTATGGTTATGCATTCTCTTTTGGTTTGGTCATTATGCTTATGAGTATGGTTTCAATTCGTAAGCTCAAGAAAGATCCAAATGCAGATAAAGATTTTCACTTTGCTAATGTAGAGCGTGTCTTTAGTGTGTTGATGGTGGTTACTGCTTGTGCCATGGCATTTGCACATGGTTCAAATGATGTGGCTAATGCCATTGGGCCGGTTGCTGCTATCGTGGGTATTGTACAAAGCGGCGGTGAGATAGCTCAAAAATCAGTGTTGCCGGTATGGGTTTTGATTCTAGGTGGTGCAGGCATTGTTGCAGGATTATTAATGTATGGCCGCCGTGTGATGGCGACCATTGGTAAAAATATTACCGAACTAACCCCCAGTCGTGGTTTTGCAGCAACATTAGCAGCAGCAACTACTGTGGTATTTGCTTCCGGTACAGGTTTACCTATTTCCACAACACATACTCTGGTTGGTGCAGTATTAGGTGTTGGTCTTGCGCGAGGAATTGGTGCGTTAAACTTGAACGTGGTACGAACTATTTTCCTTTCATGGATTGTCACCTTACCTGCCGGTGCAATCATGTCCATTTTCTTCTTCTTTACCTTCAAAAGCATATTTAGTTAATTTTTTATGACAAATAGACTGTTTAGAGCAGTCTATTTGCGAATAAGTTTCTATACTTAATCTGGTAACTAATTTTTATTATCGAAAAATAGGCGTTTTGTCATTTTTTTGTAACATAAATGTAGTCTTATATTTAGTATGGACAATATTAATTTGAAAAACGACAACCTGTATTTAAACCGGGAACTAAGCCTGCTTCAGTTTCAATGGAGAGTGTTAGCGCAAGCGAGTGACGAAACTGTACCGTTACTGGAGCGGTTACATTTTCTTTGTATTAGCAGTACAAATCTGGATGAGTTTTTTCAAATAAGAATTGCCGGCTTAATGCACCGAGCCGCTTTAGAAACATCAAGTGGAAATCATGAAAGTTATACACCTGAAGAAGCATTATCACGTATACGAGAAGAAACACATCAATTAGTTGCCGATCAATACACGACCTTGAATGACATTCTTTTTCCTGCACTTGAAAAAGAGAACATCCGGTTTTTAAAGCGCGCAGAGCTAGATGAAAAACGTGCAAGCTGGATCAAGCGTTATTTTACCAGCCAGATTTTACCGGTGTTAAGTCCGCTTGGTCTGGATCATTCTCATCCCTTTCCCCGGGTTTTAAGCAAGACACTTAATTTTATTATTTCATTACAGGGTAAAGATGCTTTTGGAAGAGAGAGTCGTCTGGCTATTGTGCAAGCCCCCAGAAGCTTACCGAGAATGATTAAGCTGCCCGATGATTTATCCGAGGGGGATGAATTTATATTTTTAAGTTCGATCATTCATATTCATATTAGTGATTTATTCCCAGGCATGGATGTTACAGGCTGTTATCAGTTCAGAGTGACTCGCGACAGTGATTTGTTTGTCGATGAAGAAGAAACCGTTGATTTAATGGGAGCAATAAAAGGCGAGCTTTCTTCACGTCGTTTAACCGATGCTGTGCGTCTGGAAGTAGCTGATAACTGTTCCAATGAAGCAGCAGAATACTTGCTTGGAAAATTTAAGTTAACGCAAGAAGATCTTTATCAGGTTAACGGGCCGGTAAATCTGGGGCGTTTTAATGAAATGATCGATTTAGTAGACAGGTCGGATTTAAAGTTTCCGCCTTTTACACAAAGTATTTCTAAACGGTTATTTAATTCGCCTGATATATTTGAAGTTATTCAACACGGTGATGTGTTGTTAAATCATCCGTTTGAATCGTTTGCTCCTGTGGTAGATTTTATAAAGCAAGCCTCGAGTGATCCAAAAGTATTGGCAATAAAGCAAACTCTTTATAGAACCGGAGCAAACTCTCCACTGGTTGATGCTCTGGTTGAAGCCGCAAAAGCAGGAAAAGAAGTAACCGTTGTCGTTGAATTGCGTGCAAGGTTTGATGAGGCCGCCAATATAGAGCAAGCATCTCGATTGCAAGAAGCCGGTGCTCATGTGGTTTATGGTGTAGTCGGATATAAAACACATGCGAAAATGATTTTGGTTGTTAGACGTGAAGGACGAACAATTAAACGCTATGTCCATCTGGGTACAGGTAATTACCATGTTGGCAATGCAAGGGTTTATACAGACTATGGTTTGTTAACCTGTGATAAAGAAATAAGTGAAGATGTACATAAAGTTTTTTTACAGCTTACTGGTTTAGGTAAGGCAACCAAGTTAAAAAAATTATTACAAGCGCCTTTTACGTTACAGCAGGGTTTAATTAAATTAATCAACAATGAAATAGAAATTGCCAAGTCGGGAAAACCAGCTCGTATTATTGCAAAAATGAATGCTTTAACAGAGCCAAAAATAATTCGTAGCCTTTATCGTGCTTCTCAGGATGGGGTTAAAGTAGATCTGATTGTAAGAGGTATTTGCCGGCTAAAGCCGGGTGTAAAAGGTGTCTCTGATAACATTCAGGTGAGATCAGTTGTTGGCAGATTTCTTGAGCATTCGCGCATATATTATTTTGAACAAGAAGGTAAAGTAAAAGTATATTGCTCAAGTGCAGACTGGATGGACAGAAATTTCTTTAAACGGGTTGAAGTATGCTTTCCTATTGAGGATGAAGCACTGAAAAAGCAATTAATCAAGGATGGTTTACTGGCCTATTTGTCAGACAATATGCAAGCATGGCAATTGTTATCAGATGGAACATATAAACGCCTGGTACCGGCAAGTAATCAGAAGAAACGATCTGCACAAAATATACTGCTTGAGAAAATAGCTGCAGAAGTATAAATTTATTTTAATTTTAATTTGAAATTTATTTTTTCTAGTAAAAGTTGTTCTTGTCGCAGATCGGCATGGGTCAAAGTATGTGATTCTAGCCAGTTTTCCGGAAAAATTATTTTAAGTGAGTTATTACCTGCTTTAAAAATCATTTTAGTAATAGGCACCTCACCATGACTACGGTGAAGAATAATTGCTATGCGCAGGATAATTGCAATTTTTTTTGCCTGCTCGATACTTTTTAACGGTAATGCATCAAATTGCGATAGATTAAATTTTTGTCGATGATTGTATATTAGTATGGCCAGAAACTGCTGGTCCTGAATGGAGAAACCGGGCATATCAGAATTTTTTGCTAGATAAGCACCATGCTTGTGATATCCCGCATGAGCAATAGTTAATCCAGTTTCATGCAGCATCGCGGCCCAGCGTAAAATATTTTTAAATTTGTTTTTTGTAATGCCCCAGTCTTTTGCTGTTTTTTTATAAATCGAGTTAGTCGTGACTGTAATATTTTCAACATGATCTGTTTGAATCGAGTACCGCTCCATCATTCTTTTTATGGTTATTTCCCTTGTGTCTTCCTGATTTTTCCGACCAATTAAATCATAGAGTAAGCCTTCACGTAGTGCGCCATCAGAAATTTCGATTTCTGTAATGTTTAAAGATTTGATAATGGCATTTAAAACAACAAAACCACCAATGAAAACCGGGTGACGTTCCTGACTTAAACCATTAAGTTTAATGTTATCAATAGTTTTTGCAGCAATGAGATGTTTTTTTATTTGCTGCATGGCTTTATTAGTAATTTTATAATCTTCTGCCAAATTTTCTTCGCGGATTACATTTGCAATAGAACGTATACTGCCGGATGTACCGATAACCTGTTTCCACCCTAATCGAGCAAAAGGAAAAGAAATTCTTTCAAGTTCCTGACGGGCAAAAATATCGGCTTTTTTAAATTGTTTTTTATTAATAGCGCCGTCATAAAAAAATCGTTTAGTCATACTCACGCAACCCATAAAAAGGCTTTCCATCAGTATCGGGTTAAAGTTTGAGCCAATAATAGTTTCAGTACTGCCTCCGCCAATATCGATTACCAGACGTTTTTTATCAGTGCTTGTTGCCAGCGTATGTGAAACACCAAGGTAAACGAGTCGGGCTTCTTCGATACCGGAAATAATATGGATGGAATGGCCTAATTTTTTTTGTGCAAGTTGAATAAAGTGAGCAGAGTTTTTAGCTTTGCGTAGGGTATTTGTGCCAACAACACGAATATTTTCTGGACGAACATCTTGCAGGCGTTGCCCGAATCGTTCAAGACAGTCCAGAGCCTTTTGCTGAGCACTTTCGATTAAATTATTTTCATCATCAAGCCCTGCGCCAAGCCGAACCATTTCTTTTATCCGGTCAATAATTTGCAGACTACCATCATCAGAAATCTGGGCGACAATCATATGAAAGCTATTAGAACCGAGATCTACCGCAGCAAGTATATTGTTTTCTGTAGATAGCATTTTATAATGTATAATTGTTTTAGTTGCTATAAAGTATAGTAGCATTAGGTTTTATAATAAATAATTTAGGTTAATAGATAATGGATCTTTTTGATTTTGGCAAAAAAGTAGAAGATTATGCCGTAATGGGTAATCCAATTTCGCATAGCAAATCGCCCTCTATTCATACTCTTTTTGCAGAAGAAACTCAGCAATCCATTTTATACACCGCTATTCAGGTTGATTTGGGCGGGTTTAAGCAGGCTGTTGGTAATTTTGTGGCATCAGGTGGTAAAGGTTTAAATATTACTGTGCCGTTTAAACAAGAAGCATGGGAGTTAGTTAACCAACGCAGTGAACGTGCAGAGCGTGCCGGTGCTGTAAATACGATCAAAATAGAAGATGATATATTATTTGGTGATAACACTGACGGTGTTGGATTAGTTAATGACTTAACGCTTAATCACGCCATTGAATTAAAAGACAAAAATATATTATTAATGGGGGCAGGCGGAGCAGCACGCGGTGTACTGATTCCTTTATTAAAACAAAATCCCGAGTTTTTATTTATTGCAAATCGTACGCCGGATAAAGCAAAAGATTTAGCAGATGATTTTTCTGACGCAGGAAATATTCGTGGTGGCGGTTATGACGCATTAATTGATTTAAAGTTTGATGTTGTCATCAATGCTACCGCTGCCAGTTTGCAAGGTGATTTACCTCCGTTACCCGATACATTATTAAATGAGAACGCCAGTTGTTATGACATGATGTACAGCGCAAAGCCAACACCTTTTATGCAATGGGCTGATGAATATAATGCAATAAATGTATTAGATGGCTTAGGTATGCTGGTTGAACAAGCGGCAGAATCTTTTTATATCTGGCGTGGTGTTAAACCGGAAACCACAACGGTTATTGAAAAATTAAGAAAAGAGTTGCAAGCTTAAATTAAAACATGTTTGTTTAATACTAATTGGACTCTTTCAGCCTTGATCTTGCATTAAGCGTTCAATGCGTTTTTTACCAACAGCAACACCTTGTTGTTTAAGGGTTTGATGAGTCCAAATCGTTCTGGTATCCCTCCGCAATAAACTGTTGCCACTTTTTTAAGTTGCTTTATTTTATTGAGTTATTTTTTATTTTTAGCTGTAGTAATGACCTTTTGTTTGCAACCAGTTTACCTTCACGAAACTCCTTTCACCAACGCGACAATATAAAAGGATGTATATCTAAAGTTGAAGCGACATCTTTAGTTAGATTGAAGTGTCTACTTTATCGGGGAAGTACAGAATGAACTGGAGCGCCTTGTTAGCACTGAAATTACCTGATTCCATGTTTATAAAGTAAATGACCAACCTCTTCATTTAACCAAATGTTAGTTCTTGTTCCAGCTTCATTAAACAGAGGATCAGTTACATTATTTAGCTTCAGAAGTTTCAAACCTAACTCTGATTCCATGAATTTAAAAATTTCATTTAAATCATTTTTACTTATGTTATTTCTAACAATAGATATGCTCTCATTTAATATTTTTTTATTATATGTATCAAGTGTTTTTATGAATTTTGGATCTTTATAAAAGTTATCATCTAATTTCGGATAGCTTTTTTTAAGAACTTTAATATATGACTGTGAATATCCTTTTAATAATTCAATTGTGTTAGTAGCTTCAAAGTACTTTATAACATCTTCTCTTGACGGCCTTTCAAAAGCGCACACATTAAAAGAGAGGGAAAATACAGCGATTGCGAGTAATAGTTTATTCATTGTTTTCCCGTGCTAACGTTTAAGCTAAGGGGCGGTTAAAAGGCTACAGCCTTTTTACCGTCCCACTTGAGCGCCTTGTTAGGCGCTTGTTGTACATTATTGAAATTCTCCAAATTTCTTCGGAAACAGTTCAGAACTCTGACCAAAATCTTGAATAAAGTTTCTTGCAGTTGTAACCGCCCAATTAGCACAACCTGCACTCATGCATTGCATTGCTAAAAAATTTGTACCAGCATCAACATTAGGAGCAGTTTCGAACTGGCCACGAAGGTTTTCTTCTAAAGACTCATCTCTTCGCTCTTCATCCCATAATGGTTTGAAATGAATCAAATAGTTTCTATATCCGATTAATGTGCCGGCTAGCCTATATAGCTCTTCATTTTTATTTAGTCGTTGCTTACCTAATAGAATTAACGCTTTTCTATACTTATCTAGAGCTGATTTTCTTTCAAAACCACGTGTTTTTTTCTTTTTTCGGAAAAAGAATAAGAATGCTTCTTCTATTTCACCACCCCAAAAGAATTCATTAAAATTATCAACAGAATCATTAAGTGGACCTGGTGTTAAGTAAAGCTCATTTATTAATGCTTCCATAGATGCTGCTGCTGAAATAATACAACTACTACAATAAATGCTTACCTCTTCAAAGTAGTTTCCAAATGGACCGCTCTTATTGGCTTCTTCTATTTCAATAACTTTGTTCGCAAAGTGATTGGCTGCATTGAAATGAGTAAGTGCAAAATTGGAAATAACACGTCCCTGTCCTTTCATTATTGCGTTACTAGCAACCATGTGAGCTTGACCTTGTATAGTTTCCAAATTTACTCCTATGCGCCTAACAGTTATTTAGACAGATTCTGTAATTTTCCAGATATAGACAGAATCTGTATATTATATTTGTTTTTTTTGTTTTATTTTCCATAATCCTAGCAGGCTCAGGATGAGTTGATGAGTATATCTTGATTGTTGAGGATGTTATGAAGGATTGTTTTATTTCCGCTTCAGGAGAAATTGATAAGAAAAACAAAATATTATGGAGCTAAGACTGCTGCGGCACGTTGGTATGTTCGGGATGTGAAATTTATATCAACCTCATTTGTGGAGAAATATTTTGAGTGCAAAGGCAGAAATAGATGCGTAGAAGCATGACATTTTGTGTAGGTAATGACCGTGATTAAAATACTTTTTACCAATTTGGTGCACGTGAGTTAGGCTGAGGATCTTCCCTGGGAAGAATGGATCTTGGTTACCAAATTCGGAATCAAGGGGCTCAGTCTCGTTGATACAGGGTCTGAATATAATCGTGCTGTTGAAGCAGGTGGCATAATCTTTTTATATCTGGCGTGGTGTTACATCAGAAACCCCAACTGTTATTAAAAAGCTAAGAAAAAAATTCAGCCCTGAATTAACTTCGCTTTTTGCCAGCTTACTTTCCATCTCGCCGCAACAATAGAAACCATAGCCAGTGTATATACAATCACGGCACCTGCAGGTAAATCCAGTACTGCTGCAAGTATTAATCCAAGTACATAAGCAATAATGCCAATAATATAACCGGTTACGAGCGTTCTGTTTTGTTGTTGCCTTGTTGCCAGTGCCGGCAAAATTAAACTGGCAAAAACCAGATACACACCAACTAACTGCACGGATACGGTTATTGTTAAAGCAAATAAAATATAAAAGGTTAAGGATGAATGCTGTTTTATGCCAAACCACAAAGACAGTATCAGTGCATAAACAATGGCAACCGGAATTAACTGCGAATAACTTACCCAAAGTATTTGTCCAACCAGTAATTCTTTTAGTTGTTCACCTCCATGCGGGTTGCTTGATAATAATAATATACTGCCACTCGAGGCCAATACAAACATACTACCGATCAAGGCCTCTTGTATATCTGGCCAATGTTTTTCGCAAGCATACAATATCACTACGCCTATAATGGCAGCTGTCATGGCAATTATTTGTACTTGCCAACCACCCGGCTCCCACTGAAAACTGTGTGCAACAATAATGCCTAGTCCTGCAAACTGGGCTACAGCGAGGTCAAGAAAAATAATACCTCTTGCCAGTACACGTTGCCCGAGGGGAAAATGAGTTAAAGTTATTAACAACCCGGCAAGGGCTGCTGGTCCAAGGATACTAAAATCAGTTACTGACCAGTTCATTGTGTGTTACCTGTCAAACGTTGAATAATGACATTAAAAAAGCCAAATAAATCATCTGCTTTATCTGCACCACCCACTGTAAAAGGTAGTTGTACTGCGGGTAAATTACTTAATTGTGAAAAGCGTTTTGCCGCACGTGGATTTTGATAAGATGAATAGAGAATAAATTTTGCAGGCGTAGTTTTAAGTTTGCTCTTTAAACGGACTAAATGACTTGCTGTTGTTGGCAAGCCAGGTTTTGGCTCTAACGTTCCAACCAGCTTTATATTTAACCAGTGAAATAAATAGACCCAGTCTTTATGATGCGAAACCATACCCGTACCACTCAAAACTTCAGCCTGTTTTTTCCATTGTACAATCGCGGCTTGCCATTTTTTTAAAAAGTCGGCCAGATATTGTTGATATTGATTTGTTCCTTGTGGATCAATTGCTATTAATCTTTGACTCAATGCATTGGCAATGGTTGTGATGTTTCGCGGATCAAGATGAACATGCGGGTTACCCGCTGCATGAACGTCACCCATCGATCTGTCAACGCTTATGGGTATTTCAAGTTTTTTAACAAAATCAGAAGCGGTAAAATACCCTGGCTGATTTTCTTGTACCTTGTCATTGCCTGCCTGACGTAACAGTAATGGTAACCAGCCAATTTCAAGATCAGCACCGGTACATATTACAAGATCGGCATGTCGCACTTTTGCAATCAGGCTTGGACGTGCTTCTATATGATGCGGATCCTGATAAGCAGTCGTTGCTGAATAAGCATTTACACGCTCATGCCCTAATTCAGCAACCAGTGACTTCCATTCCGGTTCACAACTAAATACATTTAAAGCGGCATATACAGGTTGCGTAATAAAAACCAGGCTGAATAAAAATAGTAAAATCGTTTTTTTCATTTTTACCGTCCCCTTAAAATGTATGTGCGCCATGCGAACCCAGGCTCATAATATATTGAACAAAAAACAGGGTGTCCGATTTCTGGTATGAATCATCTTTTTCAATTTGAAAGCGTATGCGACTGAATTCACTGCGTGAATAATCAAGCATCAGAGTGGTTCTTTTTGGAGAAAATCCATTGGATATCAAACCGGCCTTATTTAAAACAGTGTTATTTGAACCACTGTTACTAGAGCCTAATTGATCATAACGTAAACCTAGTCTCCAGCGCGGCATATACTGATAAGCAGCTTGGACATACCAGCCGTGCTGACTTCCATTATAGGTGCTGGTTTGTAAAGGACTCGTTGTTTTAATGCTAACGTTTCCATTTTCACTGCGCTCAAAATATTCTGCTTGAACTTTTAAATTGCGATCATGTGGATTACCATGCGGGGACCACTTCCAGATAAAATCAAGGCCGGTCACTTTATTACGACCAGTATAGGATGGAACTTCGGTACTACTGTTATCTGTTGCATTAAAGCCTTTGCGGCTACTAATATCTGCAACTCGATGCGACATGCCGGCTTGCCAACTATGACTATCACCAACATCACCACCCCACTTGGCAAAAATTGTCTTTACACCTATGCCACTATTGTTTGTGCCGCCACCCGGAAATTTTTCACCTCGTGTTGCTTCGGCACCGAGTTTGAAATACAGGTCTGTTGGTGCAACCCAGCTTACCTGTACACCATCATCAATAATTTGATCTCCAAACATACCACGATAAACCAATGGCGCATCAGCAAAATCCCATGCATGCCCATGGCGTGAATTCAAATAACCTATTCCGGAAAAAAACCGTCCAAATTTTACGTTGAAGCCATTTCCCAGGCCCATTGTTTCAATATAGGCTTCTTCCAGCTCAACTTCTGTTGTTCCTTCATGATCGGCAATAGCCGTTGTAAACTTGCCATAAAACAAATCATCAACATTGGCGCTCATTGCCAGTTCGTTATGACCAACATAAAAACCCTGCTTGCCACGGGTTGCCTCGCCACCGAGCATAAAACCCGGTAGAGCATAATCAGATGTATTACTGTAACTGCCATAACCACCGGCCAGAATTAAACTGATGTCCGGGTTAAAGCTCGTTGAATTGTTTGCACACACTGTACTACTTATTAAACTCAGTGCGAGCGCACTGAATCCTGTTTTATTAAAAACCATAATATTATCTCCAAAACACAACATGCAGCCTTTCAACAAAAGGGTGCTAAAAATGAAAACGGGTGTTTAGAGATAGAGTGGAGGGGCGCGAACGCTGTAAGGAATATATTGGGCCTGACTAACACCCGCTTGAATATCAACAGGTAAAGGTGTGAACCCTATTGTTAATGCTGCAAACGATGTTGTAGCTACAATAGCATGATCCTGATTACTGGCTACAACACAAAGTTCACATAATTGTTTATTATCATGATGACTAGCCACATGCATTGTCAGAACAACCTGACTAAACAGGAGGACAAATGCCAATAATAATAAACGTGTACGTTGCATTTCCAGTATATAACCTTTGAATTAACGGAGGCCAAAACAATGTATCTGCTAATATACTACACTATATAATAAGTTATTTGTGATTAATTATTATTAAAAATTAATTGGTTGTTGGATTATGAACAGACCCTAATTAAAAACTAATTTTTTAGTTAAGAAAAATATTGCCACTAAAATAACTGAACCCAGTATTTTATCCATTGTTTTAGCTGAAAACTTAAATGAACCCATATACGAACCTAAAGTACCACCCGCTAAGACAGCAATAATTAATGGAATATAACTGGTTACTTCAATGGAGTTGTATTGTAAGCGAGATAAAAGTCCGGCGAAGGAATTAAGCCAGATAAAAATTGCTCCACAGGCAGCCGCTTCTTTTTCTGTTCCCAAACCCAGAATTATAATTAATGGCACAAGATAAATGCCGCCACCTATACCTACAATACCGGCAATTAAACCGAGTAATGAACCGGCAAAAAGAGACAGTATAATTTTTTCTTTTTGAGTAAAGTTAAAATTGAAAGAGATATGTTTCCAAAGATAGATGCGTGCAGCAACAAAAATAAGAGAAGATAAAAGTATCCAGTAAAATATTTCAGTAGGTAGTTTTAATGAACCACCAACATATGCCATGGGTATTGATGAAATTAAAAAAGGCAATATTAATTTAAATTTGGCATGTTTATTTCTTATAAAATTATAGCTGCCTACGGAAGTTACTAATACATTGAGTGATAAAGAAATAAGAGGGATGGCTAATGTGCTAATGCCAAATATTGCCATTAATGCAGTATAGGAAGAACCTCCGCCAAGGCCAACAGATGAATAAGCAAAGGCAACAATAAAGAAAAGCGCAGCGAGAAAATAGGGTGATGTAAGAATGATATCCATATTAAGCATTATTCAAGACTGTATAATCTATGCCTTCTTTATAATTTCTTTTAGTTAACGGATTGCTGCTACAGTATCTGGAAAATTCCAGATCAATAAAACGGTAGAATAAATGTGCATCTCGATTCTGGTGGATGCCCAGCCGTGTTGTTTTAATTATTTTTTCGGGTTTTATATTAACATCTTCAATATAGAAATTATTTTTATTAAATTGTTTTTTATCCCATTGTGTTACTTTTAAATCAAGCGCTTTACATAATAATGTTTGACCTGCACAGAGCTTTTCGATTTTTCTTACCGAACCATCTTTCGCCGGATTAATGGCTTGCATGATTTGAATGTTGTTTTCAGGTGACATGCTATCTGTAAATGGGAATGCGGCCTTAATTAAAACAGCATCGCCTTTTTTACCGCAACTGATATTAAAAGAATCGTGGCCGCGTGCATAATACATATAAATAGTGCCTGCTGGCATAAACATGGCTTTACGTTTATCGGTATAGCCAAGAGAAGAGTGACTGGCTTTGTCATTTAAATAATAGGCTTCTGTTTCAATAATACGCGCCGCAAGCCAGTTATTTTTGTATTTGTGTCGAATAATTTTACCTAGCAGGTCTTGCGCCACATGACAGGGATCTGCTGAAAAGAACGCTGTATTCAACATGACTTAAATATGGCAACAGTGCAGGCACTGAGCATTATTTTCAAAGCGCTGTATGTTGTTTAATGTTGTTTCAGCAATACTGTTTAATGCCTGTTCAGTAAAAAAAGCCTGATGTCCGGTAATTAAAACATTGGGGAAGGAGAGCAGGCGCTCAAAAATATCGTCTGTAATAATTTGATCCGATAAATCGCGAAAAAATAAATTTTCTTCCTGTTCGTAAACATCAAGCCCGAGGTATCCAATGTGATTATTTTTCAAGCTATCAATCACCGCTAAAGTATCAATTACCGCACCGCGACTTGTGTTGATTAACATCACGCCTTTTTTCATATCTTGTAGTGTGGAATGATTGATAAGGTGATGGGTGTCCGGTGTTAACGGGCAATGCAGGCTAATGACATTAGCTTGCTGGCATAAGGTTTTAAAATCAACATATTGCACACCCAGAGAAAGACATTCCTTATTCGCTACAGGATCATAAGCTAAAATGGTGCTGCCAAATCCGTTTAGTATTTTAGCAAGGGCGGTACCAATTTTTCCTGTACCAATAATTCCGACCGTGGAATGATGAAGCTCAAAACCCAATAAGCCATTTAAAGAGAAATTACTTTCACGCACACGATTATAAGCACGGTGAATATGCCGGCTTAATGACAAGATTAAACCAAGAGTATGTTCAGCAACTGATTCTGGTGAATATGCTGGCACCCGAACAACAGTAATGCCCAGCTTATCTGCTGTAGCAACATCAATATTATTAAAACCGGCGCAGCGTAGCGCAATAAGCCGCACACCTTTGGCGTAAAGTTTTTCTAATACACTTGCATTAAGTTTGTCGTTCACAAAAACGCAAATGCAGCTGATATCTTTTACCAGTTCAACCGTTTCTTCATTCAGGGGATATTCATGAAAAATTAATTCATGTTGATAAGTTTTATTTACTTTTTCAAAAAAAGTGATGTCATAAGGCTGGCTACTAAAAAAACTGATTTGCATTACTTATGCTGATCTTTAAGCTTTGAATAATTGATAGCAGAGTATTCGATTGATTTAATTTCATCGTCCGTCAGCGCGCGTACTTTACGTGCCGGGCTTCCCATCCAGAGATAACCTGCTTCAAGGTGCTTGTTTGGCGTCACTAAAGATCCGGCACCAACGATGGTGTTTTGTTCAACGATAACACCGTCCATAATCGTTGCACCCATACCGATTAAGCAGGAGTCAGCAATCTGACAGCCATGTAAAATTACGCGGTGGCCAACGGTGACATTATTGCCGACCTTTAAATCAAAACCACCGGGGTTATAAGGGCCATCATGGGTAACATGCAAGACAGAGTTATCTTGTATATTTGTGTTATCGCCAATGCGAATACGGTTAACGTCACCACGAATAACCGTCATCGGCCAAATAGAGCAGTCTTTGCCAATTTTTACATCTCCCAATACCAATGCCGTTTCATCAACAAACGTGCTTGCATCAATATCGGGTTGATGGTTTTCAAAGTTACGTATAGCCATAGTTTTAAGTATTATCGCATGGTGACCAATTCTTCAGAACTTGTCGGATGAATAGCAACAACATTATCAAAGTCTTTTTTGGTTGCGCCCATTTTTATGGCAACACCAAAACCTTGCAACATTTCATCGGCACCTTTACCAATAATATGCAGACCAACTACTTTTTCATCGGCACCGACGCAAACGAGTTTCATTGCAGTTTGTTGTTTATGTTCTACCATGGCGTGATACATTGCGGTAAAGCTGGTTTGATAAACCTTTACGGCATCACCATGTTCTTTACGTGCCTGCTCTTCGGTTAATCCCATTGTACCAATTGGAGGATGGCTAAACATCACGGTAGGAATATTGGTGTAGTCGAGTTTACGATCAGGCATGTTATTAAATAAACGGTCAGACAAACGACGCGCAGCATTAATGGCAACGGGTGTTAATTGTGCCTCACCAATGACATCACCCACGGCATAAATATTTTCAACGTTGGTTTCCTGAAATTCATTTGTCGGAATGTAACCCTGTTCAGTCGAGTTAATACCAGCTGCATCTAAATTAAGTGGAGCAGTATTCGGTGCGCGACCAATCGCCCAGATAAGTGCATCGAGATTTTCCAGCACGATACCACTTTGGCAATGTACAGTAAGCGTACCATCTTCATTTTTATTGATGCTTTCAACATTAATGCGGGTCATTAAATTCACCCCGGCATTCACCATGTCTTCCATTAATGTTTCACGAAGCATGGAATCGAAACTACCCAGAAAATGCTCACGACGCAGCAACATGGAAACTTCACTGCCTAAACCATTTAATACACCGGCTAGTTCAACCGCAATATACCCGGCACCCACAACGGCAACACGTTTCGGTTGTTCTTGCAGGGCAAAAAAGCCATCAGAAGTAATACCGTGTTCAGCACCGGGAACGTCAGGAACAATAGGATAACCACCGGGAGAAATAACGATATGATCCGCGGTGTACTGTGTACCATCGACATCAATAGTTTTTGCATCGATAAATTTTGCAGTGCCTTGCAGATAATCAATATTTGAATCTTTAAGGTAATTACCATACCAGTCAGTAATTCCTTTGATATAACCTTCTCGTGCTTCAACCAGTTTTGCCCAGTTAAAGCCATTTACTTTTACGTCAAAACCGTAACCTTTTGCATCATCTAATGCACCTGCCACTTCCGAGGCAAACCACATCACTTTTTTTGGTACACAACCAATGTTGACACAGGTGCCACCGACGGTTTTGTTTTCAATCACTGCGGTTTTCTTGCCATATTCTGCTGCGCGTTCTGCTGCCGATAATCCGCCGCTGCCGGCACCAATAGCTAAAAGATCATAATGTTGGCTCATAATATTCTCGTCATGTCGTCTGTAAGGTATGACCTGATAAATCATCAGGGTATGTTTTGCTGTTACCTTATTATAAAGGAATGTAGAATCTTCGCCTCTATAAATTTAGTGACAAGGTGTAAAAAATGGCGAATGATATTACTTTATCAGATCAATTAATTGACAATTTGTACGGCGTAATTTGTCAGCATGATGAGTCTGCAAAACAAAACATGATGGTAGCACTACAGTATTTTGCTGCTGTTTCGGGATATATGCTGGGAGATTACCCCGGTACAGACGAGGAACGTGAAGACCTCATTGAGCAACTGGCTGCATTTACCAAAAATGTTGCCGGTGATCGTGCTAATAGCCAGAAGCAACAAACTCAGGCTGAGCCACAAACACCACCGGCAGTGGCGGGTAAAAGTGTTGAGACGGATGATCCTGCAGTTGGAATATGGAAGCCGGAATAAGCGGATTAGTGGTTTTTTAAGGTGATATGTTTGAAAACGAGATGGAGAAGTGACATTGATTAAACAAATGAGCTTTATTTTTGTATTGACCTGTTTATTACAAACATCGGTTTTTTCAGCAGAAAATCAAACATTATCACTAAAAAAAGTGACTGATAACGTGTGGTCAATTGTCGGACCACTCAATAACCGGAATAAGAAAAATCTGGGGAATAATGCCACTTTTGGCTTTGTTGTAACAAAAGCGGGGGTGGTATTAGTTGATTCCGGTGGTAGCTTTAAAGGAGCAAAAGCTATCCATCACCTTATTCAATCTGTTACGAAAAAACCGGTTCGTTATGTGATTAATAGTGGCGGTCAGGATCATCGTTGGTTTGGTAATGATTATTTTAGTCGTCTTGGTGCAAAAATTATTTCCAGCGAAGCGGCAGATAAGGACCATAAAGCACGTTTAGCATCTCAGTGGTCGAGTCTTGAAACACGTATTGGCAAAAAAGGCATAAAAGGCACCAAAGAAAAATTTGCTGACATTACTTTTAAAGACAAATATAAGTTTGAATTAGGTGGTGTTAAATTTGAAATTTATCATCGCGGTCAGGCACATACACCGGGTGACAGTTTTATCTGGTTACCACAAAGTAAAGTCATGTTTAGCGGTGATATTGTGTATACCGAGCGCATGTTAAGCATAGGTGAGCATTCAAATAGTAAAAGCTGGTTACATGTTTTTAATAGTATGGCCGCGTTTCAGCCAAAATATTTAATTCCGGGTCATGGGTCTGCTACAACTTTAGATAAGGCCATTAAAGATACCGGAAACTATTTATCTTTTTTACGTAACAGTATTTCTTTATTTATTGAAAGCGGTGGCGGTGCCTATGAAATTAGTCGAATCAATCAATCGCGCTTTAAATATTTAAAAAATTATGATGCTTTAAGCGGAAGAAATGCATTGAAAGTGTATACCGAACTTGAGTGGGAATAATTATTGAATAAAAAAAAGGAAAGACAAATGTCTTTCCTTTCTATAGGTAGTGACTCTTTATAATTATTATTATATTTTTAAACGACAGTGATACTGGTACGCGTTGTTCCAAGCACTTCACCAGTTACCCAGTGAATAATGTCGGTTTCAATGACGTAAGTTCCTTCATCACCCGCTTTTGGTTCAAAGATAATATCATACCGTTCAGCTGAACCGGCACGAATTTCTGTGACTTTAACTGGTTTTGGTAAGGGGCGTCCATCAGAGGCGTAAATTGTTCCGGTTAAACCACCGAATCGTAGTTTTTGCGGATGGTAACCAGCACAAATATAGCGTGCCAACAATGTTTGGCCAACCTGTACAGTTGCGGAGATAGGCGGTGTATTCATAGCCGAATCACCACTACCATCGACACCGGTGATCACAAAGTAATCCGGGTTTAATTCATTTAGCCCAACATCGCCACCACAGGTTCCTGCGCTCCAGTCTAAGTTATGCCAGCTTGAATCAATCTCATCGACAACCCAAAAGGCTTCAACATCATAAGTTGGACCACCCGAAAATAGCGTACCCGCTCCTTCAGGGGGGTCAACAATTAATGCACCGTACATACCCATCTCCGCATGTAATACGGTGTTTGTGTGGCAGTGATAGAAGTAGGTTCCGGCATGGGCGGGACGCCATTGGTAAGTGTACGTACCGTTAGAAACATCCCATGTGATATGGCCGACACCGTCGGAATGGTCAGCAGGTTCAATACCATGGTGATGAATAGTGTGCATCCACATATTACCAACAGAGAGATTGGTATGAACAATCTGACCTTCAGTGACACGCATTGCAGCAGAAGGGAATGTGGCTCCTCCACCCATTCCGCCACCGCCACCACTATCAGCAAAGCCCCACATGTTGATTGTATTACCATCGTCCATTGTTAGTGGAATTTGCATATCGATACTGCGGTTATAGGTAACATCAGGTGTTACTAAGCCGGGAGTGGCAGGTGCATTTGGATAAACGTAGCAAGCGTTATTCATTCCGCCACCGCCGCCACCGCCGCCACCCATGTGTCCCATTTTACGAGATTGATTTTCTGTAATATTTATTAGCATTATTTAGTCCCCCTTTTTATTCAAAGAAAATGTCAGTTAAAGCACCAAACATATACAGACCACCGCCTGCAGTTTGTGACATTTCTGTATGTAGATGCATTGGATAGGTGCCTGTGGTAACAGGTGGCCATGCATCGGGTGGAGGATCAAAAGGATAAATCACATCAACTTTGCCGTTACCTTCAAGGTAAACACAATCTTTTTCCCAAACATCAGGTAGTACTCTACCGTGATCGGTTAACCATTCCATATGGTTACCATGGGTATGAACAGACTGCTGGCATTGTCCGGGGTTGATAATACGTACTAATGTGCGGTCACCTACATGACCATGTAATGCGGAGCTTGGATCATGCATTGCATCAATAGCTGGATCACCAGAACCTTGTGATCCGGGTGGCCGAGCACTTAAACCATTAATGGTAAAGTAACGTGGGCTATATTTTGTGTTGGGAGTGTTGCCATTACGAATGGCATTATGCCAAACAGGATCGATATCATGAAATACCCAGGCGTATTGCTGGACGTAAGTTGGGCTACCTGCATAAAGCTCATTACTACTGCCATTAGGCATAATAGCAAACATGCCATGCAGACCACTTAAACGATTATAAGGTGCATTCTGTGCATCGTAGTACATATATGTACCAGCATTACTTGCGCTGAACTCAATTGTTTTTGTTTCGCCACCACGAATACGGCCACTATCTACAACACCATCAATTTTAAAACTGTGACTTGAACCGAGAGTATTAATGATTGTTACTCGCACAGTATCGCCTTCTTGCACAATCATTTGTGCACCGGGAACGGTAAGATTACTGCTGCTTGGACTAAAGCCACGGAAATAGACATCAACACCATCAGGTTGAGTGATATAGCCTTCGGTAATGTAAAAAGTTTGTGAAATGGTTGCTGCTTCTGCGCGCGGAGTCCAACTAAACAGACCCGTACTTCCTAGTAGTGCGCTTGCTATCCCTGCACTGCTGAATTTAAGAAAATGTCGTCTATTCATTTCTTTTTTCATAGTGCTACTCCAAAATTATAGTTAGGTGTGAGGGGGTGAATCTTCATTATTTTTATTTTTAGAACGCGCTTGAGTATGCATAAAACTTATAATGAAATAAATAACCTTGATAAGTATAATGGAATATTATTAAATTTTAATATACTTGCTAAGTCTATGATTTAGTTGGATGCATCTAATTTACTGATGCTTCTTATCGAAAATTTGAATATTAAAAATGATGGTTGTGATGTATATAAAAAAAGCGGGGTTGTTTGCAATGATTGTTGCAAAGTACCAGCGCTAAAATTTGGCGTGATATTATGCAATAGTCATATTTATAGAACGCGACAGTGACTTCTTACCTAAAAATGAATTTTCTATATAAACTATTTTTATCATTAAAGCTGAATTGAAGGAGCGTGTAGCCGCTCTATTTGTTCTCGCAGAGTAATCATTTGATCTTCCCAGTAACGCGGACTGTTAAACCAGGGGAAATGTAACGGAAAAGCAGGATCATCCCAACGGCGTGCCAGCCAGGCACTGTAATGCAGTAATCGCAAGGCGCGCAGAGCTTCAATCAGTGAAAGCTCTGCGGGGTCAAATTCAAAAAAAGTTTCATAACCTTCTAGCAGGTGGCGAAACTGAATGCTCATTTCATCATTTGTTCCGGAAAGTAACATCCATAAATCCTGAACCGCAGGTCCCATACGACAGTCGTCAAGATCAACAAAATGCGGTGAGTCATCACGCCAGAGTAAGTTTCCCGGATGGCAATCACCGTGTAAGCGAATATTTCTCGGTAAAATGGCTTCAAAGCGATCGGCAACAAGCTGTAAGGTTTCTTCAGCTGCTTGTTGATAGTTAGTCCTTACTTCAGGCGAGATAAAGTCGTTATCCAGTAAATATTTTAGTGAGTCAAAACCAAAATTCTGTGCCGTTATTTTAGGACGATCGGCAAAAGGTCGGCTGGCACCCACGGCATGCATGCGGCCCAATACGCGACCGAGCTGCTTTAAGGTTTCAGCTTGCTCAAGTTCGGGCGTGCGACCACCCTGACGAGGAAAAACGGCAAAACGAAAATCATTAAATTCAAACAGTGTCTTAGCATTAATGGCCAGTGGTGCAACAATCGGGATATCTTGTTGTACCAGTTCATTAGAAAAATCATGCTCTTCCAGAATAGCGGCATCTGACCAACGATGTGGCCGGTAGAATTTGGCAATCACATAAGAGTCATCGTTAAGGTTGACCTGATAGACTCTGTTTTCATAGCTATTAAGGGCTAATAAGCTACCGCTTGGTTCAAACCCCACATTTTCCAGCGCATCAAGAATGCAGTCAGGCGTGAGCTGTTCATAAGGGTGTGAAATGCTGTTTTGATTACTGCTCACAATTTAAATTATTCCTTTGTCTCTTGGCATGGTAAATTAGTCTTTTATATAAAGCATTGTACGCGAACAGTATCAGGAATTAGTATTAAATGAGCATAGAAAATCCCCTTTTGGAAATGACAGGTTTACCGCCTTTTCAACACATTAAACCCGAGCACGTAGAACCTGCACTTAAAACGTTAATAAAATCGAACCGCGAACAACTCGAAACATTATTAAAAGAAAATGACCACTACACCTGGGAAAATTTAATTGAGCCTTTAGAAGATGCCGATGATCGTTTAGGCCGGATGTGGTCGCCGGTCAGTCATATGAACTCGGTCGTAAATTCAGATGAATTACGTGATGCTTACAATGCCTGTTTACCGCTGTTGAGTGAGTACAGCACCGAGATGGGACAGAATGTTGAGTTGTACGAGGCATACCGGTCAATTAAGGACTCGGCTGAATTTAAAAATCTTGATGAAGCACAACAAAAGATTATTGATAATGCTTTGCGTGATTTCCATTTATCAGGCATTGATTTAGCCGAAGAAAAGAAAAAACGTTTTCGTGAAATTCGTCAACAACTTTCAAAACTAACCAGTAAATATGAAGAAAATGTTTTAGATGCAACACAAGCATGGTCTAAACATATTACCGATGAGACCTTACTCGCAGGCTTACCCGAGTCCGCTTTAGCAATGGCAAAGCAAGCCGCAGAAGCAAAAGAGTTAGACGGCTGGTTGTTCACCTTAAATTTTCCATCTTATTATGCGGTAGTAAGTTATGCCGATAATCGCGCCTTGCGTGAAGAAATGTATCAGGCATATTCAACTCGCGCTTCTGATCAAGGTCCGAATGCCGGAGAGTTTGATAACACTAAAGTGATGGATGATATTCTTGCACTACGCCATGAAATGGCACAACTGCTGGGTTATAAAAATTATGCAGAAAGATCATTAGCAACCAAAATGGCTGAAAACCCTGAACAGGTTTTGAATTTTTTACATGACCTTGCCAAACGCTCGCGGCCCATGGCAAAACAGGAACTTGCAGACTTAACTGCCTTTGCAAAACAGGAACATGGTGTTAATGATTTATCGGCCTGGGATGTGCCGTATTATGGCGAGAAGTTACGCAAACATACATTTGATTTCAGTCAGGAAGATATCAAGCCCTATTTTCCGGAAACAAAAGTCATTCCCGGCATGTTTGCTGTGGTTAAGCGTCTTTATGGTATTTCAATTAATAAAATAGAAGGTGTAGAAGTCTGGCACCCTGATGTTCATTTTTATGAAATCCGTGATGCTAACGATGAGCTTCGCGGGCAGTTTTATTTAGATGTTTATGCGCGTGATAAAAAACGTGGCGGCGCATGGATGGATGATTGTATGGGTCGCAAACGAAATGCGGATGGTTCATTACAAATTCCGGTTGCTTATTTAACCTGTAATTTAACACAACCGATTGGTGACGATCCGGCATTGTTTACTCATGATGAAGTGACTACCTTGTTCCATGAGTTTGGTCATGGTCTGCATCACATGCTAACTAAAGTCGAACACATTGGTGTCTCGGGTATCAATGGTGTGGCATGGGATGCCGTTGAATTACCCAGCCAGTTTATGGAAAACTGGTGCTGGGAACGTGAAGCACTGGATTTAATTGCTGCCCATTATCAAAGCGGTGAACCAATACCGGAAGAATTATTTAATAAAATGTATGCTGCAAAGAATTTTCAGGCCGGTATGCAAATGGTTCGTCAAATTGAATTTTCATTATTCGATTTCCGTATGTATTACGAATATAAGGCAGAAAACAAATCAGAAAATAATATTCAGAATATTCTCGATGAAGTTCGCCGTGAAGTATCTGTTTTAATACCGCCTGCATATAATCGTTTTCAGCATGGTTTTTCCCATATTTTTGCCGGTGGTTATGCAGCAGGTTATTACAGCTATAAATGGGCAGAAGTATTATCAGCAGATGCATTTTCGTTGTTTGAAGAAAAAGGTATTTTTGATTCGGAAACAGGTCATGCATTTTTAGAATGTATACTTGAGCAAGGTGGAACAAAAGAGCCAATGGAACTGTTTAAAAAGTTTCGTGGCAGGGAACCTGAAATTGATGCATTGCTGCGTCATTCGGGAATCGCATAGTTAAAAAATAAATATAAATTATCAATCTGGAATAGTAATGAAAAAAATAATCATTTTTATCTCTCTTTCTTTTTTGCTGAGCAATTCAGCCTTTGCAGAAAAACAATATGTGACCGATCGTATTTTGCTTGGTATTCATACAGAAGCAGATGAAACCAGTACCGTGATTAAATCTGTACCGAGTGGTACCGAGTTAGAAGTCATTGATACAGCAGAAGGATTTGTACAAATCAAATTAGACGATGGTACCGAAGGCTGGGTGAATTCAGGTTTTGTAACAAAAGATACACCTTCAACAAGAAAGTATGATGTATTAGCACATCAATATGAACAAACGACACAGGAGCTGGATAAGCTAAAAGTTGATTTTGCCAAGAAAGATCGTGATCTGGAAATTCGTCGTGATCAATTATCAAATGCAAATACGACTATCCGTGAACTAAAAAAACGTCAGGCGACGGGCGGAAAGGTTGTGGTTGATCCTGAATTGGAAAAGAAATTAGCTGCAGCAACGCAGCAAGTTGAAACACTCAAACTTAAACTTGTTGAGATGGAAAAGAAACCTGAGCCAGCACTAGATATCGATCAAAAGAAACTGTTCACTGAACTGAAAACAGTTAAAGACCAAAATGATATTCTGCAAAAACGTATTGATGTTGCATTGGCACATTTAACAGGTAAACGTATTCCTACGGCAGAAGAGTTAGCCAGTATACGTCCTGAATTTCCAACATGGTACTGGACGCTGTTAGTGATTATTTTATTAATTGGTGTTGTTGCCGGTTACTTTATTATGGATTACCGTTTCCGTCGTCGTCATGGCGGATTCAGGATTTAAAAGATATAGCCACGAAGGACACCAAGAACACCAGGTTTTTTATGTTTATAAACATGGGCAACAGGGGAAAACATTTTGTTATTCCCACAGTAAACTTCATGTTCCCTATGGTTAATATTTTATTTATTTTCGTGTTCTTGGTGTCCTTCGTGGCTAATTTATTTGTTTGACAGGTAACTATGAAATATAAAGACTTACGTGATTTTATAAAACAACTCGAAGCTAAAAACGAGCTGGTACGCGTTACGCATGAAGTTGATCCTAATCTTGAAATGACAGAGATTTGTGATCGCACTTTACGTGCAGGTGGCCCTGCCATTTTATTTGAAAACCCGAAAGGGTTTGATACGCCAGTACTCGCCAATTTATTTGGTACGCCTGAACGCGTTGCCATGGGGATGGGTGAAGAGTCGGTTGAAGCCTTGCGTGAAGTGGGCGAGTTACTGGCATTTTTAAAAGAACCGGAGCCCCCTAAGGGATTGAAAGATGCCTGGGAAAAACTGCCGGTCTTTAAACAAGTTTTAAATATGGCACCTAAGGTGGTGAGTAAAGCCGCTTGTCAGAAAGTAGTGCTTGAAGGTGATGATGTCGATTTAACAAAGTTACCGATACAAACTTGCTGGCCGGGTGATGCCGCTCCTTTAATTACCTGGGCGTTAGTTGTCACAAAAGGGCCGAATAAAGATCGCCAGAACCTGGGTATATATCGACAGCAAGTAATAGCAAAAAATAAAGTCATCATGCGCTGGCTTGCTCATCGTGGTGGTGCACTGGATTATAAAGACTGGCAGGAAAAAAATCCGGGTGAACGATTTCCTGTTGCAGTTGCATTAGGTGCAGACCCAGCCACAATTTTAGCCGCGGTGACGCCTGTACCTGATGCGTTATCTGAATATGGCTTTGCCGGTTTACTGCGTGGTGATAAAACCGAAGTCGTTAAATGCAAAGGGTCAGATCTTCAGGTACCTGCATCAGCCGAGTATGTGCTTGAAGGGTATTTAACGCCAGATGAAGAAGCGGATGAAGGTCCATTTGGTGATCACACCGGTTATTATAATGAAGTCGAGCGTTTCCCAGTCTTTACGATTGAACGTATCACTCACCGAAAAGATCCAATATACCATTCAACTTATACCGGACGGCCACCTGATGAGCCTGCAATATTAGGTCTGGCATTAAATGAAGTCTTTGTGCCGATATTGAAAAAACAGTTTCCTGAAATTGTTGATTTTTACTTACCGCCGGAAGGTTGCTCTTATCGTATGGCGGTAGTGAGTATGAAGAAACAATATCCCGGCCACGCTAAACGTATCATGTTAGGTGTGTGGTCTTTCCTGCGCCAGTTTATGTATACCAAGTTTGTGATAGTCACGGATGATGATGTCAATGTACGTGACTGGAATGATGTGATCTGGGCAATGACAACACGTATGGATCCGGCACGAGATACAACCATCATCGAAAACACGCCGATTGATTATCTGGATTTTGCATCACCCGTCTCAGGTTTAGGTAGCAAGATGGGTATGGATGCAACGAACAAATGGAAAGGTGAAACTGATCGTGAATGGGGTAAACCTATTGTCATGGATGAAGATGTGAAAAAATATGTTGATGAAATATGGGATGAGTTAGGAATTGATATTTAAGCGGTACCGGAGTCACTTTAAGAATATTTTTAGTAGGTCAGCCTTCAGGCTGACAATGAAGTATCACAAGATCGCTAGGTAAATTGTAAAAATTTACTTTAAATTTTACTTGGCGTTGTTTGCGTCTTGGTAGTTGATTTTTGTTGAGGTGGTTATGCGTAAGATCATGGTATTAAATTCAAAAGGTGGTTGTGGTAAAAGCACCATAGCGACTAACCTTGCCAGTTATTATGCATCTTACGAACAAAAGAAAGTCACTTTAGTCGATTTTGATCCGCAAGGTTCAAGTTTAGACTGGATAAAAGCTCGCCCAAGAACCTTGCCTGAAATCAAGGTGATTAATGCGACAAAAGAAACCGTACGTTTTTCAAAAGATACAGAGATAGTGATTATGGATGTGCCTGCCCGTGTAGAAGGTCGGGAGTTAGCGGGTTTGGTTAAACGGGCCGAAACAATTATTATCCCTGTTCTGCCTTCACCAATTGATATTCGGGCAGCCGCTAAATTTATAAAAGAGTTACTCACCAGTGCCCGTGTTTCGCGTAAAGAAACTAAAGTGGCGGTGGTGGCAAATCGTGTTCGTGAAAACACCCTAAGTTATCATGCTTTATATGCATTTCTTAAAAGTTTAAAAATTCCTTTTATTACGACGTTGCGTGATACACAAAATTATATTCATGCAGAGGAAAAAGGGGTTGGATTATTTGAAATGGCACCTTCAAAAGTCTGGCAGGATTTAGAACAATGGGATCCGCTTATTAAATGGTTAAGAAGTAAACGTAGTAGAGCATCCTGAAAAATAAACTATACTATGATTAAAACCATACTGAAATGATAAATGGTTTAGTCATAAGTCAGGCGATAAACCAGCTGCTAATAACAGGAGCATAAGTTGTGCGATTAATTTATATTATTTTTGTTTCATTCATTTTGTCATCGTGTACGTCTGTTGTGAATTATGACTATGATAAAAGTATTAATTTTAATTCAATATCGACATTTAAAATTAATGCAATACCAGCAAGGGTGACAGATGATACACGGATTAACAGCCCCTTTATGCAACAACGTGTTGTAGCAGAATTAAATGCGGCATTAAAAAATAAAGGTTTTAAAAATTCAACAGATAACGCAGAACTGGAAGTTAATTACTTTCTGGATATTAAACAGGAGTTAGAAACAGATGATTCCGGTTTTGTTTCAATCGGTTTTGGTTCTGCCAGTCCTCATTCTGCAATCGGTTTGGGTTTTAATATTCCGCTCGGTGAAGTTAGCAGCACAGACAAACTTGTTTTAACGATTGATTTTGTTGCAACAAACACAAAGAAATTAATCTGGCGGGGTACGCTGGGTTATCATTTGTATGAAGGTGCAACACCGGAAACATATACTTCTCTTGTGCACAATCTGGTGGTAGAAATTCTAGAAAAATTTCCACCGAAATAAAATTGTTTTCAGGTGCTGTACATGAGTTTGGTCACATGCTTGGGTTGCTTGATGAATATAAGAAAAGTCTTCATATAACTGACACTGGTAGTGTTATGCATAGTTCAGAATTAATAAGAGCAAGACATAATTCGACAATTCTTAAATGGATGAATAATGTACTCACGGTAAATAAAATACGATGAAAAAAATATATTCGTAATACTATATTTAATCTTTCTAATATCAGGGTGCGATAATAAAATGGATTTACTTAAAAAACAGATTAATTATTTAACTCAAAGTACTAGTAGTTCTGCTGAAAAAAACAATGCGGTCGTTCTCAATGAGTTTTCACAGGATAACAATATCTCTTATTCTTTAAGTATTATGAAAAAGAATAAATCTTTAAATATTTCAGATTTAGATAAAAATTTAAATGAAAAATTGAAGGTAATCATTAAATCTGGTGATTTAATTCAAAGCTGGGAACCGATTGATAATAATAATATCTATATATTGCTTAGAGAATAAATAGCGTAAGCGTCGTCATACATAATTTATCAGACTTGATTTAAAAAAACCTAAATCTAATCTGACTCCTAAATGTAAAGCAGAAACATCTGTAGGTGACAGGGAGTAGTTAAAGGTGTCAGATATGATTTATAAAATCATGTCTGATAATGATGCAGCAAATGAGTTTGTTGATAAGAAAATACGTGATGTGCAAAATGCGGTTGCCCGATCTGTGGGCTCAGTTATTGATCATGTACTCGATTCAGCTGAACGAATTGCAGTTGACAGGGTTAATCAACAACTTGATAAGTACTTCAGCATGATTTCTGCGATTAGATAAATGAATTCACAGTTACCCAATCCTTCAAAACCAATGTTATATACTGGCTTAATAGTCTTTGTCGGATTAGCTGTGGCCATTTTCGGTTATTTTTTAGTTTCAGTAATTGAACTTATACAAGCGTTAGTCTCTTTACCAGAAGTCGTATCTTTTGATAAAGGCGCTTTTTATATGCCGGGTGTATTTACCGGTCTAGTGGTTCTGATATTTTCTGCTGTTTATGAATCCATATTAAGAAAACAGCTAACTAAAAAAACAGCCAGTATTATTACTAAAATTGCTATTGCTGCTGTAATTATTACCTTTGTCTTACCCATGGTAGTCCATAGTGGTGTTGAAAATTATATGACAGAAAAAAACTATTCTGTATGTGCTGAGGCTTCGCATCAATGGTTACATTCTCGAACAATCGTTTATGTAGGTTCACGAAATATTTGAAAATAATTTATTTAAAATTTAATTCGTTCTGAACCCATCAATAACTTCGAGTGTTTATTAGTGACCCAGAAAAACGCACAAATTATTTTTATCGTTTTTAATATAATAGCTCTCTTGCTAGTTGCATATGTTATTAATGATTTTATGATGGTTAAAAGTTCTATAATTAAAAATGAAAAAATAATACCCTTTGATTCTGGAACATATTATTTTTTATTGATAACAATCTTTTGGGTGTTTAGTGTTATTCAATATTTTGGTTTAAAGGATCAGGAATCTAAAATATTGAAATATGCAAATCAATTTATAATAGCTTGGTTTATATTTATGCTGTTTCTTGCAAATGCAATTCCTTATTACTTATCAAATAAAATAGAAGCTGCGGGCTATTCTAAATGTGATGATCCAGAAGAAATTTCACGTACAGTAAGAGGTGAGAGTATTTTGTATAAAAAGGATGGTTGTTAATGGAATGAGTCATTAGAATTAATCTGCTTTTTTGCAGATGACTTTTAACCCATCTTTGAGGGTTGGATAAATCAATTCAATCTCTAACTCGTTCATCATATTTGAATTATCCATTTTGCGTGACTCTCTTAAATATGAAAGCATGCCTTTGCTGATCTTTTTTTCTGCTTCATCCCAGTCAACCAGTGGTGGGCGTTTTAATCCACAGGCATCGGCGATGGTATTAAAATATTCCGTCATGTTGCTATTGCTGCCATCACTAACATTATATATTTGTCCTGCCGCGTTTTGATTTGCTGCCGCAACACAAATTTGAGCTAAGTCGTCAGCATGAATACGGTTTGTTAAAGGGGCAAGATTTTCATGGAGCATGGGAACTTCATCTTTCAGGCGTTGTAATGGCAAGCGCCCGGGACCATAAATGCCTCCAACCCGTAAAATGGTGAGAGCCACAGCGTATTTTGTTGTCCAGTTCTGTAGTTGTTGCTCAGCATGGTAACGGCGTTTTGCCCGATCAACCTGCGGATTAACCGGCGTTTGTTCGTTAATAAGCCGGCCTTGTTGATCACCATAGACACCGGAGGTACTGATATAAATAATGTGATGCGGCAGGTGTTCACTATCCATATTCTGCAGAAAGTTTGCCATGCGTGTATCTTTTACACCTTTAACAGGTGGAGGCGCAAAATAGTAAAGTAACGAGTCTTTGCTTAAGCGCCCCTTTAATTCGTTCAGTGATTCAATCTTGTCTAAATCAGCTGTCACTGCAAGAATATGCTGCTGCCGTAATGTATTTAGCGTATCTTCACTTCTGGCAAGTCCAAAAACAGATTTTCCCTGATTTTTCCAGATTTTAGCGACACGTTGTCCAATATCACCACAGCCGGCAATTACAACATGTTTAAAAGGTTTATCTTTATCTTTCATTAGGGGATAATTCCGCGTCCAAAATAAAGTTGAGTATTTTAATGAGTTATTCTGTTTCTATCGAGTCCAGTGAGCATGTTTTTCAGGTTAATGAAGGTGAAGCTATTTTAGATGCTGCGCTTCGTCAAAGTATTGCCTTACCTTATGGCTGTCGCGGCGGCGGTTGTGGCGCATGCAAAGCCCAGCTGGTTAAGGGCTCAATATCTTATCCTGATGGTTTACCCAATGGTTTATCCGAGGAAGATCATAATAAAGGTTTTGCACTTCTTTGTCAGGCAACGGCAAATAGTGACTTGGTAATTAAATCAAAAGAACTCTCGGCAGCAGACGAAATTGAAGTAAAGATATTGCCTTGCCGGGTGAAAGAGAAAACACAATTAAATCACGATGTTATTCTCATTAAATTACAGCTGCCAAAAACAGAGCGCTTACAATTTTTTGCCGGACAATATATTAATTTTCTGCTTAAAAATGGTTCGCATCGCAGTTTTTCACTTGCCAATGCACCGCATGATGATGAATTTATTGAGTTACATATCAGACATATCCCGGATGGTAAATTTACCAGTGAAGTGTTTGAAGAAATGAAAGAAAAAGACATGATGCGAATCGAAGGCCCGCTGGGCAGTTTTTATTTGCGTGAAGACTCACAGCGTCCAATTATTTTAATGGCCGGTGGAACAGGTTTTGCGCCAATCAAAGGCATGATTGAGCACGCCTTAAAGGTAGGTTGCACACAACCGATTCATTTATATTGGGGAGTGCGGGCGAAAGAAGATTTATATATGCATGATCTGGCAGAGTCATGGACAAAACAAAATCCGCTTATTCGTTACACGCCGGTATTGTCAGATGCGAAAGAAGAAGATCACTGGAGCGGACGAACCGGTCTTGTGCACGCGGCTATTATGGAAGACTACCCCGATTTAAGTCAGTATGAAATTTATGGTTCAGGTGCACCGGCAATGGTTTATGCCGGACGTGACGAGTTTGTTAAAAATGGACTTGATTTGGATCACTATTATTCAGATGCATTTGAATATCAAAAAGATTAAAAATACTTTTATTTCGGCGTAGTGTTAGCCGGAGTCAAATGCTGGAGAGGTTTGTTTAATTCTGCTGATGAAGAAATAAACCTTTCTTAAAGTATTCGGCGGCTAATGCAGGCTCATTTAGATATTCCATTAATAAACCCAGCTCTTTATACGTTTCCGGTAATTCTTTATTACCAATACTTGCCTCAAGATAAGCACGAGCCTTTCCCCACAAGTCGTTATACATGCATAAACGCCCTAATGTCAGTAATAGCAACGGGTTATTATCATGGTCTTTTGATAAAGACTCGGCAAAGCTCAGCTGTTTTTCCAGTTGTGATGACTTTACCAGACCATATTGTTTAATTAAATTTGGATGCCATTGTTTGCGTAATGTATTTCTGAGAATAAGTTCTGCCTCATCATTTTGCTCAAACTCAATAAGCTTATTGCAGTAAACTTCAATTAAGTCTTCATCTTTTTTCAATTGTCGTGATATGCGTTGCCACAATTGTAATAATTTCTCAGTATCTTTTTTATTATCAAATTGTTTAATTAATTCAATATAGGTTTGTTTTTCAATGTCATGTAATTTCTTTTCAGGAAAAACATGATGCTTGTGTAACTGCGGTAATAGATTTTTTAAATCTTCCCAGCTTTTCAATTTTAAATATAATTGGCTCAGTAAAACCATGATATGAGTATGCTTTGGTGACAAACGGTGCAAATGAACCAGCGTCGCTAACGCCTGTTCGTTTTGACCATGTGCAAACTGTAATTCAGCCTGAGTCAGTTTTACCGAAAAATCGGCATTAGGCATGCTTTTGTGGGCGAGAGCAAGGTAATGATCACGACGTTCAGGTGCATTTTGTTTTTGTGCTGCTTTTGCAGCAGAAAGATAATTGAGTAAAGGCATGTCACTGCTTTTTACCGCTTTGGTCAAGAGACGT
This sequence comes from Chromatiales bacterium, assembly GCA_027076405.1. The sequence continues at coordinate 61,215 of JALTJN010000111.1, forward strand.
TCGGCTTTCTTCCACTGGCCTTGCGATAAATTAATCAGCCCTTGCAGGGATATTTTTCGCGCTTTATTTGCTTGCTGTACGGCACGCCATTGCTTTAACTGTTCTGGCATCGTCCAGGTGCGAAAAATAAAGCGTACGATGAGATAACCAAATATATAACTAAACAGAAGTAAAACCAGAAAAAGCGATAAGCTCATTTCAAGCGTGTCGTAACCCCGGCCAAATAAAACATAACCGGAATCCTGATGTGCAAGCAAGCCGGCGCTGACAGCAATAAAAATAATGGCAAAGAAAATAAATAAATGCTTCATTATTATTTAACCTTTGTAACCGTAACGTCAGGAGACTGACCCTGAGTTCGATATTTTTTTATTGCCGAAAAGGTTGAAGAAATATCCGGTAAGGGGGGATCTATGTCGAGTTTTTGTAACTCATTAATATTCGCTAACATGTTACGGGTAACATTATGTTCAGTATCAAAATATTGTTTAATCCATTTTTTAGTCGTGGCTAAACGCTCCTGATAAATTTCATTATGCCCGTTTAACAGGGCAAGCCGCGCCTGCTCAAGTAATAAAGAAAGATTTTGTATCAGAAAAAAATGCTGATTTGGTGCAAGCAATGGTTCAAGCGGTTTTTCATGATGACGAATCACCACGAGGCTTTTAATGTCTTTCCAAATAGCTGCCGGTAGATCTTTAATGCTTTTGACTTGTGATGAAGAAGACGATTTTTCTTGCTGATTTATTTTATGAGTTTTCGGATCGGGGGTCAGTAAAGGCAGGTTGGGAATATTATTACTTAATGCACTTAAGGTAACAGATAGACCTGCTAAATCAATTTTAGGTACATTGTTGAGTGCCTGAATATCATTATTAAGAATTTTGCGAACAGATAACAAAGCGGGATCAGCCACTTCGGCAAGGCGGGCATCGGCGGCTTTTAAAGCAACGGTTGCCGTTGTGACATCTTTTTCCAGTAATAAGCGCAGGTTCGCCAGTTGTACAAGGTATTCAGCCTCTGCCATTAACCAGTCATTACGTAAATGTTTTTTATTACGAATAAGGTTAGTGAGGTTGTGGCGTAAATTTTCCTGAAAGGTATGAATTTCTTCAATCTGTTTCAGGTTTTCTTCTCTGGCCGTAGTTTGCTGTTGTTTAATATTTTGTAACTGTTGATCAATCGTTTTTGTTAAGGCCTGTTGTTTAACAAGGCTTTCTTGCTGATTTTGCCAAAGCAGATAAAAGCCGCCGAGCATGGCAATGGTGATGAAAAAAATTAAGGTATAAATGCCGGCGTTAGTCGGGGCAGATTTTTCAGATAAAGGTTTAGCAGAATTCTTCTTTTCACTTTTTGGCGTGACTTTTTTTTCTGACTTTTTTACCGGCTTTTTTTCAACGTCTGTCATGTTCATTCCGTTTTATTACTGACTTTATAAAAAATTATTTTCTTTTAACGATTGTAAAATTGACTCATCACTTGCTTCTCTTGCTACGAGTAAGTCATTAGTAAATCCTGCCTCTTTTGCTATGGTAATAAGACGTTTATTGATCAGCAATAAAGGGACATTTAACAGTTTAGACATGACGCTTTCGGGTGTCATCTCCTGTAAGTTTTTTAAACTTGTCGCGCTAGTAATGACAATAGCGGCAATCCGGTTATTCTGCAAATATTGTTCTAGATCCGGGCTATCACTGGCAGGTTTAATGCGTTGGTAGGCCGTTAGATAATCGACTATTGCGCCGCGTTTTTCTAATGTCTCTTTGAGATGTTCGCGACCGCCATTACCGCGAATAATCAGAATATGTTTATTTGCCACATCTTGCATGGCTTGTGTTGCTAACAGGCCGTCACTATTAAAATTTTCTTTTGGCGTGACATCCGCTGGCTTTCCAAGAGAATCCATTAATATTTTTGCACTACCTTGGCCTATCGTGGCGAGAAGTAAATCGTTAGGTAAAGTAATATTGGCATGAATATGTTCTAAACCATATTTCACCGCATTTGGACTAATGAAAATAATAAAATCATACTGCTTAATATTTTGCAGTTGTGCTTTATTTTCTGCAGTGAGAGTGGCGGGAATAATTGCCAGAGTTGGAAATAAAAATGTCTCGCCACCGGCAGAGCATATTGTCTGACTGAGTGCGCCAGCCTGATGAGCCGGGCGCGTAATCATAATGGCCTTCTTTGTCATTTATGAATCAGCATAAAGCTCATTGAGAATTTTATCTGCACCACGCGAGAGCAAATCTTCTGCTAACACGATACCGAGTTCTTCGGCATTTTCCGGTGGACCGGCAATATCACCACGAATAATTTTTTTGCCGTCGACCTGACCAACTAAACCGCGCAGCATTATTAAGCCGCGTTCCAGTTCTGCATATCCGGCAATCGGTACCTGGCAGCCACCTTGCAGGCGTTCATTCATAGCGCGTTCAGCGGTGACACGAATTTGGGTTTTATTATCGTTTAACGGTGCAATTAAATTGTGTACGCGAGCATCATCGCTGCGACACTCTATACCAACAGCGCCCTGACCAATGGCAGGTAAACAGACATCGGTGCCAATAAACTGGGTAATACGCTCATCAAACTTCAGGCGTTTTAAACCGGCTGCGGCAAGAATAATGGCATCATATTCGCCGTCATCGAGTTTCTTTAAACGGGTATTCACATTACCGCGTAAATCAATAATTTTAAGATCGGGTCGAAGCGCCGAGATTTGGGCCTGACGACGTAAACTGGATGTCCCCAATATTGCACCCTGCGGTAATTCGTCCAGAGATTTAAAGTTATTAGAAACAAAGGCATCACGCGGGTCTTCACGCTCACAAATGACTGCAAGATGAAGTCCGGGCGGAAAATCGACCGGGACATCTTTCATAGAGTGAACAGCAATATCGGCGCGGCCTTCGAGCATACCGGTTTCGAGTTCTTTTACAAAAAGGCCTTTACCGCCCACTTTTGCTAATGGGGTATCAAGAATTTTGTCACCCTGCGTGGTCATTGTGACCAGTTCTATTTCTAAATCCGGGTGGTGATGTTTTAGTAAGTCACTCACATAGTGAGCTTGCCATAAAGCAAGCGGGCTTTTACGTGTCGCAATTCGCAGGATATTATCGGACATGGAGAATTCTCGTATTTATATGGGTATAAGTAATGTTTATCGAACTAATTAAAGCCAATATTGTAAAACACTTATAATACACGAAATAAGTGTTTGGCTCTTTAATCAATACCGAATCAAACGTGAGCCCGTGAGTCAAATGGAGAAGATTTTTAATGTTTTTTAATAGCACAAGAAAACTGAAATTAAGTGTTTTACTGCTTGGTCTGGGATTATCCTTACTCGTCAATAACAGCGTTTTCGCCGAAGAGGTTTTGCCTCCGGTTACGATTAAAGACGGGGTAAATCTCGCTGCCGATGGGGTTGAAGCCAGTGAAAAACAAATTCCTATCCTCATGTTTTTTTCAATGAAACATTGCCCATTCTGCCGGGAAGTAGAAGAAGATTTTCTTAAGCCGATGCTGAGAAATTCGGAATACGATAACAAAATTATTATTCGTAAAGTAAGAATAGATAGTAATGGTGACGTGGTTGATTTTGCCGGTAAGGTACAAGACGTTGAAGACTTTAGTGACAGTTACAATGTTTCCATGGTGCCTAATCTGATGCTGGTTGATTCTCAGGGTAATGCATTATCTGCTCCGATTATTGGGATTGCTAACCCGCATTACTATAGTTCCGAACTTGATATTGCGATTGATAATTCCACGCAAAAAATTCGGGCACTGGTTAAACGCTAGGCATTAAATCATTAAAATTCAATTAAATATGAAAACATTATTAACACTCTTATTATTGTTTTCAATTTCGCTACAATCTGTATATTCAACAGAACTTCCCGCCTATAGCCTGCATTACGATCCTGCGCGCGATGCCATGCAAGATGGTCGTGATGCGATTAAACTGGCAAAAAAAACAAACCGCAGAATTCTTATCGAAGTAGGTGGAGACTGGTGCAAGTGGTGTCATTTGCTGGATCGTTTTTTAAACAAGCATGCAAAAATTAAAACAGAGTTACATAAAACGTTTGTGTTATTAAAAGTGAATGTCAGTGAAGAAAATGATAATACGGAATTCCTCAAAGTATTCCCGCCAGTATTAGGTTATCCGCATATGTTTGTAACAGAAAGTAATGGCAAGTTACTACTGTCAAAAGATACCGGACAATTTTATGTAAAGGGTTATTACTCTGAAAAACGTTTTAAAGAATTTTTTGAAAAATTTAAGTTAAAGAAGAATGCTCATGGCGGCTAGTGTATTTAATCGTCGTGATTTTATGCGTATCCTGATTACGGCTGCCGCAGCCTATCCACTTTCAGGTTTGGCAACACTCAGAAACAAGTCAACCCTCACTGCAAATCTTAAAGAACCCTGGTTAACCATAGCTGTTGCTCAGGAACATTTATTTCCTGCAGAAAAAAACGCTCCGGGTGCAAAAGATATTCATGCGCTGGAATATCTGCAATCTATGCTGAAGGCGCCTGATGTTGCGGAGGAAGAACGCATACTTATCCGTAATGGTGTTGGATGGTTGAATGATTTGTCACAGCAACAATATTCAAAACACTTTATAGAACTGGCAGTGGACGATAAAGAAAAAATATTAAGACGGGTAGAAGGAAGTCGTGCCGGTTCTCGCTGGTTATCTTTATTATTAACGTACTTAATAGAAGCTTTATTAAGTGATCCGGTATATGCCGGTAACCCGGATGGAATTGGCTGGAAGTGGTTAAACCATCAACCGGGTTTTCCGCGACCGGATAAAAGCAAAATGTATTTTAAATTAGCCAAGCCGCGTTACAGGAATACAAAAGCATGAGTCAGGATTACGACGTTTGTATTATAGGCAGCGGTGCTGGTGGCGGGCCGGTAGCCTTGGAACTGGCGAAAGCGGGTAGGTCAGTTTTAATTTTGGAAAAAGGTCCCTGGCTTACCGAAAAAGATTATTTTAAAGATGAGTTAGCGTGTTGTGTGCGTAGTGTTTATACCCCGCAATTAAAAGATGAAAAGCATGTAATAGAAGAGCAATATCAGGACGGTAGCTGGCAGGGCGAGTCTACAGAAGAATCCGGTTGGGATTTCTGGAACGGTAATGTTGTGGGGGGTTCTTCAAATTTTATGAGTGGTTTTTTTTATCGTCTTAAAGAAAAAGATTTTCGTTTGCTTTCCGAGTTTGGAAAAATTGAGGGCGCCAATATAGCTGACTGGCCGATTAGTTATGATGATCTTGAACCTTATTACACCAAGGCAGAAACTGAAATTGGAATATCGGGTCGTGTCCAGCAGCATCAATATCTGGAGCCGCGTTCAACAAAAAAATTCCCGTATCCGCCAACGCTCGAACACCCCATTGTTAATCGTATAGATAAAGCATGTGAGCAATTAGGTTTCACCGCTTTAAAAACGCCGCGTGCAATTTTACCTAAAGCTGCTATGGGGCGAAACGGTTGTCAGTATTCCGGCTTTTGCGGTAGTTATGGTTGTTCAACCGGAGCAAAAGGCAGCTCAAGGGCGGCATTGTTAAATCAGGCTGTCGCGACGGGACATTGTAAAATTATTGCAAACGCAAAAGTCGTTAAACTGGAAAGTGATCAACAGGGCAATGTCATTTCAGTTGATTATTTTGATGAAAATAATAATAAGAAATCGGTCAGCGCAAAAACCTATGTGGTTGCGTGTCAGGCCATTGAAACCAGTCGTTTATTATTATCTTCTACGGGAGTGAAGCATCCAAAGGGACTTGGTAATAATCATGATCAGGTAGGTAAAAATTTATTATTTTCAGCTGGTGGTTCCGGTACTGGTGAGATGACCTACAGTAAGCTCGATAAAGTGGCTGTCGAGCAATTAAAAATGCGTGGTCCGTTTGTTAATAGAGGCTTACAAGACTGGTATTTTATTAACGATAAAAAAATGGGCGGTAAAGCCAAAGGCGGTACGATAGATTTTTTATTGCGTCATCCTAATGCAATTAGTAAAGCAATGTCTGTAAAGTGGGATGAGAATGATAAGCTGGTCTGGGGTAAAGATCTCAAACGTAAATTAAAGTCTGCCTTTAATACCAGTCAGGATTTACGTTTTGAAGTATTTAATGACTGGCTACCGACAGATAATTGTTTTGTGAGTTTAGATAGCAAAGTAAAAGATAAGTGGGGAACGCCTGTTGCAAAAATTCGTATTGGCTATCATGAACATGATTTAAAAGTAGGTGAGTACCTAAGCCAGAAAGCACTTAAGGTTTTACAAAAAATGGGTGCGGATAATATTCGTTATAGTGTAAGTGGTTCTCCCCCCCCTAATCTTGTTGCAGGTGGTTGCCGTTTTGGGAATGATATTAAAACATCGGTTTTAGATGCAAATTGTAAAGTGCATGATGTTGATAACCTTTATGTTACCGATGGCAGCTTTATGCCAACCGGCGGTAGCGTGCCCTATACCTGGACGATATATGCAAACTCTTTTCGTGTAGCAGACATAATTAAGAAAAAAATCTAGTTTTACTTTATTTATGATCTAGTAACTCTCGTATTCTTCTTAATAATATGAGTTGGTTAAAAGGCTTGTGTAATAAATTTTCCACTAATTCATTATCAATCATACTAGAGTCATATTCATTCGAATAACCGCTTGATAGTTGAATTAATACAGAAGGAAATTTTTCCTGTACTATCGCGCTGAGCTGAAAGCCATCCATATTGGGCATAACAATATCAGTCAGCAATAAATGAACAGTATTATTAGTGAGTATTTCAAGAGCTTTATCACCGCTTTCAGCACAAAGTACTTTATAGCCTTTTCGCTCCAGTATTTCAGAGGTAACTTTTAGCAGGGCGATTTCATCATCGACCAGTAAAACCGTTTCATTGCCACCGAGCTCTTCATCTATCGTAATGCTTTCTGTATTATTAATACTAATTTCACCATTATGGCAGGGGAAATAGAGATTAAATTGAGTTCCTTGCTCAACTTCGGAAGATACCGCAATAGTGCCGCCACTACGCTGGACAAAACCGTAGACCTGGCTGAGTCCAAGTCCAGTACCACCGGTTCCTTTAGTTGAATAAAAAGGATCAAATATCCTTTCTTTTATTTTGTCGTCCATGCCACAGCCATTATCCGTAAAACTGAGAACAACATAGTTGCCTTCTTGCAAATCTATTAGTGATGAACTATTTTTATCGATATATTTATTTTTTGTCCGGATTGATAATTGTCCACTATCTTTTATTGCATGCATTGCATTGATACTTATGTTTAATATTGCATCTTCCATATCGCTTGCATCAATACAGACAGGATATATATTATTTTCTAATTCAAGAACGAGTTTTATTCGCGCAGTTAATGTTTTTTCAAGCATGTTCTGCATACCTTGAAGCAAAGTGTTGATATACAGGACCTCATCAGAAGCGTTCTTATTACGTGAGAAAGATAATAACTTTTGTGTTAATTTAACTCCACGTTGGGCAGAATGTTCTATTTCACCAATATAGCTGTATTGTTCGCTTTGAGTTTGTAATGAATCCTTTAATAATTCGACATAGCCTAACACCACTCCAAGCATGTTGTTATAGTCATGAGCAATACCGCCAGTCAGTTTTCCCATGGCTTCCATTTTTTGTGAATTACGTAACCGCTCTTCTTGTTGTTTACGCTGGGTAATGTCGGTAGAAATAACACCAATAGCATATATATTGCCATTGTTATCCAGCAGTGGAAACTTGGTTGACATGTATGAATGAGTCGTATCCTTTCCCGGTATTACATCTTCTGTTTCAAAAGTATTACCATTTCGGATAATGTTTTTATCATTGAGAGACATCTTTTCTGCTATCTCAGTTGAAAAAATATTATCAGGACTTTTGCCTATCACGTTCTCTCTTCTGATTTGATAGACCTGCTCGAATTTCTGATTAATGAAAAGAAAGTGATCCTTAGTATCTTTAATATAGATAACGGCAGGTGAGTGATCGAGCATTGCCTGCATATCACGTTTATTTTTTGCGGTGAAGTGAATATATGAGCGAAAAATAAAAAACAGAGTAATATTAAATATAAATAGCAAAAACATTAGCCAGCTTGCAGGACGAATAAGTTCAGGGTAAAGGGCTTTTAATGGTGTGAAAATAAATGTGTAATATTCATATGTCGGGTTATAACTGACAGTAGAAATAATTGCGCCTTCGTTTTTATATGACGTTGCAAGTGATATGACGTTGTCTTGCAGACTTTTTTTGTTTAATGAATTTTTTAGAGTTGTATTTTGTAAAAATTCAAAATCTTGTTTTCGAATAGTTTTGTTGTACATTTCAACATAATCTGATTTTTTTATTCCAGAAATATATTGTAGATACAAGTCCTTACGAATAATAATTGTTCTCATATTTTGAGGTACACTTTTAGCTGACCAGATGCTTTTTGGTGTATCAATTTTAAAACCTGTTGTCATCACAGCAGCAATGGTTCCATCACTACGGGTGATGCGATAACGCAAAGGAATGACCCATTCTCTGAGTGCTTTCATATAATAGGTTCGCCCCATCACCATAGTTTCGGAATTTAAGGCTTGTATAAAAGTTTTGCTGGATTCAGGAGAGTTGAGTAAATTTGGAAGTCGATTACGATCAATGTTAAAGCTTGTGATAATTAAATGGCCGGATGTATTGGCCAGGCCAAAGCCTGCAAGTTCGGGACTTTTTTTAAGGAGGTTATCAATGAGTTTGCGAGCTTGCTTCGGTTTATTATAAGCATCTAATTCAATTAAGTGTTCACCTAAAATATCGAGTAGAGCTTCATTTTTTTGCAATTGTGATTGCATAGAATGAGTGAGTAGATGATTTGCATGCTTTAATTCTACATTGTTACTGGCTTTGATATCTTGCCATTTAATATACATCATTGTTATTGCTGATATTATCGAGATAACAACAATAAAAATGTATATTCGCCATAAAGGATTAATCGTGCGCATCACCTAAATATAGACGACTATGATGGTATTTAAAATAGTCAAATAAAATAATTGGTTGTTATAAACGGTTGTTTTCAACTATATGAGCACCATGAAAATGTACCGTTGCGCCTGACAAGATAGCACTGCCATAAAGCAAATTGTTATTAAAATTAATTAATAATGTCACATAATCGCCATAGCCTTTTTCGAACCATGATGCGTAGTAAACATTTTTTTCAACTTCAAAAGCTTTATAGGGAAAAGGTCCCCACCATTTCTCGGGTTTAGAGCCGGTTAAATAGCGGTAACTAATACCGGCCTTTTCAAATTTAACATTATATGAGCGACCACTTGTATAGTGGTATGTGATGTTACTGCCATCTAGCTTATGGGTTGGTGCGGCAAGTTCTGCAGCAGAACAGGGTAAGCTGATAAATAAAAGTAAAAACACAGAATAAAGTAATTGCATATTTTTGCTTCCTTGTAATATATTTTTATGTGAGTTTATTTCCAAACTGTGCCATTGCAGCCAGCACCGGCTCTAGCTGTAAACCTAAGGCAGTTAATTCATATTCTGTTGTGGGTGGAATAGTGGGAAAAACGCTACGGGTTAAAAGCTGCTGTTGTTCGAGTAGCCGAAGTCGGGCAGTGAGTACTTTAGGGCTAATGCCATGCAGTGCTCTTTGTATTTCTGAAAAACGCTTTTTTCCGGGTAGCAGTTCTCTGATTACAAGCGTTGTCCACTTGCCTTCAATAAGTGTGGCTGTTTTTTTTACTGGACATTCATCATTACAGACCGCTGTTTTACTTAAAGTATCCAAAACACACCCTACTATCTAAATGGTAACTACTTCCTTAAGTATAGTTGCTTCTCTATACTCATTCAAGACGACACAAAAGGAGATAAAAATGAAGAAAATTACATGGTTATTACGGCTTGTCGGGGTGATTCAAATTGTGCTGGGCGTGCTTTATCTGTTTGCACCAGAATTTATTCTTAATTCAATGGGGCATAGCACACCAGAAAAAGACATTTTTTACCCGCTTGCGATGCTGGCATCCCGTTTTACTGCCTATGGAGTGGCATTAATCGTTATTGCATCTGATCCACTGAAAAATAAGTTATGGATAGTCTTTATGGTTTTGATTCAGGTTATCGATTTAGCTGCCGGTATTTTTTATACCATGAATGGAAGTGTGCCAATGGAGCTGTCGGGCTTCCCTATGTTTAATGCGATCTGGATTGCGATATTATTATTACTGTGGATGCCTAAAGAGAACCGGATATAAAAATGCAACAATTTTTTTATCAGTTACAAGTTAAGTTATTGCTGGCACTTTCGCCAGCAACACTTTTTCATAAAATCAGTTTGCTGCCATGGTATGCAGACACATTGCAACAATGGGCTGATTCTTTAGTGCAAGATAAAAAACAGCGGGTATTAGATGCAGGTTGTGCAACCGGTTACTTAACACAATATCTTTATAACCGGGGGCATAATATATCCGGTGTCGATTTATCTAATGCCATGATTAAGCAAGCAAGCAAAAGGGAAGCGGGTATAGATTTTAAAATTGCCGATGCCAGCCAGCTACCTTATGAGGATGAGGAGTTTGAACTCATTGTTTCAGCATCGTTGATTAATATTGTTAACGATGCAGAAAAAGTGATGCAAGAGCTGATTCGGGTGAATAAAAAGAACGGGAAAATAAGTTTTATTTTTCCACAAAAAGATTTTAATGCTGATGAGCTGGAGCAATTAATTATACAATTAAATATTTCCGGCTTTTCTCAGGCAGCATTGAGGGCGTGGAATAGGTATGCACCAAAAATAAAACTCACAGAATTAGAAAATTTATTGCATAATACGGGATATAAAATAAAGCGAACCAAATCGTATTTAAACGGTATGGTGTTGTCTGTCACAGTACATCATCCGTATAATTAATAGTTAGATTTTCTGATAATGTTCAACAAGCGGAAAGGGATCATAAAAATGGTGAGTAATCTTTTCCACTCAAGATACTCTTTAGATTGACGAAAACCAATAGTATGATCTTCAATACTTTTCCAGTTTATCAATAGATTATAACGGTTAGGTTTTTCCATACAGCGTTGCAGTTGATGAGAAAGATAACCGTTAATAGCAGATGTTATCTTTTCTGCCTGTTTAAAATTTTCTTCAAACTGATTTTCCTGCCCATTAATAATATCCAGTATTGCAACTTCAAGAACTATATTATTAATCTGATATTTTCAGTTAGTTTAAAAATTTAGTGTAATAAGTTATTCATAATCATTTTTATGGCTGGTTTGCATGCTTTCAATCTTTTTATCATCACGTTCCCGCATTAGCCAATAAACAACACCCAATACCAGAATGCTGAAAGAGAGAGCAGTAATAGTTTCTGCATCAGTGACCTTGGTATCTAAAATGATAAATTTTCTGCTGATAGCTAACAATGAAATCAGGATCACCGTTTTAACCTGAATAATACTATCGCGCCGTACAATGACACGAATAATGGAGTGTTTAAATTCCATGGCAATCAACACAGTCATAATCATGCCAAAAATAGATTGAAAAACTTTATGATCTAAAGGATCCAGTGCACCACTAATTAACTGGGAAAAGATTTGTGAAATAAGCTGAACAACCGAAACGATAATAATCACAGCTATAATAAAACCAAGAACCAGAGCAACGATTTGTTCAAATTTTTCATAAATTGACATTAAGTCCCAATTTTTACGGGTCTCGCTAATTAATGAACCAAACATAGTATTTTTCTCCTTATATTATCTTCGTTATATTAAACGAGAATTTTACCTGCAATTATTATTTTATTAAGATATTTTTAAAAGTCCCATTTTGTTGTTTATGGGTTAATGCTGTGTTTTTCCAGGTTTGCGTAATAATATTACTGGAATTGCGAATGGCCCGAAAATAACAAAAATTAAATTCCATCCTATAGAAGGTTTTATATTTTTCTTTATTGCGATGATATAGCAAAGGACGGTACTTAGGAACCAGATTATAGCAGGTATATACATGATCATAATAATTCCACCTTTTTTTAACGTAAAGTTAAACGTCGTGCTACCTATTACACGGTAAACTCAGCAACTTATGAAGAAATTGCAATATATAAAGCAAGAGCTATAGTTGCATAATCGGCTCTATGGGCTTTCCTCCATAAGAATATTACTTTTAAGTTAAGAGCTTTGGCATGGCATGTTATTGAAAAATAACCCTGTTTATATTTTAGGCAAGTGGAAAATAAAAGTACAAATAAACTGTTTGTAACCAGAAATATTATTAAAAATATAGGCATAATAAATACTGGTGAATCTAATATATCCGGGTTAAGTGAATGAAGCCTTTCTAGAATAATTGCCAGCACAATAAAAACAACAAGAAATGCGAGTACTTTTATCCTTGGTTTCTTTATTATCTTTAAATTTCAGTATTATTTTTTATGTTATATATTTTTATTGTTGAGGCATAACGTTTTTAATAGCGAAAAAAATGTTACGGGGAACGAGTGTTACTTTATTTTATCCAGTTAATTTTATTGTTAACTGGTTTTACAAGATTAATCATTGAGGATATAAAATGAATTGGAGCGTATTCTCTCTTTTAATGTTTGTATACGCTCTATTGATTCTTGCAAAATATATTCCTCTCGTTTTCCCTTGGGTACTCCATTCATTTTGAGATGTTTATAAAGCTTTAAAGCATTATTGCGGTATATTTCAGCATTTAGTTTATCTTTGTCTTTATTGCCTGAACTAAAATATGAGTAATAAGGTGAATAGCCGTCAAATTCCGGATCAGGAGTTAAAATTTCCCATAAATCATCATAAGCATTAGCCAAATCTACGGTAGCATTAAAAATGTAACGACCAGTTGGATATTTAGAGCGATAGTCTAGTAATGAATCAATCCATTTTTGTACAGATTTTATATCATTAGTGCCTCTTTCTAATGTTTTGTAATCATATACGTCTCGATATTTTGAATGAGGAAACAATTGAATTAATTTTATAATATAATTATGTTGATAAACAGCTCCCGCATATTTTTCATAATCTATTTTTATTCCCATTGTGCTTAACCAATTTTCGAAGGTGCCGTAAGCCTGATGCAGCTTCGCTTTATTTTTATAGTCCAACTCGAGAGAACGCAGCGCTTTTTCTGCAATTTCTTCACCATAGAAAAGACAATCTTCCAGGTTGTTTTTATCATTGGTTGATGTAATCTTCAAACATGGGGCTAATATATTGAGTGCTGCTTCAAATTTTTTGTTATCTGCTAAGGATGATGCTTGAGATATATTCAATGCATTAGGTACTTCATTTTCTTTTAATTCAATACGAGAAACTAATTTTCTTTCAGTATTAACATTTATTATATATTTTATTTTTTTACTCTTAATGTTAGGACCGTATATTCCAACGATCAGTTCCTTTAGTGAAATTTTACGAATAGATGGTATAAGTTTTATCTGACTTTTAGAATGGAACATATCGATAATTTCAGCGCCATTTTTACTTACTAAAAAGATACCTGTCGTATCGTCTTTCCAGGTGGTTTTAGTATTAACCGCATAAGCAACGACATATTTATAGTTGGCATTGATTTCTTTTGTTTGACTGCTATGTATTTTATTAACATTCACACCTTCAACATAGAAATAGTCAAGCATTTCTTCATTGGCGAATACATGAGTATTGGCAATTAAAAATATTATAAAAATCCATTTTGTATTCATATTTTTTAAGCTAGCGTCTTGCGTAACCTGATGGCATAACCCTGTCTCCAAAAAAGTCGCATAGCCTGCCCTAATGCCACAGACTCATTAAACGCTTTGCTCCTACCCATTTTAAATTCCAAATAATAAATTTATTAAGAAATTATACAATATTTGAGTGTTGACTCAATTAAAAACAGAATATACATCTGCTCTTCTATTTAAGCAGTTACTCAATTATTAAATAATAAGGGATATTTATGTCAAAAGTAGAAATTATTGTTAGCGGATATATAAAAAATCAAGACAAAGTATGATACATACAAAAGTGCAGTTGGACCTGTTATGAAAAAATATGTGGCAATTATGCCTCCACATTCTTACGCGGTAAGCAAAATTATTTCTGGTAAATCAGCCCCATCTTTTATGCTGCGAATCGAGTTTACAGATAAATAAAAAGCTGAACTAGCTTTTAATGAGCCAGATTATTTAGCCGTTATTAATGAACGGGATGAAGGTTTTGGTGATTTAAGTATATTTATGATTTAATAGAATTGAATGTAAAAAAGTGTAACTATTAACGGCTTTTACTTTTTTTAAATCTCCATCTTGAGCAGCAAAGTGGAGATGTTCTTTTCAAACCAATCACTCATATTTTACGGTATAACGCCACGCTAAGCGTGTGTATTTTTCACGTCCGCATGAGCTACTTGTTGTGTGTTTATGGTAAATGATAGCTCATAAATATTGAACGGGTGAAAATAGCCATATAGCTGGCGACTGTGAATGACTAAAAAAGCTAATTACTCATCTAGATTCTTATTGAGACATGGCCTTTAACATTCCATCCCACAAAATAATACGGCTATCAATAGCATCCACTGCAGAAGAACTTAATTCCTGCATTGCAGCCTGGTCATCTTTCGTTAAGTTTTTGATAATTTTTATGGCAGCGGGACCGTGCTCGTCACCATCCAGTTCAATATGGCGCTTTAGGTAATATACAAACATTGGGGCATCATTTTCGTCAATATGCCAGTTATTAAGTAATTCTGTAAACATATTTGGGATAATATGTTCACGACCATAGAAAAAACTACCTAGCACTTGATACATGCTCCCATTAACAACGGTGTTAATGGTATTGTTAACAAAATCCTGAATATAGGAATTTGTAGAAACTTTCTCCATTGCCTCGCTAACAGGTGTGTTCATTCGTATCAGCTCTATAAAACTTTCTATCTGTCTAGTGTCTGCTCCAACTTCTTTCATTGCTAGCAAGTAAAGCTCAAAGTGGCTGATACAGTTACCATTTGGCAGTTCATCACTCTCTTCTCCTAGTACAATTTCATTTATAAGCCTTGTTGCCAGAGGGGCTTTAGATGGGATCCATAATGTATTGATGGAAGTTAAATCTCGCTGCAGTCGTTTCACAAGGCACATGAAATCCCATACAGCAAAAACGTGCCATGACATGAAACTCCTCAAGTCGTCAATATTATGTATTGCGCTAAAAACAGGATGATTCTCAAGTAATTCCTGTTTTTTTGTAATTTCTGTTAATTCTTTATTGGGTAACATTAGGATAATTGTATTGCATTAATTTGAAAGGATTAAGAATTATAACTTATAAACAAAAGAGATAAAACACATGCATAGTAGGGTGTAGGTATATCCCAATTAGCAAAATCCCATATCATTTTCGAGCCACTGAGTGCCCGAGAAGAGGCGGATGGACTACGACTTTGGACACACAACGCCTAGTTAAGGGGTTTCGAGAACAGGCGGTTTTTTTGCGCTCTTTGCAAAAAAAATGCGTGTTCTCGAAATCCCTCTTGAACTTTTTGTTAGGCATTTAATTTTTCTCATTGTTAATAATTTCTTTTTTCCATTTTTGAAATGGTTTTTCAGGATCAATCCATTCTATATGTGGTTCTACGGATGTTTCAAAAGAAACCTCTGTAGTATCTGTTGTTATTGTATATTTAGTATTGTTCTTGATTTTAATGTCGTCTATTCCCAGTAATGTACACAAATAATTATTTTTACTTTGTTTGTTATTACCATGGAAGTTATTTGTTACATTCATAATATTGGTAAAAGTTACATTACATTACATTCAATTTCATTTGTATCTGGATTTGCAATTAATTGAAGATAAACATTTGGATCTAAAGAATCAATAATAAGCTCTGATACCCAATATGCTTGTTGTTTAAATAACTTATCTTCAAAACTACTCATTTTATTATTGCCTAACGATTAGCATAAGGGGCTTTTTAAAGAGAAGCAAAGCGCCTCTTTAAAAAGTCCCAGTGAGTGAAAACGAACGTTTTTGATGCGCTTGTTAGAAGGTTTCATGACTTTAACTCTTATCATCCATTTCAAAAAATGAGAAACCAGACTTTTCTTCCATTTCGCTTTTTTCTATTTCATATATTTCTTCTAGATAAATCATTGGCTGTTTCTGCCATGATTTATTTAATGTATTGTCTTTCAGTTTCTTTTCATTTTTTACCATTTCTACAGCGCGTAGTTCTGCTTGCTCAGGATTCTCAGATGAAACAAAGCAGTTTTTATAAAACCCCATCATTTTCTTACAACCTTCAATGCGCAAGAAGAAGTTTTCACCTAGTAACAACACACGGTAGTAGTTCATTTTTCCCTTCTAACGTTATAGTTAAACGGATTTTTAAAAGTGAAGCGTAGCGCCACTTTTAAAAAGTCCGAGCCGTTTGGAAAACGGCGGTTTAAACGCCTTGTTAGCTGCTGGGGTAGGCAGGCTTGATAAAAGA
>JALTJN010000112.1 GCA_027076405.1 Chromatiales bacterium
TTTGATTTTTATTCAGTGATATTACACGAACTCGGTCATTATCATTTACTAAATCATAGTTTACCAGATAATAAACAAATGTATTGGAGGTTAAATGATAATAATTATAAAAGGAATTTGCATAAAGATGATGTATTGGGAGGGCTTGCCTTAATTCAGGAAAGCAAATTAGTTGTTTCGCCAAGTTGTCCGTATAGCCCAATGAAAGATAGCCTTTTCCCTCATTTCCGGAGTAATACTGGTATAAAAAATAAAAATTTCAATGCAAAATCAAAATATTTTAAAGTTTTTCCAAATCCAACTGAGCAAAGAATTCTATTTATAGAAATTGATGAAGAGTTATCATATGTTAGTGATATTCTTGTAACGGTTTATTCAATTACTGGTCAATCAATATTCCAAAAGAAATATAGTAATCATTCAAGCAAAATAATCACTCTAACTCTTCCTTCAAGAATTTTGGATGGCCTTTATGTTATTAACTTTCAAAACTTAGATAGGCAAATTTCTAGTAATCAAAAAATTTTTCTAAAATGATAAGGCTAATGTTATTTTCTATTTCAGTCTGTATATTTATTGGATGTGGAATCCAAAAACAAAAAAGTGACTGTGCTGATAAAATAAAGTTCTTGGAACAGAATTTCGAACAATTTAAAGGAAAAAAATATATTGATTTGGCAAAGCCAAATTATAAGGAGGAGTTTGGTTTAATCAGTCACCAGTTATATCTAACCGATCCCAACTGCTTTATAGGCTTTAAAAATGCTGAAATAATAAAAATGCTTGGTAATCCTCATTATACTGAAGATATGTATAATAAAAAGATAACTAGATATTACTTTCAAAAGTCATGCTATCAAAAATGTGAGCCGTGTTTTTATTGGGAATTTTTCTTTAATGATAAAAATGAGGTTGAATATTTTATTTCAAGGAAAGAGAATTTTCCTGACAAAGGTATTAAGTAGGATTGTAACTTCAAATGAAACGGTCCCCACGCGAAAGGCGGGATCTGTATCGGTCGTGACTTCAATATCTAAAATGTATCAAGATTGCGTAGTTCGCGCTACGTTCTTTATGTAACGATTAAGACGTAATCGAATGGCTGCTAATAAGAATCCTTTTGAAATTCAGGGATACCCTGGTAAAGTGTACTTTTGCTGCCGGCAGAAAGAGTTGGGACAATGATTGGAATACATGCTGTAAGACCGGAATTTTACATTGTGTGGCTTGCAGTGACTTGGAAACGGCTTTGCTCCACCTAAGTCCCGACTGCCGTCAATTGCTGAAAAATGCAGCCGAAATTATCGATGTGAACGTGATGGAAGACCCCGGTTACAAAGTAGCTGTCGACTTTCCGAAAGGCAGGTAAGGCGTGTAAAAAAAAGGACTTGCAGGAATTCTGACATTCCTGCAAGTCCCGGGTTGGCAGCGGAAGGTCTACTCCAGATCCTTTTTCATCTTTTCGTATTCTTCCTTGCTGATTTCGCCTCTGGCATATCTGCGTTTCAGTATTTCAAGCGGATCGCCCGGGGCTTTTTTCTCATCGCTGTCCCGTATGAGACGATAGGTAATGATGAGCAAAAGAACGACCCAAAAGACCCACCACCAGAAATGCATGCCCCAGTAATGACCGTTCATCCAATGCATAATAAAT
>JALTJN010000113.1 GCA_027076405.1 Chromatiales bacterium
GTGAACTCAGCGTTATCGCGGCAAAACATTTATTTTTTGTTAACCTTTTAATTTTCATGTTAATCTGATTTGAAAACGTTTTGTGTTTACTTTAACGGCTTTTGTTTTTTATCTGTTATTTTAAATCATTATTGTTTTGCCAATCCATTTCGTTTTAAACATTAGCTGGGTTGCAGTTGGTTTAAATCCTTTTTATCTTCCGTCATTTTTTGGTTTTTTTGTTAATCGGTAAAACATGAACGGTTAAATTGTATTTAAAGTTATTACTTCGTTGAATGTTTTTTGTTTTTCTTTTGTTTGAAACAGCTTAATTTAATAATCAGCTCTTCGTTTAATGCACGAACTTAATCAGTAGCATTTGCGCTTAAAGCTTGCATCATCTTTTAATTACAGCTGAAATGGGTTATTCTGTTTTTTAATTACTACAACTGAAGGCCGCTTACTAACAAGTCGGTGAAGCTCGCCTGCAAAAAGCGCAGGCTTGGACTGCGTAAAAGGCACGCAGCCACTTACCTCGGCGTTAGAAGTAAAAAGAAAAATATGAAAGAACTTACACCATACTTGGTAAGAATTGCTGGCTTAATAATGATTGCATTTGCAATCACTAAATTCCCTATGCATTACTTCGCATATATCAGCCAATTAGAAAATAGCTTTATTGCTTATTTTCTACCCCTTATTATTCAGTTATTTATCGGCATCATATTTTTTGCACTTCCTAAAAGTATTGGTAGCATTGTCATTGAAATAAATGAACCAGTTAAAACTGAAATAGAAACAGAGAAAGTTTTATCAATATGCATTATTTTGGTTGGCTTTGTGTTTTTGTTTTACTCGTTATCTGACACAGTTTTTCATGTATCAAACTATTTATTCCTTAAAAATCAAATAGAAGATGAAATGTCAATATTAAATTATGACTACCCATCAGCAATCGCAACTGTAGTTGAATTAATGTTTTCACTAGCTTTAATATTTAAAACAAAGTTTATTATGCAGCTTATAAAAAAGGCAAACTAAAACTAAACTTGTAACAAATCGTTCCAACTTGACTTTAGAAATAAAATGAAAATAAGCAAAAGCATATACTTCTTATTAACTGTAATATTGCTACTCGCATTAACAATGTCTGCAATGTCATTTTATAAATATAAAGAATACTCAAAACTATCTAGTGGCATTGAATTAAAAAACACGCAAATAACAATAGAAAAATCAAAGAACATAATTAAAATAAAAAAAATAGCCAGTGAGTCTATAAACCACATAAAATATTCACTAGAACTACACAGAGATGAAAGCCTAAAATACACCTATACCTTGCTATCTTTATCAATATTAATAGTTTGTGTAATATTTATGCTTTTTAAAATAAAATTTCTCACAAGTAGTTCCAGCTGACCCGTAACAGTTTTCGCCTTTTGTGGCCCGCTTCGCTCATATTGCCACAAAAGCCAAAAACTGTTACGGTCAGCTGAACAAAGCGTTAGCCTGATAAATTCAAAAAAATAAAAGCTTAAATATTCACTTTCATTTTATTCGTTGCACATAACTTCACTTTGTTACGTCATGTGCGGGTTGGTTACTTTTTTTAATTGGGCGTGGTGTTTGAATTTATTTAAAAATCATTATCCATCTTTTTGTTTTTTTTGT
>JALTJN010000114.1 GCA_027076405.1 Chromatiales bacterium
AAACAGTGATGCCAGTACCAGAAAAACCTTCGCCGACAACACATCCCGGTGTTTCAGAAGAATATGATAAACACTGAAAACGACAGGAAGAAATGCAAAAATAAAAATATAGGAATTAAACAGCATTGTTCTTCAATCGCCAAAGTTACCTGAGAACGCAATCCCAGTCGGCCAACTCCCTTTGCTGACTAAAATATTTCCCCACCAACTCCACATTAACACTCGCCGCACCTTTCTCAGACTGTATATTCTCTGCCACTTCAACAAGTTTTCTCGCCAGCGCATCCTTGTCAGCATTCGCCACAGTATGAAGATAAAAACCCATCTCTAAAAACTCAGGAAACACAGTGTTATCGTAAGCAATACATACAGCGCCAAAATACATAGCCTCAATAAAAGCATTAGGCATTCCCTCGCCTGCACTGGGAAAAAGAAATATATCCGCAGAACGAAGGTAATATTCAACATTGGTTACATGGCCATGTAAATGAATCTGTTCCGCAAGATCGTTCATACTGATTTCATTTTTTAGCGACGAGACATAATTTAAGCCCTCAAAACCACCCAGAACGTCAAAACTGAAATCAATTTCTTTTTCAAGCAACTGCCGGCAGGCGTAGACTGCATCAATCTGTCCTTTACCATCAGCCACCCGGCCAACATGAACGATGCTAATTACACGATCATTATCACTCGAAGACACGCCACCCGCCATTTCAAAGGATGGGTAAATAATTCTGTAATCCACGGTTTTTGAAGGCGGAACGATTTTTCTGACATTATCTAGAAGATGTTTTGACAACGCAATATGGTAATTAACACGACTGTAGATAAGCCGGTGAAGCCAGTCAGTTTTTGGACGACTTTTTGTTGTACCATGCCGAACAAGAAGATTAAGATCAAAACCAAGAAATGCGAAATACAGCGTTTTTAACTCAGACGCGCCAAAAAAAATTACATTGGCAGGCGTATATTGACGCAGGAAACTCCTTACCCCAAAAAACATTGACAGACTAAACACCCTGCTAGCGAAAGCTATCGACACGCACGGAAAAGAATACCGACCTTCTTTGTATAATGACTCTATAAAACTATTACGCTTGCAAACCAGAACCACATCAGCATTCTTGTTTAACTTAACCGCTAATTTGACGGCATCATACTCCATCCCTCCGCCACCACCAGAAAAACAAAAAACAGCTACAGATTTTTTCTTTTTATCCAAAATATTAAGGCACACTAATAAATTATCTTCAATACTCTATTATCACATAAATAAACCGGCTCCAGAACGCCTAAAAACAAGACTCTATAGAAAATCTGAAATAAATAAAACATCCAGCCATATCATCATGCGAAAACTTTATTCGTGACAAAATATGTGTTTATTTTATAATCGAGAACAATAACAACCCAAGGTATTTAACAGAAAAACTATTCCAGCGACCGGCAAGCGAGGCGGCTGATATAAGCTCCAGAAGAAAATTAGTGTAGTATTTACCCCCTTTTCGTAGTTAATATAATCTCAGGAAAGCACTATAATTTATCCCACTATGTTGCACACACCACATAAAAACCAATCCCTGCGTATTAGCCTCATCACAGCATTTTACAAAGACCTTGATGCACTAAAAATCATTATTGATTCATTAAAATCACAAGACTATGATAACTTTGAGCTTATTGTTGCAGAAGATAACAACGACCCAGCCATTGAGACATATCTTCAAACAATCACGGATATTGATATTATCCATACCAAACAGGATGATATTGGTATACGGAAGGCTCGTTCTCAAAATAACGCCATCATAAAAAGCACTGGTGACTACCTTATATTTATAGATGCTGACTGCATACCATACCGCACGTTTATTTCATCACATGCCAAGCTTGCTGAAGAAGGCTGCATCTTAGTTGGACGTCGGGTGAATCTTGGCCCTAAAACAAGCTCATTAATACGCCGCAGAAAAGTGAAGCCTTCCACGCTAGAACGCCTATTTATAATGCTCACACCGGCATTAGCAATTGATGGTGCAACACATATTGGACAAGGCCTGTCATTTGACCCGGACAGCTACATATACAAGAACATCATTTCAAAAAGAAAAAAGACAAACACCAATATATTAGGCTGCAACTTTTCATGCTTTAAAAACGACATGCTCGCCATAAACGGATTTGATGAAAACTATGGTGAGCTTGCATTGTCAGACGACACAGATATTCAATGGCGATTTAAAGCTAACGGACTCAGGCTTAAGAGTTGCAAAATGGCCGCCAATGTCTTTCATCTGCACCATCAAATAAAGACAGTTATCATCGACACAGAAAAAGCCGTTTTAATGAACCAGAAAATGAACGAAAAAAAAACCAAAGGCGAATACAAAGCAACTGTCGGTATATCTTCACACAATGATAGTTAAATCAGCGCCGCATATTACCTACTAAGCCCTTTGCATACGACAACAGAAATCTTTGAAAAAATCTTTTTGTGTTACTGACATTGCCAGCTCTCATCGCCTGCTTATACGCCAGACGATAGTCACGATATCTGCCAAGCTTATATAACGAACGAAGCACCTCCTCTGTATCAGAACAAACCAGTCTATGTCGAACCGAATCACTAAGCACGCCTGAAAGCGAGTCATTCGCTAATACGATATCAGAAAACAATGTCTTATATTCGACAATCCCCTCATGATCATATCTTGCTCTATCCTTACCACAAACATCCCTGACTTCCCCAATCTCTGAACCACAGTAATAAAATGGATTTTTACTTAAGAGCCGTATCAACAACTCAACATCCTCTTTACAACGAAGCCTCGTTTCATACATGCCGTCAGCGAGAAATGTTTTTCTATCGATCAAAAAACCGTTATTATTACACCAGCTTATCTGCTCCAGATATTCCCGTAACAACAGCCTGTCACCTCTTTTCTTTTTATGCAGCAGATCGTTTTCGCCCATCCCCGACGTACGAAACACTCCAAAAGACGCAGAGATACCTTCATCACGTTCATCAAACAAAGACACCCTGTCTGTAACTGACTCGGGCCATAGGATGTCATCTGAATCAAGGAAACAAATATAATCACTATCACAGGCTTCCACACCCTGATTTCTACAGAACGACTGCCCCCTGTTTTCATCATTTTTGATTACAGTAATATTGCTCCCATATTTCTCTTGTAAAGAGACAACTGTAGAATCTGTTGAAGCATCATCTACCACTATGCATTTTGTTTTCTGATAAGACTGCCCAAGAACAGAGTCAACAGCCATGCAAACATCTGGCCACCGATTGAAAGTAGGGATAATGACTGTCACTGTTTTCATTTTATTTTAATCTTCTTTATAAACAGGGGCGCTGGCCATCTAACCCAATACTGCCTGGCAGTAACATGTCAACCTATAACACCACACAAGCTTCACAGCTACACCTTTCGAGATAACTACCGCTTAAAAATCATCACGAATATTGATGCACTCCATTTTGTATAATATAAAAAGCAACGACAACGAACATATAGCTCAATATCAACCTAGCGCTCATTCTGTCGTATTTGACATTCGTCACATAATACGTAGACAATGCCAAACTGGATAACGTTACAACTGTCAATATCATTCCTAGCCCAATAATAAACACATCAGACACTGAATAAAACAATATACTCGCACCTATAACCTTAAGAACATCTCCATTTTTTTTCGAAGAATATCGAAGCATCTGAAACGGGATATTCAAAAAAGCCAGGAACCCAAGCAAACCAAACTGCAATAACGAACTCGTATATTCATTATGAGTATGATCCAGCGTCATCATTAACTCTGTTTTTTTCACACCCTTCATCTCTATATATTTTCTCACCTCAGAAACATGGTCACCTGTACCATTACCAAATAGAATATTCTCTAAAATCACATCCGCAGAATAAACAAACATTCCGGCGCGAGCACCAATAGATGTATTATAATTTCTCTCTGACACCAGACTCTCTGAAGACCTTACAGTCATATCCACTCTCTTTTTAAACACATCAACGGAGCTATAAATCACCGTGAATATAACAGGCACCAGCACGGACAGAACAATCAATGGTTTTAATACTTTATATTTAAAATTAGATATAATGACCATCATAACCAGAATGAAATATAAAACGTAACCCGTTCGTGCTTCAATAATAAAAACATTTATCGAAAGAAGCAAAAAGATCACAATGCCCAGGACAACTCTAAAACCTCTGACTTTTTCCCTGATCAGCTCATGCAAAACCAGAGCTGATACCATTGCCAACATATAACCATAATGCACATGATGCCAGAGCGGCGTTGGATTACTTGCTGTCCCCATTGTGCCGTTATGAAGTAATGACGGAGACATACCAAAAAATATCGCATATGAGAAAATCGCACTGACAACCATTCCCAGCACAAAAGCACCAGCAGCTCTTTTCACATACCTCTTATCCAGAAAACTGGCAAACAATGGAACAAATAATAAAAACGCCGCATCATGCACCTCTTTCTTTGCCACCACCGTTTCATCACTGCCCACCAACCAGAGCACATGGACAAGGAAATATATGGCAAACGACGCGACCAACGGGTCACGCATTACCGTCATCATGCGATGTATCACTCGCCCTCTCACCAGAAACAATAAAAGAAGAAGCGCGATACTTACCCTTCTAACAGATATTAGCGTTGGCACAGAAAACGCGAAAATAACGATCAAATGATTTGCATACGTATTTATCCTGTCCTCATGTGCCTCTACCCAGGCCCGGTACTTACTGTAAACATCAAGCCCTAGCATCTTGCTTCCTGTTGTTTACTGTACATACCAATGACATCGAACACTTTATTCGTAGAAATATCCGATAAACACTTATAATGCCCATATTTACACGTTCTGGAAAAACACGGACTGCACTCACGATCCGTATAAAACACATTACTGTTTTTTGTTAGTGGCGGTGTATAAGCAGGTGTTGAAGAACCGTAAATTGCATTGATTCTTACCCCCATCGCGGCGGCCACATGCATCAAGCCTGAATCATTTGTTACAACCTGTTCTACATACGACAATAAATCAACAACATCCGTCAATTTTGTCTTACCACACAAGTTCACAACCGGGCCATTAATGCTATCAACGATTTCCTGACCAGCAGCTTCATCCTTTGATGAGCCTAAAACCCAGACCGTATAACCAGCACTCACCAGCAGGCTTGCCAATTCAGAGTATCGAGCGAGCGGCCATTGCTTTGCTACACCATATTCTGCGCCGGGCATCATTGCAATAACAAGGCTATCAACATCAAGACCAAGCTCATTAAGTATTTTACCGCGACGGCAATCATTAACTCTTAACTCAGGAAAGGGTACCTCTGGCAGCTTTGTAATTTCATTTTGGTATGCATGCGCGACATATCGCTGCACTGTCTGCTTTAACACTTGCTTGTCGAGTATCCGTATATCGTTCAGCAAGCCATATCGCATCTCGCCGCGATAGCCTGTTCTAACCGGAATATTTGCAAAATACGGTACCAGTGCTGACTTCCACGACCGTGGAATGACTATTGCATGGGTATATTCATTTTTGCGTAATGACAAACCCTTTTTCACTCTCGTCATCAGTGACAACTGACCATGCGAGACAGGTAAACTGATGCCACTACTTACTTCCGGCATCCTCTCTAATATAGGCAGCGACCATTCAGGAGATATCACATCAATAACACAGTCAGGGTAAAGTCTTCTAAGTGTAATGAACAACGATTGCGCCATAACCATATCACCAATCCATGATGGCCCTACGATGAGATACCGCCTTTTCTCATTATTCATAAAGCTACTCTTGCGCCACTAAAAACATTTTAGACTCACTATCTAACTGGCTTGCGCAATAATCAGTGAATACTGATCTTTATCAAAGTTACTGATACGCACAATTTTGTGCGAGATTTTCTTTCGACCAAGAATATAAAAAAACTTAAACAGAGCGCGAAGAGATCTGGGATAGCGAATCAGAGACTGCTTTAAGCATTCCCAACCATCAATAACCTCATAAAAATCTAAATAGCCATACTCATTCAAAAGATTTATAACACTGTTTTCATCACTATCCACAGCAGGGCTGTATTCAAAAATAATGATTGGCTTATTATCCCTGATAACGTTCTCCGCGCCCTTCAAAGCAAACCACTCATGACCTTCAACATCCATTTTTATAAACCCAATTTTTTCATCCTTATCAAGAATATCATCAACTCTATCTAGCTTAATATCACAAACTCTATCAACCGTCGCGTTCCACTCATCCGACAATGACGCCCCCCCGATATTTCTAAAACTGGTATACAAAGGTGCCGTACCCTTTTCATCAGAAAGCCCAATATTCACAGGAATAACATTATCAACAAGCCTGGAATTGAGCTCTAATAAGGAAAATGTGCGTGGATTTGGCTCAAAACTAATACATTTAAAAAAGTAATCAGAAAAGTAAAGGCTGTGATTTCCAATATTTGCACCGATATCGAGAACCGTGCTATTGAAGACACCTTCCTTTGTTTTTAACCACTCAAAAATTAAATCAAGCTGCAACTTCTCATAGATGCCGGACGACAACACTTTATCACTAACGTAGTCATCTGCAAAAACAACCATCTGCTTTCTTTCCTGGAAATCATCGAACAACCTTCCTTTCTTTCTAAAAAACTTTCGACGAATTGATGATTCACATGAAAACGTCAGCTCCTTGATAAAAGAAACAGCTTCTGTTTTTTCAAAAATTACAGACATATTGTTTTCCATATACACTCATTTTTCAAAGCTCTCATTTACCAATTCAACATTATGTACAAGGTGCTTCTGACTAATCGTGCCAACAATCATACTGCTAACACCTGGCAGAGTTAGTATATGCCGGAAAGAAGCTTCAATACCGCCACCACCGGCGGCGCTATCTGCATGACCGCTTTGCAGACCTTTTTTTATGATGACTCCTTTGTTTAACTTCTCTGCCAACTCCAGCACCGGACGCTCA
>JALTJN010000115.1 GCA_027076405.1 Chromatiales bacterium
CTTCTAAACTTTGATTTTGGTTTGCCCCAATCGCCTATTACCAATGAACCTCCTGGTTTTAAAACTCTATATATTTCTTTCAAACAATGAATTTTGGTTTCTGTATCAAGCTGGTGAAAGACTAAGGAGCTAAATACTTTATCAAAGTTATCTGCTTCGAACGGGAATTCTCCACCATTATATAAGACCAAAGGAGTTTCAAGGTTTCTAGATCTTAGTCTATGTTCTGCTATTCCTTTAACTTTAGGATCAATGTCTAACCCAATAAATTTGGTTTCTGGATTTTTTAATTTCCCAATTACCAAGTTTTGACCTGTACCAAATCCGAATTCAAGTATTTTTTCATTCTCAACAGGACTTACATAATTTGTATATGTAAGTTTCTTTCCTAACAGATAAAGAATAAATTTGTAAATAAAAAAGGAAAGAAAAATGAAAGCAGCAAACAAAGTCATTCAACAAAAGCTATCGGTATTGGAATTAGCCGAAGCTTTAGGGAACATTAGTAAAGCCTGTCGTCAAAGAGGGGTGTCCCGCACTCAATTTTATGAATGGAAAAGGAGATTTCAAACTCACGGCATAGAAGGGCTTAGGGACTTACCTCCGATACCAAAGAACCATCCGTTTACCACACCGAAAGAGGTTCAAAAGAAGATAGTCCGGTTAGCCTTAAAACATCCTTCTCGAGGCAGTAAATACATTGAACAATTATTAGCCGACGAAGGAATTAGCGTAAGTTATGTAACCATTCAAAAGATATTGGATAAAAATGGATTGGGTAAGCGATACGATAGATGGTTAGCATTAGAAAAGCAAGCTGCAAAATCCATTAAAATGCTAAGTGGAGAACAAATCGCATTTATCGAAAAACAAAATCCGCAATTTAGAGAACGGCATGTGGAGAGTTCTTCCCCGGGAGAATTGCTTAATCAAGACACCTTCTATGTAGGACAATTAAAAGGCGTAGGGAAGGTGTATCTGCATGCGTTGGTAGATACTTATTCTTCTTTCGCTTTTGGGTTTTTATTCGTGAACAAACGCCCCGAAGCTGCCGTAGCTTTATTGCATAACTATGTCTTGCCATTCTATAAAAAATATAAAGTTAAAATACAAACGATTTTAACGGATAATGGAACGGAATTTAAAGGAACCGACAGCCACCCGTATCAAATTTATTTACAACTGAATGATATAGCACATCGCACCACCAAAGTCCGGTCGCCTAAAACCAATGGTTTTATCGAAAGATTTAACCGCACGGTATTAGATGAGTTCTTTCGCATTCAATTTAGAACCCGGCATTTTGAATCGGTTGAACAACTACAAAATGAACTCGATAAATGGCTATATTTTTACAATTATGAAAGACCCCACCAAGGGTATAGAAATATGGGTAAAAAACCTTTTGAAACTTTTATTAAATTTGTCAAGTGAGAAACTTACATATACAGCTGATATTTCAAACTGTTCAGATACTTTTTTGAACTGTTCGGTTAGTGCACTAATCATTTCTTTATTTTCTTGTTGCCAAGTATTTAAACTTTGAACCGAATTATTTAATTCTTCAAAGTTTTCTTTTACAAGTCTTTCAATTAACTCACTCATTTGAGCATTAAATGTTTCGGTTGCTTGTTGCATAACTTCAAC
>JALTJN010000116.1 GCA_027076405.1 Chromatiales bacterium
AAACAGGCACAGGTAATACCTATGACAATGCAGGAATCATCAATACTAGAAATAACTCTGGTGCTACTCAACAAGAACTCTATTACAATGCCAGAAACATAGAAACCACTCAAAATGATGTACCCGATTTCTCTAACGTGAACGATTCTAGATATTGGATTGGTCGTAGTGAAGGGTGGGAAGCTAGTACGGATGCTAGAATTGCTGAAATCATTACTTTTTCAGCACGTAAAAATGATGCCGATTTAACTGCCGAACGCAATAGAATACAATCTTACTTGGCCGTAAAATACGGAATTACCCTTGGTGTTAATGGTACTTCGCAAGATTATGTAGACTCTAGTGGTGCTGTAATTTGGGATCAATCTGCTAATGCTGGTTACAACTATGATATTGCTGGTATTGGTCGTGATGATGATTCAGATTTAAACCAAAAACAATCCAGTAGTGTTAATAATGCTGCTGATGGAACTGGTCCTATTGAAGGAATTCTAACCATTGGCCTTACAGATATTTATAATACTAATAATTTAAACAAAACTTCAAATCCAAATACTCTAAACGATAAAGAGTTTTTAATGTGGGGAAATAATGGTGCTGATTTAAATTTAGCAGCTTCTACAGTTACTGTCGATATGAGTGCTGGTATTTCAGGATTAACAACCAATGTAACCTTTACAGCAATGCAACGTATTTGGAAGGTTGTAGAAAACGGAGGAGATATTGGTTCTGTAAAAGTATCTATCCCACAAAATGCCATTAGAAATATTTCACCTCCTGGTGACTATTTAATGTTCATTTCTAATACTCCAATATTTGACCCAACTGCCGATTATAGAATTTTATCAGCAAATGGTTCAAACCTAGAAACAAACTATGACTTTGATGGTACAAAATATATCACTTTCGGATATGCGCCTCAAGTACAAGTGGTGCGCTCTATCTATTTTGACGGTATCGTTGATTATGTAGATATGGAAGATGCTTTAAATTTAAACACTACTAATTTTACCATTTCTGCTTGGATTAAAAGAGGATCCAGTTCTGCAAATACTTCAATCCTTTCTAAAAGAGACGCTGCTTATACCGAAGGTTACGATTTTAAAATAAATGCTGCTGGTCGTTTTGAAATGTCTTGGAAAAACGGTACCACACAAACCATAACCTCTAATGTTGTGATTCCTACGGATGAATGGCATCAAGTGGCAATAATTTATAGTGGAGGAACAGCAAATCTTTATATTGATGGTGTATTAGATAATACAGCATCATTAACAGCGCCTGTATCTACAACACAATCATTCTTCATTGCTGCAGCAGGTAAAAATACACCTACTGCCTTTTATGAAGGAAACATAGACGAAGTTCGTGTTTGGGATACTGCGCTTAGCGTTGACCAATTACGCTATATCATGAATCAAGAAATTGAAGATGCTTCTAACTTTGTAGATGGTTCTACTATTCCGCAAACCATTACCAACAATGAAGTAAGTACGATTCCTTGGAATAATCTTGCTGGATACTATCCTATGTCCATCTATACCTATACCAACACCAATGATATGTCTGGAAATGGAAATCAAGGTGCGCTTAGAAATTTAGACACGGTAGATAGGCAAACAGC
>JALTJN010000117.1 GCA_027076405.1 Chromatiales bacterium
TAGTGATGGTAAAGGTTTCACCGTTTTCCACACGCCTTAAAATCTCCGGTAATTTAGTTTTTGCTTCGTAAGAACCAATTTCTGTACTCATGATGTATTCCTGAAAATTATCACATTAGTAGACCAGTATACAAGTCTATTGATTATTTACAATACTTACCGACCACATAAATCTTGTCAGATTTATGTAATTTTTAATGCTTAATTTTTAGTGTTTAATTCAACATTGCTTTTCAACCGTTATTCAAAATACCTATTGGTTCTAAACCCTTCTTTCTCACACAAAGCATCTCGCTTCGCGATCATCAGGTCGCTTTCAACCATTTCAGTCACCATTTCTTCCAGGGTGATTTTTGGTACCCAGCCAAGTTTTTCTTTTGCTTTTGTTGGATCGCCTAACAGGGTTTCTACTTCTGTCGGTCTGAAGTATCGCGGATCAACTTCTACCAGGCAGTTGCCGGTGGCTTTGTCATAACCTTTTTCATCGATACCTTCGCCTTTCCATTCCATTTCAATACCGACAGCTTTTGCGGCTTTGTTAACAAAGTCTCTAACGGAATATTGAACGCCTGTAGCGATAACAAAATCCTCTGGATTATCCTGCTGCAACATCAACCATTGCATTTCAACATAGTCTTTTGCATGCCCCCAGTCACGTTTCGCACTTAGGTTACCGAGGAACAATTTATCTTGTAGATTCAGTTTAATTCTTGCAAATGCACGGGTTATTTTACGTGTTACGAATGTTTCACCACGTATAGGTGATTCATGATTAAACAGGATGCCGTTACAGGCATACATGCCGTAGGCTTCTCTGTAGTTGACCGTTATCCAGTAGGCGTACAGTTTTGCGACGGCGTACGGTGAGCGTGGATAGAACGGTGTTTTTTCTGTTTGCGGAATTTCCTGTACTTCCCCGTATAACTCAGAAGTTGATGCCTGGTAGTAACGGGTTTTCTTTTCCAGCCCAGCTACGCGGATTGATTCTAATACTCGTAGTGCGCCCATACCTACCGCATCGGCGGTATATTCAGGGCTTTCAAATGAAACAGCAACGTGGCTTTGTGCACCCAGGTTATAAATTTCATCCGGCTGTATCTGCTGGATGAGACGTACCAGATTCATTGAATCTGTTAGATCGCCATAGTGCAGAACAAACTTTTGTTCTTTTTCGTGAGGATCCTGATACAAATGGTCTATTCGATCAGTATTGAATGATGAAGCCCGGCGTTTGATGCCATGAACGTCATAACCTTTGTTTAGAAGAAACTCTGCTAGATAAGCGCCGTCCTGTCCGGTGACCCCTGTGATTAATGCTACTTTTGCCATTTCTTATAACCCTTTATATCTGAATTTATTACATATTGTAGACGATAATATAGTGAAACTCTTAAGCTTCTATGCTTAGCGCTCCACTAATTCCTACATTAATTATAATCGTGGTATTCTTTATACCAATCAACAAACTTCTGGATGCCTTCTTTTAATGGTGTTGCCGGTTTAAAGCCAACAGCATCGACTAACGCATCGATATTTGCATAGGTGGCGACTACATCACCATCCTGCATTCCCATCATATTCTTTTCAGCTTTTTTACCGACTGCGTTTTCGATGGTTTCGAT
>JALTJN010000118.1:0-2821 GCA_027076405.1 Chromatiales bacterium
AAACACTACCGCCATCACCACCATCACCACCGTCTGGACCACCCAGCTCGATATATTTTTCGCGACGAAAACTAACAATGCCGTTACCGCCCTTGCCTGCTTCTACTTTAATTGTTGCTTCATCTACGAACTTCATTTTATATACCTAAAAATCAAAATCTTGAACCACAGAGGACACGGAGGTACACAGAGGAAAAACAATTTATTTTATTTTTTGTTTCTCTGTGTACCTCCGTGCTCTCTGTGGTGAAATATCTTTTGCCATTAAACAAAAAACCCCGACCTAGTTTTGCTAGGACGGGGCATTTCATTTGTAAATATGTTCGGCTAAATTATTCAGCAGGAACGATACTCACAAATGAACGCATTTTTGGTCCTTTCTTTTGAAAAAGAACAACGCCGTCTGCTTTTGCAAAAAGCGTATCATCTTTACCAATGCCAACGTTCTTACCAGGATGAACCTTGGTACCACGTTGACGAACTAAAATATTACCTGCTAATACCGTTTCGCCACCGAAACGTTTAACACCAAGGCGTTTGGATACGGAATCGCGTCCGTTATTAGTACTACCACCTGCTTTCTTATGAGCCATTGTATTACCTCAATCTTTTTTAATTCTTGATGTTATAAATTACGCTGCAGAAATGCCAGTAATTTCAATTTCTGTAAAGGACTGACGATGTCCTTGTGTTGTACGAGAGTGCTTGCGGCGACGGAACTTGATGATGCGGATTTTTTTACCGCGACCAACACTTTTTACTTTTGCTGTGACTTTACCGCCCGCTACATAAGGTGCGCCGATTTTGACATCATCGCCATTGGCAACCATCAGTACTTTATCTATTTCAAGTGAAGCACCTTCTTCAAGACCCAGTTTTTCTACTTTAAGATACTGGCCTTCAGTGACTCTATATTGTTTGCCACCGGTTTCGATTACCGCGTACATGTCTTTCTCCAAAATCTAATGAATTTGCTTGTATTTGGACGTAAAAATCGCGTTCAAATCTCTAAAATCTTTTAATGTATTCAAAGTAGCTAATCTACTCAAATACAGGGACGCGAATTTTAGCGGTTCCCCTGCCTTGGGTCAAAGGATTTTAGCGATATTTTACCTATTTAGGGCTATTTTTTGTCATTATTTCCCCACAAAATGACGGCTTGACAGCAATCAGGCTGAGCCATAGCATGCACCCTGCTATTTAGTATACGACGAGACAACATGGCCATTACCACAATTGATGAAATCAACCAGCTCATTGCTGATGATATGGGCAAACTTAATGCTTGTATCCAGACTCGCCTGCACTCTGAAGTGGTGCTCATTAACCAGATTGGCAACCACATTATAAATAGCGGAGGTAAACGCCTGCGCCCACTCATTCACCTTTTAAGCGCCAAAGCACTTAACTATAATGGCTCACAACATATTGATTTATCAGCTATTATTGAATTTATTCATACTGCCACCCTACTGCACGACGATGTTGTCGATAACTCCAATTTACGCAGGGGTGAAGATACCGCCAATGCATTATGGGGAAATTCCGTTAGCGTTCTGGTTGGTGATTTTCTCTATTCGCGCGCTTTTGAAATGATGGTTGAAATCGACCGCATGCAAATCATGTCCATTTTATCTAAAGCAACCAATACCATTGCTGAAGGTGAAGTGCTGCAATTACTCAATTGTCATGACCCCGATACCACTGAAGAACGCTATCTTGAAGTTATTCACAGTAAAACAGCTAAATTATTCGAGTCTGCCTCGGAGCTCGGTGCGGTACTGTGTGATCGACCGGTCGAAGAACAACAAGCCATGGCAACCTATGGTATGCATTTGGGCTGCGCCTTCCAGCTTATTGATGATGTACTGGACTACACATCGTCGGCTGAAGATATGGGTAAAAATCTTGGTGATGACCTTGCAGAAGGTAAACCCACCCTGCCACTGATATATGCCATGCGAAACGGACCGGAAGAACAATCGAAAATGATTCGCCACGCTATCGAAAAAGGTGGGCTAGATAAAATTAATGAAATTCATGAAGCAATACACAGTTCTGGCGCAATTGATTACACCTCTGACTGCGCTAAAAATGAAGCAGAACAAGCCATTCGTGCTCTGGATTTCTTACCTGACTCAAAATACAAAGAAGCACTGACTTTTTTGGCTAACTTTTCCGTCAACCGCAACCACTAACCATAAAAACAAAAGCATGGAAGCTCTGCTTCCGTGTCTGTCGGTCTGAAGAGCCGCCCCCACAAAAAAGCCTCATAAAAACGAGGCTTTAAGTTACTTAAGTCAAAACTGTCTTTACAAAAAGACCATCACCCAGCTTAGAACGGTATATCATCATCAAAATCATTGTTCATAGGTGCAGGAGCGGCTTGTGAAGGTGCTGACTGCGGAGCTGACTGTTGCATATTCGCCGAAGAACCCTGACTTTGGTTAAAGTCGCTGCTTCCGCCACCACGAGAATCCAGCATTTGCATTTCACTCGCAACCACTTCTGTAGTCCAGTGATCGGCACCATTTTTATCTTGCCACTTGCGGGTTTGTAATTTTCCTTCGATATAAATTTTCGAACCTTTCTTTAAATATTCACCAACAATTTCAGCCAGGCGGCGGAAAAATACCACACGATGCCATTCCGTCTTATCAACCTGCTCACCGGTATTTTTATCTTTCCAGCTTTCACTGGTTGCCACCGTAATATTTGCAACCGCATTGCCATTCGGCATGTATTTCACTTCTGGATCTTGTCCCAAGTTGCCAATTAAAATTACTTTGTTCACACCCCTAGCCATTTTCTCTTCTCCAAT
>JALTJN010000118.1:2921-6945 GCA_027076405.1 Chromatiales bacterium
CCGTCTTCTGCAATAACCGTAACATCAACCACCCCGGCAACACGGGATAGACCTTTAATTATCTCTTGAGCTTCTTTTTCTGTTACTTTTCCAACATTCAGCAAGTGGCTGGTATGAAAAAGCGGCTTTTCCATTGTAATAGCCAAGCCCGCCCAAATACTCAACAACACAATATTGAAAATCGCCACACCGGAAACACCATAAAATTCACTCAGTGTTCCACCGGTTAAGCCTCCCAAAAACACCCCCAAAAACTGTGAGGTGGAATAAGCCCCCATTGCAGTGCCTTTATGTGCAGCCGGTGCCATTTTAGCAACTAACGAGGGCATACTGGCTTCCAGCAAATTAAATGCTGAAAAGAATAACCATAACACGATCGCAAAGCCTGCCAAAGAGTCTGTAAACAAGGGAAAACCTAGCTGGCTAACAATCAGGGTGATAATAGCACCTATCAGTACTTGTTTTATCTTACGCTTTTTCTCTGCCAATATAATAAAAGGAACCATAGTCAAAACGGCAAAAAATAACACAGGCAAATAAAGATGCCAGTGATGCTCCAGATCAAAACCAAAGCTGTCACGCAAAATTCCTGGCATAACAACAAACATACTGACTAAAATGAAATGCAGAATAAAGATACCTGTATCCAAACGAAGTAACTGTGGATCAGAAAATGCCTGCTTAAACCAGCTTATCTCTACTTCTGTATCACGATGAAAACGACTCAACACCGGTGTTGGTACTAAAAATTTTGCTATCAATATTCCGCCAACCGCCAAAATAGCGGTAATCCAAAAAATGCCTTCAACACCAAACCAGCCATGCAGCATTGGACCAAAAACCAGAGCCAGGGCAAACGACAAGCCTATACTCATACCAATTGAAGCCATTACTTTAATACGATGTTCTTCGCGGGTGAGATCAGCGGCTAATGCCATGATCGCACTTGCAATAGCTCCAGCCCCTTGTAGTGCGCGCCCAACAATCACGCCGATAATCGAGCTCGACTCAGCTGCAACCACGCTACCTATAGCAAAAATGAGCAGACCGGCAATAATAACGGGCTTACGTCCAATGCGATCGGATAAAAGCCCCATTGGGATCTGAAAAATTGCCTGAGTTAACCCATAAATACCTATCGCAAGACCGGCCAATGTCGGCGAAAAACCTTCGAGTTCTTCTGCATAAATGGCAAATACGGGTAACACCATAAATAAACCCAACATACGCGAGGCAAATATTGCTGAAAGCGATAGCGCAACACGTTTTTCGATGGGCGTCATTTTTTCCTGATCGAGCGACATTCTGAGTCAATCCTGTCTTTTTTATTTATTAGATTTTTTCCTATCTTAATAGGAATCGCGTATATTAGCAGGTTGCCCACTTAAACAAACAGAAAAACGAAAAATTTGATGGATACAATTCATATACGGGGTGCTCGCACTCACAATTTAAAAAATATTGATATTGATTTACCGCGAGACAAGCTGATTGTCATTACCGGGCTTTCCGGCTCAGGGAAATCATCTCTCGCTTTCGACACCATTTACGCAGAAGGCCAACGCCGTTATGTTGAGTCATTATCTGCTTATGCCCGCCAGTTTCTCTCTGTTATGGAAAAACCGGATGTTGATCATATTGAAGGCTTGTCTCCGGCAATTTCAATCGAACAAAAATCGACTTCTCACAATCCGCGTTCCACCGTGGGCACGATTACCGAAATTTATGATTATTTAAGATTACTCTTTGCCCGAGCTGGCGAGCCTCGCTGTCCTAATCACGATATTGTTTTAAATGCACAAACTATCAGCCAAATGGTTGATCATATTCTGGAATTACCTGAAGGCACAAAACTCATGTTACTCGCGCCTCTGGTTGAAGAACGCAAAGGTGAACATGAGCAGGTGCTGGAACGCTTAAGGGCTGAAGGATTTATTCGTGCTCGTGTCGA
Organism: Chromatiales bacterium; assembly: GCA_027076405.1. The sequence goes on from JALTJN010000118.1 coordinate 4,873, forward strand.
CGGCAAAGTACTTGAGCTCGATCAATTAGAAAAACTCGATCGTAAAAAGAAACACACTATCGAGGCCGTTGTTGATCGTTTTAAAGTCCGTAATGACATTAAAACCCGTCTTGCCGATTCTATTGAAACAGTTTTAAAACTCTCGGATGGTTTACTGCGTGTCGCCTTTATGGACGATGAAAAGAAAAACGAAATGGTCTTTTCTGCCAAGTTTGCCTGTCCTGAGTGTGGGTACTCACTTACTGAATTAGAACCTCGTATCTTCTCTTTTAATAATCCTGCTGGCGCTTGCCCCGGTTGTGATGGTCTGGGCGTACAAGAATTTTTTGATCCTAAACGAGTTGTGGTTCAGCCTGATGCGCCACTCTCTGGCGGTGCAATCCGCGGTTGGGATCGTCGCAATGTCTACTATTATCAAATGCTATTGTCCTTATCCCAGCATTATAAATTTGATATGGATATTCCGTTTGAAAACCTGAAAAAGAAATTTCAGGATCTGATTCTTTTTGGTAGTGGTGATGAAATTATTAAATTCACCTATAACAATGATCGTGGTGGCAAAAAAATTAAAGAACATTCCTTTGAAGGCATTATTCCAAATATGCAACGACGCTATCACGATACTGACTCCAGTGTAGTGCGTGAAGAATTAGCCAAATACATGAATCAGCAACCTTGCCCCGACTGTGGTGGGGCTCGATTAAATCGTGCTGCACGCCATGTTTATATTGCTGATGAAACGTTACCGCAAATTTCATCCATGCCAATTGATACTGCTGCCAACTTTTTTAAACAGCTTGCACTTCCTGGCAAACGCGGGGAAATTGCAGAAAAGATCGTTAAAGAAATTAATCAACGCCTTGAGTTTTTAATCAATGTTGGTCTGGATTATCTTAATCTTAGCCGTGGTGCTCACACATTATCCGGTGGTGAAGCACAACGTATTCGCCTCGCCAGTCAGATTGGTGCTGGTCTTGTGGGTGTTATGTATGTCTTAGATGAACCATCTATCGGCTTACACCAACGAGACAACACTCGCCTATTAAATACACTAACTTACCTGCGTGATATCGGTAACACCGTTATTGTGGTTGAACATGATGAAGAAGCTATTATGATGGCTGATCATGTGGTTGATATTGGCCCTGCGGCGGGTATCCATGGTGGTGAAATTATTGCTCAGGGTTCCCCAAAAGAAGTGCTGGCGAACCCGGCTTCATTAACCGGACAATATCTATCCGGTAAAAAATTGATAGAGGTTCCAAAGCAAAGAACAAAAATTGATCCTGAACGGTTATTAAAAATACGTGGTGCTTCGGGTAATAACCTGCAAAACGTCAATATAGATATCCCTGTTGGCTTAATGACAGCGATTACAGGCGTTTCCGGTTCAGGGAAATCTACTCTTATCAACGACACATTATATCGACATGCTGCCGCTGAAATTAACTCTGCTTCTACTCCTCCGGCTCCTTGCGATGAAATTATTGGACTAGGACAGTTTGATAAAGTAGTCGACATCGATCAAAGTCCAATTGGCCGTACACCTCGCTCGAATCCAGCCACCTATACAGGATTATTTACGCCTATTCGTGAACTATTCGCGGCAACTCCAGAAGCTCGAGCACGCGGTTACACACCAGGGCGCTTTAGCTTTAATGTAAAAGGGGGCCGTTGTGAAGCATGTCAGGGCGATGGCGTTATTAAAGTTGAAATGCACTTTTTGCCTGATATCTATGTGCCGTGTGATGTTTGTCATTCAAAACGATATAACCGTGAGACTCTGGAAATTAAATTCAAAGGCAAAAATATCAATGAGATTTTAGATATGACCATTGAAGATGCGGTTGTTTTCTTTGATGCCATTCCAGTTGTTAAGCGTAAACTACAAACCTTAATTGACGTAGGACTCACTTATATTCGGCTAGGCCAAAATGCCACCACCTTATCCGGTGGCGAAGCACAACGCGTTAAGTTATCTCGAGAACTTTCTAAACGCGATACCGGCAATACGCTTTATATTCTTGATGAACCGACGACAGGGTTGCATTTCCATGATATCGAACAGTTACT
>JALTJN010000119.1 GCA_027076405.1 Chromatiales bacterium
TAGAAACCATAAATATACCACCACCTAAATATGCTTGCTGTATTAGCGTTTCATGCGCTCGACTCATATCTCCTATGATATGTAAGTCTGCAATGACTTCTCCATCAAATACGATGTGCTCTTCAACTTTTACATAACCAAACAGTAATGATGATTCTGTTTTATGCTGCTTAACTTCTTTACGTTTAGTTTCAGATAATGCATTAAATTGGGGTGATTTATATTCTGCCAAAACTTCATTGCGTAGATATATTCCAGCCCATATTATGTTTTTTTGTGAAGACAGGGTTGCTAAAATTTCAGCGGTGGCTTTATTATCATTATAAGTAATTGCAGCACTACTATTAGCACCCAATACGGTTGCCAGAGATTGCAAACGTATTTCTGTGCCATCTCGAGCAGAGACAATTTCAACCATCATAAACAATAAAAAGCTAAGCAATAAAACAGAAGCTGCCGTGAACAATATAATGGCTTCTAACTTCTTTTTTATGGATGCGTCGCGTAATATCATTATTGTTCCTGACGACTGTTAATTACGGTTGCCAAAATGAGCAAACGAGAACTTATTTCTAAACCCGCCTGACGCGCAACATTAAGGTTAATAATAAGGCGGGTTTTACCCTGCTTTCGATAAAACTGAATAATGCCGCCTTTTTTTGCAAAGTCATTTAAATCACTAATCGTTAAAACCGGTTTATGTTTTAATTTTTTAAGAATGTAGGTGTAATTATTTTTTTTTATATTCGCGATGTAAAGCATTTGGCAACTTTCAAACGAATGTTTCTTTTCAATTTCCTTAATGACAACCTGTTTACTTTTAACGGTTTTCCCTGCAAGACGCTTAAGGTCGTTGGTTAATTCATTTCTGCCAAGCGTGCATAATGTTAATTTATTATTTTTACTCTGAGAATTTTCAGGCCAACTTGTGAATTTGGCGAAATTATAAATGAATGCCGCTTTGAATAATCGCTCTTCTTCTGTTTCATATTGTGCGACTGCCGCAAACAAATTGCTTGCGCTAAGGCAAAACAGTATACCGGCTATAAATTGAAGATATTTTTTCACAGGCGCTATAAAGCTATCACTTGATCGTGATTTTATTTTCATTTTTATTATTTTTGTATTAACTATTTTTAACACACTAATAGCACCCTAAACATGTAAAATTTTCTTCCTTCTATTTTTCGAGTGTGTGATTTTTTTATAGAACAAACCAGTTTAAATATCCCTTTCATTTTTCTTTCCAGACTTATTAAAACTTATACCGAATTTCGGCGTACGCACTTCGTTCAGGCAAGGGTAAATCATTAGGTATCCCACGCCCTGTAAATTCCCGCGCATTTGTATCAAACAGATTTCGTATTGATACGGCAAATTCCCAACTGTTTGTTGCGGCATAACGAAGTGTGGTATCAGTAACCACATACGCCTTAACTGGCGCACGGGTATCAGGATTCGCTCCGCTTGTATTTCGTGAGCGCTCCCCTATATAACTTGCTTGAAAATTCCAGTTCCACTTGGGCAAAAGCCCCCAGTCTGCTCGAAAATAAGCTTCTTCATCGGCTTCCTGTATTGCACGAAACCGACTTTCATCTTGATTGCGAT
>JALTJN010000120.1 GCA_027076405.1 Chromatiales bacterium
TAATATTACCCCTCCAAATTCATGTGCGCTTAATTATGACGGTAATGATGCGGTAATCCGTGAGATGTTGGCACTTTCAAATATAGAACCAACCGCTCAACCCAAATAGATGCCATGCCGTTTAATAGCACATTAGAAACTGTATTGAATCAGCTGGCCGTTACAGATCAATCTGTTCTTTTTGACTGGCATACCGTACAGCAGTGGCCAGAGGGTGCTTTAAAGCGGATGCTTGATATTGATTTGCTGATTAAGGCTTCACCGGCTGAATCAATCGAGTGTCGGGAATGTGGTATTAACATTTGCTATATGGGTGTTGAACGGTTCTCTTCTGATCGTGCCGTTGTGGTTTGTGATGACCCTGAAATGCAAGATCAAATGGGAGTGATTAACATCCCTTTGGATCATTTAAAGCAATGGAAAACCAGTGCAAAGCAGGTAGCAAAGGTGGTTGCTGATCTGCTGGAGCTGGATTATCAGCCGGATAGAAAAAAACAACCGGCCAATATTAAGCTGGGGATGTTGGTCAGCAAGCAAGGGCGGCGTTGTGTCAGTTTGAATGTGCATCCACTACAGCTTGAACTAAACCAGCGTAGTGCTCCGATTAAAGAGATTCTGTACTTTGAAGAGGGAAAACTGCTACTGGATCACCCCCGTATTAATCAAATGTTACTGGCTGCTCCCTTGCAGCAAGGTAAACCATACACCCCCTCAACATCACAGCGAGAGACGGGAAAAAGAGAGACCGAAGCAATGTATCAAGATTGGATTGATGCCTATCACCGCTTGAAACGCCAGCATCCAGATGAAAAGAAGCCCTGGATTTGCAGACAGATTGCCACCTTACCCATTGCCAAGGATAGAGATGATAAGACGATCTACAGAAAATTAAGCGGCATTAAGTAGGCGCAAATTTTCCGCCTGTTTTTACACTCTTTAACCTGTTGTATTGTCTGTTTTTTATTACCCACCCACTCAATTGCCACCCAATAACTCATTCCTTTTGCCACCTCCATAAGTTACTGATTTTGCTTTTCTTTGATCCTGTAAAATAGGCGAAATAAGCCAATTTACTTAAAAAATACGCCTTTCTAATCTCTTTCCTACACGCTCCTGTAAATGTTTAAGAGGTTTCAAATGGCTATCAAAATATTAAGGCTCCCATCCGTTATTGAGCTTACCGGCTTATCGCGTAGCACTATCTATCTGCGTGTCTCAAAAGGTGAGTTTCCTGCCCCTGTCTCATTGGGTGGTCGGGCCGTGGGTTGGGTAGAGGATGAGGTTATTCAATGGCTGGTTGAGAAGGTAGAAGCCAGCCAGGGTACTAAATAATGAGCGGAGGCTTAAATCCTAATCTGGCAAAGATTCATCGTAGCTATACGGTGGGAGAGGTGGCTGATCTGTTCAAGGTGCATAAAAACACGGTACGCAATTGGCTGAAGAGAGGTCTTGCTGTTTGTGATGACCGGCAGCCAATACTCATTCTTGGTAGTGCTTTACGTGAATTTGTCCGTGCCAAGAAAAGCAGGAATAAACAGAAATGCAGACCTTGGGAGTTCTACTGCATGCGATGCAGAAAACCACAAAACCCAGCGGGTGAGATGGCTG
>JALTJN010000121.1 GCA_027076405.1 Chromatiales bacterium
CAGAATGCTCATTCCAACCTTAAAATTTAGCTCTACTTTTTTAGGAATTCAGATTTATGGTTTATTGAGTTGAAAGCATTCAACACCTTTTGTAAACGCTACGCTATTTTCTGGGTTTTATATTCTGCTACTTACGGCCTAAAACCACCAACACTATTTTGTATCAGTTACTTAATTATAAAAATATTTTGAAATGATATTTATCCGAAATAAAAACACAGCCATACGTTTTTAATTTTATTTATTGTTGGCTTTCAAACCTATTTTTATCGTTGATGCTATTGTTCGCTAACGCCTAGTTAAGCCGACCCGCGAAGCTGGGTGGCTTTGCGGTAAAGTGCGCAGCACCGCAAAGGCGCGCAGCTTTGCGGGGTCGGACTTAAACGCCTTGTTAGAAACATTACCAATTAAAAAACTCAAAAATATTTTCTAACTGAACTAGTTCTATATAATTGGTTTTTAGTGAATCTTTCCAAAATTTTTCTCTTTCATTAAATTCACCAGAACCACACCATTCAACTACCAATATAGTTTTATCATTTCTAAGTTTAATTCTATTATTTAAATGGGTGTCCAGTCCAGAATATCCAAATAATATTATTTTTTCTGACTCATCTAGCGCTTTTTCTAAACGTCTCCAGTATGCGCTCAGTATATTTGAAGACTCGATTATTATAGGTTTATGTTCTACATGAGTTAAAACAATATGGTTTTTTTCATCCGGATCTAAGTATTCCCTTCCCATTCCCATGATTTTATTATTTCCAATGTATAAGGGGGAACCATGTAAATGAAGATACCAGCCTTGATTTTCAGGATAATGTCTGTCTAAATTTTCTTCATTAAATCCTGACTTCCCCCAAAACCCATCTATTAACGGACCATTATATCCATCTAGAACTTTGCAATCTTTTAGTGAATCGTATAATAAATTATCGTAATTCAATGTAATAATATGGGATTTTGTTTGTTTTATATATTCAGATAATGGATCAATAAATTCCCTAGGAAGAAACTTTTCTGATCTATGGAAATAATAAGCTACTTCATGTATATATTTTCTAAATGCAGACGGTAATTCTTTTGCTGCATCACTTACCCAAGATGTTCCTGATATTTCAAAGGAACATAGAAATTCTGTCGCAATAATTGCTATTTGTAGTTTATCAAGTTGCTCCTCTGAGCTTGGTGGGATTTTTTCGGTTGTATCTGATATAGCACTCAGTATTAACTCTTTATGCACATCACTTAGATAATCATTTGAATTCCAAACATATTCGAGCCCAGACTGTAATTCAAAGTAATCAGGGTCTAACGACATTCCTAAGCCGTTGCCAAAAATTATAATTGACCGAGACACATCACTCCTTTCTATTTGTTTCTAACGCTTTGCTCACCGGCAATTTAAAGGGGCACGTTTTTGCTGGTTTTTAGCAAAATAAGTGCCGCTTTGAATTGTCCGCGTGCAGCTATTTGTTAGGTTTCGCGAATTCATATACTAAGTGCACCACCCTATCCAATTAAAAGGGTAATCTGCCATACTTTTGCTTTTTTACTCCCGCCAAGAAGTGAGAAGCAAGATGACTTATAAGCAGATTACCCTAGAAG
>JALTJN010000122.1 GCA_027076405.1 Chromatiales bacterium
CGCTCGTAATTCAAAATATTTAACAGTGGCTCTGGCCTGTTCTTCATCGGTAGAGAATGATAATGAATAAGGAGGAAGTACCCGACCTTTTTCACTGGCATCATTTATGGTAATTAATAAACTGAATACAATGGCAAGAAATAGCAATAACTTTCGATGAAATAATATTTTATTTAAACTATTCTTATTCATTTCCCTGTTTATTTCACCAAAAAATCGAATATTAGTATTTTGTGTCGCAATATATATAATTCCTGCAGTCACAAATGGAAAAATACCGGTATAGAATAAATAAAAATTTGGTATACCAATTAAATTTTTATAACCAGCATTTATTCCATTAACCTCGCCAGCCAGGTAAACCATAACACAATAAATGGACGCAAGAATAAACAACACGACTGATGATCTATAACAGATATGTTTGTATGGGATAATATTTGAAGATTGAATGCCCATAATATTTAGCCATTAATCAGTTTTGTTATTATAGTTAACAGATTAACCCAGATATCATGCTTAAAAATAGTTACCTTAGTGTTACACATAGAAGCTCCCTGATCCATAAATTGTATTGATGATTATCAAAGCAATCGCATTTACTGGACGTTTTATCTATAAACTCACTAATGGCTGACCTCAATTGAATTAAGGAAAGCGAGGTTTGTTATGTATATTAGAAATAATTGTTCTCGGCTTTGTTTTTCATTTTATAAAGAAAAAAATACGGTTTCACCATACCTATAGAGCCAGACTGTGAAGAGCATAATAAATACGACAGCAATCGTTACGCTTTCGTATTTGTGTTTCGATTTAAGCAAAAACAAAAGCAATACAAAAGTTGGGGCAATTGCAAATAAAGCGTATATATTCGCATTACCATCGATCGGTAAACTCATCCCCGGATCTTCTTCAAGCATCCACTCATATTTATTTACTGGCCAGAGAATAATATTTAAAAGACAGATAAAACCTGTTGATATAAAAACTGTTTTTCTGAACATATTAATGAGTCTGTAATAACTTATGGATACGATTTTTACGGCGCATCAAGGAGCGTCCGTATTCTGAATATTTTCTTAATTTAGAACCTTTTAGCAATTAAACTGACACCCATCCTAACATTTTTGACAATATAAGCCCGCAAGCGTCATACTTGTCCAGTATGAGATAATCGAATAATAATTGTTTCTGACCCAATTGGTGTTAGGTGTTTTTTAGCTAAAGATATAATTCTCATATTCGCGCACTTGCTTCTCAATCGGTGGCCATAATGTGATTTCTTCACCGTACTGCTCAAACACTTTACCGTGATTTTTTTCAGCAATAATTTTCATTTGAGCAAGATAATTGGGGTCAGAGAACAATAGTTTGATAATTGGGGTCAGATAATTGGGGTCAGAGAACAATAGTTTCTAATATACAAGATAATTGGGGTCAGAGAACAATAGTTTGATAATTGGGGTCAGAAGATAATTGGGGTCAGAGAACAATAGTTTCTAATATAGATTGATATTTAAAAGTAATAAATTAAAGGGAGTTAATTTATGGCTAGAAAGCCGAGGTTTAATTTAGTTGGAATCCCGCAGCATGTAATACAACGAG
>JALTJN010000123.1 GCA_027076405.1 Chromatiales bacterium
GAAGGGTGTGCTGGTCTATGCCGGTGGTATCGATGACATCCGCTCGGCAAAAATCTCTGATATCCCCAAAGCGAAAAATTACGTCTCACTGGTGCTCGAAGCCGCCCTTGCCGGCAAACCGCTGCCGATTCAAAGCACGCGTCCTTATGGCTGTTCGGTGAAGTATTGATTGAATAAATAGCCATTCCCTACTTCTGCCTGCCTCCAAAATATTGAGCTGGAAAAAATCTGGATCGGAATTCTCAAACAATGAAGATGTTGGAGGAATTTTACTTGCGGGTGAGTAAAATATATGCCATCTTTTTTCGGGGACAGACAGTATTGCCGATATTATTAACCAAAAGAGGTCTTTGCAAGAGCACATAATCTAACCCAAGGAGGTGGAGTGTGAAGGAGAAAACACTTGGGGACACCCAACACGAACTTTTGCAACAGGTAGATGAAAAAACTTCAGAAATTTTCGCCAACTACGTTGAGACAAAAGATATATATCAGAAAACTAAAAAAGCCTTAGGCCGGATACCATCTTATAAAGTAGCTTATTCAAGCGCTAAAAAAGTAGTGGTCATCAATGAGACAAAATCGACGAAAAAAATTCAAAACTTTTCTTGACTGGCACAATTTTCTTGCTGAGAAACGGGCTAAAAAAGAAACTTCCATCGATTTATATAAGTATCGCAGAGATTGTTACAAGGACATAGAAAAAATTCGAAAGCGGCCTTTACTCGTTTATGCTGTGAAATTTCCATCAAATAATTTGCCAGTTTCAATCGATATCGAAGACTTAGACGGATTTTATGATTTAGTAAACTCAACAAAAAAAGATAACAATGAGGTAGATTTCCTTATCCACAGTCCCGGAGGGTCTCCTGAAGCAACAGAAAGAATAGTCACGATCATCAGGAGCAAATTCAAAAAAGTTGATTTTCTCATACCCCATTCTGCATATTCTGCGGCAACTATGTTAGCACTTTCGGGGAATAATATATTATTACACCCGGAAGCGTCTTTAGGGCCAATAGACCCCCAGATAAATGGAATACCAGCCCGCGCCATAAAACGTGGATTCGAAAACGCCAAAAAGGCCATTAAAAAGGAAGGCCCTGAGGTCTTACCTGCCTATGTCCCCTTAATAGAAAAGTATTCTTTAGAATTATTGGAAATATGTGAAGATTATGAACAGTTATCAAAAGATCTCGTCAAAGGATGGCTAAAAAAATATATGTTTGATGGAGACGACAACAAAAAAGGGCTGATTGATAATGCGATAGATTTTTTTTCAAAATATGATGACCACCGAACCCATGGCAGACCACTGACATACGATAAGTTACAGGGACTAGATCTGAAAATCGACCAAACAAAAGATGACCTATCGGCCTTATTAAGAGAAGCCTACATTCTTTTATCTGGTCTTTTTAGCGTTACCCCTTTTGTAAAAATCTATGAAAACAGTAACGAATTCTCGTGGGGAAAACAATATCTACCAGCCACTCAACAAAGTACGCATTCTCCCGAGGATTAATGCTGTTTTCATCACAGATTATTGTAGTTCATCTCAGGAAAATTTTATTCAAATAGCCTATTTCCCCTGCTCTCCCCGG
>JALTJN010000124.1 GCA_027076405.1 Chromatiales bacterium
GCATATAGATTGGACCCATCGTATTATAAGGTGGACTTACCAGACAGCATGCTACTCTCGATATGTGAAAAGAATGGTCTTCAATGCTTTAGTTTGTTGGACGCCTTCCAATATGCACATAAGCAAGGAGAAGAGCTATATTTTCGGACCGACGGGCACTGGAACGCCAAAGGCCATAATCTGGCTGCTGAAGAAATGTATAATAATATCAGTGATATTGTTCTACGAGTTGAAAAATAGCATATTAAGATTTCGTTTTACTAATAACATTTCGTAGATGGAGCAGTTTCTATGAATGATAATTGGATGAATATCCTCGATATTCTTGCATGTCCGTACTGCAATAAAAATAAATTTGAAGTAATCAATTTGCAAAGTAAGGATACAGTTGATGATAAAGTATTAATTTGTCGTTACTGCGCCAATATTTTTATCTCACAAAACGGCATTATCTCACTGCTCAGGGCAGAACTATGTGATATTGAGCGTGAGTCTGCTTTCTTAGAGAGATATAAAGGTAAATTACCACAAATATCCGTAGAAAGACGACTTGACAGTATTGAGCGAGCGCGTTCCATAAATGATGAAAAAGATTGGGTTTTGTCTGAAAAATATTTCTGGGATAAAAAAAAATATAGTGATACGATATTCGTTGTGCCTGAATACAATTGGAACCGTTATAATGTACGAAATAAACATCTCCTACGCTATTTAAAGAATAAGGTAAGAGCCACTACCATACTTGATATCGGTTGCGGAAGAGCATCCACCGTTTATCACCATCTTAATCCTCAAGAACTTGGGTACACACTTGTCTGTGCAGATATATCGTTCAATGCGCTCTTAAAAGCTCAAAAGATACACCCTGGTGCGCTTTTTGTTCAATGTGATGCCGGTAAGCTACCTTTTACCTCAGGAACCCTGGATGTCATTCTCGAATTTGGTACACTGCACCATCTTCCCCAGAAGGACAACGCTTTGGTCAGTCATTTGTCTTGCTTGAAAGATGGTGGGTATCTGGCGTTTCATGAACCGATAAACCGCAGGAGGGCTCTCCTTTCCTCATATAAATTTTTTGCAAAAATGACGAGCGAGCAAAGTGATCATAATGAGTGGATCGATGAGCAGAGAACATTACGTCTATTGGAAAAGCATGGGAAGATTATCAATAAACATCTGGAATATTCTCCACTCCGAAGTTGGTTGGTCCATTTTTTTATCAACAGATTGTCCTGGAATAACAAGTATATACATTTTATGAATGTTACAATCGACCAGTTTGTGATTCATTCGGTTGGTAGGTTATGGAATCGTATGGATGGTAATTCTTTACTGGTTTTATTCCAGAAGAGTGGGAATTGATTATCCGTAGTCTTGCTGGACAAAAGACTCATCTCTAAAGAATCTTGATGAAAAAAATCATCCTCGTTACCAACATCCCCACGCCCTACCGTATCCCGCTTTTCAATGAGATCGACCGCCAGCTAAAAGGACGTAATATTGACTTTAAAGTACTCTTTGCGTCCCGGGGCTATTCACGCCGGAAATGGCGAATTGATCTCGATGAATGTATTTTTCAGTATGAATTTCTCCCATCCAAAA
>JALTJN010000125.1 GCA_027076405.1 Chromatiales bacterium
CTATAAGTGGACAGATTTACGGTGTTATCCACAGATGAAAATGTTTAATCTTGTTTTTATCTTGTTTTTATCTTGTTTTTAAGGGCGTCACAGCCCAGTCATAGCAAGGGATGTGAGAGGTTAAAGACGAGAGATTCCGTGTTTAAAGACGAGAGATTCCGTGTTTAAAGACGAGAGATTCCGTGTTTAAAGACGAGAGATTCCGTGTGTTATCCACACAAAAGCAACGAAAAACTTTTTTTTTTTCGTTGCTTTTAAAGCGAAAAACTTTTATTGTTTTCGTTTTAAAAGGAATTACGTAAAAATGAAGAGCCTATTAGTGACGAAATCAAACCATCTTGTTGAAGCAGGTTATAAATTATCTCTGAATGAACAACGCTTATTACTTTCAATCATCAGTCAACTTGATGGTCGAAAACCCTTACCTAAAGGAAACTTGTTTACAATTTCAGCTCAAGAGTTTTCCCAGATATTTGATCTTCCTTTAAATCAAGCTTACGAAATACTTGATGAAGCATCCTCAAAACTCTATGAAAGAGATATAAAAACTTTCGATAAAAAAGCGAAGGTAAGAGGAAGGTTTAGATGGGTTGACAGTGTCGAGTATTTAGATGGGGAAGCCAAGGTTACTCTTAGCTTCTGTAATCATATAATCCCTTACTTAACTCTACTTCACGAGCAGTTTACTACTTATGAGCTAAAGCAAGTAACCCAGCTTAAAAGCTCTTACGCCATACGTTTTTATGAATTTTTAGTTCAATTCATAAAAACAGGAGAAAGATTTATTTCTATTGAGAAGCTAAGAATAATGCTTGAAATAGAAGGGCAATATAAAAGATTTTACGATCTCAAAAAATATGTAATAAAACCTTCCATAGAAAATATAAATCAGAAAACATCTCTAGCCGTGGATTGGAATGTTGTAAAAAAAGGTCGCGTAATTATTGGTTTGAAATTTACATTTGAAAAACAGCAGTTAGAAAATAGTAATAGATGCCCCTACACCATAGACATGCTTGAGGAAGCAGAGATTTAACGCAAATCGTCAGATTGAGTACTTTGGGTTTTGTTCAAATATTGTTATTTGTATCACAAAACCCCTTTCCCGCCATTCAAAAACATAGGGCAAACTAGATTATTTCGCGCGCGTTGCCAAAGGCAATGCATAAGTGCGCATTAAGAGATTCTAACCAATCCCTTAACGACGCTTTTGGTGATTTATGATTTTACCCTATGAGCGAAAGCGAATTCAGGCTATCCCAAAGTTAAACAAGGGCGCAATATACATTGCCTTCGGCAATGTTAAATTTTGTTCTACCTGGAACGTTTTTGATCTAAAAAAGTGGAAGGAAAATTTCAGTTTCCTTCCGTTTGTTGTTTAACTCGTTGTTTTAGAAAATGAATAAATTTAGTTTTATCCTCGTCACTATAACTATCCCCTTATTTTGAAATTAATAGGAAATCCCTTTTTTCATTTTTCTTGATTAAAAAGCGATCAAAGTTATAGTGACGAGGCTTTTTAAGCTAAGTTATTTTTATCTGAATTTCATGGGGTTAATATGCATTTATTTAATCATGTTTCACATGATTAAACTGATTTA
>JALTJN010000126.1 GCA_027076405.1 Chromatiales bacterium
CTAGTTATTGTTGGTATGTTAGATTTTATCATAATGGTAGGTATAATTTGTATAATACCTCCAATTAAAATTGTTACTGTTGCTAGAAGTGTTAACTGTACAGGACGACGCTCTAACCATGTGTGCCAACCTTCTCCAGCGACACGTTTTTTAGAAACACGTGCTAGTGCAGGAGCTTCAGCCAATTCGTCTTCAACTTTACTACCAGATTTTATAGTTACTATAATATTGTAAACTAAAATTAATGCTCCAGTTAAATATAATGTTCCTCCAATGGCTCGCATCCAGTACATTGGCATAATTTCGGTTACTGTTTCAAGAAAATTACCATATACTAAACTGCCATCAGGATTAAATTGTTTCCACATACTTGCTTGTGTAAATCCTGCAACATACATAGGTAATGCATACATAATAATACCTAATGTGCCTATCCAAAAATGTAGATTTGCTAATCCAATAGAGTATAGCTTCGTTTTAAATAATCTTGGCACCAACCAATAAATCATACCGAAAGCCAAAAATCCATTCCAAGCTAATGCACCAACATGTACGTGAGCTATAATCCAATCGGTAAAATGTGCGATGGCATTTACATTTTTAAGAGATAGAGTAGGGCCTTCAAAAGTTGCCATACCATAACCAGTAATAGCCACGACCATAAATTTTAAAACAGGGTCTGTACGTACTTTATCCCAAGCACCACGAAGGGTTAGCAAGCCGTTTATCATTCCTCCCCAAGAAGGCATTAATAACATTACAGAAAATGCAACACCTAAATTTTGTGCCCATTCGGGTAATGCTGTATATAATAAATGATGAGGTCCTGCCCAAATATATATAAAGATTAACGACCAAAAGTGTACTATGGATAATCTATATGAATATACAGGTCTATTTGCTGCTTTAGGTACAAAGTAATACATTAATCCTAAAAATGGTGTGGTTAGGAAAAAGGCAACAGCATTATGACCATACCACCATTGTACTAATGCATCTTGAACGCCAGCATATACTGAATAACTTTTTAAAGCACTTACGGGAAGTTCTAAACTATTAAAAATATGAAGTACAGCAACAGTTACAAATGTTGCGATGTAAAACCAAAGAGCAACGTATAAGTGACGCTGTCTTCTTTTAATCATGGTTCCAATAAGATTAATACCAAAAACAACCCAAATAATAGCAATAGCAATATCGAAAGGCCATTCTAATTCGGCATATTCCTTAGAGGTAGTAAACCCTAATGGTAAGGTAATTGCGGCACCAACAATTATTAATTGCCATCCCCAAAAGTTGATTTTACTTAGTAAATCGCTAAACATTCTAGCTTTAAGTAATCGTTGTGAGGAGTAATAAACACCAGCAAAAATGGCATTACCTACAAAGGCAAATATTACAGCGTTAGTATGTAATGGTCTTAATCGACCAAAACTTAACCAAGAGATGCCTTCGGTGTAGTTTGGAAACATAAACATAAAAGCTAGCATTAAACCAACTAGCATACCTACAACTCCCCAAAGCATTGTTGCATAAATGAAATTTTTAACGATTTTATTATCGTAATGAAATTGTTGCATTTCCATAGTTAAATGTGTTA
>JALTJN010000127.1 GCA_027076405.1 Chromatiales bacterium
AAGCGAAAACAAGCTGAGCCTTGGTTGTTTGCTTGAGATTTAAAAGCATAGTGTCCGCAAATGAACGGAAATAAACGCAAATTAAAGATAAATGCTTATTTAAATAATAAGAGTGTTTTGTACGAAACAGTTAAGTTTTAGTTCCTATAAAAACAAAAGTGTTCTTGTCCTCAAGTGAACGTAAAGTACGTAAATATAAAATGTAATTGGTATGTGTTTATATAATATTTTCGTTTATTCCTGTTTATTTGCGGACAACTGCTTTTTTAAACAAACCATAGTGTTTATTTGAATAATGAGAGTGTTTTGTACGAAATAGTTAAGTTTTAGTTTCTATGAAAACAAAAGTGTTTTTGTCTGTAGGTGAACGTAAAGCATGTAAATATAAAATGTAATCGGTATGTGTTTATATAATATTTGCGTTTATTCCTGTTTATTTGCGGACAACTGCTTTTTTATATTTAGTTAAAGGTCAGTAAATTATGACAAAAAAAATAGCCATTCTTCCCGGTGACGGTATCGGTCAGGAAATAGTTGCCGAAGCGGTTAAAGTTATTGAGTTTTTAAAAGCCGATGGTGCGCTCGATGTAGAGCTAAACGAAGCGCCTGTTGGTGGTGCGGGTTATGATGCGGCGGGTGAACCACTGCCTGCTGAAACCTTAGAGCTGTGCAAAAATTCTGATGCCATTTTATTAGGCGCAGTCGGCGGCCCGCAATATGAATCACTGCCACGCGATAAACGTCCCGAAAAAGGTTTGTTAGGTTTACGCGCCGAATTAGAATTATTTTCAAATTTACGTCCGGCTATTTTGTATAAGCAGCTTGCTGATGCCTCATCCTTAAAATCAGAAATTGTTGCTGGTTTAGATATTATGATTGTGCGTGAATTAACCGGCGGTATTTACTTCGGTCAGCCACGTGAAATCACTACCAAAGATGGTGAGCGTTATGCGTATAACACGGCCGGTTATAAAGAAAGTGAAATTGAACGTATTGGCCGCAGTGCATTTGATATTGCTATGAAACGGAATAAACGTGTTTGCTCGGTGGATAAAGCCAATGTGTTAGAAGTTTCTGAACTGTGGCGTGAAGTGATGGAAAATATCGCTAAAGATTATCCCGAAGTTGAGTTGTCGCATATGTATGTGGATAACGCGGCGATGCAGCTTGTTAAATGGCCGAAGCAATTTGATGTCATGGTAACAAGTAATTTATTTGGTGATGTCTTGTCTGATTGCGCGGCCATGTTAACGGGCTCTATCGGTATGTTGCCATCGGCATCGTTGGATAAAAATGCTAAAGGCATGTACGAACCGATTCACGGTTCAGCGCCTGATATTGCCGGTAAAGGTATCGCCAATCCGCTGGCGACCATCTTATCTATTTCCATGATGCTACGTTATTCATTAGATAATGAAGCTGTGGCGCAGCGCATTGATGATGCGGTTGGAAAAGTTTTGGATCAGGGCTTACGCACGCCCGATATTATGTCGGAAGGTTGTACCGAAGTAGGTACGGCAGCGATGGGTGATGCGGTAGTTAAAGCATTATCCGCTTAAAAACTTATAGACAATAAAGTTAAAAGAAAACGCAAATGAA
>JALTJN010000128.1 GCA_027076405.1 Chromatiales bacterium
GTTTACTACACCACTGAACACATCATCCCGTTGCAATAGTTTTTGCACTTTGCCGCGTGGAATATTGCCGTACTTATTTCGTTTAATGCTCACGGGTAACAGGTGCGCTTTTTTCTTTGGCTTGCGGTTGCCGCCCTCCACCACCCACTTTAAATATTGCGCTTGAATAGTTTTAATAAAAACACGCGCCTGCCAGTTTTGTTTGCTTGCGCGTTCAATGGCGACACCGCGCAAAGTAAAGGGTGTAGGGCGATCCAGTTGACGTTGCATCGCAATCTTTTCTGCGCGTTGTGCGCTTTGTACGGTTTTGGTTAAGGTGAGCGCCATCGCAAAGGGGATTTGTTTTTGTGCGATGTCGTCTATGTTTTTGGTGAGTTGTTTCAGGTTGGATTTTACATTGACGGCAAGGGGGTTCAATGATATCGCCTTCGCTTGTTAAGTTGACAACCGCTGCATTTCTTCAGACAATGGGTCGCTAATAAAATAACCTTGCATCCCAATTACTTAAAACACGTTATATGCTAAATACTCTACGACAACATAAGCTACGCAAAATCTTATGGTTTATTGTTCTGTTTACCAGTCTTTTTGTTCAGACACAAAATCTTTTTGCCTGCAAATTAATGGAGACACCGCCTAACGTTACGTGCTGTTGTGATGAGGAAAAAGACAAGTGTGCAATGGGCGAAAAAGGATGCACTACACCTGAAAACCATTCTGCTGCAGGGTGTTGCAATGTCAGTACACAAGTTGATGTGGGTTTGCAAGAGGTAGCAGTAACCGATACACACGATAAAACATTTTTACTCGACACCCAACACCTCACCTCAACAATTATTACAGCATCTGAATTTTATTTACCCCAGTTAAGCATTGCAAATAAATTAGTGCTTTATGATTTTTCACTTTCTATTTCATTAATCGGTTCCAGCACCTACGCTAACACTCGCCGTTTGCGCATTTAATCACGTTCTTTCTTAATCTCTTTTTAATATAGCCATTCGTGGCTAACTTTACTGTGCTTCACACTTGTTCTTTTTTTAGCAACAAGGATCGCCACTTAAATTTAAAAAACCTTGAAGCATTATTTTTTAAAATTTATTTTTTGCCTGGTTTTGTTGTGATGCTTGCCATGCAGAATATGTTGAGAATACAAACATGATTAAACCTATTTACACGTTAATAACAATATTATTTTTTAACCTGTTTCTCCACACTTGTTTTGCTGATGATGGACGTGATTTCTTTCTTGTACAAACAGCCCGTTTAGGTGATGCGGGTGACGTCACCATTATTTCACGTCAGGATTACTTACGTGAGGAAGACGCAAACATCATTATATTTGAGCCACTCATTTCCTGGAATGCTAACAATTGGTTGTCACTGGAAATTAACGCTGACTCTGAAAAAATCTCAGGAGAAAATTTTAATTACGAAGCGACCGTACCCGGTTTGCGTTTACGCTTCACGCCACCAGGGCAGGCTTTAATTTTAGGGATGGCAGCTCGTTATGAAATTGCCCCTGAAAATAGTGCACTCAAGCTTTCCGCTTTGGCTGCATACCAATCCGCTTACTGGTTATTTGGTTTTAATTTAAAC
>JALTJN010000129.1 GCA_027076405.1 Chromatiales bacterium
CCTCTTGGGTAAGCTGCGTGTAGTTTTTCATCGTGCTCCTCTTTCTTGGTCGTTAGGGAAGCCTCGATACTACCGCAGCTTGCCCTCTAACCATTAGTCAGAGTTGCACTTGGAAGTTGAATCCGCGTTTAGAAAGAACTAGTGACTTCTCTTGGAACCATGAATGACGAATCCACATAAACTCATTCCTATAAATTATTTTTTTATTTGTAGATTGGGTCAGCATCTTAAAGTACAAGAGTATTTGGATGGCGAACAATAAGACATCTGTTAATTCTGTTAGTAATGATAAGAGTGTTTCAATAGAAAAAAAATATGCACCTATTGTTGTTTTTGCATTTAATAGACCAAATCACCTAAAGCAAACTTTGGAGGCATTGAAAAATAATAATCTAGCAAGACAGAGTGGATTGTATATATATTGTGATCATGCTCGAGATGATGTTGATGTAAAAAAGGTAAAAGACGTTATAGCGATATCAAAATCAGTAAAAGGGTTCGCGTCTGTTGAGGTAATTGAGAGAGAGAACAATTATGGTTTGGCAAAAAATATTATAAGCGGTGTTACAGATGTTGTTAGTAAATATGAAAGAGTTATTGTTCTAGAAGATGATATTTTGACTAGCCCTTTGTTTCTTGAATTTATGAATAATGCTTTGGAAAAATATAAGAATGAAAAAAATATATGGCATATTAGTGGTTGGAACTATCCTATAGACATGCCAGATGTTGAGGGTGCGTTTCTATGGCGTGTAATGAATTGTTGGGGATGGGGGACGTGGCGTGACAGATGGAATCATTTTCAAAAGAATCCAGAACGACTCATTAAGCAGTGGTCAAGAAAAAAAATCAAAAGATTTAATATTGATGGGGCGCATAATTATTGGTCGCAAGTGATTGGGAATTACAAATCAAAAATTGATACATGGGCAATATTTTGGTACGCAACAATCTTTGAGAATAATGGCCTATGTTTGAATCCTGAAAAATCGTATACCAAAAATATTGGGATGGATGGAAGCGGAGAAAATTGCACGAAAATAGCTATATATGATAAGGAAGAATTGAATCAAACTATAAGTGAATTTCCAAAATGTATAAAAGAAAATAAAAATGCGGTTTTACATGTAAAGAGGTTCTTTAAAAAAAATGAATCTATTAAGGCACGTATAAGAAGACATGTGATGAATTTAATTGAGTGATAACTATTTTGCGTACTCAAGAAGAGTCTGAACATTTCATAAGATCTGCACTATCACCAGAAAATCCACCCTTTAGGTGAAAATTAGCTTAAATATCACTATGCTTATGCCATTTTTTGCACCTTCTTATGTGTAATCTTAACTTGATGTTATGAATAAGACTACATTAACAGGCTGTTGAAATACTCGCCCTTTTGGCTCCCATCTATCAGGATAGATGTCGCCCCATGGATGCGGGATTCCAAGAGACCTTGAGAGGGGGCGGAGCTATGCTCGAAACTGGTGTACGGCATGATTGAAGAAGGCGGCGTACCCTGCTGAAATTCGGTTTGCCAAGAACTGAAAACAGCAAAGGAGTACGCCACCATGAGCAAAGATAACGTAGTTGCCT
>JALTJN010000130.1 GCA_027076405.1 Chromatiales bacterium
CATTGCTCACCACAGACCAACTTCTTTTCGTAGCATCCAGGACTCGAGCGGCGGCTTCCAGTATTCTACAAACTACTAACCGCAAGCAGTCACTCAGTTTTTTACCCCTAACTTCTGCGTCTCAGCGAAAGGAGACCTTCAATTAACTCAGGCGTACAGTGGAAACCGGCCAAAAGCAGCCATATTTATTGTCAACTGTTTCTTTTATTCACAAATAATACTGTTAAATATTAATTCAATTATATTAAAAGGAAAGTACTTTATACTCTATATACTAAAGACTATAAAAACATCAGTAGGTCGTAAATAATCTTGCCAGATAACATATAAAGAATAATCGCAATTAATTTTTTAATTTGCGCGGCTGACAATTTGAAATGCATTACATGATTACCTACATAACCACCGATGATTGCCGCAACAGTAACAGCTCCAAGAAGAAGCCAGTCAATATCAACAAATGTAAGATAGGTAGAAAAAGCAGCAAAAGAGGAAAAAGGGATAACAAAGCTAATTGCGATTGCGGCTTCTTTAGCATTGTAACCTAGTAAAATTAACAGTGGGATCATAAGTGCACCACCACCGACCCCAAGCAAACCTGACACCACACCAACTACAGCACCAATAATAAAAAGCCAATAACCTTCACGACAATGAAATAAAGCTTCACGTTTTTGAAAAAGAAGTAGTGTTGCACTCGTTAATAAAAAGATAACAAGTAACCATTTTACAAAGACCTCATCAACATAAATACTCAGGTATGCGCCCAATGGCGTCGCTAATAATACAGCTATAATTAATGGAAGAGTGTTCTTTACATCCAATACACCTCGTTTCAGATTCATAACACTGGCTACGACAGTGCTTGATGTATTAATAAATAAACCGATCGCCTTAGCAAGGTTAAACGGCAAACCCAGTACAGTAAATATTGGAACTAACGCAATGGCCGAGCCTACGCCACCCATCGCAAAAAGTGTTGAGAAAACAAGTGTTAAAATGCTGTAAAGAAGTATATCCATTATCCAACTCTCATTCTCTCTAACACTTCAAGCTACCAACGTTCAATCATCTCAACCATTTTCACATAAAGATCAAGAATATTTGATTTTAACTCATCTTTACAGCCAAGCGCTTCTAATTGAACAGTAAGATCAGGAGTACTGATAAAAACTTCACCTTCTTTTTCATACAGGCTAATCCGACATGGCATTAAAACATTCAGTTCAGGTTGTGTATTCAATAATTCAGCCGCTAACGAAGGCATACAAAGTTCATACACTGAGGCTGCTTCATTAATTTCAAAACCCTGTTGTTCTGGTAGGTTTTTAGAGAAAGGATAGACTTTCTTTAGCCCCAGACCAATCTCTTTTGCATCACCTTCAACACGCTTTTCGATCTCTTCAAATGTACTCGTGGCTTTATGAGTAAAGATTAGGCTTTGCTCTGCTTTTTTATCTTCAACATTTTGTGAATCTTTGTCTCCAGATTCACCCATCATTGATTTACAGCGATTCATCATAGACTGGCATTGCTCTTTCATTTTGGGTTCCATTTCATCCATCATTGTTTTGCATTGATTCATCATATCCA
>JALTJN010000131.1 GCA_027076405.1 Chromatiales bacterium
ATTCACAGACAGTATGCTTGATCAATTCAAAAAAATATTATAACTCAAAATATTGTTATCTTAAAAACGGCAGCTTAAATAGTTGCCGTTTTTGTATTTAGATGTAAAGGCTTTCATATAACCGTTAAATTCAAACGCTCTATGAAGCTATTATATTTGGGTGTCATGATGCCTGTATAAAATTTAAATATGAATACAAAATTAAAGCAAAAAATAATAGAAATCTGCAATAAAAAAATAGACGCGAAAGGCGATAACGTTGGTTTATCTTTTTATGCGTTTTTCGAAAATAAAAATAACGACCCCCAGTTATTAATGGAAATGGCGAAGTGGTGGATTTTAACGCACAAGCTAGATCATTTTGAAAAAGCAGTAAAAATAAAAAAGATGATTGAAGAAAATAAATAGCACAGGGAGCTAATAAGATGTATGCCGTTATATTTAAAGCAGAAATTAAAGCACTTGATAAAGAGTATATTGATACAGCAAAGCAAATGCGAGAGTTGGCTATCAATAAATATGGATGCAGTGAGTTTATATCGACTACAGAAGGTAATAATGAAATCGCTATTTCATACTGGGAAAATCAGCAACAAATAAAAAATTGGAAAGAAGACGAAGCGCATTTAAACGCGCAGCGTTTGGGAAAAGAAAAGTGGTATAAAAAATATCATGTGCAGGTTGTTGAAATTATAAGAGAGTATGGGTATTAAACAGTTGGTTTTACTGTAGGTGCGAATTTATTCGCATGAATTCATGCAGAGTGGGTTTTTGTGCGAATAAATTCGCACCTACATGGTTTTATTAAAACTACAACTTCGTCATACCTGCGAAGGCACACTACTGTCCAGAATGTTTTTTTAGAAAATGCCTTAAGTTGTTAATTTTTATCCGTAAAATGCTTTTAGCTAAAAGGTGTAACTTAAAAAATAAAGACAACAGAAAAAATCTGTCATCTCCGAATGCCCATGCTTATCGTATTGGTCGGAGATCCAGCGACATTAGGTGTTACAAAGTCACTGGATTATGACCCACATCCATGTGGGTCACCCTTCGGGTCAGGCATAGCCTGTTTAAATTCGTTCCAAACGAATTTATCCCGATACAAGCATTCGGGAATGACGGAATTATTATTCCGGACAGTAGTGTGCGAAGGCAGGTGTTCAGTGTCCTGTGAATTTTAGTGCTAAATAAAAATAAATTAATGCGATTTTAAAAACGCTTTAATGCCCGGGTTTTCGGGCGGTAATCGTTTTAACTGCTGTAACTGGTTTGATGCAATTAGTGATTCAATGTGATTTATATTTTGAGTTAAGTATTCTAAATATAAATTGCCATTTCCAAAGTGAGCTTCGGCATATTTATAGACTTCTTTAAATAAATTATTTAAACGATTTTTAACACCGGTGTTATAAAATTCGGGTGTTTTAATTAAAAGATCAATGGCTGATTTAAATAAAATAGCTGAATCATTTTCTTCGTTTTGTGAGCGGGTCATGCCGGCGAGTTCAAATTCTAAAAATAATCTGTCTTTACATTTTTCTAAATAGCAACGATCTGACATTTGCGCAATCAGGTCGGCAGTACCCAAC
>JALTJN010000132.1 GCA_027076405.1 Chromatiales bacterium
CTATAAAGCCCGAAATTCTACCATAAATCAGTGACTAACGGTAATTTGATGTGACTGGGTTTATACCCGTATAAACCTTTGAAATAGCTGGTTAAATAATGAGCAAAATAGACTGGTTTTGCTGTAAAAGAAAACGCGAATGCACGCAAATGAACGCGAATAAACGCAATAGATTATGAAATGCACCTGCGGTGCCCGGGGTTTATATGACAGCGCTCTATAGGTGCTGTGTAAATTCACACTAAGCACATTAATAATATAACCAAAGTTAATAAATACAGTAATTAAGCTTTTGCTTTTATTTGCGCACATTCGCGTTCATTTGCGTGCATTCGCGTTTTCTTTTATTTGTTTTCTTTTATTTGTTTTCTTTTATTGGTTTTCTTTTATTTATCTAACGAACAGGCAAATTCGAAACCATTGCAGAATCCGCCAAAAAACCATGATTCTGCCGCAAACAATATTTTAACCATTTACTCAAAAAACGATTCAGTTGCCATTTTTGTTTTAGTGCATCAGCGGGCAAATGATCTAACACCAGTTTGCCGTGATGCAGTTTACCCGACATCACCTCCGCTAAACCTGCATCGTGATAAATACGAATTTTTAAATTGGGTTCAAATCGCGATTCACCCTGTTCGGTAAAGCAATAACTCAAACGTAAAGTAGAGGTAAATTTACTGCGTTCAACAATTTCTAAATGCAAATTTAAATGCCCCGGAGATGTTGAAATCGCCGAGGTTTTTATTTTATGTAATTGCGGAATCAGCTTGCGCAGCTTCATGTAATTATCTTCGTACATATCCATTAAACTGACAAAATCAACCGGCAAAACATCTTCACAACCGTAGTGGCTGGTTTTTTGTTTGTATTGATCTAAGTTTGGATTTTTTGTACTTTTTGACATGGCGTGAGTTTAGCATGATTTTTTAAATAACGATAAGTCACTGGATCCCAGTAACTCAATAAAATAGCTGAAAAGAAAAAGACAACGCTAAAAACGCAAATGAGCGCTAAGTACGCAATATAAAGCATTAATTTTTTATAGCGGTTATTGGCAAATTTTAGCGTGCATTCGCGTTGTCTTTTTCTTTTAAAATATCAGCAATAACTTTAATTCCCTGCACTTTTAAACGTAATCGTAACTGACGAAATTTTTCTGCGTCTAAACTATCACTGAACAAAATAATATTTAAGGTTTTTTTATTTTCTAATTTAAACTTTAATGCCGCAAAAAAAGGCGTTACTACACTGCCCGCCTGCAACAATGCGCTTTGTTTTATGTTTTTATTTTCGATTAACCAACGGCCATCTTTTTGCCAGTGCATGGTTCGCTTAATATTATTTTTTAATGAATAAAAAACCAGTCCCGCGATTATTAAAAACAAAACCGAATAAACAATGAAATTAAATTTAAGAAATAAAACAGAAATGAAACTAACACCTGCAAACAAAAAAACGCATTGCCTGTGTTTTTTTGAAGGCTGTAATTCAAACAGCAGCTGACTGGCGTATTGTCTGGACAAGATCTGAAACGTGATTATCTGACGATTGCATGTGACCTAAAAACAAATCGAAAAGTAATTGGT
>JALTJN010000133.1 GCA_027076405.1 Chromatiales bacterium
CATAAAGAACCAAAAGCTGGATGAACCCGATGATGATTTTAGTGTGCTGTAATCGCCTTCAGGCGAAATGACCGGCTTTCAGCCGTAATCTGAAGCCACCGGCTTTTAGCCGGTGGAGCATTCACAAGGTAAATATTATGAAACCAAATCGTAATTTTGGGTATTACGGCTGTTTGTTCTTATCTTTGTTTTTTACTTTATTATTAGTGTTTATTGTTTATAAATCAGAAGTTGAATATAAAGGTTTAGCAAGAGAACATTATATAAATTATTTTATTCCTGTGTTGTTGGGAGTGATTGTTTTTACTGTTTTATTACGTTTTAAGGAAACTTTTAGACTCAATGTGCTTTTGTTAATGATTAGTTCTGCTGTAACTGTTTATAGTATAGAAGTCGTTTTCACAATATTTCCTTCTTTATCAGTAACTTCAAGCCATGATGAACGTGTTGAGAAAGAAAAAGAAAAAATAAATTATGAACCTCGTTCTGAGAAAGAATATCTTTCTGACCTATTAAGGGAGGGAGTAGATGCTGTTCCTCGAATATTACCCGGTTTTTTTACTATGTCAAATGGAATACCCGGGCATAATATTTTTCCTTTAGGGGGTATTTCTAAAAAATTAACCGTGCATTGTAATGAAAGTGGCAAGATGATTACTTACATGAGTGATCGGTATGGATTTAATAATTTGGATGAAGTTTGGGATTCGCCATCCGTTTCTTTTATAACTACAGGTGATTCGTTTACGCAGGGCGATTGTGTAGAGCAAAATCAGACAATCGCTAGTAATTTAAGTAAGTTGACTAAAAAGGTTGGCATTAATCTGGGTATGGGGGGGAATGGTCCCTTAACTGAACTTGGAGTTTTAAATGAATATGGAGAAAGAATAAAGCCAAAGTTAGTTTTTTGGATTTATTTTGAGGGTAATGATCTCTATGAGTTAATGGCTGAGAAAACATCAAAAATACTTAGTAGCTATATGGATAACAGTTACAAGCAAGGACTTATAAATAAGCAAAATAAAATTGATCAGTATTTAGAAAGTTGGTTTAAGAAAAAACTGCCTACAAAATCCGAAAGGTTTAATTTAAAAAATTTTTTATTTTTTAAGCGTTTAAGAGATTTTATTAAATCTAGATATTTAAGCTTAGATGTGGCAACAGGACATGTAGATACCGCATGGCCAATATTTGAGAAAATCTTGTTGGCAGCCAAATCTAAAGTTAGTAGTTGGGGAGGTCGTTTGATCTTTGTTTATTTGCCTTCATATTCTCGATATGCGAAAAAAAATATCAACCATGATCTTTATTTAGATAAAGAACTCTTATTAACAAGAGTTGCTGCACTTTCTATTAAAACTATTGATATGCATTCTGAAGTTTTTATTAAACAAGATGATCCATTGATATATTTTCCTTTCCGTGCAAATGGCCATTACAATAAAGACGGATACTTTTCTGTAGCTAAGAGAATTTCGGAAGAAATGAAAGGTCTTGTTGAGTAATGTTCGAGCCATGCTCGAAACTGGTTGTACGGAGTGATTGAAGAAAATGGCGTGACCGTGACGTGGTCTAATGGACTTGT
>JALTJN010000134.1 GCA_027076405.1 Chromatiales bacterium
GAGTAAAAATACCACGGCACAGGCATCTTATAAAAAATTTGGCTTTAGCCAGTACGAGCTTGATCCAAAAATGGGAGCGGCTTATTTTTGGCAGAAGTTAATTTAAAGCAAATAGTGTTTATTTGCTGTTTTTAAACTAAAATAACCTGTATATTCAATTAGTTATCCATTATTCATAATTGTTCCATAATAATAAAATATAATTAAGGTTGTTTAAATTGGACAAAAAACATTACCCGACAGCATTTTTACTTGTTATCGCCGTTGCGCTTTACTTTATGTATGGCGAACAGTTTTCATTGAAAAATGTGGATTTTGCTGCCTATAAGGAAGTGTGTGAAAAATACCAGTCAGCCCCGGCGGGAACTTACTCTAATGACGAGTTATTGAGTCTGGTTACTAAAGTTAATTATCTGCTTCCCGGTACAGTTAAAGAAA
Source organism: Chromatiales bacterium (assembly GCA_027076405.1). Next base: position 439 of record JALTJN010000134.1, read on the forward strand.
TTCAGGAACCACTTAAAAAAGAAATTAAAACATGCGCAAATGAACTCTTAAAACGTATAGAACATAAATAATATAATCATAATAATTAGATGGAGTTAATTAGTCATGTCATTTATCTTTGCAACGTTTAAGGTTCCATTGTGGTTTTTGGTTTTCTCTTTAGCCTCTGCCGCTCCCCTATGGATTAAATGGTATAAATTATTTCATCGAAAATTTATTAGTAGTGGTGTAATACAAAAGAAATTTTTTAACTCGGAAGAATTTGAACCTTCTGAAGAAATTAGTATTCTCAAAAAGGCCACAGATAACTGGAATGCCAGTGTTGAACATGACCTTAAATCTGAAAAGCTTAAACAATCCAAGCACCAGCATGATATTAGTTCAGCTGATCAACCCTATGTGAAAATAGTATTAAAAGTTCTTGCCTTAAAAGGTGATGCAGGAATGTTAATTCAATCTATTTCAGACAATCTGGAAATAAGCAGTAATGAAATAAAAAAAGCACTTGCTTATCTGGAAAAGAACGAATTTGTTGAATCGGTTTCCGGTAGCATGGGACAAAAATATTATTTATCACCTCGAGGAAAAAAATATGGGATTAAACGTGGTTATATTAAAGGATAATATTATCGGGGGTTAACCTTATATGTCTTTTCTTTTTGATACAGTTCTTATTCCTTTCTGGTTTATCTTCTTTATCCTTGCCAGCGCCGCACCTCTCTGGATTAAATGGTCAATTCAATTCCATAAAAAATTTATCGTCACCGGTCTTTTAAAAAAAATATTCCGTCGTACAAAAACAGTAGCAGAGAGAAAGCTGGATATTCTTAAAAAAGCAACAGAACACTGGGATGCTAATGATCATCTGCTGAATTTTACCGATAAGACAGGAGCAAAACGAAAAAAACCGAAAAAGAAAGTTGATCCGGTAAAGAAGCAAAACATCTTGCTGGTGTTAAAGGTTTTAGCAAATGCGGGTGACGCAGGTATTTTACCAAAATCTATTTCCGATAAAACGGGTATTAATATTATTGAAACAAATAATGCGCTGGGTTATTTAATTGAGAAAACATATGTTGAAAATGTCAATACAACAAGCGGTAATAAATATTATTTAACAGAACTAGGGCGAAAATACTGTATTAATAAAAAATATATTTAGTTTTAATAAGAGGTGATAAGTGGAGTCTAGGCGAACAATAATTTTACAGTGGATTAGGGACGGGAAAATAAGTAAAGATAAAACCACCGAGGTATTATCTTCAATGCAAGTTATTCCGAGTAGTTTACGCTGGCAAGTATTTATTGAAAATTTGTTGATGTGGCTGGGTGGTTTGTCGCTGGTATTCTCTCTTATGTTTTTCATAGCGTATAACTGGGAAGCGATGGGACGCTTTGCAAAATTTGCTTTAGTCGAAGTATCTATTGTTCTATGTCTCATTGCTTACTGGAAACTCGACGTTAATAAAATGACTGCCAAAATTGCCATTACTATGGCGAGCATTTTATTAGGAGTGCTGCTGGCATTATATGGTCAAACTTATCAAACCGGTGCCGATCCCTGGCAGTTATTTGCTAACTGGGCTTTATTGATGTTGCCCTGGGCATTAGTTGCACAGTTTGCTTCTATCTGGCTTATCTGGGTTGCATTGCTCAATCTTAGTCTTGTGCTTTATTTTCACGCTTCTAATTTTATATTTGGCCTGTTTTTTGGAAATCCTGAAAATGTATTCTGGTTCTTGTTTATTTTTAATTCGCTTATCTGGATTGTATGGGAATTTTTGACTACTCGCTTCAGCTGGCTGGATGAACGCTGGGTTGTCCGGTTTATTGCGATAGCGAGTGGGTTTTCAATTAGTTTTCTGATGCTAACCTTTATATTTGATTATATCTCCTCTAAAAGTATGGTCGTTTTTATTTACTTTATCTGGTCTGCAGCTCTTTATTATGTTTATCGAAAAATAAAGTATGATTTATTTATGTTAGCCGGATTATGTTTGTCAGTGATAGTTGTGACAACCAGTTTTTTTGCAAAAATATTACTCGAGCGCCATGAATCTATTAGCGGTTTCTTCTTCTTAACCTTGATCGTTATTGCTCTGGCTGCAGCAGCAGCGAAATGGTTGAAAAGTATTCAGAAGGAGATGACGTTATGAGTAATATGAAAAACAAAAGAGCTAAACTATGGCAGGCGTTAATCGAAAATAATTATGTGGAGGGTGATGTTCCTGCTTATGATGATGTTGAGTCTCCCTGGTATGTGCGTATATTAATTGGTTTTTCAGGATGGTTCGCAGCAGTATTTATGCTGGCTTTTATTGGTACAGCATTTGAGTTTGTTATTAATGATAAATTAGCCGCGTTGGTTGTTGCTGGCGGAATGATCCTTTCTGCTTATAAGTTATTAACAGCAAAATCAGACAGTGATTTTATGACACAGTTTGCACTGGCAGTTAGCTTTGCCGGGCAGGCACTGTTAGTTTACAGCATCGATCTTATTCATTTTTTATCTTCGGGTAATGCCGGCAACTGGTTTTTATTAGCAGTAATACAATCAATGCTGGCCTGGTTTATGCCAAACAGTACACATCGTATCTGGTCTTCATTTGCGGCAGTTATTGCCATCATTTTTGCATTTACTGTCTGGCATATAAACTTTATTCAAGCGCCATTGATTATGGCGCTGGTCGCAATGATCTGGCTGCATGAATTTAAGTGGATTCAATATCATAAAAAACTTAAGGCAATCGGTTACGGTATTACAATTGCTCTTTTATATAAAGGCAGTTTTGGTGTGTACTCTCTGTTGTTGCTGGACTCAACACGTTATATGGATTCTTCAATGCAACCCTGGATAGGAACATTACTTTCCGGGGCTGTTCTTGTTTTTGTTGTTTTGGAAATATTAAGACGATACTCGATTGTAATATCAGGTCGTGTTTCAATTATCGCTTTTGTCAGTGTAATAATATTAACATTTCTTTCATTAAAGATATCGGGCATTACAATTGGTGTGATGATTATTTTGCTGGGCTTTGCAAACGGTAATCGAATTCTTACCGGGATGGGGATTGCCTCTTTAATCTATTTTATTTCTGTTTATTATTATTCCTTACACACCACGCTGCTAGAAAAATCTCAGTTATTAGCTGTTTTTGGTGTTGTGTTATTACTGGCAAGCTGGTTTATGCGTTATATTTTATTTAAAGAGCAGGGGGTGATTGCAGATGCGAAATAATATTGCTGTTATTGCCGGAATCATTATCTTATTGCTGGTTAACTGGTCTATCGCGGGCAAAGAAAAGCAATTAAAAGAAGGGCGGGTTGTTTTTCTCAAGCTGGCACCGGTTGACCCGCGTTCTTTAATGCAGGGAGATTATATGCGCCTTCGCTTTGCGCTAGCCAATGAGGTTTATAGACAATTACCTAAAACAGAGGGTAAAAATAAGTGGCGCAGAAATAATGTTAAGGCTCGTGATGGTAAAGTTATCGTAACTTTAGATGAGAAAAATATCGCCAGCTTTAACCGTTTAGAGGATGATAAGGATCTGGCTAGTAATGAAGTTCGGCTTCGATATCGTGTGCGCAATGGACGGGTAAAATTTGCGACAAATGCTTTTTTCTTTGAGGAAGGCCAGGCCAGGGCCTATCAAAAAGCACGATATGGAAAATTTAGGGTTGATAAAAACGGCGAACTTTTATTAACCAGTATGTATGATGAGACATTGAAAAAACTGGTAGCGACTAAAAAGAAAGGTAAATAAAGACAGATATGCCTAATCATGAAAAAAAATCCTGTCCTCGCTGTCAGAGAGAATTTGAGTGTAAAACGGGTAGCATTTTATTATGCCAGTGCTCGCAAATTGAAATGACCGCAGAACAACTTGAGTATAGTAATAGTCAATATACAGACTGTTTATGCCTTGCATGTTTAAAAGAATTGCGTGCCGAATATAATGGTCTGGTTCACAGAAAAAATATTGATAATATTCTCCTGGGACGTAAAAAGTGATGCAAAAGTTTGCTGCAGTTTTATTGGGTTGTATTTTTGTGACAAATATTTTTGCAAATGAAGATACAGCCATTAAGTTAAACGAAATAAAATTGATATCAGAATCGTTTTCTCGAATTAAAACTAATTATATTGATGAGGTTGAAAATAAAAAATTAGTAGAAAATTGTATTTCTGGCATGGCAGCGGGGCTAGATAGTTCTTCGCAATATATCAGTAAAGAAAAATTTCAGGAGCTTAGAACTGGCTATAGAAAAGATCTTGGCGGAATAGGCCTGACTTTAATGATCAAAAATGGTTTGCCTTTAGTTATTTCACCTATCGAAGATACACCTGCCTATAAAGCAGGAATAATGACTAATGATGTGATTATTGAAGTAGATGGTAATAATGTACTGAATCTTGGCCTGGATGAGGTGGTTTCGCTACTCAGGGGTAAAGTGGGAGAGAGGGTAAATCTTAGTGTTATTCGACAACAAGCAACTCAAATTTCATTTAATCTTAAACGTGAACAGATACATATTAATAATATTAAATCCCGGCAACTCAAACATGGTATTGGCTATATTCGTATCACCAGCTTTTTAAATAGCACGGCTAGAAAATTTAAAAAAGAATTAAATCAATTAATTTTTCAAGAAACAAATAGTCTTAAAGGATTGATTATTGATTTACGAAATAATCCCGGAGGTTTATTAAGAGAAGCCGTAGCAGTTGCTGATCTATTTATACCTTCTGGATTGATAGCTTATACTGAAGCAAGAAATTATGGCGCTGAAATAAAATTTGAAGCCAAAGAAAATATTTTGCTTGAAAATATCCCTATTGTTGTATTGGTTAATGATGGTTCTGCAGCAGCTTCTGAAATAGTTGCCGGTGCTTTAAAGGCTCATAATAGAGCAACTATTATTGGAAGCAAAACTTTTGGGAGTGGATCTATTCAGACAATTATTCCATTGTTAAATGGTGGTGCCTTAAAGCTCACAACTTCACGCTGGCGTTTACCTAATGGCGCTTATATTGATGGACAAGGTATTGAACCGGATATTCTGGTTAACCGTGCCTTAAATTATGATAATGATATTCAATTAGAGCGAGCCTTGAATTATTTAAACAATTTGTAAAATAATGAATTAAATTACATCACTAATATTTTTATTTCTTAGAATAAAAAGCTTCTTTTCGGTATAATCAGATTTTTATTTTAATATTGATGTGAATAATAATGTTAATAGTCATTTCTCCCGCTAAAACACTGGATTATGAAACACCGCCGAAAACGAAGGTGTTTACGACACCGGATTATCTTGACCATTCTCAGCGTCTGATCAATCGATTAAGAAATTTTTCTTCGTTAGATATTTCTGACTTGATGAAAGTAAGTGCAAAAATTGCCGATCTTAATTTTGACCGTTATGAGTCATGGAAAAAACCTTTTACGCCAAAAAATGCAAAGCAGGCCATTCTGGCATTTAAAGGTGATGTTTATACCGGACTGGATGCTGAAAGTTTTAAAGCGGATGACTTTAAGTTTGCTCAAAATCATTTACGTGTTTTATCCGGCCTTTACGGCCTGTTACGACCATTAGATCTAATGCAGCCGTATCGCCTGGAAATGGGCACAAGATTAAAAACAGATGAAGGTAAAAATCTCTATGAATTCTGGGGGACAGATATTACAGAAGGCCTGAATAAGCAGTTGAAAAAAATTAAATCGGACATATTAATTAATTTGGCTTCCAATGAATATTTTAAATCTGTTAAGCCGAAAGAACTGAATGCCGAGATTATCACCCCCGCTTTTAAAGAGTTTAAAAATGGTGATTACAAAATGATTGGCATTTATGCAAAAAAAGCACGGGGTTTATTAAGCCGTTATATTATTCAGAATAAATTAACGGATCCTGAAGATATTAAGTCATTTAGTGAAGAAGGTTATCGCTTTAATAAAAAGTTATCGAAAGGTAATAACTGGGTATTTACCCGTAAACAATAAGAGATAAGAAAATGGATGAAGAATTAAAAAAACATATTCGAGAACCTAAAACATGGTTGCGTGGCTTATATATTTTATTATTTTTAGTGTTATATAGTATTGCCAAGGTTGTTATCTTTGCCATCATTATTTTTCAGTTTTTATTAACAGTCTTTACCGGTAAAACCAATAAACGGCTGGTGAAGCTGGGGCAGAGTTTAAGTACTTATAGTTATGAAATTCTAACGTTTCTGACATTTAATAGTAATTATCATCCTTATCCTTTTGGGGCGTGGCCAAGTGGTGAACCCAAAGGCAAGAAAACAGAAAAAAGTATTGAAAATAAAGATGAGAAAAGCCCTGAATAATAAGGTGCTATTATGAAACTGTATTATTCGTCGACTTCACCTTACGTTAGAAAAGTCAATGTTTTTGCGATTGAGGCGGGTTTAGATAAACAAATTGAATGGGTTAAAACCAACCCGTGGCTGGCTGAAGATATCCTGACTGCGGAAAATCCGTTATCAAAAATTCCAACATTAATGACCGATGATGGAACAATTATTTATGACTCGCGTGTTATTTGTGAATATTTAGATACGTTGCATTCAGGCACTAAACTTCATCCTGAAAAGGGTGAGTCACGCTGGCAGGTATTACGTTTACAGGCATTAGCGGATGGTATTCTTGAGGCCGGTATCTTACGTTTTCTGGAAAAAAAGCGACCTGTCAAATTACAATCATCTGATTGGGATAATGTACAGAAAGCGTCTGTGGAGCGTGGACTTGATTACCTTGAAAATACCGTATCTGACTGGGGCAACAATCTGGATATCGGTGTCATTAGTACGGCCTGTGCTTTAGGCTGGTTAGACTTTCGTATTTCATCTGAAGACTGGCGTCCCGAAAGGCCGGAACTTACCGCCTGGTTTGAGCAATTTTCTCAACGTCCGTCTATCAGCAAAACGATGCCCTACGAAGCAAAATAATTGGTCGGTGTTATTTACTCTGGTATGTATTGCAGGCCGGCAAATTCTACACGCGCGGCATTACTGCATTTAACCAGATCCAGAAAAGTGCTTGCTTCCTGCTTTGTATCAAATGGGCCATCAAATCCTGTCCGTGTTTCTACGAACCAGCCTGTATTACTGACATTGACGATTTGTGAGTTGTTGTTTTGCATGTTTTCACCCTTATCCTTGTTTCTAGACTGGGTATAAATATGGCGTAAAATCCGGTGGCTAAATTTGATCTGTATCAAGTTATATTAATAATACAAAAAATAAGTGGTAAATAAGCAAGCGCTAATACAGAAAATCAGGTTAAATCCGGTATTGAGTACTGGTTTTCATATTTATGTCTATAATTAGTAATACGTTGGAGGTGTTTATTATGGATGAACGGCGATCCGATATTCGTAAACTGGTTAATACCCCGGTGAGGTTATATCATTCTGAGCTTGGCAGAATAGACGGGATGATTAATGATATCTCGGGGGGAGGTGCTGCGATAAAATTAAAGTCGCATAAAGTGTTGGATGATGGTTCTGACGGCTGCAACCTGTTACTACGACCAATCAATCTTGATGTGTTATTTCCTGTGTCTTTTCTCAGGCAAACCGAAAGCAATGTTGTGGTTCGGTTTTTAGAATAAGACGATACGAGGTTTTTATTTGGGAACAGCAAGGCCAACTTCAAGTGCTTCAAACCAGTCTAAAAAGCGCTTTACATCGTCGCCTTTAAACAGGCGGCCATGTTGTGGTGCCATAATATCAATATCTAATTGGCGCACTCGATTAATCCAGTCCTGTTTTGCCCGATTAGATGGCATCCAGCGTTGGTGAAACATTTTCATTTTATCAATTTGCTCATCAAAATCTTCCACGTACATTGGAGCACCTTCTGCCTCTAATGATGCACCAATATCACCACTCATTAAAATTTTGGCTTCAGCATCATAAATATTAAAGTTACCTGAAGCGTGTAAATAATGAGCCGGGATAAATTGTAACTGTGCGTCGCCGATGTTTATTGTGCCACCTTCATCTGCAATGGGGGCAAATGTAATATTCTTTGAACCAAAATGGCGAATAAAGCCTTCCCAAATCCAGGGAGTGTGAAGTTTTGCATGTGGCAGCGCTTCTTCCCATAATCCCAATGAAGAAATAATGTCAGGGTCTTGATGAGATGCGAACAGGTCAGTAATATCTTCAACACTGACATAATGCAATACAGCGGTGAGCATGGCAGCAAAAATTTCAACGCCACCGGGATCAAGCAAAATCGTTCCGGATTTGGTTTTAATCATATATTGATTCGTGTCGATAATGCCTTCTTTTTTCTCAGGATCACGTCCAAACATATACCATTGGTATTGGTTGTCATAAATTTTAGTTGCTTTCATCGGTTCTTCTCACGTTTTAATATTTCCAAAACATTATCTAGTTTATTACGGCTACTTTTTACATGACTTCTGATTTTATCTGTCGCTTGTTCAAGATTTTCAGCAACAACTTCCAGGCTGGCACTAAAATTACGTGCACGAGAAGCCTCAACACGGGAAGTAGTAGATAAAACCTGACTGCCCTTTGTACTGTACTGGATTTCGTCAAGCAATAAAGTTAAACGAACAATATTCTTTTGTAGTGTTTCCTGATAATTAATATATTGTTGGTGTATTTTATCGAGAGCGGGTTTTAATGAATCGATATAACGCGCATCTTTGCCATTGGCCAATACGCGGCTATATTGTTTTTCAGTATTCATTAGATGGGTACGTTCAACGGCCATTTGTGAAAGCTGGAAGGCTTCTTTGGATATTTTAATAACAAGTTGCATGACATCCTGAGCCATTTCATCAATAAAATCGGTAATGGGGCGAAAACCCAGAGCCGCTTCACCTGCTCGGTGTGAAATAGCCTTTGCATTCATAACCGCGATCGACATTTCTTTAGCAATCTTTCTCACATTGCTCAGTTCTGCTGTGACAGTGGCAGCAGTAATTAATATATTTTCATTTTTATTGGATGACATAGTCGACTTAATTTATTATTAGGACAATCTATTTAGCGGCGAAATGAGAATAAACTTTAGGGTCTGTTGATCTTTTAGATATTAGGATTATTTTGAGATAATTTTTGTTCTGGCAAGGCATTTTTAACGCATCAATGCACTCCATTGATAGTTAAAAATTACGCAGGCAGGGCGAAAATTAGCCAAAATTAGACAATAGATGAAAGATCAGCAGACCCTGACCTTACAGGGGATTTTTAGAAAAAGGGCAATCATCAATAAATTAGCCTGATAAAAATAGGCCAATAACAGACCCGTTAGTGGAATTTTAAAGAAGCCATAAATTCAAATAAAAAAGCATGATAGCAGGCTGATTTTTTACGTATAATTCACGTTATACTACAGCGATATAATTCATAGTGAAAAAGTAAACTATTGATGACAAATAAAAGACAGCAATTAAGACAGATCGTGAATGCACCGGTAAAGCTGAGCCATTCAGTTTTTGGTGAAATTACTGCTGTCACGGGTGATATTTCAAATACCGGGGTTTTTATTAATGTTGATGATAAACCGAAGTTACCAAAGGGTGCCCACATCAAACTTCAGTTTTTAAGTTCAGTCTATCCAAATGTCAGTTTTAATACCCGTGTCGTTCGTGTTACCGATGATGGCTTTGGATTAGTCTTTGTAGACTATGAATATGGCGGCGAACGATTTTCAATGAATAATTTAAAACATATGTGGAATAAAGAAGCATAATTTAATTTTGCTACTACTCATTTTTTGTTGTAACTATTTTTTACATCCCTCCCCACTCTTATTTAATTGAATGCTTATATAGTGCTTTATCTGGCAAGTCGGTTATTTATTTATGGCATGTGATCACTTAGCTCTTTCCATAGAGATACTTATTTGACAGAATATAAAATAATAACTGACTGGAACTAACCTGCATGTTGTTTTTCCCTTTTCGCGTAGACTTAAATTTTAATCGTATCCCTTTGTTGACGATATTGTTTTGTCTTATTGCTATTTATATTTTTATTCAACAAGGTGTTAGTGCAGAAAATATTGAGTCCTCATCAAAACAATTCTGTGAGCTAAAGCATGATAGAACGTTCTGGTTTGTTATTAAGAAAGTATCAATGGTTGATCACAGCAAGACTGCCGGAAATAAAAAGATTAATGAATTATATAAAAATGACTGTGAAGAAGTTTTTTATAATATACATACCAGTAAATACCCGGATATGGTTATTGATGAATATGTTGATCGTCTGGATTCTGATGCAATTCGAAATGATGCGATAAACAGTATTTATATTCGCGGTATGCTGGAAGAAAAATATCGCGAATTTAAATTAAGCGGTGTTGATAATGATCTCACGGCACAACTTATGTATGAACCGCATTCATATAACCTGATAAACATGGTGACAGCAGTTTTTGCGCATGGAAGCTGGGAACATTTATTAGGTAACCTGTTTTTCTTTTTTGCATTTGCCGCTTCAATTGAAATTATCCTTGGCATGCTGCGCTATGTTCTTATCTTTGTTTCATTAGCCATCGGTACTCATTTATCATATTCGTTAGCGATGATGAATATTAACGATGCCTTGCCAACACTGGGTTTGTCAGGCGTGGTAATGGGAATGATTGGTGTTTTTGTTTTCTTAATGCCTAAAGTTAATATTCGATGTTTTTTATGGTTTTTTGTTATCTTTCGAATCGTCACCGTACCGGCATGGCTACTTGCTGCATGGTATGTTAGTTGGGATATTTATGCGCTTTATTATTCAGATGGACAGTCGGCGATTAACTTTATTGCACATATTAGTGGCGCAATACTGGGCTTCGGTTTGGGTTTGCTTTTTCTGGTTGAACAAAAAGAACAAATTGAAAAAGAAATTATGCTGCATTATGAGGCAGAAGAACAAAATCAGGAAGAGAAATAATTTTACAATCGTTTTCTGGATATTTTGGCAATTGCGGTGTTTAATATATATAGGGAGATATTATGACTACCAGAAATAACAGGGAAAAAAGAAAACACCGGCGAACTGCTTTTCATCGCGACATCTTACTGGACTCGGTTGATGGTAAGAAATCGATTATCAAAGCATGTGACATCTCAACCTCAGGTATGGGATTGTATGCAGACATGCCAAGAATAAAAGGCGAGTTACTGCGCCTGACATTTGATCTTATTAAAAATGGCCACAAGCGGGAAATTAATATTGCCGGTGAAGTTAAGTATGTACAACTTGCAGAGCACGGTTATAGTTTTGGTGTTCGGTTTCTATAAATATTTAATTTTATAATTTAGAGTCACTATATGGGTTTAACTGATGAATGATATCTTACAGTTGAGTCTTGCATTAGCAGTGGGTTTATTAATTGGAATAGAGCGCGGCTGGCAGGAGCGAGGTTCTAAAGAAGGCAGTCATATTGCCGGACTACGTACCTTTGGTTTAATTGGTTTGCTGGGTGGCGTATGGGGTATCTTATCTCATCAGCTGGGTGAAGTGCTTCTGGGTTTTTCATTTCTTGCCGTAACCGGGGTGCTGGTCGCTGCTTACGTGGTAAATCGCAGCCATTCTGACGATAGAGGGATCACCAGTCTGGTGGCCGCCTTAATTACTTTTTCTTTAGGTGTTATGGCCGTTAAAGGTTTTGAAAATGTGGCCGTAGCCAGTGCTGTTGTTACCGCAAGCCTATTAAGTTTAAAAAATCGTTTACACCGCTGGATAGAAACACTCGAGCAACAAGAGATTCATGCTGCGCTCAAGTTATTATTAATTTCTGTTGTCTTGCTTCCGGTATTACCGAATGAGGGCTACGGCCCCTGGCAAGCGCTTAACCCTTATTTGTTATGGTGGATGGTTGTTTTAATTGCCAGCCTGTCTTTTGCCGGTTATTTTTCTATTAAGTTAGCCGGGGCTCGTCAGGGTATTATGTTAACCAGTTTTCTTGGCGGGCTGGTTTCTTCAACAGCGCTAACACTTTACCTTAGTAAATTAAGTAGCTCTAAAAAAATACAACGTATTATTGCCGCTGGTGTCATTGTTGCGGCGGCAACGATGTTTCCACGCGTGCTGATAGAAGTTGCTTTTGTTAACCCTGCATTATTAAAAACATTATGGCTACCGATCAGTGCGATGATGATTGTGGCTTACGGTTATGCTTATTTTCTCTGGCGTAAAGACGAAGATATTAACAAGCTGGAATATGAGCCGAAAAATCCATTTGAACTGGGCTCCGCAATTCGTTTTGGTTTGTTGTTAGCGGCAATTATGTTATCTGCAAAGACAATTCGCTTTTGGTATGGCGATGCAGGTTTATATGCTCTGGCAGGAATTTCAGGTGTAATTGATGTTGATGCCATTACTTTATCTATCGCTAAAATGACAACTCAATCTTTGCCCCTGGATGTGGGGGGGCGTGCCATAATTTTAGCCGTCATTGTTAATACCGTTGTAAAAATGGGGCTGGTTATTTTTCTTGGAATTACTTTATTGAAAAAATATGCTTTACCGGGCTACTTGTTAGCAATATTAGCTGGCGGTATTGTCATTTTATTGAGTTAAATGATTTTAAGCATTCTGTCATTTATTTAGTGTCAGTATTTTTCAGCCATTTTATTTCACGAGCTGTTTTATCACCTATTACCACCTGCCATAAACCTTTTGGAATAACGACTTTGCTTGCGCTAAGCGGAATTTTAGCGCCCATAATTTCGGCGAATTCCTGTGGGTAAAGTGGTTTTTTACTGGCTTCGGCATAACCATCAGGGAATAGTGGTAAACCTGTTTCAAGGTCATATTTATCTGTCGCGCCTAGTGTGTGCAATATTTCATGCGTAATAACCATGGCATTGGCGTCAGTCATCCTCTTTAAAGCAAACGCATTAACTATCCCGAGCATACCTTCTTGTAAACCAAGCGAATGTGCGAGAGTTTGTTGGTTTTTAGCGCTGAAATATTTCACGAATATACGAATATGGGGTGTGGGGCCTTGATAAGTATTCGCTTTATAAGCCCAGTAACGGAGTTTTAAGCTCCATAGGATGACTTCCCACATGGCGGCTGAATTCGGGGTGGCTGGTGGTATAGACTTTACTTGAGGTGCTAATTTAATGGTGAAAGGGTGTTTTAGAGCGACATTAAATTCTTCCGCCTCTTCTGCCATAAAGTCTTCGATAGACTGGAAGTCCTGTAATTCCAGTTGATCGATATATTGTTGTGTTGCTGCCTTTTTATCTGCATTGATTGGATAAATGGCAATCCAGAGCGGTTGCTCCCAGCTGGTGCTTCTTTTGCTTGTGAGCCAGCTACCAAGTGCCACTCCAATTAAAATTAAAGAGAGTATGAATATTCGAACTATTTTAAAGAGCTTTCTGCTTGACATATTTGACTCGTAAATACATGAAATTTAACAGTTGTTTATCTTTTTGATGTGGCGAAGCCTTTTTTTCTTTATTAAACTTTGTTGATTAAGACTTCTTTATAACAGGGATTTAGAGGAAAATCGAAAATGGAACATCGACTCGGTGAAACTGGATTACTGCCTTTTCGTACACGTCGGGTATTTAATATTGGCACGAACTGGTATTTTGCAGTACGGGGCGGGAGCGATTGTGGCCCTTTTGAAAATCAGGAAGATGCACAAAGTCAGCTTGAAGAATTCTTAACAGGCTTCAATACAGCTAAAGCCCATTAAATCTTTAATAGCAGACAGTAAATCGCTGGCTTGCTAGATGGACAGGCGGCTGATAATTGCCGCTTCACGGCCGCTTAAATAATCCTGTGCTCGCTTCACCTTTTCAATACACCCCGGATATTCGGCAAACTGTTGTTGTACCTGAGCGGCGACTAACAGGGAGTTTGCCCGGCTGACATTGGTTTGATGCACTTTATGGGAAGAGGCGTTTAAACTCGCATTAAGACGTGCGATCCCCTGCTCACAGCTGCTGGCAATATCATTATTATTGGTTTGCATTGTATTGCAGCCTGCCAGAGCACTGACAATAACAAGGTTAAATAGCATCTTAGAGTGTAATTTCATAATAAGCACCTGTGTTTCCTAGTTACAATATAGCGATATGTGGATTATTAAACTTTGACTCAGCACTCACTTTTTAAGAGTGCTTTTATTTTTTAAAGTTTTAATCCACAAAATGTGATCCTCATCGGTTAAAATGTAATAAGCATATTTCGTGCCGACAGATTGAATTAATAGTTAAAGAGGAGTCACCATGCCTTCATTTGATGTGGTTTCAGAAGTTGATTTTCATGAAGTAACAAATGCGCTTGATCAGGCAAATAGAGAATTGAGTACACGTTTTGATTTTCGTGGTGTACAGGCTACTTTTGAACGAGCAGACGATATTGTAACCCTCACTGCAGATGCGGATATTCAGTTACAGCAAATGCTGGATATTCTGCAAAATAAACTTCATCGACGCGGTATTGATATTGCCTGTTTAGAAGTGGCAGATGCGACCAAACTGGGAAAACAGGTAAAACAAAAAGTCACGATTAAACAAGGGCTTGATAAAGACACCGCCAGAAAAATTGTTAAATTAATTAAAGAAAAAAAGTTAAAAGTACAAGCTGCAATTCAGGGTGAAAAAGTCCGTGTGACAGGAAAAAAACGTGATGATCTGCAGCAAACTATTGCATTATTAAAGCAGGCTGAGCTTGATTTACCTCTGCAATATGACAATTTTCGCGATTGAGGTTGTTTTCGTGTGAATCAAAAAATTATTGATTTCGACAAAGATGAAGAAGGTGACTGGATGGCGATATTAAGTTGCGGCCACACTCGTCATGTTCGTCACAATCCACCCTGGTTTAACCGGCCGTGGGTAGAAAAGGCACAAAGCCGAAACGAATTTTTGGGTACCGAGTTAAACTGCAAAAAATGTGAAGAACCCGGGTAACTGCAATCCGGTACAAGATGCTCTACTTTCAATGGGTGAGTTGTACAAAAAAACGACATTATTCCCGCATAATTTTAGCGGGAATGATGCTCTTTCTCATTCTGAATTCAGCCTGATTTAAAAATTTAATAAAATAAGCAGGAGAAAACTTGAAAGAGGGCTTTTGTGCGACTAAATTTAACCATGCAGCCGAGCTTTTTTACTTCCTGTTCCATGTTCTATTTCTTATATTTAGATTTTCTTCATGTATTTTTAGCATGAGCACCTTCCCCCGTTGAGCGCTGAGGAAGGTTTTTTTTTGCTAAATCCAGTACAGAGTTAGGGGGTTAATCCTTTCTTTAGTGGCGCAGACTTCACTTTGGAGTACTCGGACATTGAGCCGTCGTAAACCTTCACATTTTTAAAGCCTAATTCCCGTAAGGTGAAATAACTTTGAGAGGCGCGATGTGCCGACTGGCAGTAAAGTGTAACCGGCGTACTTAATTTAGTCAGCCCAATTTGTTTTAACTGCTTTTTTAATATTTTTGAATTTTTCATCGAAAATGCATTTTCAAAATTAACCGATTGAGACCACTCCCACCACTTTGCATTAGGAATATGTCCGCTTCTAGGATAGCGTGGGTGTCCGGCATATTCTTCTTTGCTGCGAACATCGAGTAAAATATTTTTGTCATTAAATGTGCTTTTTAGTATTTGCTCAAGCGTGGCGGTATTATTTTTCCCTGTCTTATTGCTGGTAATGTAGGTGGTTGCTTTTGTTTGCGGATATTTCGCTGTGACTTTTTTACCGGACAGAATCCATTTAACCAAACCACCATTTAAGAGGGATATTTTTTTATGCCCCAACTTTTCTAATTCCCAAAAAAGGCGAGCGGCATGTAGTCCACCCATATCATCATAAATAACAACATGATCGTTTGCCTGAACACCCAATAAACCTAAAATTTTAATGAGATGTTGTTTTCCTGCACTAAAGCTTACGCCTCTTTTGTCCTGCTTGTTTAAAGCGGCATAAGGCAAGTGTGTTGCGCCGGGGATATGGAAGCGTTGGTATTGAGTGTCATCTGACATATCAATTAAACGCAGCGAAGAATTCTTCAGGTTTTTGTCCAGCCAGTTTACATCAACTAAAAATGATGTCGCAGAAATAGCCAGTGATGAGTTCAGAAGTAAGCATATGAAAAATAATTTTTTTAGCATAATATTTTTTGTCTGTGTTGTTGGTAAGAAGGCAGGGATTATATGAGATAAATGAGGGTAACAGTATTAAATTAAGCACGATTAAATTTATGGATTTAACTTTAAATTCTTCTTTACTTCAAACATTAAACTATTTAACGATTCATAGTCGCTTAAATGGTTTCTGATTGAGCCATTTTCTTTAACAAGCCACTGCGCAATATATGGCCTCTTTTCAGGACCAAAGTAACCAATCACTCGATAGGTATTTTTACCCAGATATTTTTGGATATTGAACCGGTTTTTAATATTATTCTGGGTAATACCTGCATTATATATTGAAGAAACATTAAGCTTTAATCTTTTGCCATTTCTAACGAACTCAAGGCTAACCACTTCTTCTTTCGGTAACTTACCTTTTCCACCATAAAATACTTTTCCATCGATATAACAAGGAATGTTTCGTTTGCCACATTTTTTTATTTTATGTTTTTTAGCGTCAAATGATTTTGTCATTAATTTTAATTTAATGCCTGCTGTAAAATTAGCACTTATACTATTCTCTGCTGAACAAGAGATAGAAGAAAACAAAAAAGCAAATATAATGCTTATCTTAAACATCATCTTATCCATATGCATAACTCCGATTGCTAATTAATTTTGCAGGCATAACTGCTGAAATGGTAAGAGTAGGATCGCCTTTTTTGCCTTTCTTTAGAGTATCATAGCATTTTTCAATTTTTTCCATAAGTTCAACAGATTTATTCATTATTCGAATATCACCTTTTTGAATTGAATCACCAGATAGTGTATTGAAATGAACTGGCAAAATGCAACCTTCGATATACAGGCTTGAATGGGCGCGATGAATTTGAATATAGTTGCGATGTCCGGTTGGTTTAAGCTGAAGTCTCCAACCCTTGCCACCAAGATCACGAGAATCACCATCTTCCCTAACCGTGAGATCATAAGTACCAATTTTAACTCGGCTTATATTATTTGTACTTTTACCTGAAGTATCAGGCTTCCAGGGTAATTCATATGTATAGGACAACCATTCCCATTTATCATCGGTTGTTTTTATATACAATTCTCCCCAGTTATCATCTCCATGATAGTTACGTCTCACAATATGAATAAAATCCCAAACCATAATAATTCCCTTTATTTGATGTGTTTAACATTAATTGTGCTCTAATCAGCTATAGATATCAATAATGAAAATTAAGGTTTTTATTCAAAATATCGACACATTTACGATATAAATAATAGATTATTTTGTGATTTATTCCCGTTTTATTTATTTAAATAATAACTACACTAGAGATACCCCCTATTTCAAGGAATCCAGCTCATGGAAAAGAAAGAAAATATTTACGATGTCATTGAAACGGCAATTGATAGCCAAACGGCTTTTGGAGAATTATTATCTGCGGAAGAAAAACAGTCGTTAATCGATCAAGGCACTGTTCATTCTGCTACAAAAGGAGATGTTCTTTGTCAGCAGGGAGAAATAGATCGACGTGTATTTATTATTGTTATGGGTGAAGTTGAAATAAGTGAAGGCCAGGGTGAACAGCAGGTTGTTCTTGCTCATTTAAAACGTGGAGAAGTGTTTGGTGAGATTTCAGCGTTATTTGATTCGCCGCGAATTTCTAATGTTCGTGTGACTAAGCCCAGTGTATTTCTTATTATTCCCGGTGATGTTTTTGAAAAAGTTATTACCGGGCGTCCTGCATTATACAGTGCCATTCTTGAACGTTATCAAAGTAGATTAAGTGAAACAGCATTACGTAGTGTTGATTTATTCCGGCATCTTGATAAAGAAGCCTTACAACCTTTAATTGATGCAGCTTCTATTGCCAGCATTCATAAAGATTGCGTTATAGTGAATGAAGGTGAAGCCGGCGATTATTTTTATATTATTATTCGCGGTACTGCGAGGGTTTCTTATAATCTTGGTGGCAGCTCAATTAATCTTGCGCTGATGCATTCAGGTGATTACTTTGGTGAATGGTCGGTGCTAACCGGGGCACCGCGAGCAGCAACAGTTTCTGCCGTAAACCGTGTTGACTTACTGAGTATTGAACGTGCAGCGATGTTGGATTTTATTCAAAAGCAACCCGAGGTGGGAGAGCGAATTGATTTAGTTGCACATAATCGTCGTAATAAATTTTCCGCGAATGCGATTCCTGACTCAACCGAACAATTAGAGCGTCTGGTAAAAGATATTGAAGATGTTATTCAAACCGGAGTGAGGTAATAACGTTTTTTTCTATACTTTTTCTTCATGATTGAGCTAATCTTGTAGAGCAAATGATGAGTATAAGAAGAAAAGATAATGGATGGCTGTCAAACCTTAATTTCAAAAATACAAACTGAGCATGATGCCGGCCGTTTAGTTTTACCTTCTTTACCCGAAATTATAGTACGCGTTCGTCAGGCGGTAAATGATGGTGATGTTAATCTTGGTCATGTGGTTAAACTGATTCAGGTAGACCCTTCCTTAACTGCTCGTTTAGTTCAAATCGCAAACTCTCCTCTTTATCGTAGCCGACAACCGGTTGAAAATTGTTTAATGGCCGTTAACCGTTTGGGTTTAACCACCACCCGGGATTTAGTGACGTGTCTGGTTTTGAACAATGTTTTTAACTCCGATAATAAAATGTTACGTAAAAAGTTACAGCAGCTTTGGCATCATAGTTGTCAGGTAGCAGCCATTGCTTCGACTATCGCAAAAGTTACCCCGGGATTACACGAGGATACCGCCTTGTTAGCCGGTTTGTTACATGATATTGGCGTGCTTCCTATTTTGCATTATGCCGCTGATTATCCTGACATTTTTGAGTCGGATGAAAAATTAAACACGGTTATTGAAAAATTACGCGCGCCACTTGGAGAGGAAATTTTAAAAGAATGGAATTTTGATCCGGCTTTAAGTACGGTTTCGGTTGAAGTTGAAAATTATTTACGTGACCATGAAGAAACGGCTGATTATGTCGATGTGATTATTGTTGCACATATACATAGTTATTTTGGAAAGCAAAACAATCATAAAATGCCTTCGCTTTTATCGGTCCCTTCGTTTAAGAAGTTAGGTTTGAGTAAACTTGGCCCGGATGCCAGTTTAGAGGTTTTATTTGAAGCAGAGCTTGATATTAAAAACATTATGGGAATGCTCGGGTAAGGCAAGATTTAACGAAACGCCCTATACCTTGGCATGGCTTTCGCATAAAATGTAAGTAATTATGATTTAACTCAGTGCGTTTAGAGGAAAATATTTATGTACCCACGAATTCTATTGTTGGCCACAGCTTTATTGATGAGTAATATCTCGGCGGCTGAAGAAATTAATATTCAGTTAAGCAATGATACCGCCCGTTTTATGTATATAACGGAAGCTTTTGGACAGGACTTTGGTCGACTGGAACTTGAAGCCGGTTTTTTATACAACCAGAATGGTGACACCTTAGTTAATGCCGGTTTATTAGTTCGTGGTGAGAGTGTTTCGGTTCCGCTTATTGTTTCTGTTGGTGCTCGCGCATATTATGCTTCACTTTCCCAGTATACGGTGAGTGCGATTGCGATAGGGGGAGACTTGTTATTATCACCTGAATCATGGGGCGGATTGGGACTCGGTGCCTTCTTCTATACTGCGCCGGGTGTGGTTTCTTTTGGTGATGCGGATGGATTAACTGAATATGGTATTTATGTAAATTTTCAAATTACACCACAAGCCCGAATTGCAGGGGGGTATAAGCAAATTGATACGACTATTACAAATGGATCAACGGTTGTTATTGATAACGGAGCTTATTTTAGCCTGAATTTGAGTTTCTAGATTGCACTTTTTATAAAGTTAAACAGAATAAAAAAAGGGGACATGATATGTCCCCTTTTTTATGCTCTTAATAAATAGTCTTAAAGAGCCATATCTTTTAGTGCTTTTAAAGGTTGAACCTTTACAACGTTACGCGCTGGCTTAGCTTTAAAGATGGTTTCTTCACCAGTGAAAGGATTGATGCCCGGACGTGCTTTAGTAGCAGGTTTACGTACAACTTTAATTTTCATTAAACCAGGGACAGTGAATACGCCAGCACCGTTTTTACGTACATGGCCATTGATGATTTCTGATAATTGTTCAAATACAGCAACAATTTCTTTTTTCTTCAATTCTGTACGATCTGCAAGTTCAGTGTACAAAGCAGATTTAGTCATTGGTTCTTTAATTGCTTTGATTTTTTTTGCAGGTGCTGCTGATTTCTTTGCAGTTTTTTTCTTAGCTGTTTTTTTCTTGGCTTTCTTCTTAGCGGCCATGTCTGCTCCTAATTATTGATAGTTAGATTGATAGTTAGATTGATAGTTAGATTGATAGTTAGTTATATTAATGTTTTGTAAAATTAATAATATTGTTAGATAAATAGTTCTGTCGGTTGCCGTTCAGATTAATATCTTCGGTATTTAATAAAAAATCAATATGCTTCATATACATTAAAGAAGCTTTGACGCTACTATACATGTATTTATCAATAAAAAACAATTTTTGATAAATGTTTTTTTAGCGTTTTTATACTGATTTTCTTTTTCTGAACGGGGTCGTAAATGAGACAAAAAATCTGTGATATTCATGAGCTGGAAGAGTTGTCTTGCAAAGAATTTACGATAAAAACCCCTGAGCCGGAGTCAGATGCCTTTCTTATTTACTTTAATGGGCAATGTTATGCATATGAGAATAGCTGCCCACATACAGGGGTAAACCTTAACTGGCAAAAAGAACAATTCTTTAGTCTTGACGGGCTTTATTTGCAATGCAGTTTGCATGGCGCATTGTTTGAGCCCGATAGTGGTTTTTGTGTCAGAGGTCCCTGCAAGGGCGGAAGTCTGAAAAAAACTGAACTTGTGATTGAGAATGGTGCCATTTTTACTGAAAGTTAAGGGGGATTTGAATGGGTGTTGAAATATGCATTTTGTTAAACAATGATTGCAGTTAGCCTGAAATTTGCATATCTTGGTTAAAGAGAATATAAAAAATGCCGATAATTCTTATTGTTATCGGAAAAAAAGCTTAAATAGCAATTAAATATGAATATATATAAATATAACGTACCTAAATTTATTGTTTTAAATACTTTCCTATCACTTACTCTCGGTTTATTACTATTGGGGTTTTCGGCAGCTACACTTGCTGCTGAATATGTTTATATTAGTGATAATTTACGGGTCGGGGTAAGAACAGAGCCGGTCAGCGGCATACCGCCCATTGGTGTTGTCTTTACCGGAATGCGACTTAAAGTGCATGAAAAATCTGAAGGTTATATAAAAATCACGACAGATAAAGGCTTAACGGGATGGATTAAAGATATCTATGTTACAAAAAAAGCTCCGGCAATTATTCAGCTAAATGCTTTTCGAAAGAAATATGAGAAGCTGGAAAATGAGTTGGCGAAAAATCGCGATACAGTCATCCTGATGGAAAAGGCGAATGCAGCATTAGCTGAACAACTTAATGAGCTCAAAACAGAACAGCGGGAATGGTCAAGAGAAAGGGCGACTTTATTAGCGAGTCAATATAAAGACTCCTCCTGGTTTGGCGTTGTTATTACGGTTATTTTAATTATTGCGAGCTTTGTTGCAGGAATATTCTGGTATAAAACGCACGTGATGAAACGTTTAGGCGGGTTACGGGTTTAAGTTAGTTAATTAGTGGACTTTAGCTGCTTTTAAAAAGTTAAGCGCAAAGTGTTTCAGCCATCGCGTCGAGGGCATTGTTTTCATTCATAACAGAAGAAAGTGCCTCTTCGACATCTTCCGGCGTTAATCCAAGTTGTTCACATAACTGTTCTGAAACCTCTGTTTCATCAGAGTCAGATAATTTGTGTGCCGCCAGTGCCTGACCAGCAAGTTGTGCCAGCCAGACATAATTTTCGTGTTTGCCGGAGTAGTTTTCGGTGTGGTGTTCAGCAACAACTTGTGTGATTTCTTCTGGCATATTCCAGTGTTCCATTAAGTGCTGCCCAATCGTACAGTGGGTGCAATTAAATAAATTTTGTTCTGTTGTGATAATAGACTGTTCAGGACGACTGGTAAGCATTTTATTTAGCCAGTCAAACTCGGTGTGGAATAAGTTTCCCATTAACACCAGGCCAATGTTATGCAGTAAGCCTGTGATATAAGCTAATGAAGCGGATGGGCGAGTCTCTTTGGGTATTTGCATAGCAAGCTGTTGGCATAATGCTGCCCGGTAAGTGGCTTCTTTCCAGAATGTATTCATACTGAGCCGACCGCTTTGCGGGAGTTTAAATGCGCGACCGAGTGCGGCGCCAAATGACATATAAAGAACGGTTTCATAACCCAGAACTCTAAAAATAGCATCTTGCAGATTACTGATTTGGCCGCTAAAACCAAATAAAGCAGAATTTGCATAACGTAAGGTTTGAGCCGTTAATGCCGGATCGTGAGATATGATGCGAACCATATCCTCAACAGTTCCATCCGGAGTAGCTTGTAACTCCAGTAAGCTCGCAGCAATAGAAGGCATCACTGGGAGGTGCTCTATATTCTCTAGTTGCTCGAGTAGGTTACTGTTCATGTTATTGGCTGAAAGCTGCTCTTCATTATTGGTGTGCGAAAATATACCACCTATTAAAGCATTTTCGATTATTAATTGCATATCCCATATGTCGACCTGTATTCGTTCAGCAGGATTGTCGGTGACCAGCAGAACAGATGACTGGGTACTCATGGGCTCGTCAATGATTAACTGTATGTCTGAAAGGCTTTCATTGCTAAGTGAGGACTTACTAAAAGGTTTGCGTTTTGTTTTCTTTAATGAAA
>JALTJN010000135.1 GCA_027076405.1 Chromatiales bacterium
CGCGCCGCTTATTTGCCGGCCCCTGAGCTTAATCGTTAGCCCAAGGAGTATGAAATGAAGTATTTCGCAAAAATAATACTGCTTTTATTTTTTACCAGCTCAGTATTCGCTGATACATTTTATATAGGCGGAAATAAACTTAATATCCCTTCACCACATGGCTACTCTAGGGTTACTAAGGAAATGGATGCTATTTATAGGTTGAGCTTGAGAATGAGTGATCCTTTTAATGATCAATTGGCATTTTATATCCCTGAATCAGAAGTTATCGCTGCTACGTCAGTAGAAACCTTAGATCTTGAGCGCTATTATGTCCTTAAGGTTAATAAAGAGCTAAAAAACAGAGTAGTGAGCTCTAAAGAATTTTCTGAGCTGAAAACCATAATAAAACGTCAGAATGCGAATACGGCTAAAAAGGTTTTATCGCAGATGCCTGAATATATGGATAATATAAGTAAAGGCATTAATAAAGAGTTTGATGTTAATGTTGCGATGAAATTATCTAATATGATGCCATTAGATTCACATTATGAGGCAGATAATTCGATATCTTATTCAATGTATATTAATTATGGATTTTCAGCAAATGGAGAAAGTAATAACTTTATTATTTCTCAAACTACTACTCTAGTGAATATAGCAGGAAAAATTTTGTTTCTATACTGTTACGGCTCAAAAAATGATTTGGACTGGACTCGTAATGCTTCAAAGAGATGGCTTGAGATGATTGTGGATGGAAACTAAAAATGCATATACCAATAGGGGTTGACCCTGCATCAGGAAAAGAAACATGCACATGGTTAAATAATTCTTGTGAGTTTATAAAGCCTCAGGATGTAAGACCTTGGTTGGAGCATTTGTTTCGTGACAATGATAAAAAATATATTATAGCTTGGGATGCCCCCATTTCATTTTCTGATAGCTCGTACTCTGATCGTTTGATTGATAAAGTTTCGAGAAGATGGGTAAAAAACAAAGTTCAAGATAAAGTTATTGAAAAAAAGCTATAAGTGCGTTGCCCTTTTCTGGATTGTCCCACTGGGTTATTAGTTGTAAAACATTGGGGCTGCCATTTGGCGATTCTTTAACAAACTGTGAAATGGCTAAACATCGGGGATATTACGAATCAGACAGAAATTTAATAATTGAAGTTCATCCAGCTGTTTCAATGGGGATGATGTGGCTGGATTCTTCAATAAGTGAACCATTTCCTATATATAAGAAATCTAGAGATGCCAGAAAGGTAATAGTAGAAAATCTAAAATTTCCTAATAAATGCATAGAGAGCGATGATATCCTTGATGCATATGTTGCATATCTTATGGCAAAACAATTTATGTCTAATTTTGCTATGAATCTTTATGATCCAGTAAAGGGTTCATATGTTTTGCCAAAGGGGAAATCGTTCGATGAATTGATGGAATTAACTGGCACATTTATGGGCTAACAAACTCATCCAGAGGACTTTCAAACCTGTCGCGCCTTTTGCAAAAAAGCGCAAAAGTCACGCCAGCTTTGAAAGCCCCTGATGAGGGCGTTAGATTGTCTTGGCCCGTATTGTATTGCTGC
>JALTJN010000136.1 GCA_027076405.1 Chromatiales bacterium
CGGCCACATCATCACAGTCGTGCAGGCCATCAACTTTTATTTCGATTAACAACTCAAGATTGCGATCTAATTCGCGCGGTGCTTCGGCAAACTTTTGTGCCGATTCGTTTCGCGTATAAACTAAA
Source organism: Chromatiales bacterium (assembly GCA_027076405.1). Next base: position 126 of record JALTJN010000136.1, read on the forward strand.
ATGGCCGGAAGGTGTTCGTTATTTAATGCGCGTAAACGGGAGCTGAAAACCTGTGCGTTTTGAATGTTTTCACGTAACAAATCGGTGACGTGATTACGAATGGGAATACGTTGATGACTCATAACAATAAAACACCGTTAGTCCTGTTGAATCGGGTTGGATTTCGCGCACTCGATAAGCCTGATCATTAATAATCACTTCATCATCCATTTTTAAATCTAATGTGTCCTGTGTTTTGCAGGTGATTTGCGGGGAGGATGAGGCGATGATGGCATCGTTTCCGATACTGACAAAATCATCATCAAAGATGACATTAATGGTGCGCGGCGCTTGCCCGCTTGGGCGAATTTCTATGGCGATGGAAAAGTGAATAAAAAAATCATTGTTGGCGATTGCGAGATCATCGTCGAACATTTTTAGCGCCCTTTTTTATTTCCTGTTTTCTTCGCCCACAAAAAAAGGCGCAACTTGCGCCTTTTTTTAATAAGCTTTAAAAAACTATAAACCTAATTTTTTCTTTAAAAATAAAAATGGCTTAAACTGGGTAAGTTCATAATCCGATGGTTCAAGTGCATCAGGGTCTTGCTTAATAGCTTTTACAATATCCCTGTCGCTCATTTTTTCCAAGAACTTACCTTTTGTGCTGCCTTTAATGTTCTTGGCTTCACTTTTGCTGTTTACTCGAATTTTTGTTATGGCCATATACTCCACCTCCTTTATGTGTTGTCGGCTTTAATTCTTTTAATTCATCATCAGTTAATAGTGGATTATCAAGATCATCGGCGGCGGCCTTTTCTATTTCATCTTCGCTCATTTTCTCAAGTCGCTCAAGATCACTGTCGCCTTTTAATGTCTTTGCCTCTTCTGCTGTAATTTTTACAATTCCCATAATTTTCACCTCACTTATTTAAAAGTATCCCTGTTTATAACTTCGTTTTTCCTTTTTGGACGGAGTACGAGCGGATATTATCCTCATCGTAGTTCCATGTCGTTCTGTATAGGCAACCATTAAAACCCCTATATTAGACATGCCTACAATTTGGTATCGCTCCTCGCCATAATCTTTTCGAGTATCCATTCTGGATATTGAGTGTTCATCAAAAAAAACAGGAATCGCATCTTCGAAACTCACCCCATGTTTTTTTAAATTACTTTTATTCTTGTCATCATCCCATTCAAAATCCACCGCCCCTCCCTTTACTTTAATTATGGTATTTGTTTTTACAGAATCAAGTAATGCGGTATTTGAAGCGACACCGTATCCACTATCTTTAAACTTAAATATGCCACACATTTTCAGCTGTTTATATAGCATTGTCAAATTAATACGCCTGTGTCAAGGCGCATTAGCCTGTCGTCACCTTCACCAACACCGCCGGACGATAACAAATTGGCAGGGGGTTGGACTGGGTATGCACATCAATTCCCCGGTTGTATTTACG
>JALTJN010000137.1 GCA_027076405.1 Chromatiales bacterium
AAAAAAGAAATTAGATAAAAAGCTGAAAAAAACAAAAGATAAATATCGCAAAAAATTAAAAAATTTGTTTAAGTGATTTAAATAGAGAGCTTTACACGAAACACTTTTCGTCATTCTCAAATTTTAAATAACACGGTTCGTTACAACTAATGCAAAATTAACATGTGTCGGTCTGCCATTTTTATAACAATAACAAATGTCATAATCAGTGCTTATACATGCCTTAAAAACATTCCGTCAGCGAAAATGAAATAATGGCATTGAGGATACAATTAACCATTGCACACTGTGTACACTGTAGAGGTTATATGATGAATGCAACACGCATGAGTTTAATACTCCACTCCCTTCTGTGCGCGAACCCCAGATTTATAAGCATGTTTATGCAGTTTCATTTCGGTAACGGTATCAGCGATTTCAATGAGTTTAGGGATTTCGCCGCGACCTGTTATAACAACGTGTTGCATGTGCGGGCGGTTTTGTAAATCGGGTAAAATTTTTTCGATATTTAGTAGTTTTGATTTTAAGGCGATATTTAATTCATCCAATAAAATAAAGTCGATGCTTTCGTCACGTAACATTTTTGCAGCTAACTGCCATGCGGCTTCGGCCGTTTGTTTATCTCGTTCCATATCCTGCGTTTCCCAGGTAAAACCCTCGCCCATTACGTGATAACTTACCTGTGGAAACTGTCGAAAAAATTTTTCTTCGCCGGTGGAGCAGCTGCCTTTAATAAATTGAATGATACCCACCTTCATATCATGGCCTAGTGCGCGCGCCACCATGCCGAAACCAGACGAGCTTTTGCCTTTTCCACTACCCACATGCACGAGCAATACGCCGCGATCTTCATCGGCACGGGCAATGCTTTCATCAATAATTTCTTTTTTTCGTTGCATGCGTTTTTTATGATTTTTTTCGCGATTAGATTCCGTCATTTTTTTTCCAAAAATTAATGCGTGAGTTTGTAAGTGATGGGTAAAGTGTGTTCGCTGCTGTCGCCATTCAATTCGTTGGCAAGATCTTTGTTGGCATCGATTTTTTTTAATGCCTTGATGGCTGCGTTATCTAAAATACTAAATCCGGAGCTTTGGTTTACGTGAATGTTTTCAATGCTACCTAAAGGGCTAATTGTGAAACCCAGCAAAACACGACCCTGTCGATTTTTCCGTTGTGCGGCTTTTGGGTAATAAAAATGTTTGCTCAGTTCGTTATTGAGCAGTGCTTTAATTTTTTCATCGTGATTGCTTTTGTTGTTATTTGTATTATGAGTTGTTTCTTTTTTTTGTGTGGATTTTGAAGTTTCAGTTAGTGAATTTCTGGGTGCTTTTATAGATAATTTTTCAGGTGGTTTAATCTTTTCTGGCACAACCGATTTTTTATTTACGATAGATTTTTTTTGTACAATGGTTTTTTTCTGTGAAGCGCCCGGGTTTGGTGTTACGGGTTTTTGGCTGGGCGTGTTTTCGGTTTGCGCTTTAGGTGTGGTTTGTTTCGTGTTTTTTTTATCAGATAATTCTATTTTAAGAGAAGAGCTTCCTTGCTCATGACTGTCATCAAT
>JALTJN010000138.1 GCA_027076405.1 Chromatiales bacterium
TTTGCGTGGGGATTTGCAAACCGCAGCGGTGCGCGAGTTTGCCCGAAGGGCAAGGCGAGCGCCGCGAGGTAGGGTCGTGAGATTTTTCCGTCAGGGAAAATACTCCTGACCAAATCCTCTCTCGCGCCAGAGTAAAAAGTGTGCAATACTGTTTATTACTAGACAGTATTGCGGCAATTTGATATACAGAAATAAAAGTTCTTTAAAAAGGAGGACGACACTATGTCTCTCGGCAAGAAAAGACTAAGACTTATTTTTGCTAAAGAGCTGAAAACCCCGCTAATTATAAGACATTATGGAAAGGTGTTGGCTCGCGGAGAGAAGGGTATGTTTTTGTGCAGAGATTGTTTTGGTTATGTGTGGCTTGAAACATTTGAAAGCCTGCATACACATTATGAATTTTTGACAATCAATTGCGGTATTCTTGCAAGTACGTACATGTACACCAAAAGACCCAAAACCAGTTTTTCTTTGAAAAGTGGTAATGGTTTTATATTCAATGGTTGCAGGCACGATAAGATTTTTTTATATTCTTCAGGCGTTTGTTATATTGTTCGCAGGTATTCACAAGGAGAGAGTGTTGTTTTTCCTATTCACATAATTGGAGCTGAGAATCCAAAGGTTAATTTTTAGTAAAACCCTACATAGTTTATGTAGGGTTTTTTATAAACAAAAACTCCATCGCAATGCGATGGAGTGATATAAGTATTTTAATTATTGCGATGGTTGTGGCAATGATGGTCATTATTACCGTTATACTTCCCGGACAATAATTTCTCAAGAAGACTCCATGTCCACTTACCCATCCATAAGGCGATGGCTATGGAGATGATTGGATCAATTATAATCCAATCTGTAGCCCAAATAAGCAGTCCTCCAAACACCACACCCATGCTTTGAAGCAGGTCTGATTGTATATGAAGTTTCATTGATTCATGTGTTACATGCTCTTCATTCGCGGACTCCATTATTTTATGCTGGATATAGTTTCCTATTGTTCCCAAAACCGCGACAGTTATCATTGTTATGCTTCCTATTTCACGAGGATTTTGAAAACGATCAATAGCTTCAATTGCAATCCAAATCGTAATACAACCCAAGAGCAGTGCATTGATATATCCTCCAATCTTGCGAGTACGTTCTTCGTTTGTACCGCACCGTACATAATATGCAACAATTATGGATATGGTTGTTGCGCTCATATCGGTAAAAACATGCCCCGCGTCTGCAAGCAGTGCAAGGCTTTGAGATATTATCCCTCCTGCTATTTCAACAGCAAGTATCAGTATTGCTATACCGAATATGAGAAGATACCGTTTGACCTCACATAAACAATCATGTGTTTTTGAACAACTGCTAAAATGGCCATTTGCCATAGTGATTCTCCTTCTGTGTAAATGTTCAACTTATGATACCGTATATCATTTTAATCATTTGTTAACATTGCAGCAATAGAGTTTACACTGTATGTATATGAATACATACGATTCACAATATATGCTGTTAAAAGAGCAAAAACTAAAACAAATTATCAATAAAGAGAAAACGGTGGTTGTTGTGG
>JALTJN010000139.1 GCA_027076405.1 Chromatiales bacterium
TATTAACGCTTTATTTTTGGCCGGAATACCGTGCTTTTTGATATACGCATCCAGATCCTTGACCGCTTCCTTTCTGGCATCTTCTTTTGATTTTTTCTCATCGGTAGAACGATCTTCAACGAGTGCATCTATTTTTTGTGCAAGATCATGCGCCTGAGATACAGATTCGGATTCTTCATCATCATCTGCCCGGTGCCATCTGGGCGGCTCCCCCTGAAGCACATATATGACACCATCAATGATTTTTGTGTCCCCTAACGCTGCCACCTCATAGGGTGATTTAAGGGCGGCAGATACGGCTTTATTTTTGGCTTTTTCATCGTCACCTAATGCACTTAGAATATCTTGCATGGTGGGTGAAGTAGCGGGTAGTTCCGGTTGCCAGTTAGACAGAGATTCAGCTACGCCTTTCATTGAACCGGCCACGGTAAAATCATTACCCATTCCTGCTTTTGATCGCCAGCCTGCTTCCGGGCGACCATAGACGTACTCTTTCCCTCGACCTGAAAAGTATTGCCCCGCTAGAAATTCCTCATCCCATATTTCTAAGTCTTTTAATACTGATTGGCTAACCGTGCCCAGTGCCTGACCGACATCGGTAGCCCGTTTACGAAAAATCACAATATCGGTTGTCACACCCGTATGGGAATGCTCAAACGCACTGTTGGGCATACGGTGTGCGCCAATGAATTGCGCTTTACGCAATACCCGTTCACGAAAGGCGCGGGTATTTTTATTATCCATAATGCCGGTGGGTACAATGAGTGCCACAATGCCACCGTCTTTCGTTTTATCAATAGCCGTATCGACAAAATATTGCTCGGCGGTTTTAAGGTGGTTTTTGTCTTCTTTAATCAGTGAGCCACGCAAACCAAAAGGCACATTGCCCACGACGGCATCAAATTGTCTAGGATCGGAGGTGGCAAAGCTCTCAAGTGATCCCGTGATGACTTCGTGTTGCTCACCGTGCAAGGCTTTTGCAATATTGGCACTGGTGGGTTCAAGCTCTACACCGGTCAACTTAAACTCAGCCGGTGCGGTGTGCATAAACACACCCGTACCCACGGACGGTTCGAGAACATCCCCCTGATCAATGCCAAGTTTATTTAACATATCCCACATGGCGAGGGTGACATCAGGGCGGGTATAGAATTCATTGAGTGAATCACCCACGCCTCCCTGTCCACTGTATTGCCTTAATATCGCTTTTTGTTTTTCGGTGTACTTTTCAGATTTTGTATTAATAATCTCAACCGCGCTGGCATTTAAACGGCGGCGTTCGGTTTTGCTGACCCCGGCATTCACACCGAAGATTAAGGGATCAATTGTCGGTTTTGATTTAGGTGCTACCTTGCGCTTTGTTTTTGATTTAGCTTTTGGTTTATCTTTTAATTTAGAGCCAGGCTTTACTGTTTTAGGTGCTTGTTTTTTTACTGGCTCTTCCTGAGTATCACCATCATCAAACAAATCACGCATAACCGCTTTATTGTTTTTTGTGGGTCGTTTTGTAGCGCGTTTCTTTTTAGCTTGAGTTTTTTTCTTCGTCGCTTTTTTAGGTATGGGGTCGGCCTGATTATCTGCAAATAAATCACCAACAGCCGCATCTTCACGTTTTAGTCGTGTGCGCTTTTTGGGTTGAGGGGCTTTCTTTTTACGTTTTGCGGTATGGGGTTTTACATAGACACCATCGACTCGAATATGCCCATGCACTTCAACAGGGGTATCAAATAAGCCAAGTTGTTCTGATAGACCTTTAATAAAAATAAGTAATCGCATACAGATAGAATGCAATCACGATTAAGTTTAAGTTAATTATTTGCTACATAAATGAAGAACTAATTCTAGCCATTATCACGGCGCTCTTTTTCCAGTAAGTTATCTAACCACTTTACAAAGTCATCACTAACATCAGTCGGCTTAGTCGTCACCTGTACCCAGCTCCCACGACAATTAGGGTGTTGCGTACCGGCTGCGGGCCACCACATTTCTGCTGAGGTTCGTTCAACCAGTTCACTGTCCACGCGCTTGCGTGGACTGGAAGATCGGTATTGATTGGTTTTACCCACCCAGACTTCTGTTTCACCGTTTTTATTTTTCTTAGATGCACTGACAACATTAAATTCCATGCCGTGTATTGTCTGGCAAAAGTTGCAGGCATCGGCATAGGCTTCAATCCGGCGCACACGGGTGCCCTCGGGTAAACCGGCTAAAAAACCTTCATTGGCATTTCTGACGGTTTCGGTTAGGGCAATGCGTCGCCAGTCTCGGTTCAGGGTACCGAACTCATCCAGCAACTGACTTTGTAACTGCCAGTTGGTGGCTTGTGGGTCATTGGCCGCGTTAAGGTATTCGTGTTCCAGAATAATGTGTTTAATGCGGTGGCGGGTTCTGTCCCCCAGACCACTGATTAATTCTGCGGCACGGGTGCGGGCGAATTCAATCACCGAATATTCACGGGCATTTATTGAAAATGCAATATCATTGATTTTAAATGGCAGTGATAAAACCATATTCTCAACCAATGTTGGTTTGTATTTTTTTTCATCTGTATTGGCCTGTAGTTTTCCGGCTAAAGTTGAACGCACGGCCAGATACTCCGACTCTTTTTCAATCACATCAGCGGGTAAATATTTTTGTATTAACCAGTCAACAAAAAGCATCCAGTCATCAATGCGATATTGATCTGCGGGCTTACTTTCTAACTGTGCTTTCGCTTCATTGAGTTGTTGTTGATTCCAGCGATGCCAGTGATTTTTGTTACTGGCTTTTGATAGTACGATTTGATCACCGCCAAATTGCTTGATTAGGTCGTTTTGAATATCTGACAGAATGCGCTGACCGGCTTGTGTTACCTGTTCAATAATTTGTCTTAGATAAGGGCTATGATGGGGCTTGTATAAAAGATCACTGTCTGGGGGATCAGACAGGGCTTTGTACATTGTATCGAGTACGTGATCGGTGCATTCACAAGATAGAGGTTCTAAATCAAATAAAATGGGGTGTGACATGACAGTAAACTACTGTCACGATATTAGTATGCTGTAGTTTTTTCTTCGTCTATTAGACGTTGTTTAAAATCACTTTCTGAAATTTCTTCAATATCATGATCAAAAGTTTCTAGTTGATAAAAACGCTTCCATACACCACCAAGATAAAGCTCTGGAATATTAAAGCCATCCCGCTTTGCCAATGTTTCATCACCATAAATGTAGTATTTCATAGGCTCCTCCTTACAACGAGTATCATAGCTTTTTTCATGTTATTTGTCACCCCAATAGTGCGTTGATCTTCTTGCCATGCCTTTACATAAAGTGCTTGTGATAAACGGGTTTCTCGCTCAATAATTTTAGTTTCCTCTGGTGTTAATGCACGTTCTTCTCTTTCTGCTTTTTCTCTTATCGGTCGCATAATGGCATAATGTTTATGCCCTTGGCGTTTTGCAACAATCATGCTTTTTGTATTGATCTGAATTTCACAAACATGCCCATTAGGCACGGTAACATTAAATAATAAATCACGGTAACCACCCGGCACAGGCTTTGCAAACCGGTTTTTAGGCCGTCGTGCTATTTTCATCCCTGTTTGTCGTAATAGATCAAGAACAGAACCCAGTTCATGCAAATTATCCACCGCTATCGTACCCCGTACAATATCTTTAAGCCCCGCCCATGAGTGTTTTTCACTTTGTGCTTTTTCAGCTGCCCGAGCTTTCCCCTTAATCCCTGCAATAAGCATAAAAATACCCTTTTCATTACGCCCCATAGCCTCACGCGCTGCATTCATATCGTCATCAAAAATTTTAAACTTTTGCTCTTTTGCAATACCACCTAATAATTTTCTATACTGTGTTAATCCCTCTTCTGCCTGCTGATATAAACTCTCTATAGAATCTACCCCCTTTTGTAATACAGTAGGGGGTAGATTCATTTCCTCCTGTGTAAATAGTCCGTTGGGTTCCCATGATTGGATATTGCCTTTAGTTTCAACAACCTTAACCGGCAATGATTTCCAACCGTATTTTTTAACACCGGTATAAGTTCCGTTTCCATCCAGAATTTTATATTGGCCATTGCCCGTATCTTCTACGCTGATAGGGTCACGCTTTGCTACCTGTCCATGGTATGCCGCCAACATATACTTAGGTGAGTTATTCCCCCCCTGTTTATTTTCCTCATCCGTTTTCGATGAAACCAGACTTTCAATAGGAACCGTGATTGATCCCTCCATATTGAAATACCGTGCATGTTCTTCAGGTAAATGCTTGGGATCTTCCAGGCCGTGTTTTATACGTTTAAGATAAGGTTTATCTTCTTCATCTTTTATTTTTTGTGGGTAGTTTGGTTTTTCTGCAATTTGTGCATGAATCTCATGATAAAAAACTTTATGCTCTTTTCCAGCTTCATCTCGAACGGTAATACCATCTTTACCTGACGATACTATTTCACCCGTTGCAGCTTTTTTACCCGCATTAAATGCAACATGATCACCTGCCGATAAAGAACGAGTATTAGAATTCTGGTGTGCATTGGGTTTTGATGCTTCTTTTTCCGTTTGTTTTTCACGCTCCGCTTTGACCGGTTCACTGGTATGTTTCCATTTGTGGGTAATATGTCCCTGATTATCAGTTACCTCCTGAAGACTTAATCCGGGTCGGTTTTTAATGGGGCCGGCTTTTAAAAATAAGATGACTTTGTTTTGAAAATTAAAAGATTTAGTCAGCGCTTGCGGTTGTTGATCGTTTTTTTTATGGCCGGTTACATCACCTGATAATGCCTGCTTTAAATGCCCTTCTGAATCATGAATATAAAGTTGTTTTCCTTCACTGTCTTCTACCAGTGCGCCATCACCACCTTGGTCTACTACGGTAAACTTTCGCTCTAGTTTTTGTTTCATACCCAATACATGCGCGTGTTTAACCTTATGGTGTTTGCCTTCACATAAAACCGTTGCCCCGTGTTTACCCACAGCTTTTACTTCACCACTACGCGGCCCTTTTGGGGTTTGAAAATAAACATGATCCCCTTTCACAATCATTGACTAATCCCCTATGGTATAAATGGTGGGCACTGAAAATGCCTTACCAAAATCGCCGCTTCGATCTTCCCCACCAAAATCCTGACGCCCTTTTTCATTATTATTTTCACGTTCATCATTTTGATTGGATTCATCACCTTCGGGCGGGACTTGCTCATTTGCCTCATTGTCTTCTGGGTCACTTGCCTCTGGACTATCGCCATCTCGCTCGCCTGATTCATCTGTCATGTCATCGCTTTGGCCGTAGTCTTCCTGCGCCTGTTGCTGTTGTTGCATCCAGGCACCCATCAGGGATGGATTCAAAGGCGCGTCCCCGAGCGTCCCTTCCATGGCTTCATGGCCTTCCTGCGCCCGTGCTTCGTTGACGGTTAATATCAGCTTGCGCATTTCATGGCGCTTTTCCTGATCTTCCGGGTCTAGCCCTACCCAACGAAAAACATATTTATCTGAAAAGTCCGTAATGATGTAATCCGTCATGATGGATTCCAGATAGGACATTAAGGGACGTAAGCCTTTGTCTTTTGAAGAGGCTAATTTTTCAGCCGTATCACTGCCGGATAATGAAGATTGGGAGGATGCAAAACTTTCAAAGTTGATTTCATCGGGTGACATGCCATAAACGGCACAGATAATAGAGGTGAGAAAGGTCATCCATTTTGAAAAATACATTTCATTAAACTCAATCCCAAAACGCTCAAAGCTGGCTTTGCTTTCCTGATCTTTGGAGACCATTACCGGTACAGTCCAGGCATTGTTAATGCCTTTTACCATGGCGTTCCAGTAACGTTTAAATGCCGTTAAATCATTGGTGTCATAGTCCCCTGATAAATGCAGCATCCCTTTAGGAATGGCATTGTCATCAAAGCCTTTGATGTTGTAGGTCATGGCATTTAAAAAGCCGGTGACAACGCGAATTAACAGTTCGGTTTCACCCAGACCGTAACCCGCTAACCTGACATCGGTTCGCGGGTTACGGGGTACATAGATTAAATCATCGTAGCTGTACGCGGTGCGCACTAAACCCTGTACCACCTGTAAGGCAAATATTTCATCATCCCCCTGATAACCTTCCTCTGTACATAGGCGAATGGTTGCGCCATCAACCGCATAAAATCCGTCAATCCCTTTTGATTTATCCCGCTTGAATTCAGTTTCAATGGCGGCGGAATCCATGGTTAAGGTATCGCGCACCACCTTTGCCATAAAACCCGTGAAGTTATTGCGCTTTAATCGCTGGCGCTGACGTGGGTTAAATTCCCAGCCACAATTATTCACAAAACGATGTAGCAGCTTTATGGATTCCTCTTCACTACTTTGTAATTGATGATCTTTATCAACATGGCGAATAACGAAACCCGGTGAGTCTTCATTTTCCTGTGGCCGACAAAAACGGTTAACCTGGCGTATGCGCGTTAAGATCACGGCATTTAAGATGGGGGTTTGATCCACCATCTGGCGCAATGAATCAAATCCTAATGGACTGGGTTTATCAAAGTAATCGCCCTCGGCAAATACCTGTAGTTCATCCAGATAGACCGATTGCATACCCCGTTTCGCTTTGTGTTTTTGTGGAAAAGGTACGATGATTCGACCCTGTGCTTTTTGCATCATGTCCTGTTCAGCCAGATCGTTCATGATGTGTTCGATAACCGGCTTTAACTCTTCAGTGGGTAGTAGCTCGGAGGCGAGGGGTTGATAGGTTTGTGAAAGTTCTGCGTTCGCGTCAT
>JALTJN010000140.1 GCA_027076405.1 Chromatiales bacterium
AATCATAAGGAATAAAATTTGGCATGATTATGACTCATTTTTTCGTTGAGTCAGTATAGCAATTTTAGAAATTAAAAGGTGGTAATTTGGGGTTTTTCTGCAGTCTCAACGCTTTAATAACCTGACGGTTTTTCTTGCGGCCGCTGTTTGGCCGTAAGAAAAAACGGTCAGCGTTAATTTACTTGTTATGTTTTTTACATTTCCATAAAAAATAAAATGGGTCTTCCTTTAATGTGTTCACGCGCTCTTTGTATTTGGAATACTCTTTACTCAGCATTCCCACGCCACCTGCACCAGCTATTGTTGTTAGTGCTGAAGAAATGCCTGATGTGGCTACAGAGGTATAAGCTAATGCAACTGTCCCAATTGCAGCTCCTGCAACATTAAAAGCATGAGAGTTAACAGCTAATTTAAACTTTCTATTAAGCATATCTATTTTAGGATCAATGATATCTTTAGCAACAATATTTGCATCAACTTTACCATCAATTTCATTAATTGCTTGAAGTATTGACACTCTAAGTGAAGATACTAAGTCTTGTTCGTCTTCTAAAATTTTTGATAAATCAGTAAAGTTTATACCCTCTAGATATGGGATAGTAATTTCAAAAATTGTTTCTGTATTCTTTTGGTCGTTAGTTTTAAACTCAAGAGGAATAGGGCTAGAATGAGCCCCATCTAAAATATCCCATTGCATAATTGACGATGTTTGGTTTGTGTTAATTGCTCTCCAAGTTCTATCACCTGGGTTCCCGTCTTTAGTTAGCAACAATATGGCTCTATCAGGTTGGAGTAATATTTTTCCGCTTTCTATAAAAGGACGTAGCTTGGATGCTAACAAATCAATTTCATTTCCTTCTGAATGTATAAATGACGGATAGAATATTGGATTTTTAGTGTTTATACCTAATTTTTTATTTTCTTCAACTGATACATTGATTTTTATATCAGACGAACCAAAATTATCTTCAAACCACTCTTTCTTTAGTGGCATACATATGTTGTTTTTACTTATACATGTTAAAAAAGTAAGGTCGTTAAACACTAGTGAAAATCTTAAAAGAGACTCGGCATCTGATAAGTCATTAGTTTTAATATTAGACTTAAGTATTGAAGCATTGGCCGATAAAGGAAGTATATCTTTAATGTTGGAAGTATAAGTATTTATATATTCCTTCATTCCACTTTCACTTGCTACGGATAGTTTTTTGAAAATTTCATTCATAGTTTAATTTTTAACATAACGTCGTGCTAACCAGACAAAAACGCAGACAGCTGGTTATTAAATTTAGGTTGAGTAGCACAAACTAAAAAGGATAGTTCAAACCACGCGTTTATTGGTCTGAGTTTAGCACTTTGTTATGCGAAATTAAAACCCCGATTTTAGATAAAACAAACAACGCAAAACGAGCAGGAAACAGAATAAAGCTTCAGTGCATAAGTTGACGCCCAATTCAGCATTATTTACAGGTTCCGGCGCGACAGGTAATGCTTAAATATTCAGTACTTAAAAACAAATAAACAAAGCGAATGCCAAAAATTAGAATGCATAAAAT
>JALTJN010000141.1 GCA_027076405.1 Chromatiales bacterium
TTTGTCGTGTTTGTCGTAACCCAGATGCTCATCGAGCTCGGCATTGAGCGCCGCCTCTAATGTCATCTTGGTTAGCTGTTGTTTGAATTCATTTAAATCATGTTCTGATTTAATGTTTTTGGCCGCTTGCGCGGCGAGTGCTTGTATGTCTTGTGTTTTCATAGTTGCCTATCCTAGCCATTTCTGGCGTTAATGATAGGCAGTTACACAGAATTATTTACAGCCTCAGCTCACTCTGCAATCGTCTTGGCTCCAGATTACGTAAATGGCGTAATTCAAGAATTAGTTTCTCTTCTTTCTTGCCAACCTTTGTATTTGGTGAGCTATGAGGGCGTCTACTATGACTTTCCAGCCCATCAATACCTAATGACTGATAACGCCACCACTTCCTTAATGTTGGTCTAGATATGCCACATCTGCGGCAAACAAAACCTGCATCTTTTGTCTCTTCATAAAGGCGCACCCACTGTAATCGTTGTTTGATTTCTCTGTTCATAGATACCCATAATAGTGAAAGGATGTCCATGAATCACACAAATTATATATTAAGACGAGTTGATGTTAATTTTTGATAAATACCATGAATTATCTTAACTTCTTTCTTAGGGAGCCCCATTCCAAGGCGAAGCAAGACATCATCGTTTGCTCTTAGTATTTCAAAAATATTTTTCTTATTTGAAAAATCAGCCTTGAAATCTAAAAACTCATCGCAATCAATGTCCATATAAGGAAGCGGTGTGTTTTTGAACTCGTCTGGCGTTAACTCTAGAACGCCTCCAGCATACTTTCTACCAAGAATTTCTGTGAAGGCCAAGCTTAATGAATTATAAAAAGAGTATATGAGACTATTTAAGTTATAATCAGCGAGCATTTTAATTGAATATGCGGTATCAGTAACACATATATCAGCATCATTTTTAATCAACTTCGGATATAAATGACTACGTTTAAAAAAGAACCCTTCTGACGTAGTGATATTCGGCACATTGTACCAATTACTCCTCTGTTTACACTTATATCTTTCATTAATTTTATTTTCAATCCCTATAGATATGTATTCTTTTGCTTTCTCAGATACATCATTTTGTTTTGAAAAATCCAGTAAATAACATGGTCTGCTTGACTTCTTAAGTGCATCCCAATTTTTTTCATCGAAAGTAACTGATCCATTAACATACGCAGCTTTTTGTATTATTGGCACAGCATATAACCTTAAGTCATACTTATCTACTTTATCATCATCCAATATAAAAAAATCATTTGCGGCAGTAACAATGCCCGCAGAGGACTTGCAAAACTCTCTTGCAGGCAACAACTCTTCGTACAAACCCTGAAGAAGATCAATTTCACTATTTAGCAAACCATGATTAGTCCATTTATTAGGCACCAAACTATTCAGTCGTTTAACTCTATTTTCCTTAACCTTATTATTAACCGCATGAACACTTGAATGATATATGCCCGACTTTAAATTATTATTTGATTTTATTGCAATCATAAGTATGACATTTTGCTCTGCATCGTCAAATACTGAGCCGGCAAATTCATATAGTTCTATTCTAGAAAAGTACTTTTTCAAGTGACTCTTGATTGGTTCGGCGTGATTCACATGCGCAAGGTCAGATGGTAAAACAAACGCCATAACCCCTTCCTCAGACAAAAGCTTGAATGACTTAACTATGAATGCCGTCCAAAGATTCTTTAAAGGTATTGACAGAGATTCGCCGCCTGCCCCGCAACTAAGACTCGAGCAAATATCGATTTGATTCTGTGTCATGTAACGTTTATTAACGTAGGGAGGGTTCCCTATAATAAGATCATATTTTTTGTTTGTGTTATAACTTAAGTAGTCCGTATTATTAATTCTATTAAGTAATTTTGTACTAAAAGCTCTTCTAGTTAGGTCGCATGTGTCTCCATTTATTTCAACAGCATCAATAATTGGGAAAATATCTTTACTCAAATTCCTGTGCAAAGACTTTACAAACACCCCTTCGCCTACGCATGGCTCAAGAACTCTTGGCTTTTTATTATTCAAATGCCCCCTGATTTTTTTCACCACAAAATCAGCAATATATTCAGGGGTGTAATGTACTCCCGCCTTATTCATTACTGCCCCTCAATTATCAACTCAGACAATTCATCAGCTGCAGTATAAAACTGAACGATTAAATCACTTGGAGCAGATATAGCTTTAAGTTCATCTATTAACAATTTAAGCTGACCATGTTGCCAGATCATTTCATGGCGCATAAGATTAAGTTTAAGCTTTTTATGAATATATTTACCCAACTCAGTTTTGGCTACGATTTTACCCGTTTCCTCTCTACCAATATGTTCACTATATTCAACTTCACATGGGTCTATATAACCCCGATTATTTGCAACATTTTCATCTGCACTATCTGAAGGCCAATCATTACTTTTTGAGATATTGCAGAAAGGACACGAATATATTAAATTTGTATATTCTGTCTTCAGATTCTCGAATTTACTTATAGGTGCGAAATGTTCAATATGATATCCTCGTCGCCCCCCCATAAATCTATCATCATCATCACAATAGCCACATCTTTTATTGAAATCTGCTCTTAAGCTAAGTTTATAATCTCGATAATTATTTTTATTAGCTACGCCCACAGATCTTAAGGGCCGTATCCTATGTATATTTAACATCTATTGACCTGATTCATTTTTATGTTCTTTGATAATTTTCTTACCTAAGGAAATTATTTCATCAAACTTATTTTGTATAAATTCTGTCTTAATCGTGTCCGGAATAGAAGAATCTTTATCTATTGATTTCTCCAAGAAGCTATCTAAATCAAGCAATTCAGCCTCTTCTTTTGGAGTCATATGATCTTTTTTAATTAATTCTTGTATTTTATCAGCTGCTTTAATAATTCTAGATTTGTAATTCTTTATATTTGTGTATATCTTGTCTTTTAGCAATTCTTTTTTTGCCACGTCCTTCAGGTCAAGCTTGTCATATACAATATTCGCATCTACAACATGATTAATTGCGGGGTCACCTTCCCCATTTGGAAAGCCCGTTAATATAACTATTGGAAACCCATCCCTAATTGCCAACAACTTATCCACAAGCTCAGTACCTGTATAGTGAATATTCGCAAGCTCATTCAGTTTGAAATCAGTAACAACTCCATCGCAATGTTCATCAAGAATAAACTTTATAGAATCGTCAATATCTTGACATGGATTTAGCACAACAACATCAAAATCTTCAGAATAAGCTCTTTGAAAAGCATGCCTATCTGATTGGTCTTCGTCCACATATATTACTTTATACATCCCATAGATCCTTTCTTAGCGGGAATTTAATATTCACACAAAAACCACTAGACTTTATTATTTTAGTTTCTGCACTATACTCATCTGCAACATTTTTAACCAACCACATACCAAGCCCTGTACCCTTATCCGAACCATGCCGATCTTTTTTAGTTGTAAACAATGGAATAAATATATCATCTGCATTATTAATATCTTTAGATAACCCCGGTCCGTTATCGCAATATTTTATATCTATAAACCTATCTCTGACTACAGTTACTACATTAATATTTCTTTCTGGATCAGAGTGAGGCTCTGGTATTCTATAAAATGCATCTAATGAATTCATCAATAGGTTATTAAATATTGTGTCAAGATCAATTTCAAATGCTCTTATAATTGCTCGCTCATAGTTTCCATATTTAATCGATAGATTTACGTGTCTTTCATTTAGCGTAAACGCCCAAGACTTCTCATAAGCTTCAAAATAGCTGCATAAGTTAACATTTTTTCTTTTACGCTTGTCCTTTCTTATTGACTCAAGTGTATATTTCAGCCACTGCTTTATCTTCTTGTCTTCTTTTTTGTTCTCTTCTAGCAAAACATATGGATTCAAGAAGTCTTTAACACCTTTCATTTCCACCATTGGAGCAAAAGGAAGAAATAATTTTTCAATGTCATCAAACCTAGACACAAGCTTTCTATCAATTGATGACAACTCATGCCCAAAAGAAGAAATCGTTAAACCTATACTTGCAAACACCCTTAACAATCTTTGTTCTTCTCTAAGCGTTTTAATTTCTTCCTTTTGAGCCTGAACAGAAACAGCAAGCTTTTCTTCCAATGTAAACCCATCATCTTTTTTATCACCTAATTTTCTAGTGATTTGCCGGGCTTTTTCCTCAGCCTCTGCTCTTACTTTTTCAATAGCATGGTTTTTGTTGTATATCCGAGACAATTCGCTTGAAATATAACTTCTATCATCCTCAAGTATTTTTAAAATTGATAAAATTATATTTCTAAACAGTTTAAATTCATCACTGTCCTGCAAGCCTTCTCGGCTAGACTTGTCTTCAAATGCAATATTTGTCAGCCGAGATATATGAATTGAACCAACTATATTATGAGGCCTTGCCCTATACTGCTTATATCGCGAAACCTGTGCCGGATTAGAAGCTTGCCTAGAACCTAACTGAAGCCAATCCCATGAGCTTCCGTTGACTTCACCATATGGCCTTACTCTGAAATTATCTCTAAATATCTTTATTCCGCCAAACGTATCTAACCATTCAACCCTTCTTCTTCTATCAAAATCGTTATAAAAATACTTCTCTTTATCCTGCTGAGTTGTTTGCCTTTTCATAAAATACAAAGTCAAACTAAAATCACCAACATCACTCAGTGAACTTTTTTTATTATTAAGGCCAGGGAGAAGTTGATTTATAGAAAGATTTTTAACGAACAAACCTTTACTGAATGTTTTTTTATCATATGGCTCTACTTTCCCATCATAAAATTCATTAGGAAACTGCTCCATATTATATTCATTCCTATGAACTGTTATCTTTGCACTATTACCTTTTACTATGGCATCTAATTTTATATCATAATCTTCACAAATTGCCGGCAGAACTTCTCCATATTCTTCTAAATCATTAACATCATAAACAAATAACTTAAAGGACTCTTCTTTTGGCGGTATCAGTGCTTCTAAGTTCGTGTAAAGCCTCTTAAGACTATCTTTATCCCAATCATCTCTAAGAATACTGATTTTAATTATGACACCTGTATCTAGCTCAAATTCTGGCGTAGCCTCACCTAAGATATTATCTACTTCATCATTTAATGAAAAACTATATTCATCATTTAATTCTGCAGTCACATTATCAATTGTTTTCGTGCTATTTGCGTCAAAAACATTCCAATCCACATCCCACTTAATGCCTTTGTTTCGTGCAGGTTTTGACAAAAGAGTACATTTTTCACCTAAGCGATCAAGTGCAAAACGCCCAATACCTTTCGCTCCAGACTGTATTCGCCCCCTTCCGGATGTAAAGTCAAGCAACTTATTTTGAGTACCAATAACCATCCAATGGTCATTGATAGTTTTAGCTGTCATACCTGTACCATTGTCAATAATGTAAAGTGTATTTTTATCCGTATCAATGGCGACATAGCAATAGTCAGCATCTGCATCATAACTGTTCTTAACAAGCTCAATTATTGCTGCTTCTGAATTTGCTACATTTTCCCGACCAATCAACCTTGCCGTTCTGGCAGATACTTTAAATGATATTTTCACAGCATTCCTCTGCACATAGACACTTTATAATAGCGGTTTTGTTGTTTATTCTTTTTATCAGCCATCAACATAAATTTATCATCCACATTTTCTTGTTTTTTGACCGTCACGAGCAAAAAATATCTAAAAAATATATTTAGAGGTTTTTCTACAGGCTCAACGAGCCTGTAGAAAAAATCAGATTTTATCATCACCTGTCATTTTCATCAGCATTTTTAAAACTTCAGTATTTTTGGATAATCTATTCATTGTCTCTCGCTCTTTTTTATATTATTAACGTTTAGCGGTTTCGTTTCAACTATGTTAGATTTCTTGTATATTGGCATTTCATTTCTTGCGCTATCAACCGCTTATGCCGCGATCGTGCCATAATTTTTTATCTTCTCTATGTTGTGCACTAAACAATACAGTTTTAACTGACATTGCACTTTATGTTTTCCCACGCAGGCTGAATTTTGTTAAGCCTTTATTTGACAGGTTACCAAACACGGGTTCTATCACCGACATACGATGTCCGTAAATCAGTTTGCCTTGCTCACTATCAATGCGCGCTTTCATCCAATCCGTATAAGTGGGTTTGCGTTTTGACTCAATGACAAAAGAGACTTGTCGCCCGATGGCATTACGATTATGTATCGACAACAGGTTACGCATGCAAGCACTTATTATAAGGTAAGCTCTACACATGCTTGCCTTATAATGAAACATCACGGTTTCAATTCCCCGCTGATTTTCACCTTGCTTTTTCAATGTTATTAAATGCCCTTCAGGGCAAGTTCAGGTATTGCAACCTGACACATTTACGGTTAGCTGCCCAAGCAGATATAATGGCACCGCCTTCAGATGTGATTTCAATACTGCCTGCTCCTGACCTCCATTGGCTACTACAAATTTACAATAGGGACTTGTGGTGTCTGTGCAAAAAGATAATGCCGCTCACGCTCAATTAAAGCTCGCTTTAGACTTTTCACCTCCCTGCTTAAATAAAAATCATATTAACCTTGCAGAACCAATACACCACACTTCAGGTTTGTGCCTTAATTTAGAAAATAGCTTTTAACCACTTTGCACTTACGCTTGCGTTTCCTTTTCGGTTTATTTTGCGAGTCACTTCGCTCCATTAAAAACAAACGATGCAGGCGCTCCAGATT
>JALTJN010000142.1 GCA_027076405.1 Chromatiales bacterium
AGCAAATATCACCCAACCTGAAAATCGATGTTTTTGTTCAACAGAGGGTAAATTCAAAATAAGCTCTGTCATTCATTTCTGGCAACCAACCCGCCAAACATCTGTAATTTTTTTTGCGCATAACGCCTAAGCTCAGCCGACCGCAAAGCGGAGTGGCTTTTGTGGCAAAATGGAGCGAAGCGACTGCCACAAAAGGCGCGTAGCTTTGCGGGTCGGCTGGAGCTTTTTGTTAGGCTATAAGGTGCCAGATTAATGCTGTAACAAAAAAACAATATGAGCTGAATCAATATCAATGTATAACTAAATTATCTTATTAAGATACTATATTTTAATAGGTGGCATTATCTACCTGCCAAAGAAAACACTGGCAATAACGTAAACGATAGCCCCAATACCTATAGACATAGCTGTGTCACCTCCTGTGAGAGGACCACCAATAAGAAAGATTGCCAGAAACCCGGCACCGAGAGCGAGTGGATTCATAAGAAATCTCCTTTGAATTTCTTTGCTGTAGCTAAAGCCTGCATTAGCTGTTGACGTAAACGGCTTTTTTTAGCAATGATTTTGTTCCGATAAAGCTGACTAATATTCACCAATCTCTAAGTATTTAGGCTGAACTCTGACACTGTATTTTTACAAATGTATTTGATTTCCCAGATAGCATAGCAGTAATTACAGGCCAACAATTGTGGAATTGCTTTACATCCCATTTGCTGCACGAACAAAAAAAGGCCGGGCTTAGGAGTCTGAAACCAGTAAGCTGCAACTCAGAATATCCTTTTGTCCAGCTTCCTCATCCACTAAAGACAATTTAGGTTCCCCTGAAACAACGTTTGCCCCTATTGTTAGCTTTACGTAGTATATTTTACCTTTATCAGCTGTAATATCTATTGAATCAATAATTGATGAATTACTAACATTACCAACACCTATTTTATATATCCCAGGATTTACAACAAGTCTAACAAATGTTCCTGATGTAGAGTTGGCAACTGATTGATCATTCAGATAGAGCCTGAATGCCTGAATGATTGCAACTGCTGAATTTTCACGGTAAACATAGATAACTGACCTATTATCTTCATGTTTAAACTGCTTAGCAGATGCATCCTGTTCTTGAGAGGCCTTCTCGTTGTATATTTCACAACCGGATAACAGCACTAATAGAACGACTAGGACTGTAATTATTGATAATTTTGAATTCACTTTACTTACCTCTTTATAATGAAAAATGTGTCCACTTTCGTGGGTAACTCGGAAGCCTAACGCTACAAATAAGCTGCTTGCGGATTGATACCGCCATACACACGGTGTTTGCAGAATGCACAGGATTTCAATTTATGCACCACGGTAGCAAGTCTGCTTGATTTGTTTTGTTAGGCGCATAGTACACTGAACTTTCAAATCATACCAATGGTAGCAGTGGGCACGGACAGCATACTTTCAAGTTTTCACTGCATGCCCGATTGCCACCCAGCAAATGTCTGAAATCGCAGCAAATAGTGACGGTGGCCACCCGGACTATTTAATGCTTTTTAGCGTGGCATTGGACT
>JALTJN010000143.1 GCA_027076405.1 Chromatiales bacterium
GACGAAGCAGCGAAGAAGTAAAAGATCTTATAGAGGTTGCTTAAATAAAAAGGCCGATGATTTCTCATCGGCCTTTTTTTATCCTGTTTTATGTTCTAGAAGAAAAATAAAACCTAGTGATAAGAATCAATACTATCGGGTATAAAATTATCCACAGTACGATTTTCTGCATGCATGGCTAAATAGCCTTCAAACCAGTCTTCGGTTTGATGCTTGCTCGAAAATGGCCCCATTAAATGCTGATCGCCAATGAGTTTGTGCTTGGAGCCTGTTAAAAATTTATCATCAGACTCTCTCATAACAATATACCAACCGTCTTGATCATTAAATATTCTGGAAGTATTAAATGTGGACTGCATGGCTCATCTCCAACCAAATTTATGATTTAATCTAAATATAGTTAATATATGTCACAAAAACAGGGTATTTAACATTAGTTAACAATGTAGGCATACTTAGAAATTAAAAAACGCGTACAAATGATTACCCGGCTAATTTTATAATTTTAATTTGTGAGTACAAATATGAAAAATATTGATGTTTTTAATGGTGATGC
Organism: Chromatiales bacterium; assembly: GCA_027076405.1. Next base: position 557 of record JALTJN010000143.1, read on the forward strand.
AGATGGTATCTGTGCACTACATCAGTTGCGTTTAGCCAATCCAGTTGAAAGCTCTTTAGTTACTGGTGTTAAACGGGATATTAATTTATTAAAAAAAGTGCAGGCAAATCAAAATGATAATGTCACGGTGCTGGATATTTCTCTGGATAAAAATCGAGAAGGTTTGTTAGCCTGTTTAAAAGCCGGCGCAAAAGTGATTTATTTTGATCACCATTTTGCCGGTGAAATTCCTGATAATAAAAACCTGCAAACTTTTATTAATACCGATGCCAATGTGTGCACCAGTTTATTAGTCAATGAGTATCTAAGTAGTCAATATCTTGGCTGGGCAGTTACAGCAGCCTATGGTGATAATCTTTTTGACGCCGCTGAAGAAGCTGCAACCCCCTTAAATCTTTCGAGCGAAGAACTTGAACAATTAAAATTACTAGGAATATGCATCAACTATAATGGTTATGGTAGTTCGTTAGATGATTTGATTTTTTCACCGGAAGAATTGTATGAAAAAATAAAACCCTATGCTGATCCCTTTGATTTTATTAATAATGAACCCGCATATAAAAAATTAGTTAATGGTTATACAGCCGATTTGGTAAAGGCAGAATCAATACAGCCAGAGTTTAATAGTGATAGTCATGCACTTTATATTCTGGAAAATGAAAAATGGGCGAGACGTGTTAGTGGTGTCTTTGCTAATCAACTTACACAACAAAATCCCGATAGGGCGCATGCCATGTTAACTAAAAATGATCATGCCGGATATGTGGTTAGTGTACGTGCTCCGTTGAATAATAAAACAGGAGCAGATGATTTATGTCGGCAATTTGAAACCGGGGGAGGCAGAAAAGCTGCCGCCGGTATTAATGATTTGCCTGCTTCTGACTATGATAAGTTTCTGACTGCTTTTAAAGAAGCCTTTACTGTTAACTATTAGGTTTTAAACATTCATAATTTATTGTTGCCATATCCGGAGTAAAATCTTCTGTTTTCTCCTGTGTAACGACAGTGAGTATCCGGGGTACTTTGGCATATTTTGCACAATAACTTTCAGCCTTCATATATGCTTTTGAATGTTCATTTTTTAATACGTTATTAATTGAAACTCCGCGAGGTGTTTTGTTCGTCAACTGCATAGTAATATTTGCGGATGAACAGGACACAATAGTAATAGCTGCAATACTTAATATTAATGTTTTCATAGTGTTAGGGTATTTATATCTTAAGTAAATATCAAGATAATATTTCTCATATTTTAGTTATTTTTAAAATCAAATCATCATTTTTGAACTAATGACTTAATTTGTACTCTTTGTATATTAATAATACGCTATCCGTGATTCTTTTGTGACAAATAAATGCTAGGTTGACAGGATGTCTGGAAAAAAAATACTCATCATTGAAGATCATACTGATTTGGCAAACATCTTAAGCCTGAATTTATCCGATCTTAATTATAGCGTTGAGCATGCTGCGGATGGGCTGAAAGGTCTCAATTATCTGGAAAATAAAACCTTTGATATGGTAATTCTGGATTTGATGTTACCCGGGATGGACGGCATTGAAATTTGTCGGCGTATTCGAAACCAGAGTAATTATACTCCGGTATTAATGCTGACCTCGAAGTCCTCTGAGCTGGATCGGGTGTTGGGGCTTGAAATAGGTGCAGATGATTATGTCACCAAACCCTTTAGTGTAAGAGAACTCATGGCGCGTATTAAAGCTTTATTTCGTCGGGTAGAAGCTTTTTCAAAAAATAAAAAGAGTGACATTAAAGAAAACAATATTGTTTGTGGAAATCTGGAAGTTAATATTGATACCCATCAGGTTTACGTTGCTGGCCGTAGTGTTGATTTAACAGCAAGAGAATTTGACTTACTCCATCACTTTATGAGGCGGCCTGGTCGAGTTTATTCCAGAACACAATTGCTCGATATTGTTTGGGGCTATGGGCATGAAGGTTATGAACATACGGTTAATTCACATATCAATCGTTTAAGAGCAAAAATTGAAAATGATCCTGCAAATCCGGAATATATATTAACTATCTGGGGCGTAGGTTATAAATTTAATGATGGCCTGAGACCGTAGCAGTATGTTTAACCGAATATCAAATCGTTTATTTATCACATTGCTTTTTTTGCTATTAATTCTTTCAGCTATCTTTATTGGTATGGTAGTAAAAACTGCGCCGCTTTTTTTACAAGAACTTAACCAGCGTCTTAATCATGATCTGGCAGATAATATTGTTAAAGAAAAAAAATTAATTTTAAATAAAAAAATAAATCAACAGGCAATGAAAACCGTGCTTGATGGTATGATGCTGGTCAATCCGAGCATCGAAATATATGTTACTGATCCAAACGGTAACATTATGGCTTATTCGGCACCAAAAGGTGCGGTAAAAAGAAAGAAAATCTCCCTGCGTCCTATTAAAGAATACCTGCAAGTAAATACATCCTTACCTATCATGGGAGATGACCCGCGTTCAAATGAAAGGAATAAAGTTTTTTCTGTCGCTCCGATTAAAAATGGAAACGGACTGGATGGTTATTTGTATATCGTATTGGGTGGAGAAACATATGATTCAATATTCAAATTATTAAAATCAAGTTATTTATTACGCAGCTGGTTTATTGCTATTTTAATCAGTATTTTTCTTGCTTCCATTATTGGCTATATTCTATTTAGATACATTACCCGTCGGGTCGACATTTTATCCGGCTCGATGGAAAAATTTAAAAAAACAGATTTTACACACCCCGTAGTGTTACCGACACGTTTTGATGGAAGGAAAGGTGATGAGATAGATCGCCTTGGTACAACATTTTCCCAGATGTCAGATCGTATTATTCAACAGGTTAAATTGCTAAAACACAATGATGCCTCCCGTCGCGAATTAATCGCTAATGTATCTCATGATTTAAGGACACCACTGGCGTCAATGCAGGGCTACCTTGAAACATTATTATTAAAAAATGACAGTTTATCTGACAAGGAGAAGCTGGAATATCTGGAAACGGCATTTGAGAACAGCCAGCGTTTACAGAAACTGATTACAGAGTTATTTGAACTTGCTCAGTTGGAAAACAATGATACAACTCTTCATTTTGAATCTTTTTCCATGAGTGAACTTGCGCAGGATGTGTCGCAGAAGTTTAAATTAAATGCTAAAAATAAAAATATTATTTTAAAAACAAAAATCCCTCAGGTTCCTGCTTTTGTATCGGCAGATATCGGATTAATACAGCGCGTATTAGAAAACCTGCTGGATAATGCTATTAAATATACCCCGCCGGGTGGTGAAGTTGAAATCATTTTGCAGGTAGGCGAAAAAAGTATCGCAACAGCAATAAAAGATTCCGGACAGGGGATTTCGGAACAGGAAGCACAACATATATTTGAACGTTTTTATCGTATTGAAAAGCACCGTGATCAGGATGGTTCCGGATTGGGGCTGGCAATTGTTAAACGTATTATTCAGTTACATAATAGTGTTATATCTGTTTCTGCAGAAAAAAATAATGGCACAGAATTTTCATTTGATTTACCTCATGTAAAAATATAAACGGATTTGTGATAAAAAAGTGATAATTTAGTGACATCAATGACATAACTTATCTCCATGCTGCAGGCTCATCAATAAAATACCATGGAGGTATAAAATGAAAAAAATAGCTGGAACAGCATTATTAGTATTGGGCGTATTCGCAGCATCGCAAGCGGTTGCGAGTGACTGGCATAATTATCGCGTTACTATCACAAATGCAACATCTCACCATGTTATTACTCCACCACTGATAATTGTACATAACCGCAACTTTAAATTATTTAACGTTACTTCTGCTGCAAGTGAAGGACTAGCGACTCAGGCCGAGACCGGGAATAATTCAGTGCTTTATAATGAAGTTTATGGGGAAAAAGGCGTATACAATGTGGTTGCGGCGAGTGGTCCAGTTGTTTATGGCAACACGGCTTCCTATGAGCTTCGTGCACCAAAAAAAGCAAAAATAACGGTGACCGGTATGCTTGCAACATCAAATGATGCTTTTGCTGCCATATCAGGTAAAGCATTACCGAGGAAAAGTGTCACCTACATGGCGACAACTTATGATGCCGGTTCTGAAGCAAATAATGAAAGTTGTGCTTATATTCCTGGGCCTCCATGTTCCCCCGAGTCTGGTAATGCTCGTGCCATTGAAGGTGCAGAAGGTTTTATCACGATTCATGCTGGTATTAGAGGAGGGAGTGATCTTAATCCTGCTCATCTTGACTGGCGCGGAGCGACAGCCATTGTAACAATCGAACGGATTGATAATGAATAAGTAATCATAAACAGGTTAAAAACATCAGGTAAATTTTTTATCTGGTGTTTTTATTTTAATGACATGAAGATAATATCAATATTTATAAAATCGTTAATTATTTATGTTTTATCTAGCCGCTCTCTTTTAGCCCAATCATTAGTCTTAGAAAGTTCTGAAAAACAAGCAACATTAATCGAACTCTATACTTCAGAGGGATGCAGTAGTTGTCCACCGGCAGAAAATTATCTTAATCAATTAAAAAATAATAAGAACCTTTGGAAAAAATGGGTGCCAGTTGCCTTTCATGTGAACTACTGGGATTACATCGGCTGGCGAGATCGTTATGCAAGGAGTGAATATGGCCTACGTCAATCACGTTATGCTAAATTGGAACATGCAACAACTGTTTACACCCCTGCCTTTATGGTAAATGGTTCAAGTTGGCGGCGAGGTATATTCTCCCGCTCTTTACCTGAGGCGACAGCTTCAACAGGTAAATTACATGTCGTAATTTCAAATAAAAATATCAAGGCAACATATCAACCTTTAATTGAAATTAAAAATTCATTAGTACTGAATATTGCAATATTAGGTATGAATTTAACGAGTTATATTGAGAAAGGAGAAAATAAAGGTCGAACCGCAAAACATGAGTTCGTTGTTATTGGTTATCGTTCGGTTGCTAGTGATAATCTGAACTGGGTAACGGAGTTACCGGAGCTGTATTATTTTCAAGCAAGGAAATATGCATTGGCTGTTTGGGTCAGCGAAAAAGGAAATCCGACACCGCTGCAGGTTGTTGGTAGTTTTATGCCGGAATATAAAAAATAGATTTAGCCGGCAGAAATTTCTGAAGGTGATGAAGACCATTTTATCGCCCATGTTTCGTTATCATGTTTTTCAAGGCAGACAATAGTGCCTGTTTCAAAACTTATATTTGTTAAATAGGCATCCTGTCCGGTCAACAAGGTCATTAAGTTAGGTACAAATGGAAGGTGACTGGTAATTAATGTATCTTTATCCCAGCTATTTATTTCTGTCAAAATAAATTCAGGATCATCATTGGGAGTAATATGTGAATGTAGTTCCGGTTTTATATCGGGTGAAATTATACATGCCATAATTTCTGCGGTTTCACGTGCCCGTTTTTTCGTGCTATGAATTATTCTTTTAAAAACAACATTATTTTTCTTCAAGTGGTGAGCAACCTGTTCTATCTTCTTCTTGCCATTTTCGGTTAGCCCGCGCTCAGGATCAACCTGAGGGGATAAGGCTTCACCATGACGCATAAGATAAAGTTTCATCGCTTAAAGTTAACCGTAGGTACAAAGATAAGCGGTAGCGACATCTACTTTTAGCTGAAATTTTTCATTGGCCGCTACAATAAAGTGCTCGCCTTGATTAAATGTTTGCCACCCACTCGCAGTGGGTAACATAACGGTTAATGCGCCAGAGACAACCGTCATGGTTTCTTTTTCTGATGTGCCAAATTCATATTCTCCAATGTCCATCACGCCAACAGTTGCAGGGAGTGTAGAGGTCTTAAATCCGATTGATTTTACTTTTCCATCGAAATATTCATTTGTTTCTAGCATTTTAATTCCTGTAATTAAATTTGATTATTAATTTTGCATAAGGACATCTAATTCACCTTCCATATGCATTTCTGTGAGTTCAGTAAAACCACCAATCCATTTTCCGTCAATGCTGAGCTGTGGTACGTTACGTGCGTGATTGGTTAATTCCAGCATTTCTTTTAATGCAGTCCTGTCCAGGTCTACGCGTGCTTCATCGTAACCAATATTCCATTTTGTTAATAATGTTTTTGTTTTGTCGCAAATCGGGCAGACACCCGTACTGTATATTTTTACTCGATTCATTTTATTTAAACTAGGCTGATAAAAGTGAGTTGAATTATACCGTTAAAATGAAAAGTCACCAGTCCATTCACCATTTTTATAGTCAATTTTAAAGCTTGAAGGACGCATGGATAGAGCTGCTTTTGATTTTAATTCTTTTTTTACCGGATGTGATTCAGCAAACTCAACTGGATCGCAGGCATTAGACTGAACAGTATGATATGCAATAGCCAGATTTGAAGAGGTTGGAATGGTATCTAGCGAAGTTGTATCATGAAACATGACACGTTTTTGTACGACACAGGTGAAATAGAGTTGCAGCTCAGCAATTAATATACTGTTGCGCTGTAGCAGAGCTTTTTTTGCCCGTTTTGAATATAAAATCGCCATATTTTTTCCACGAAGATCAATATTTTCTTCGTGATGAAAGGGATTCAACCAGCGATCAAATATTTCCAGGGGATTTTTAATCGAAAAATAACCGGCTTTTAACTGTAGGTTCATATTAGAATACCTTTATTTAAGTTTAAGTTATTATTATTTTAAATTATCATCATTGTCAGTAACTTTGAGCACAAAAAAACGCTATGAATCCGACACTTTATTATATTCATGATCCTATGTGTAGCTGGTGCTGGGGTTTTAGCAATACACTCGAAGAGCTTCTCGGCAGTTTACCGAAACATATAAAAGTAAAACGTCTGCTTGGAGGTTTAGCTGCTGACTCTGATGTGCCAATGCCAGTTTCTATGCAGCAACAAATTAAAAGTAACTGGCAGCGTATAGAAGACACGATTCCGGGCGTTAAGTTCAATTTTGATTTTTGGGAAAAGGCTATTCCTCGAAGGTCAACTTATCCTGCCTGTCGAGCCGTTATTGCTGCTCGACAACAAGGTGATAAATATGATCTTTTTATGACAAAAGCAATACAGCGCGCTTATTATCAGGAAGCAAGAAATCCATCAAATAACTCAACGCTAATTACGTTATCTCAAGAACTGAGATTATCAGTTGCTCGGTTTGAAAAAGATTTTTTTTCTGAACAGGTTGAGAATGAATTAATAAAAGAGATAGCTAAGGCACGTGAATTGTATGCGGAGAGTTTTCCAAATTTAGTTCTAGAGTTTAATAATAAAACATTTACTATTCATTTGAATTACACAGATAGTCAATCAATGTTGAATGAAATTAACTACCGACTTCAGTCTAAATAGCGTTTTTGCCAGTCTAAAAATTTATTAAGAACATAATCGGAATATTCTTTTTTATCTTTAAAGTTTTCCGGTTCAATCGCATCATAAACATAGTAGTTAGCTTTATTGTTCTGGCTGGTCATAAAATGCCAGAATTTATCAATTAATATCTGCGGGTCGCGCCATTCAAAAGTATCTTGTGCTTCATAATGTAAAAATACCGGCAGTATCGGTACGCCGGTTCGCAGAGAGATATCAAAAGCACCATATTGAAATTTTTCAAAGATACGTCGTCCTTTGCAGCCTCCCTCGGGAAATATAACAACATTTTCACCACTGTTAAGTTTATCAATAATAGTGTCAACAACGGCGTGGCGCGATTCTTTATTGTCACGCTTTACAAACATTGTGCCGGCTGCTTCACTTATTTTACCAAGCAGGAACCATTTTTTTACGCCCATTTTGGCCAGCGGGTGAACGTCAAATAAAGCCGGTACACCAATATCTTCAAATGCAGAAGGATGATTGGCAACCAGAATATATTGTTTCGGTAATGGATTAATGTTTTTTTGATGTAAGCGTAAATTTACACCAAGAGCTCGGGTAAAGGTACGACACCAGATATAAAATAATTTTGAATAAAAAAGCTTTGTTATCGCTCGAGGTAACCATGCTAAAACATAAAGAAAAAGAGTAAACAGACTAAGTTCTATCCAGCACCATAATAGCCATAAACTTCGTGCAATAAAATGTAACATAATTGTCGATCATCCTTATTCGATTAACTCTAGGAGCTTTAATTAAGTATAGCGGACAAAATGCAACAGTCTTAAATTTTTTATAAGCCCAAAGGGTTTTTAGGATTTACCCCGTCTTGAAAGGCTTTCTTTCTATCAATATTTGTAAGCTGGTAAACCTTGCCAATCCAGTTATTTAAAATAGCTTCGGCTGTATCATGCCAAGTGTTATCGAGTTTTTCAGAAATTAATTTTTCGGGAAATTCGGGACTTTCCTGATTAGCCGTTTTAGCGTGAACAACTCGCGCTTTATACTCATTTAAAGAGGCTTGAGCCTGTAAGGTAAAATAATTTTCCGGGAAAGGAGGGTAATCATTTCTTTCATCATAAATAAAACGATTAACTTCGCGTTTGTATTCCTTTAATAAACTAATAATATCGTATTCCGGATGCCCCTGAAAAAACACCAGTCGAAATTGATCTTCGCTAACGGCCAGATGAACATCGGCTTCTTTGCTTTCGGCCAGAATGTGTAAGCCAGCCTCTTCAAATTGAGAATGATCGATTTGGTTAAAACGAGAGTGTGGTACATCGAACCGAGTATTCACCCCTGTTACCAGAGGATGCTGGCGATTTGTGACATGGTGTGAATAAACTCCCCAGCGTTTAAAACCCAGTGGTCTTCTTTTTTGCTGATAGCGAAATTCGAGAACAGCATGAGTGGCTAAACATGAACATAATGTGGATGTGACATTTTCATAGGCCCAGTCAATCACCTCGATCAAAGGCTGCCAGAACGGTTCCCGTGAAAGTTCATGACCGGTAACATTTGCGCCGGTGATTATTAGTGCATCGAGCCCTTGTTCTTTAATTTGGTCAAAGGACTCATAATATTTTTCAACATGTGCTTTACCCTTTTCACCGCGTGGTAATTCATTCAGGGTAAACGGATGCATATAAAACTGGGCAATAGAGTTGCTTTCGCCAACTAAACGAAAAAACTGGCGCTCGGTTGCAGACAATGCTGCATCCGGCATCATGTTCAATAAACCAATATGAAGCTCACGAATATCCTGCTTTACCGCATTATCACGATTTAAAACCGTTTCACCTTCAAGTTGCAGGCGTTTGAAAGTTGGTAATGTTGAGTTGGCAACTAAAGGCATAATTTAGTCCGTGTTTTTATCATTAGTTATTAAAAGCATTTCACTACATTGCTCATGGAGGCGCACAGAGAAACAAATAAAATATATGGTTTAAAATTAACTTTGTCTTTGGATGGCTTTTTCAATTAACGTCATCAACTCGTCTTTGCTGGTGACTTGTGCTAGTTCATCTGTTGTAATGGTATAACCATATTTTTCTGCAATCGCATCATAGCGCGGAATACGAGCGTAGAATAATTTTGGAAATATCCAGCGAACAAATTCATCCGGGTCAATCATTGCAACATATTCTAATTTATTTTCTTTCATGTAAATATCAAGTTGCTCATCAAGAAAGGTTTCCCTGTAATACAAAGGCTTGGGATCAGACGCCGCTCGCTCAATAAGAGACTTTTCATTTTTTTCAGTCGCCTTGATATATAAAATCAAAGTATGTTGCGCAAGAACCTCTAGTGTTTCTTCATCATCAAGCTCACAAACACTGCCACCGGCATCGTTTATGAAATGTTTATAGTCATAAAGTTCCTGTGCTTTTTTAATAAAGGCAGGAACATCCCGCATAGTGGCAATTTCTGCCTGTCGGTGCAGTTCCTGACGATATTTAAACTCATCCAGAGGTAGTCCATCTTTTTCAGGGTTACCTAATTTACCGAGAAAGCTGGCAACAGGCTGTAGATTATTAACACTAATATTATTTTGAATATAGATAGAATCTGAGCGCAGTAAATCCCGCAAAAAAGGCACTTGCATGGCTTGTTTTTTAATATTATCCAAAATGGGTTCATCAAGATAATGAGTACCAATTCGATAATCACCTGAAAAATGAAACCATTCATCAGTTGGCAGCATATTCGAGAGACGAGTTTTACCTACACCCGACATTCCCAAAAGGGTGATGCTTTTATGTTGCCAATTTTTAAATTTTTCTACACTGAGTTTCACTACCATCTTCCCCAATAATTCTTAATTCTGAGCTTATTGTAAGGGAGTTTTAGTGTTTTGTCCGTACCTAAACAATAAACTTTAACCTCCGAGTCCTCTGTGGTGAATTGTTTTTCTGGACTCAACCAATACATCAATTTATTATGGTTATCTTTAATTTTAGAGAATTCACATGAAAATAGGCACGCCACTTTCAGCAACAGCAACACGTGTTATGTTGTTAGGTTCAGGTGAACTGGGTAAAGAAGTCATTATTGCATTGCAGCGTTTAGGTGTAGAAGTTATTGCGGTAGACAGGTATGAAAATGCTCCGGGACATCAGGTTGCTCATCGTTCATATACCATCAATATGGCAGACGGTGAGGCTTTGCTTGATTTGGTGAAAAAAGAAAAGCCTGACTTAATTGTTCCGGAAATAGAAGCGCTCGATACCGATATGCTGGCGCAAGTCGAACATCAAGGTTTAGCAGAAGTTATTCCTAAAGCACGTGCAACACAACTGACCATGAACCGGGAAGGTATACGCACATTGGCGGCTGAAGAGCTTGGCTTACCTACTTCTAAATATGCCTTTGCTGAAAGTGAAGCTGAAATAAAACTGGCTATTGATAATGGTGTTGGTTATCCCTGTATTATTAAACCGGTGATGTCGTCGTCCGGCAAAGGCCAATCGACCATAAAAACAGAAGCTGATATCAGTACCGCATGGGATTACGCTAAAAGTGGAGGTCGAGTTGATCGCGGTCGCGTCATTGTTGAGCAGATGATTAATTTTGATTATGAAATTACCTTATTAACGGTTCGTGCTTTAAATGAAGCGGGTGAAACAGAAACGTATTTTTGTGAGCCGATAGGCCATGTACAGGTTGATGGTGATTATGTTGAAAGCTGGCAACCACAAGGGATGAGTGAAAAAGCAAAGCAAAGATCGCAAGAGATTGCTAAAGCTGTCACAAGTAATTTAGGTGGTCGTGGTTTATTTGGCGTTGAGTTATTTATTAAAGGTGATGATGTCTGGTTCAGTGAAGTCAGCCCGCGTCCGCATGATACTGGTATGGTGACCATGGCAACACAGTATCAAAATGAATTTGAATTACATGCGCGTGCAATTTTAGGCTTACCCGTTTCTACAGTACTTCGTGAACCCGGTGCAAGCGCTGTTATTTATGGCCAAATGAATGAAAAGGGCATTGCATTTGAAGGAGTTGAAAAGGCTTTAGCAGTACCACAAACAGACTTGCGCTTATTTGGTAAACCGGAAGCATTTTCTAAACGCCGTATGGGTGTGGCTTTAGCATATGGGAATAATATTGATGATGCACGTACAAGAGCAAAAGAAGCGGTAAGTCGGATTACACCGATTAAAAATTAAATAATATTTAAAACGGGATGACTGCTATGTTATTTGCATATCTTGATTATAAAATATGCATAGCAGTAAAATAAACATGAATAATTTAACGTTTACTTTCCAAACTTGCATCCAGATTTAAGTCATCACAAAAAGTAACAAACTCATCGCGTAAAGATTTAATAGAACTGTCTGTTGGTACACTGATTGTCATTTCCAGTGAAAACATCGGTGTTCCGGTGTGTGCAGCCGGATAGGTTTTTGTTTCGATTTCTTCAATGTTTAAATGACGACTAGATAGAAAATCTGAAATATTATGGACAATACCGGGATGATCCATAGAAACAACTGAAACCTGATAAGGAAGGCGTTTTTGATTTTTTTCCTGAGTCCGGGTTTCTTTTGCGATTAATGTCAGGTTTAATTTTGCGCCGGTTGCTTCAAGTTTGGATATGATGTTATCAATACATTCCTGACTACCACTTACCAGTAGCATCATTGCAAATTCACCGCCTAACACGGTCATACGGCTTTCGGAAATATTGCCACCCTGATCCAGAACCGCTTTTGATAATTCATTGACGATACCGGGCTTATCATTACCCAAAGCAGAAATCACAAGATTTTTCATCATTTTATGGCCTATATTAAGCTGAACTATGTCTATAATAGATAAGAATGAGTCTTGATGCTATTAGTTTGATCGGTTGCATATGAAATAAAGATAAAATTAAGGTGAAATAATGGAAAAAAAAATTGAAATACAGGGTAAAGCGGTTGCGGTTAGCTTAAGTAAAGCTGCTGAAAAGGCATTAGCAACAAGGGATAAAAAACTCATAGCAGAAATGGAATTATATTTTAGTTGTTTAATTCGCAAACAGGTTCGTTTTAAAGAAAGTGCCGAGGGTAATCTGGTTGATGTGACAGAACAACTGGCCGTCCGCTTTCGCCCAGTTATGACCAAATCTTGTGGTATTGATTATGAAGGAGATGAACCACCCTTAACTGATTTTCCTATTCAAAAACCGGAAGCCTTTGTTCCGCACTGGTTAAAAATTGATTTTAAAAATAATGAATGGAGCGGGGAATTTGGCTTTAATTGATCATTCCTGAGATTGCCGCGGTCATCTTTTCCCTCGTAATGATGTTCTTATCTTTATAATTTGTTGGCTCCGCGGTGCTTGAGCCAAGCAAGCTACAGGTAAACAATATGTTTTTCTCTGTGAACCTCCGTGTCCTCTGTGGTTCATTATTATAATAAAATTCAGCCTGAATTCTGGTAAACTTAGCCTATGCTAAAGTTTACAAATTTATCTTTACGTCGCGGTCCTCGCGAACTACTGCAAGATGTTGATTTAACAATATACCATGGCCAGAAAGTGGGTATTACCGGCAGTAACGGGGTAGGAAAATCCAGTTTATTTGCTTTAATTCTCGGCTCTTTGCATGCAGATACGGGTGATGTTTTTTTACCTAAAAACCTTGTTATTGCACACGTGGCACAGGAAACACCGGCGCTGGATAGTACTGCAATTGAATATGTACTCGATGGTGATGTTCAGTTACGTCAACTCGAACATAATATTAAGAAAGCTGAAAATAGTAATGATGGTGAAGCCTTGGCGCACCTTTATTCTGATATGGAAGCGATTGACGGTTATAGCGCAAATAGCCGTGCAGCGACATTGCTCCATGGTTTGGGGTTTACGACTGCTCAGGAGTCAGCTGAAGTAAAACAGTTTTCCGGCGGCTGGCGTATGCGTCTTAACCTTGCTCAGGCACTCATGTGTCGCTCCGATATTTTATTACTTGATGAGCCAACTAATCACCTTGATTTGGATGCCGTGATTTGGCTTGAAACCTGGTTAAAAAATTATAAAGGCACATTATTACTTATATCTCATGATCGGGATTTTTTAGATAACGTCGCTGACAATATCGCCCATATTGAAAACCAGGGTATTACTTTATACAGCGGTAATTATTCTGCTTTTGAATTACGTCGAGCCGAGTATCTGGCAACACAACAATCCGCCTATGAAAAGCAGCAACGTGAAGTGCAGCACATGCAAAAATTTGTCGAGCGTTTTAAGGCAAAAGCAACAAAAGCTAAACAGGCACAAAGTCGGGTTAAGGCTCTGGAACGAATGGAGTTAATTGCCCCTGCACATGTTGATTCGCCTTTTAACTTTCATTTTCGTCAGGCTGAAAAAATGCCAAACCCGCTTATTACTTTAAATGAAGTTGCGATTGGTTATTCAGAAACACCGCTTTTAGAAAAAGTAAAACTCACCATACATCCGGGGGATCGCATTGGTTTACTCGGACACAATGGCGCGGGTAAGTCGACTTTAATTAAATTGTTGTCCGGCGAATTGACTGCCTTGCAGGGAGAAGTCACGACAGCTAAAGAGTTAAATATTGGTTATTTTGCTCAACATCAATTGGAACAGCTTGATTTTGAAGCCAGTCCTTTATTACATTTACAGCGTATTGATGCAAAAGCAACAGAAAGTGATTTGCGTAAATATTTAGGTGGTTTTGCTTTTAATAATGACATGGCTATTGAACCGGTTGCACCGTTATCAGGTGGTGAAAAAGCACGACTGGTTTTAGCGTTACTTGTTTATCAAAAGCCCAATTTACTTCTTTTGGATGAACCGACTAACCATCTGGATCTGGAAATGCGTCATGCTTTAACGATTGCCATGCAGGAGTTTGAAGGTGCAATGATCATTGTCTCGCATGACCGGCATTTATTACGTACAGTAACTGATAACTTGCTTTTAGTCGCTAATGGTCGGGTTGTTGAGTTTGATGGTAGTCTGGAAGATTATAGAGACTGGTTAAGCCAGCAAAATAAAAATAATATTCCTGAAAAAAAGAGTGATGTCATTGCTCATGACGGGCAAAATAAAAAGCAACTCCGGCAAAATGCAGCAGAGAAACGAAAATTACTGAAACCATTACAAAACAAATTGAAAAAACTTGAAAAACAAATGGAAGCGTTAACAGTAAATAAGGAATTATTAGAAGCACAACTGGCAGATAATGATATTTATAATGAAAGTAATAAAGAGAATTTAAAGAAATTGTTAGAAGAACAGGGCCAGGTTGATAATAATTTACAACAAGTTGAAATGGACTGGTTAGAAGCGAGTGAAGAGCTTGAGCTGGCGAATGTTTAAAAATATCGAATAAAGAACCAAGAGGAAATAGTTATGGCAATACAAATTGATGATCCGGATAATAAAAACTCAAAGGGTTTTGCTCTTTTTGCTTTAGGTTTTCGTCCTTTTTTTCTTTTAGCAGCTTTTTCTGCACCTGCACTTATCTTTTTATGGCTAATGCAGCTTTCAGGTAAAATTTCTGTACCGGCTTATTATTCTTCAGTTGGCTGGCATGCTCATGAAATGCTATTTGGTTATGCTGTTGCGGTGATTGCCGGTTTTTTACTGACCGCAGCAGGGAACTGGACGGGAAAAAAAATGATTAATGGTAGTCAGCTATTTATCCTGTCGCTTGTGTTTTTATCGGCGCGTTTTGCTCCCTTTTTATCTGACATTCCAAATGGTTTAATTGCCTTTCTTGATTTAAGTTTTATTCCGTTAGTGGCCTTTCTTCTCGCTGTTCCTGTTATTCGAGCCAAGCAGTGGTCTAATTTTATTTTTGTTCCTTTACTGCTGACAATGGCAGCTGCAAATTTAATGGTTCATTTGAGTGCATTGGGTTTAATAAATAGCTCGATTGTGACAGGTAGCCGAATGATGCTTTATCTGGTTGTTTTGTTAATTGTGATTATGGGTGGACGGGTTATTCCTTTTTTTACAGAACGAGGTGTAAATGGTGTTATAACAAAAAAATGGAAATGGATAGAAATTTTATCACCTGCGAGTGTTGTTGCCGTTGTGGCGGCTGATATTATTTTAAGTAATAAAATCATTATTGGATATCTGGCTCTGTTTACAGCAGTGGTTCATTTAATTCGTCTTGCCGGCTGGTATTCAAATAAAATTTGGTCAGTGCCATTAGTATGGATATTACAGATAGCATATTTCTGGTTTGTCATTGGCTTTATGCTTAAAAGTCTGGTTATATTTGATTTAGCGCAAAGTATTTTTTCTTACCATGCATTTACTGTGGGTGGCATCGGAATTATGACGTTAGGGATGATGGCCAGAGTCAGTCTTGGCCATACAGGGCGGGAAATGAAACTTCATCGATGGATGGTCTTATCATTCATTCTCATTAATATCGCTGCCATTGTTAGGGTGATACTTCCTATATTTATAACAACGTCATACATGCAGCTAATTAATATTGCCGGCTGGTTATGGATCACTTCTTTTGTCATTTACATTGTTATTTATACACCGATGTGGATCCAGCCGCGTGTTGATGGCAGAGATGGCTAGTTATGATTTTGAAAAGGCCTTGACCTGTTCAAAATCCAGGTGGTCACCTTCATCTTTACCGTAGTAAGCGGTTGTCACCTTTCCTTCTCGATTAATAAGAAAATCAGCAGGCATGGTAATTAAGCTACCTTTAATAATTAAAGGTAGATAGCCTTTTAGCATTCCCTTTAATAAGGTTGGTAGTCGAAAAATCATACCTTTTAACATGCCGGCAAAAGAATGTTCGATGCCGTATTGTCTGTAATATTGATTACTTTCATCCGCCAGGATTGGAAAAGGGGCACGATGATCTTTTGTATGCCGGGTCAGGTTATCCAGAGGTGAGTCAAAAATTGCAACAATGGTAAAATCATCACCAAACTCATCAAATCGTTTCACAAGTTCATTAACTCGTAAATTACAAAATGGACAACTGGCAAAGCGAAAAAAAGATATCATGAAAGGCTTTCCCTCAAGACTTTGAGTATTAAAGACAGAGCCGTTAATATCAGGAAGCTGGATGTTTATTATATTAGAACCCGGTGCAAGACTCATAAAATCACCTTAAATGTTTTTTGAATATAAAGTTAGTACGTTTAAGATGAAGTTAGTTCCCGTCATAAAAGTATCACCTTAATAGAGAGAATGGAAAATACGACTTTGAAACCAGAGTAAAGAGGGATAAGCGGCTATCCATATCCAGAAAAACCGGTTTAACCCGAAGAAACAGGCATTTAAGAAATGAAACGCGGCTGTAATAACAAGCATGGCAATTAAACTATGATTAGAAAATAATGATAAGGGGAAAAGCAGTTCAAAGAGCATAACAATCCAGGAGGCAATAAATAATGTACGCGGCGAGTTTGCCCTGCGTCGTAAAGATTCACTAACAGGGTAAGCGGAAAATTGAAATACATCGCGTAGGGCGCGGCCGTTACGCCAGTCAGGGTTTACTATTTTGACCAGACCAGAAATAAAATAAGACAATATGAGTTGCAACGCAAGGTAGCCAAAAGCCAGTTCTTGCCAGCGTAGAGAAGGGGCGAGATGTGCCAGAGTGAGACAGAATAAAATGAGCAAACTCATACGATCTGCGCCACCGTTATATGGACCTTGAAAACGCTGTAAAATTGCCAGACTTAACAGTAATAACAAAACACTGACCGCTGTTGTCTGATATCCAAGAATAAGGAACAGCGAGAGCAGCAACCGAATTAAAAATAAACGTCTTTCATAAGTAAACGAGATAACATGTTCAATACTTTGTTGTACGAAGGCAAAGCCCATTAATATTTCTGTTAATCGAATCGCACTATCAAGAGTCATGTTATTTCGCCTGATGAAAGAGGATGAATGCGAGAAATAAACATGACTTCTTCATGTAGATGCAATCCATTTCGCCGGATAATTAGCAGGCGAAATTGCAGGCGGGTTGCCATTTTTAGTGAGTTGTTTTCGGGATGAGTAGCGAGATCTTTTTTAACTCTCTGCAATATTTCATTTTCACTATGTTCTGTATAGTGTTGCAGGATACGTTCAGCACAACTTACCAAAAACAATGATTCATTCCACG
Source organism: Chromatiales bacterium (assembly GCA_027076405.1). The sequence goes on from JALTJN010000143.1 coordinate 18,076, forward strand.
TTGGATTCCAAAGCATTCGTTTAAGCATTTTTATAAACGGAAGCTTTGCAGGACGGGGACGAAACTCAAGCCATTCTTGTACCTGTTTTGTATCTGGATTTAATAAAGAGTACTGAATACGCGGGGATGGCGCTATGCTATCAAAAAAATTCCACGAAGGAATTAAGGCGGGCAGTAGCAGTTTTAATGGTTGTAATAGATTCATTATTATTAATTTTTATTGTCTATGGATGGTATTTGACATTTGTTATATTTCCCCAACCATTGATAGCGGTTTTTTGCTATTTTCGAATAAATATAATCCCGAAGAAATTTTGGGACATATTTCAGAAGAGCGAATATTTTTACCGGATAAGACAGTTGCTGTAGTATTTTTAGGATCTCGGTACTTTTTTCATATACGATATTGTTCTCGATAACTATAATGCTGTTAAAGTTTTTTGTTGGTAAGTTCAAATCAACAAGTATATATTGTCCTTTTTTTGATTGCATGGATATTAGTTCAAAGTTTGAATTATTGTCATAACGAATAACTAAGCGACACCATGCATTGCAGAGTTTGCAGATGCCATCAAATAATATTATTTTTTTATCTGTTTTCAAAATCAGAGATAATATTTATCGCTATAACAAAAAATGCCAAAGCTAACTTTTTCATTAATTAAAAAAATTAGCTTTGGCAAGCAGGTCTTTAACTATATTTTAAGGGGGGGGGGAATCTTAACGATAGTTTCCCTGATGTTTCAAATCAGAAATTTCATTCTCCTGATCAATAATATCTTCACGTATATTGTTTAAATCCCTTTTTGCTTTCCCTAATTCTTCAGCTATCTCTTTTGTTTCATTTAAAAGCATTAATGCTTTTACTTTGGAAAGTCTTCCACTAACAATTTGTTCTTCGTTGAAATGAAGTTCATCTTCCAGCTTGGTAATATACCGGCGTTGATTATCATATTTACTCTTTAAAGAGCTTAATCTTCTATTTGCCTTGTATATGACTAAACCATAATTTAAAGCATCAACAAATTCCCGTTCACGTTTCCCTCTGCATACACCATTGTATGTATAGCCGGAAAGTCCTTTTCGGTAACCTGTTGAAGGTATACAGTATTGAGTAAGTCCTTTCTCCCTGCCTTTAGTGTATGCATTTAAATCGGGTGTAACGCCATGCTCTGCACAAGCCGAGCGATGCTGGCTTATTCTTGAAGCCTTATAACCTTTAGTGCCATCACCATAACCAATCGTTTCCCAGTTTGCAGTTAAGCATTCACTTTTACTCAGAGTAGAGCACGCAGAAAGAACTGCAACGGCAATACTTAATAAAATAATATTTCTTATTTGAGTATACATACGAGTTCCCTTTTTCATATTAAAACTTGGTTAAATCAGTTTAGCGTAATAGTGTATTAAAAAATACGGTTAAAAAAGTTTTGTTAGTCAGATTTCGCTGTTTACATCAGGGATGTGATTTGATTTATTACATCATCTTTATCCCACTCAATAGCTGCATTTACACCGTACTTAATATTTCCTCTGGTATCAATGACAAAGGTAGAAGGATAGGCAATAACATTCCACTTTTTTGCAAATGAGCCATTAGGATCGAGCAATACTGGGAAATTAACTTTCACTTTTTTCATAAATTCAAGAATAGTTTTCCGGTCTTCTGCATAATTAATTGAAATCAACTCAAAGGGTTGGTCCTTCATTTTTTTATTTAAGCGGTTTAATGACGGGATCTCTTTAACACACGGCGGGCACCACGTAGCCCAGAAATTTATCACGGTAACTTTTCCTTTGAAATTATTTTTAATCACCTTTTGCCCGTACGCATTTGTAAGATTAATAGCCTTTGGTGTAATGCTGCCTTTATAGGCTTTTAAATAAATATCTATACCATTATTGTTGTTTTTGTTTTCACTCTTCAATGTAACAGGCTTTTTAGGTACCTGTTCTTTTCCCAATATTGAAATCATCATCTTGATATTTTTTGCCAGCAGATGAAATTGCCTGCGTGATTTTTTATCCGGTTTATTTTCATAAAATCGAATGCTTGTTTTCGCAACAATTCGGCTGTAAACAGAATTGCCATGTTGTTGTAATTTTTTTATCAGGTTTTTAAATTGCCCCATATTGCCATGTCCTTTTGCCTGATAAATCATTAAGGGGATATTGGTGGCAGACACAATTGGCATGTATTGCGGTAATTGTCCAAGAGGCGGAATTGACTGGTAAGTATTGGGAGAAAATAAAATTGCGCCAATTAAATAGCTATCGGATTGTTTTCTTTGTTGCCATTGATGTGCGCCTTTAAGTGCATTGATGCTGGCATAAGAATCAGCGGCAATAATGATCTTTTTTCCGCTTATTTTATGTGCGTGTTCTATTAAGTCTGCAACCCGTTCGCCATTGAGATTTTTAATCGCGTTTGTGCTTAAGGGCAAAAACAGGGACTCTAGAATGTCGGCTTGCCAAACTTCAATATTTTGACTTTGCATTGCCTGAGCCATAGTCCGATGAGCACCACGAAATCCATATTCCGGTGCGAGCCACAAAATTAAAGACTTTCCTGTTGCCGGGAAGCGTTCTACGGATATTTCATCACCTGTTGATACGGGGATACTGAGTAAGTTTTCGGCAAAAGACAATTTAGTGAAATATATACTGGCAAGGATTACGCCAATGCAGGCTGAAATTTGTATTGAATAGTGCTTTTTCATAGTGAGGAATCTTTTTAATATATTATTAGCCGGTTTTTATATTATGGGATAAAATAGCGCTAATTCACACATAATATGGAATAAGTAATGGCTTTTAATCTAAAATCGATTTTTGGTGGTGGTCAAAATAACAGCACGGATAGGCGGAGTGATGAGCGGGTAAAATTGCCCAATGATGCAACGATACTGATTGTTGATGACTCAAGAACAGCCATTGCTGTTTTGAAAAAAACACTGGCACCGACGGGCTACAGTATTATTAGTGCTGCAAATGGTGAAGAAGGTATCGAAATTGCCAAGCAACACCAGCCGGATTTAATCTTAATGGATGTCATTATGCCGGGGTTAAACGGTTTTCAGGCAACGCGTATCTTGCGCAAAGAGCCAAAAACACAAGATATTCCGATTGTTATTATTAGCGGTAATGAGCAGGCAACAGAGAAGTTTTGGGGGCTTCGGGTTGGCGCAAATGGCTTTTTACCCAAACCTGTTGATCGTGGAGAGCTGTTTCATTTATTACGTGAACATTTGAATAAGGCAGAAGTTATTTAATAACTGCATTATCAATAAGTTAGCCTATCCCCTCGTTATTGTGAAAATGCTAATTTGTCGCGGATTTTACTGAAAGAAATTAAAGAATTTTCTTCAAATCCCGATACAGGATGCATGCTAGTAAAATTAACTGAACTCAAACCAGAACAATTATCGCACGCGCTTTTTCTGTTTTTGTTTTGCTCTCTTTTGCTATTACTGTTAAGTATTATGCAAATAAGCGGGTTCATCTCAATTTCGTCCGGATTTTATCTTTTCTCTTTTATTGTATTAACTGCTCTGTCATTTTTGCTATTTATTTCTTATCGTTCACATAATGAGAACGCTGATGCCACAACAGCATCGGAACTTCATGATGCATTAACTCGATTACCCAATCTGCCTTTATTTTTTGAGCATCTGGAACTTGCTCTTTCAATGGCTAAAAGGCATGAAAAATCACTCGCTGTTATAAAATTAGATATTGATAAGTTAACTGATATTAATCAAAGTTATGGCTATAAAAAAGGTAGTTCTCTTATTGCTGATATTGCAGCAAGATTAAAAGAGCTGGTTAGAGATAGTGATACCGTTGCTCGTTTGGGAGGTAGTGGTTTCGGATTAATTCTTAATCTTGTTGAGCATGATGATGAGGTTGACCGGGCCATGCAAAGAATTTTACTTGGTATGCAAGAGCCATTTATTATAAATGGAGATAATATCATTTTGAAAGTCAGCTACGGTATTTGTGTTTATCCTACTGATGAAGGCAATGCCGATGAGCTCAGTCAGTATGCAACATTGGCTTTAACTGATGCCAAACAAGCCGGTGGTAACGAGTACCGTTATTACAATACCAGCATGAACACAGACAACACCAGACGTTTGAGTGAAGAGTATGATTTACGTAAAGCGCTTGAAGACGGTGAATTCTGTTTATATTTCCAGCCTAAAGTTGATGCCGCGACAGGTAATATAAAGGGAATGGAAGCTTTAATTCGCTGGCTTCATCCTGAAAGAGGTCTTGTTTCACCGGTTGAGTTTATTCCATTACTTGAAGAAAGCGGCTTGATTGTTGAAGTGGGAGACTGGGTTTTACGCGAGTCATGCCGGATTAATAAACAATGGCAAGAACAGGGGCTGGAGCCTTTACGTGTCTCAGTTAATGTTTCAAGTGTACAGTTTGCTCAAGGTGATTTTATTGAACGTATTGATCTTGCGTTAAAAGATAGCGAACTTTCTTCTGATTACCTTGAAGTTGAATTGACCGAAAGTTGTTTAATGGATGATGTCACCAAAAATATTGATGTCCTGCATGAAATTAAGAAAATGGGGGTTGCTATATCAATTGATGATTTTGGTACAGGGTATTCATCATTAAGTTATCTTAAAAAATTCCCGATTGATACTTTGAAGATAGATCGTTCGTTCATTACTAATGTTCAGGATAAGCGTGGTGGTGATAATGCGGCAATAGTCACAGCGATTATGGCTTTATCACATAGCTTGCGTCTGGATGTGGTTGCAGAAGGCGTTGAAACTGCACAGGAACTGGCTTACCTGCATGCTCTGGGTTGTAAAACAATACAGGGGTTTCTTTTTAGTAAGCCATTATCGGTTGATGAATTCACAAAGATTCAACAAGATTCTTTACATATGAAAAATATTTTAGAAAAGGTTCGTGAGGAGTTGGCAAATTAAATTTGAGTTGTTAAGTCATAAGGCTTTATTTCTTATTTTTACCCAACACTTTTTACCGTATTTTTAATAATGGTTGCAAGCTCTCGGGTAGCAGGCCCGATATTTCCCGGGTGCCCAAAACTTATCCCCAGAAAGCCTTTGTAAGTTGCTCCCTGTTCAAGAGGAAGAAGCTTGAGGTGCCCGTCTCCGAGTGCTTCGACTAATCGATTACTTGGTAGCCAGCCATAGCCCAGACCATATTCAATTGCACTGAGTGCACTATCAATACTGCTGACGGTCCAGCGATCTTGTGAACTTAACCAGCCGACATCAATTTTTTCATGTTGTCCTGAATCTTGTATAACAACATGAGTATGTTTTGCCAGATCAGCTGTGGTAATTTTTCGGTTGAGTTTGAAGAGGGGATGATCATGTCGGGCTACCGCGATAAATTCAATATCAATGAGCGGGTCTGCGAGAAACTTTGTAGGCATTTCAACCCCAATGACAAGTTCAGCATCATCGTTTAGCAGCGCTTCGCCTGCACCGGAGAGAATGACTTCTCTTAGCTGTACTCGAGTGCCTTGGCTTTGGCTGGCAAATTGAGCTAGTGAATCCATTAGTAACTCATTAGGGAAAGCGGCGTCTACCACTAGTTTTATTTCCGCTTCTCGGCCCTTAGCAATATGTCGGGCAAAATTTTCAATTTCACTGGCTTCATCAATTAATTTTCGCGAGCGTTCTAGTAAAAACTCCCCATGCTCGGTTAACACTGCTTTGCGTCCGCTAATTTCTAGCAGAGAAATACCTAATTGTTCCTGTAGTCGGGACATGGAATAACTAACGGCAGACTGACTGCGGTTGAGGTATTTAGCTGCTTGCGCATAGCCGCCTTTATCAACAATCGTCTGAAAGACTCGCCATTGTTCAAGATTTATCCGTGGATATGTTTTCATAAAACAAATATATCAGTATTTTAGATGTATTTCAGCTGATATTTATACTTTTATATCTAAATATTTACTTTATGATGATTTTAATCATGAGTAAAACAACAAGGAGAATTAAAATGAGTAAATACAGCAGTGTTATCGCACGAATATTATTGGCACAAATTTTTGTTTTAGCCGGAATGTCGAAAATTACCGCTTATGCAGGTACGCAGGGCTATATGGAAATGATGGGGGTTCCCGGAATGTTATTGCCGCTAGTCATTATTCTGGAACTTGGTGGTGGTCTGGCAATTGTCGTTGGTTGGCAAACACGTTGGATAGCGTATGCGTTGGCAGGATTTTCGGTGATTTCGGCCATTATTTTTCATAGTAATCTGGCAGATCAAACACAAATGATTATGTTTATGAAAAATTTTGCCATTGCCGGTGGTTTTATTTTATTGGCAGAACATGGTGCCGGTGCATTTAGTTTAGATAATAAAAATAAATAGGGAGAAGACGGTGAGCTTATTAGTAAAAGGAAAGTATAAAAAAGACTGGTTCGACAAAGTCAGTGAAGATGGTGAGTATGTGAGAAAAGATTCTCAGTTCAGAAAGACGATTTCTGCTGCAGATGCTGAAAAAGATCGATACCATCTTTATGTGTCGTATGCCTGTCCATGGGCTCACCGTACTTTAATTTTTAGAAAGCTAAAAAAGCTGGAAGATATTATTAGTTTCTCTGTTGTACATCCTTATATGGATAATGAAGGTTGGGATTTTAAAGAGAATTTTCCTGCCGCAACAGGGGATACACTATATAACTCGGCACGAATACATGAAATTTATACCAGAGCGGAACCCGAGTATAGCGGCATAGTGACCGTGCCTGTTTTATGGGATAAAAAAACTCAAACAATCGTTAATAATGAATCATCAGAAATTATTCGTATATTTAATACTGCATTTAATCATTTGATTGAAGATGATGAAGCAAGAAAACTAGATTTATATCCGCAAGATAAACGTAGTGAAATAGATCTTGTTAACAAGAAGGTCTATGACAATATCAATAATGGTGTTTATCGAACAGGTTTTGCAACAACACAGGCAGCATACGAAAAAGCTTATAATAAATTATTTAATGCGCTTGATGAAATGGAACAGATTTTAAGTCAGCAACGTTATTTAACCGGCAATCAAATTACCGAAGCGGATTGGCGTTTATTTGTTACGCTTATTCGTTTTGATGTGGTTTACGTTGGTCATTTTAAATGTAATAAAAAACGTATTTTTGATTATCCAAATTTATATAATTTTATGTTGGAGCTCTATCAATGGCAGGGAGTGGCAGATACGACATTTTTTGATCATATAAAATATCACTACTACTATAGTCATGACATGGTTAATCCGACACGAATTGTTCCATTGGGACCGGAACAGGACCTTTACCAAAAACATAATCGGGAGAAAATAACATGAGTACTAACACTTTTATTAAACCCGCTATAGAAATGAGTGAAGGTGATGGTGTTGATGTACATCGTCTATTTCCTGTTAGTAGTAAAATGATGAATTATGATCCTTTTGTCTTATGGGATAATTTTAATCTTGGTCCAGAGCGCGGTTTTCCTACACACCCTCATCGGGGGTTTGAAGCGATAACCTATATGTTTAGTGGAAGTATTGAGCATAAAGATAATCTGGGTAATCACTCAACGGTGACTGCCGGTGGTGCACAACGCTTTACTGCCGGACGCGGAATGGAACATTCCGAAATGCCGGACTCAAAAGTGAATAGTAATGGCATTCAATTATGGATTAATCTGGCGAAAAGCAAGAAGTCTATGGCTCCGGATTATCAGCAAGTTGATAAAGAAAACATTCCGGAGATTAAGATTGATGGTGGCAATATTAAAGTCATTGCTGGAGATGAGTCGCCGCTAAAATTACAAACCAGAGTTCGCTATCTCAGTGTTAATCTTGATGCTGCTGCAAAAATGAATGAAAAAATACCGCAAGATTTCAGAGGTTTTGTTTATCTGCTTTCCGGAGAGCTTAAGGTGAACTCGGAAAAAGTCAGTCAGCGAGAAGCTTATTTTTTTCAGGATATTACTGAGCTGAATATTGATGCATTAATTAAAAGTCATTTTATGCTTTGTATGGGGCAACCGCATGGTGAACCTATTCGCCAGTACGGGCCTTATGTTGATTAGCGGATGAATAAACAAATAGCGAACATAATGATAAGTTCCCACAGGCTGATTTAGATAAAGGTTTTAGCCTCCTGATCCGATATATTACAAAATATCTTTATTTATCCGGTTATTGTTTGATTATGGAACGATAACGAGTAAATCCGGTCTATTAATTATCCTTGAATATATGCGGAGAGTGTTTTGTTTCGATCATTAAAAGTACAAATTGGGACAGCACTAGCGATACAGTTTATTGTGCTGGTTGCTATTGTATCAACAACACTTTATTTGCTGGATTTAAGAAAACATGATTACTTAATCTTGAATCTTTCAGGTCAACTCAGGGTGATTAGCCAGCTGATAGTTAATCAAAGTGTAACCTATGCGGATAATGCGCCAAGAAACTACACCAGCTATCGTCGTGATCTTGCGTTGTATCATAAACAACTACAGATGTTGATTACACGGTACGACAAGATTATTAACTCCTTTAAAGCCCGCCGTCTCGCTCCTGAACTTTTCAGTAATGACTTCTTATCTCTTAGTAAAAAGAAAAAGAGCATTCCTAAAATTGCACAGCAATACGATCCTATTTATTGCACCTGGAATAAAACAGCACGTAATGAACTGGTTGAGGCATCAAAGTCATGGGATGAATTTAAGGGTGGATTATATAAAGAGTTAGGTAGCAATCCTAAAGAACCACGACTCGAAGCTGCCGCACAATATGTTTTGTACAATGAAGATGATCTAATGCAGGCGGCAACAGATTTAACCGCTTCATTTCGTAATATGATGGAACAAAAACTTAATCAGATTACATGGTTGAACAGGGTTTCTATTATTTTATCCTTTCTTATTGCGCTAACGATTTTCTTTGTTGTCTACAAGAAAGTATTTAAACCGATGACATTAACGATTAATGCTTTTGACCGTGTCGCCCAGGGTGAGTTAACCCATCAAATAGAAGTTAGTGATAGTAAAGAGCTGGGACAATTAACCAAAAGTTTTAATCAATTAACCGGCAGACTGAATTCTCTTTTTGGTCTGACCGATCGAATTTATCAGGCGACAAATTTAGATGAAATAATTAAATTTATCTATGAAGAATTTAATGGTTTGTTACCCATTGACTGGGTTGCTATGCTGAGAATGGATGTGTCAAAACAACAAATGGTTATCGGGCATATATATTCAAAAGCGGAACAGGCACTAAGAGAGGGTGATGTTATTTCACTTTCTCATCCTGTCATACAACGTATCTTTGACAAGAAAAAAGTTATCAGCTTTAGTAACCTTAAAGAAGAATTAAAAAAATATGAGGTTAGCGATGATTTTTTTTCAAACCTGGTTGCTATGGAAATGAAGTCTCTTATTGTTTTTCCCTTGTGTATTAGCGGGGAGGAACGTGCCTTACTGGTTTTTGCCACAGCAGAAGAAGATGCTTACCGTACTTCACACCGCGAGCTGCTGACTAATATCACCTCGCAAGTCAGTCACGCTTTTGATCGTTCGATTGGAATGGAAAGTCTGGTTGTCTCGGCAGTAGAAGGTTTGGCAAAGTTAGCAGAAAGTCGAGATCCTGAAACGGGAGATCATCTGATTCGTATGAGTTTATATTCATATATTCTGGCTCAGGAACTATATGATGAAGGTATTTATCAGGGTGAATATAAAAGTAGCTATCCACGGCATGTTTATCATTTTGCACCAATGCATGATATTGGTAAAGTCGGGGTGGAAGACAGCATATTATTAAAACCGGGAAAATTAACCGATGATGAATGGGTTGAAATGAAAAAGCATCCTTCTATCGGAGCAGATGTTTTACGTCGCTGTGAAAGTCAGGTTAATCAGGCAGGTTATTCAATGTTTAAAATCGGAATTGAAATAGCAGAAGGGCATCATGAAAAATATGATGGCAGTGGTTATCCTCATCAGAAAAAAGGCGATGCGATTCCGCTATCTGCACGTATTGTGGCGCTGGCAGATGTGTTTGATGCGCTCACATCCCGTCGCCCGTATAAAGAAGCCTGGACGGTTGAAAAAGCATTGAAGTTGATAGATGATGAGTCGGGAAAACATTTTGATCCTGATGTGGTTAAAGCCTTTAAGCGTGCTTTGCCGAAAATCATGGATGTCTATCATCAACATAAACATGTCTGAATAATGAAAAACAAACAAGAGATACCTGATGCTGTTAAAAAACAGCATGATTATTTTAATTCGTCGGCAACGATGTCTTATGATTTTCGAATTAAACAGTTACAAAATTTAAAGAAAGTGATAAAGAAATTTGAGCCAAGAATAACAAAGGCGTTAAACGATGATTTGGGGAAGCCGGCGTTTGAAACATATCTTTCAGAAGTTGGTTTTGTTCTACTTGATTTAAGCCACAGTATAAAAGACTTAAAAAAATGGATGAAGCCTAAAAGAATTAAAACCCCATTAATTCTTCAACCTGCTTCGAGTAAAATATATTATTCTCCTTTAGGTGTTAATTTAATTATCGCCCCCTTTAATTATCCTTTTCAACTGGCAATATCACCATTAATTGCTGCAATTGCAGCAGGTAATACGGCAATAATCAAAACCTCAGAGTTAACACCTTGTGTTAGCGAGGTTGTTCATGAGCTGATTGATGAAGCCTTTGAGTCTGAGTACGTTGCTCATATTGAAGGAGCGGTTCCTGAAACGACATTATTACTGCAACAACAATTTAATCATATCTTTTTTACCGGTAGTCCCCGTGTCGGTTCAATAGTAATGTCGGCAGCAGCAAAACATTTAACTCCGGTGACACTGGAGTTAGGCGGAAAGAGCCCTTGTGTTGTTGAGCACGATGCCAATATTGATATTGCAGTAAAGCGAATTGTATACGGCAAGTTTCTGAATGCCGGTCAAACCTGTGTTGCTCCTGATTATGTGATGGTACATAAAGATATTAAGGAAGAATTCATTAAGGCGTTGTCAGCCAGAGTGAGTAAAACATTTGGTGAAGATGCTGCAACATCAAAAGATTATGGAAGGATTATAAATCAGCATCATCTTAAACGACTTGTTGCTCTTATTGATAATAGTAAAGTTGTTGTTGGCGGTCAGTATAACGAAGAAGATAAATTTTTAGCGCCAACCGTCATGCAAAATGTCAGTTTGCATGACAAGGTCATGCAGGAAGAAATTTTCGGACCGATTTTACCTGTGTTGGAATATAACAAGCTTGACGATGTTTTTGATGTGGTGAAACAGCTTTCTCAATATCCACTTTCAGCATATATCTTTAGTGAGGATACGAAACAACAAGAAGAGTTTATTAATGGAATACAGTTTGGCGGCGGTTGCATCAATCACTGCTTGCAACATTTGGTTAATTTTAATTTACCTTTTGGTGGTGTCGGTAATAGTGGAATGGGCAGTTACCATGGCTTTAGTGGTTTTGAACAGTTTTCGCATAAAAAGAGTATTTTAAAAGGCGTAACCTGGTTCGACTTATTCTCTATATTGTATCCGCCTTATAATAAAATAAAGCTCTCAATGATTCGGAAAGTGTTTAAGTAAAATTACCACATTAAATCATCAGGCACCTGAAATTCGGCATAAGGATCGTTTTCATCAATTTCCGTTTCAGTGTATTCGAACAGGATGACACGTTTATCATTGCGTTGTTGAATTTTTTCCGCAATAAGTTTTGGAATAAGTTCATAACGGCCTTCAATACGTGCTATGCCTAATTTTCCGTCAATGATTTGCTGTTTCATCTCGGCATTAACATAAATGCGATTAACTTTTTTTCGATGTTCAAAGTTATAGATGATTTCACATTCATCATTGCGTTTGATGAGGTTTGTTTTGATAAGCTGATCTATCTCGGAAGAAATTGCTTTTTGTTTTGCCTGTTCTTCTTTACGAAGATTTAAAGCCTTATCTCGCTCGGCTTTTTCTTTTGCCGCTTGTTGAATTTTTAACTTGTTTTCATCAACCACAATATTCTTTTTAGAACGCTGTTCTTTTTTCTTCTTTTTTGAAGCCGACTGTGCTTTTTTAACCTGCTGTTTCGTTACCACGCCGGCTTTAAGAAATTGATCCTGAAATGCATTTCCCATGTTGTTTATCTCAAATTTTCTGGAGTCTATAAAATCTTTTCATAAAGAATGAGTTTTAGTTAACGGGCAGGCGTGCGCGTAGTTCATCACGATCAAACCACCAGTTGTCTTCAACAATAGAATTAACAACCAGTGACAAGCGTGGAAGAAAGACTTCAGGATCTTTAAGTTCCAGTTTAAACATCCATGCATCCATTTCTTTTTGTGTTTGTACATTACTATGGCGTTTAGCAACATTACCTAAAATTGTTTTTGCTAAAAAGGTCATACTTTCATGCTCTTCGTCAGAGGAGCGAATATCTGCAATATAATATCCGGCCATGGCTGCTACCGCTGCACCGTCAGATGTCGCTGGGGTTTCATCTACAATATGGTTTAGCATGGCAATCGATGTATCGGCAGAAATAGGATACGTTACCGCTAACCAGACGCCATGTCCCAGAGCAACAATTGAAGCTGGCTGTTCGGTTTGATACATGACGTTGCAGGCTTCAACAGCATGCTGCCACTCTTCATTTTCAACAAATACCGAAAAGACAGAGCGGGCTTCATTCCATGCGTGTTCTTTTTGATCCAGAGCCAATAGTAATTCGGAGATATCTAATTGAAGGAGTGCACGCTCAAGTTCAGGGGTTTCAGCAGGCAAGGCTTTTAGTTTGTCTTGATACGCATTTAATTTATCCGCTAGTTCCTGACGCTCATCACCGGATAGCGCTGCACTGATATCGTTTTCTTTGGATTCACTCATTTAAAACTCCTGCTTTCGAACCTGATATTTTGGCCGGCTATTATAACGAAAAAACATCAGGGTTTGCTTATATAATTCACTTTGTGTTCCTATTATTTGGCAAAAAACCTTGTTTTGCCAAGGACTCTCTGGTGATTTTATAACGGTTTTAATGCGCTTGAAAATAATGTCTGCACGTCCATCCATAACCCGTCTTCTGTTATGAGTTTTTCAATCTCATGACGATGTTTTTCTTTAAAGTCTCCCCGATGTTCCTGCGGCAGCTGTTCATATAGGCCACGGTAGCCGGCACTTTGTATGACATCCCACCAGTGATTAAATTCATCCAGGTGATAGCCCAGCTGTGCTTTAGTAACCTGTGCAGATTCAAAGCCATTTTTATCAAGTAGTTGTTTACATAAGTCTTCTTCAGCGAGTTGTAACCAGCGGGGTGTAGGTGGAACGATATCGTACTCAGCCAGATTCTTTATAAAAATTTCAGTCAGGGGCTGAAAAGCAGCGGGTGCAAAACTGGTAAAAACAAGTTTTCCTCCCGGCTTTAAAACACGTAACCAGCTTTTTAATGCTGCCGACATGTCCGGTATAAAAAATAAACCATATGAGCAGGTAATGACGTCAAAGGAATTACTTTCAAAAGCCAGGTTTTCTGCATCCATAAAATGAAAATCAACATTATCAATCCCTGCATTTTTTAGTTTTGTTTGTGCTTGCTGAAGCATGTTTTTAGATAAATCAATCGCCTGAATATGGCCTTCATCACCTAAACATTGTGCCGCAGCCATGGCAACAACACCGGTACCGGTAGCAATATCCAGGACTTTACTGTCCGGTTTTATTTGTGCATATTCAACCAGTTTATCTGCGCAAGAAGGAAAAAAGCGTAAAGAGGGGTTGTCGTATTTTGTTGCAACTAAATTAAAGACGCTCGTAATGGCTTGTTTCTCGTCCATGTTTTCATCCTGAAATATTTTGTATTAAAGTGCAGTTATTTAAGCATAGTTTGACTGAATAATCTGTTGCGTAAATTCCGGACGTAAATAAAAACCACGGGGTAATGTTTGAATGATGTTTCCTTCCTCATCAAGTGTGGTGGTTAATGATTTAGCATTAGCACCTTTTGGTCGTATTTGTAAATATTTACCCATGTGAGAAGTGATTTGATCCAGTTTACCCAGACATACCAGTTCCATTAATTCTTCCCAGTCCTGTTGCAGTTGTGATGCTTCTTCATTACTCGGGCTCCACAAAATAGCATTGCCAATATGTCGGTCAGCAAAGGGGATTCGTTTATCTGCTTCTAATGGTAACCATAAAACGCGCTGCAGTTTTCTTTTTAGCCAGCATGTATTCCATTTTTGCTCATGCAAATTTGTTAAAGGTACCGTACAAACGTAGGTCGATTCTTTTGGTTTACCCGCCGGGGTGAGTGGTAATGTTTTTAGCTCTACATTAATTAGCTGAAAATCGGGTTCTGCTTTCGATGTTGCCGTTGCGCCTAAACTGGTTTCAAGTAATTGTCCCATCCAGCCTTTTGCATGTCTTGCTTCGGCAGGGAGAGGTTGTTCATATTTAATTGCCAGCTCCTCAAGCCTTAAGCCGGCTAATTTTCTGACGCGCTGCAGTAATTCATATTCACTTTGTGGCGGGGGAGGAGGTGATGCTGTCATAGCTCTATTGTATGACAGCCATATAAATTTAAAAAGTTTAGCGACTAATTAAATCAAAAGTAGAACCACCTTTGGTACAGGAAATAATTTTACTATTTTTATTTTGGCAGGTGAGTTTTCGTTGTTTACTCTGCTTACCTTTTTTTATTCTTGATGGTACTTGTTCGATGAGATTACCATCACCATCTTCTACTGCCAGCGGGGTAACATTCAGGACATTGTTCGCATAAGTTATAGTGATTGAGTTGTTGCCATTTATTTTAATATTACTTTCGGTATTGTAAGTAATAATTTCCGAGCCGGTGCTGCGTTCCTGAGAAGTCGAGATACAATGTAAAGAGTTATAAGCATTGTTTACACAGTTGGTAATATTTGAAGGTAGATAGGCAATGGCTTTTTTACGTTTAAACCATAAACCATTCGTAATGATTTTTATTAGTGATGACGGCTTACGATTTTTATTGGCGGAAGCCTGTGTTGAAGTCGTACGGTTTATTGTACCGCCATTTCGTAGTAAAGTTTTTAAGCGGGCTAATTTACCTTCAGCAAGATAGTAGCCATTTTTTTCTGCCTGGGTATACCAGTGAATGGCTTTTTGTAAATTTTGTGCAACACCAGTGCCGAGCTCGTACATGCTGGCCAGTTGGTGTTGAGCGCTGGGGATGTTTTTTTTCACTGCCGCATTTAATAACTGTAGTGATTTTTTATAATTTTGTTCAACTCCGCGCCCCTCAAAATACATGATTCCAAGACGAGATTTTGCAAAAGCATCTCCGGCATCCGCCGCTTTTTGATACCACTTTGCTGCACTTGTCAGGTTAATGTCTGTGCCGCGGCCACGCTCGTAAAGTTTGCCAACATCATACATGGCAGAAATTTTACCTTCTTTGGCAGCTTTGAGTTTTAAATTAAATCGCTCCACTAATGCCCAGTCACTTGTATCGGCAAAACTAGAGTTAGCGAAAACGAAGAGAGTGACAACTAAAAACTGTATGAGTAACTGGCGTATAGATATCATGTAACAGCTCATGACGGGGGCTCCTAAACTGATTTTTTATTTATTATTATTTAATACAGTAATTATAGGTCTAATTTAGAGTAACTCTAGAAGATTTGGATTATTTTAGTCATTATTTGCTATCTTTTAACTGCCAATGACCGGATTTACCACCTTTTTTCTCAATTAGACGAATATTATCCATGGTCATCCCCCTATCCACAGCTTTACACATATCATATATGGTCAACAGTGCCACTTGTACAGCGGTGAGGGCTTCCATTTCAACTCCGGTTTGGCCTCGAGTTTCGACCTGACACGAGCAATGGATCGTGTTGTTATCTGAGTTAGGTGTAAATTGAAGATCAACATGGGTTAGCATGAGAGGGTGGCACAAAGGAATAAGATCGGCTGTTCTTTTAGAGGCCATAATACCGGCAATACGGGCAATACCCAGCACATCACCTTTTTTATGATTACCTGACAGAATCTTATTTAATGTGTTTGCTTCCATGGAGATAGTGCCTTCACAAATTGCCAGTCGGTGAGTTTGATTTTTCTCGCCGACATCGACCATGTGAGCTTCACCCTGCTCATTAAAATGCGTTAAATCTGACATGCTAGTCCTTATATATCAATAGGTTAGGATTGTTATCATTGGTTCAATGGTTAAAACATGATAGGCTTGCAAACCTGAATACGCAATCGAGAGACGCTTTTTTTTATGACAAATCCAGTGATAACCGTGAAATTTTTTGCCAGCTTGCGCGAGGTTGTTGGCAAAGGCGAGGCTGAGCTAGTACAAGCTGATGCTCAGCTAGAGCAAACAGTGATTGATGTCTGGAATAGTGCGACTAACAATATGGAGCAGCCAGACAACACGCTCATGGCTGTTAATATGGAATATGTAGATGCTTCTTATCCGGTAAAAGCGGGTGATGAAGTGGCCTTTTTCCCTCCTGTTACCGGAGGTTAATAATGTTAATCGAGATAAAAGAAACTGCATTTGAGCCTTATCAACGGTTATTAGAATACCAGTCAGCAGCCGATTTTAGTGGAAAATATGGGGCGACAGCGGTATTTGTGGGCAGTATGCGTGAGTTTAATCAGGGGGATGATGTCGATGCAATGCAACTGGAACATTATCCCGGTATGACCGAAAAATATCTGGAAAAAATCAGTCAGGAAGCTGCGCAGAAGTGGGATATTTTGGATTCATTGATTGTTCATCGCGTGGGTGAAATGCGACCTAATGATCCGATTGTTTTAGTTGCTGTTTGGTCTGCACACCGGGCTGCTGCATTTGATGCCAGTCGCTATTTAATGGAAGAGCTAAAATCACGAGCGCCGTTCTGGAAAAAAGAAAGCCTGAGTCACGAATCGCGCTGGGTCGAGAAAAATACTTGATATAAAAATTTTGAACCACTGAGGACACGGCGGTTCACAGAGGAAAAAAGGTTATTGTGGGCAGGTTCTAAATGTAGGTTGGCCTTCAGGCCAACGCAGTGTCTAAAAGATAATCTATATTTTTAATAATGAGTTAAACGCATTTGCTACACCGTAGTGTCGGCCTGAAGGCCGACCTACAATTATATGGAATTCTGTTTAGAAAGGTTAATTGTGTTTTGAGACAGATACTTTGTTGTAGGCGAGTTTTTCATCCACCGGCACATCAATAATTTCAAATTCCATGGTCGCAAGGTCGCCCATCACATAGGTTGGCGCTGCACCAATACCACCAACAGTACCGGGATTAATGTAGAGCGTGGTACTGCCTTTAATATTTTTAATGTCACGAATGCTGGCTTTATGGTCATGTCCACAGCAGACAATATCCCAGTCACCGGTTGTTGCCATGGCAACAGCATAATGCGGGTAATGCACCATAAAGATTTTCTTTCCGGCCAGTTCAATACCTGCATCCTGCCCGTAATACTTTACGACGCTTTCATCGTTATGGTGTAAGCGGGAAAGGCTATACATGTCCCCGGTGTTATTGCCATGAATTACATGCACCGGTAAACCGATAGGATTCAAAATCCTTAGGGTTGTGGGCGCAACTACGTCACCACAGTGGAGCACTGCTTCCGCGCCACGTGCTTTACCATCTTTAACCGCCGCTTCAAGCAAAAAACGGTTATCGTGGCTATCGGAAACAATACAAACTTTCATAGTTATGGGCTTTTTATTGCTAGAAACAAGGTTTCTCAGGTGCATCCTGATAGCGTTTAATGGCAGAAGTGATTTCATCTTTTGCAGCATCAGCATTGAGCCAGCCGTCAACTTTTACCCATTTACCTTCTTCAAGGTCTTTGTAGTGCTCAAAAAAGTGTTTAATTTGATCGAGCAGTAATTTAGGTGCATCTTCAGGAGCATGCATATCTTTGTATGTTTTACATAGCTTATTAATTGGGACAGCAAGCAGTTTTGCGTCTGGACCTGCTTCATCCGTCATGCTTAACATACCTATGACACGGCATTGAATGACTGAACCACTGATTAAAGGAATGGGGGTAATCACCAGTACATCAACCGGATCGCCATCTTCAGATAAAGTATGAGGAATATAGCCGTAGTTGCAAGGATAGTGCATTGCGGTATTCATGAAACGGTCAACAAACATGGCGCCTGTTTCTTTGTCTACTTCGTACTTTACCGGATCACTATGAGATGGGATTTCAATAATGACGTTAATTTCGTCCGGGACATTTTTACCAGTGCTTACTCTATCCAGATTCATGTATTTGATCCTCGTGAAAATTCAATATGACCTGCTTGCCAGTGAGAGGTCGAAAAAGGCCGGCTATTCTAACAGTAAGTGAGAAAAACACATAATTATCATGATTTTTTGCAAATTTATGTGTGTAGGCGGAGGTTTTCAGGGGGGCGTATTGCCAGGCAGTGTCGCAATCAAAAAAATTCAGATAAAAATTAACAAAAGGACGTCAAAATTCACGGTTAATAGCATTGACTTAGCTGGGTACAGCGATTAGTTTTAATGTTTATCGCATATTATTAAGTGGATTGTGTTGAGATTATTAAAATCCAGACGCGAACATAACGCAGTTTTAAACCCGAATTAATGGAGTATAAGAATAATGAGAATCGTATTAATAGGTGCACCAGGCGGCGGCAAGGGCACACAGGCCAAATTACTAGTTGATAAATATGGCATACCGCAAATTTCAACAGGCGACTTATTACGGGCAGCGGTAAAAGCTGGCTCACCATTAGGTATGAAAGCCAAGCAAGCCATGGATGCCGGCCAACTGGTTTCGGATGAAATTGTACTTGGCATGATTAAAGAGCGTCTTGCAGAGAGTGATGCACAAAATGGCTTTATTCTTGATGGGTTTCCAAGAAATATTCCCCAGGCTGAAGCATTGGACAGCCTGCTAGATGATGTTGATAAGCCATTACAGGCAGCTTTACTTATCGATGTTGAATTCAATATCTTAATGCAACGCTTAACCGGTCGTCGTACCTGTGGTTCATGCGGTCAGATGTTTAATATCCATACTTCACCACCTCGTATCGAAGGTCGTTGCGATAAATGCGGTGGTAGTTTAGAACATCGGGCAGATGATAATGAAGAAACGATCGGTAATCGATTAAAAGTATATGAAGCAGAAACAGCACCATTAGTTGATTATTTCCGAAAGCAAGGTAAATTACGCACTGTTCGGGGTGTTGGTGAAGTGGATTCAATTTTTGCAGCTATTCAGCGTGTGCTTGAAAGTTTACCAAGTGGGCAGGCTGCGACTACTGCATCAGCCAGTGAAGAAAAAGAGGAAGAAAAACCGGTTGAAGCAGCGGCAGAGAAAAAAGTTGTGAAGAAGAAAAAAGCCAGCAAGAAAAAAACGGCGGCGAAGAAAAAAACAAGTAAGAAGAAGACAGCTAAGAAAAAAGCAACCAAGAAAAAAGCAACCAAGAAAAAGACCAGCAAGAAGAAAGCTGCGAAGAAAAAAGTAGCAAAAAAGAAAGTTGCCAAGAAAAAAATAGCCAAGAAGAAAGCGAAGAAAAAGATCGTCAAGAAGAAAATAGCTAAGAAAAAGAAAGTTACCAAGAAGAAGGCGAAGAAAAAAGCCAAGAAAAAGGTAGCGAAGAAAAAGGCCAAGAAAAAGGTAGCGAAGAAAAAGGCCAAGAAAAAAGTAGCGAAGAAAAAGGCCAAGAAAAAAGTAGCGAAGAAAAAGGCCAAGAAAAAGGTAGCGAAGAAAAAGGCCAAGAAAAAGGTAGCGAAGAAAAAGGCCAAGAAAAAGGCCAAGAAAAAGGTAGCGAAGAAAAAGGCCAAGAAAAAAGTAGCGAAGAAAAAAGCCAAGAAAAAGGTAGCCAAAAAGAAGACAAAGAAAAAAGCAAAAAAGAAAAGTTCTCGTAAAAAAAGTTAATTTTTAATCTTATTGCTATTAATGGAGATGCGGGCATATGGCTCGCATTTTCATTTTTACTTTTAATTATACTGAAAAACAATCAATTTCATCTTAGTAAAAACCCTATTTAAATAGTGCAAATACAAAAGCTATGCTAATAATCAGAAAAAAGGCTAAGATTTTTTTTAATTATGCCGATAGAAACACTGATAAACGGCAATTATTTGGCATAACAGAAGACAAAAAATGCTTGAAGAAAAAAACATAAAAGAAGCTAAAATTTTAATTGTTGATGATCAGCCGGCAAACGTCACGCTGATTGAAAAAATGCTTGATATTGACGGTTACATTAATGTGCTTTCCACCACTGATCCCACTCAAGTTGAATCAATTTATCTAGAACAGAATAGTGATCTTGTTTTACTTGATTTAAATATGCCTGTTATGGACGGTTATCAGGTTTTGGCAAAAATACGTGAAGTTGACCCGGATTATCCCCCTATTATTGTTTTAACCGCACAAAGCGATCGTGAATCGAGAATTAAAGCACTGGATTTAGGGGCGCGTGATTTTTTAGCCAAACCCTTTGATCGGGTCGAGCTCATGACCCGTATTCGCAATATGCTTGAAGTAAGAATAATGGCAAAGGCCATGAAGAATCAGAATAAGATTCTTGATGGCATGGTTAAGGTGCGTACCAAGGAATTAAACGATACCCGACTTGAAGTGATTCGTCGTTTAGGACGAGCAGCAGAATATCGGGATGATATGACAGGTAATCACATTATTCGCATGAGTCGCTATTCGCAATTACTGGCGAGAGCCGCAGGCATGGATGAAAAAGAGTCTGAGATCCTGTTGAACGCCAGCCCGATGCATGACATCGGTAAAATTGGTATTCCTGATAGTGTATTACTCAAACCGGGAAAGTTAGATCCGGATGAATGGAGCATAATGAAAACCCATGTTGATATTGGCGTGGAAATATTGTCAGGCTCTGATTCAGCATTAATGAATATGGCTGCTGAAGTTGCCCAAAATCATCATGAAAAATGGGATGGTTCAGGTTATCCCTGTGGCTTGGCAGAAGAAGATATTCCTTTTACCGGACGAGTTGTTGCTGTTGCCGATGTTTTTGATGCCCTGACAACCGAACGGCCTTACAAAAATGCATGGACAGTTGAAGACGCGGTTGATTTCTTAAAAGAGCAAAGTGGTAAACATTTTGAGCCCCGCTTAGTTGAAATATTTTTACAGATCCTGCCAGATATTCTTGATATACGTAAACAATATTCAGATACTTCTGAAAGTTAAAAACTGAGACTTTTATGGGCAAGGAAGAATCCAAAATAAAAATTTTAGCTGTTGACGATAATATTGTTAATATTAAAGTGCTGAGTCAGTATTTATTAAAACAAAATTATGACGTTATCACTGCAGAGTCCGGTGAAGAAGCGATAGAGAAATATAAATCTGAAACGCCGGATATCATCTTAATGGATATTATGATGGGCGGTATGAATGGACTGGAAGCCACTGCAAAAATTAAAGCGCTGTCCGGTGACGTCTGGATTCCTGTTATCTTTATGAGTGCCCTTGCCTCGGAAGAAGATAAAATTAAAGGACTAGATGTTGGTGGTGATGACTACATTACTAAACCTATCGAGTTCAATATTCTCGGGGCTAAATTAAAAGCCGTTCAACGTATTTCTGATATGCAGAATAAACTTTCTGCAACTATGCTCGAACTGCAACAATACAAGAAAGCTGAAGAGAACGAGCAATCCATGGCTTATGACTTAATGGAAAGTTTATTTGATACCGGTCATCTTGAAGGTAAGGCATTTCACGTCTGGCACATTCCGGCAACACGTTTTAGCGGCGATTTAATTGTTGCAGAAAAACATTCAGAAGATCGCTTTTATTTGTTACATGCCGATTCAACCGGACATGGTTTAACCGCTGCACTTCCCTTACTACCGGTATCACAAACATTTAATCATATGGCAGAGAAAGGATATTCAATCGGCCAGATTGCACGGCGTATGAATCAACAGCTCAAAGCTATCATGCCCATTAATCGTTTTGTTGCGGTAACTCTTTTGTTAGTTGATTACCACAATAATATGATTGAAATCTGGAATGGTGGCAATCCTTCTGTTTTCGTAGTGAATGAAAATAAAGAGGTGGTTAAAACATTTGAATCAACACACCTTGCTTTGGGTATTTTACCGGATGAATCTTTTGATCCGAAAACGGAATTTGTTAGTTGTGAAGGTAATAATTCTATCGTGTTATATTCTGATGGTTTAATAGAAGCTGAAAATGCCGAGGGTGAGCCTTTCGATGAAATCATGTTAAAAGAGATTTTAAAAACTGATTCAAATGCACCTGTTTTACGTAATAATATTGTTGAAGCGGTTAGTCAGCATCTTAATGGCGAAAAAGCACATGATGATATGTCTTTAATAGTATTAAATACTCAACTGGAAGATTAGGCTAGGTTAAACTTTCATCTATTATCTGATTTTCGCCTTATCAGGATAAAATCATTCTAACACCTGAAAATTCTGCAGAACCTAACGTTTAAATTTTTGGCTGATCACGCCAAGTAAGTATATTGCCAGTCCTGAAATCCATTCTTTAAGTTTTAGTGAAAGAGAACGTGTAGTCCATTGATTTAAAATTATTAAATGACTTCTGGTAAAATCATGCAGAAATAATTTAAATATTTTTTTATGACTATCAGGATCATAAACCTCTATGTTTGCATCAAGGTTTAAAAACTGATTCCAGCGATCAAGGTTGCTTGAACCAATAGTATACCAGTTATCACATAGGATAATTTTAGCGTGGGTAAAACGGGGCTGAAATTCATAAATAGCAATATTTGCTTTTAATAAGCGTTGATAATAGCGTTGCATTCCATAAGTGACCCATTTGTGATCACTATGCGGACCAGGAAATATGAGGCGAACATCAACCCCTTTTCTGGCTGCATGACGTAATGCGCGCCTTATTTTCCAGCTGCTAATAAAATAAGGTGATGTTAGCCAGACCTGATGTTTACTGGAACGAATACGGGTAATAATAGCGCGAATAATTTCATTTTTTTCAGCGCCTGCAGCTACCAGTACCCGGGATTTTTTTATCGAGCTGGATGATTGACCTGTTTCGTGTTTTTCATAATGAAGCAGAGAATGTTTTTGTTTTTTCCAGATGCGATTAAATGAATCATTTAGATCAGTAACAACATTCCCTGTCACTTTCAGCATAACATCATGCCAGTAGTCAGTACTGGTTTCAGGATTAAACTGATCCGTAATGCCGGCGCCACCGATAAAGGCAGTTTTTTTATCTATGCTTAATAATTTTCGATGATCCCGTTTTAAACTTTTTCCAAAATTGAAAAGGCTGGCAGGATTATAAAGTAGTATTTCGATACCGGAGTTTAACAGCCTGTTTTTATCGTCACGACTTAATCCTTTGGAACCATATTCATCTAATATAATAAAAACATCCACACCTCGTGCTTTTGCATCACATAATTTGTTAATGAAAAGATCTGCTGTTTTGCCTGACTCGAATAGGTAGGTCTCAAGTAAAATACATACCCCGGCTTTTTCTATCTCGGCAAGCATGGACGAGAAATAACTATTGCCATCAACTAATACTTCAAAGGTATTATTGTGACGCCAAGGATAATGATATGCTTTTTTTCTCATATCAAATTGTATTTATTTAGCTGACTTTATCGGGATTATTTTATTGTTTTCAATTGCCAAACTAAATTTTCCGGCGAGTAATTCCTGTATTGTTTTACCTGCAAGCTGATAACGCCACCCCTGTAATAGAGAGATATGAGTTTCTCCCTGAATAAGTTTCTCGATTTCTTTTCTATTGGCTATATTAGACGGACTGATATTTTGTTCATTGGCAATAATTTTTAATTGAGTCAGCAATAAATCGGCGACTATGTCCTGATCGGAAGAGAGTCTTTTTGGTTTTTTGCTTGAGGGTAAATCCGCTTCGTTAAGTTGCAGCGCCTTGTTAACACATTCAAGAATTTCTTTGCCTGATTTATCGATTATGGCTTTTTTTATATTATTGATTTTTTCTAGCTGTGAAATATCTTTAGGAAGAAGTTGTGCTGCGGCAAGTAAAATATCATCGGCAAGTATCCAGCGGCGTGGCAGATCTTTTTTAATGGCCATTTCTTCACGCCATTGAGAAATATTTTTTGCTGCTGCCAGTTGTCGTGGTCTTAAACGGTTTATCCCTTTTACTTTACTCCAGGCATCTTCAGGATGAGTAATATAGAGTGAGGGTTTACATAATGCTTCAAATTCTGAATTCAGCCAGTTTTCCCTTTTCTGTTCAGTAAGTTGTTTTATCAATATTGGATAGAGTTGGCGTAAATACACAACATCATCACTGGCATAACGTATTTGTTCTTTACTTAATGGGCGCCTGCTCCAGTCCGCACGGGTATGTGCTTTATCAAGTTGAACACCTAAACATTTACTGACTAATGCTCCATAGCCGACCTGCTCACCATAACCTAAAAGACTGGCTGCCAGTTGGGAGTCAAACAGCGGTTGGGGAAGTTCTTTATTCAAGTCATAAAATATTTCGTAATCCTGCCGCGCAGAATGGAGAACTTTTAATTTGTTGTTGTCATTAATAATATTCATTAACGGGGAAATATCAGTTAGTGCAATAGGATCAACACAGGCAACAACATCGTCGGTTGCAAGCTGTAGCAGACATAATTTTGCCCGATAGGTTTTTTCGCGAATAAACTCTGTGTCGAGAATAAGTAATTTGGCATCTTTTATACTCTCACATAGTGTTTTTAGTTTACTTTGCGTATCAACATACAAAATATCATATTCAATTTCATTATTATCAGACATCTAATAGACCTGTTGGAGGATTTAGTTCGTATAATAACAAAATGCTATTTCTTGTACGAGCTATGCAGGGTAAGATAATCATTTAAAAGAATAATAAAGAGTAAAAGCTTGTCATGCTGCAATTAATCAGAATATTTTGGGCCATTTGCCGGTTACAAACCGGGCCGCAAAATTTACCAAAAGGCCGTAATTTGCTGATTTCAGCAGTATTGGCCGGTATTCTGGTTGATAGCTTCGCCTCGTCGATATTGATTCCCGACTTAAGCGGATTTCAAATATTTTTAACAGTGACTATGTATAATGTCATGATATTGGTTGCTGTTTATTTACTATTAATGATTATTGGTTATCAGGAACGGGGCATACAAACTTTGACGGCGATAGCCGGTTCAGGTTTGTTTATTAGTTTAGTGTTATTGCCGGGATTAATGATGATGAGTCTGGCAGATGAAGATGTGAAATCATTTGCTTTATTTATTCTGATTGATAATGTGTGGCGTATCGCGGTTAATGCACATATTTTTCGTCATGCATTATCGGTTAATTTATTAATGGCGATGATTGTTTCTGTTAGTTATTTGCTTTTCGGTGTGCTCATTGCTGACTTTATTATACCAATACAAAATCATTAAAGAGTAATTAGGAAAATTTAATGCATATTCATATTCTTGGTATCTGTGGCACATTTATGGGCGGGCTTGCATTGATTGCTCGTGAGCTTGGGCATACAGTAAGTGGTTCAGATGCAAATGTGTACCCTCCCATGAGTACACAACTCCAAGAACAGGGCATAACCTTAATGCAGGGTTACGAGTCTGCACATTTAGATCCCGAGCCAGATATTGTGGTTATTGGAAATGCTTTATCTCGTGGCAATCCGGCTGTCGAAGCCGTTTTAGAAAGAGGTTTACGTTATACCTCCGGTGCACAATGGTTATCTGATTATGTTCTGCACGATCGTTGGGTGCTTGCCGTAGCCGGTACACATGGGAAAACATCAACAGCAAGTTTGTTAGCCTGGCTTCTGGAAGACAATAAATTATCACCGGGTTTTTTAATTGGTGGTATCCCCGCTAACTTTGGTATTTCAGCGCGTTTAGGCGAAACACCTTTTTTCGTTGTTGAAGCTGATGAGTATGATACGGCATTTTTTGATAAACGCTCTAAATTCGTTCATTACCACCCACGTACTTTAATTTTAAATAACTTAGAATACGATCATGCGGATATTTTCCCGAATATTGAAGCAATACAAACACAGTTTCATCATTTATTACGCACTGTCCCTGCAAACGGTTTAGTCATTAGCCATGCTGGTGATCGTTATCTGGATGAAACAATTAAACGAGGTTGCTGGACGACTGTTGAATATTTTTCCGGTAAACAAACAAAAGGCTGGCAGGCAATACCGGTTACTGCTGATGGTGAAGAGTTTGATGTTCTTTTTGGCGTCGAGAAAGTTGCGTCAGCAAAATGGTCAATGCTTGGGCAGCATAATATGGATAATGCTCTAGCAGCAATTGCCGCTGCCCGTCATGTTGGTGTACCTGCGGATTTGTCGGTAGAAAGTTTAGCGGCTTTTAAAGGAATAAAACGACGTATGGAATGTCTTGCCGTTGTAAATGGGGTGACTGTTTATGATGATTTTGCGCACCATCCTACGGCAATCAAGTTTACTTTAGATGGTTTACGCAAGAAGGTCGGCAATAAAAAGATAATTGCTATTCTCGAACCGCGTTCAAACACCATGAAAATGGGTGTACATAAAGATACACTTGCAGCATCTTTAGCTGAGGCGGATGATGTATATTTGTATCAAGCGGAAAGTTTGGATTGGGATCTGGCCATAGAATTAAATATGGATACAAATAATGTATTTTCTTCAACACAAGCTATTATTGACAAAGTGGTTGCAGAAGCAAAAGACAGCGATCATATTGTGATTATGAGTAATGGTGGTTTTGAAGGGATTCATCAAAAAATAATCGATGGCCTGAAAAATTAAAAACAAAATGGTTTTAATATTTAGAGATAAGAGAGAAACTTAAAGCATGGCAGAAGAAAAACAAGCTCCGGTTATTTTAGCTTTAACGGGCGCATCAGGTGTGCAGTATGCTTTACGTTTATTAGAATGCTTGCTTGATACCGGTACTCCTGTTTATTTAATGGTATCAAAGGCTGCGCAGATAGTTTTATCCATGGAGACAGAATTAAAAGTCCCTGCAAAATCAACAGAAATGGCACGCTTCTTTAGTGAGCTTTATAATGCGAAAGAGGGGCTGCTGGAAGTATTTAGTCAGGAACAGTGGACTGCACCGATAGCCAGTGGCTCGCACAAAGCAATGTCAATGGTGGTTTGTCCATGTACAACCGGTACGCTGGCTGCAATAGCGAATGGCAATAGCGATAATTTACTGGAACGTGCTGCAGATGTGATGCTGAAAGAAAGAAGACAGCTTATTATGGTTGTCAGAGAAACACCTTTTTCACATATTCATTTAGAAAATATGCTTCGTCTTTCTCAGGCCGGAGCAACCATTATGCCAGCAAACCCCGGTTTTTATCATAAACCAAAAAGTCTGGACGATATTGTTGATTTTATGGTTTCCCGTATTCTTGATCATTTAAAAATCAGCCATAACTTATTACCTCGCTGGGGTGAATAAATCGTGGTGAGTAAATATCGGGCTGGGTAAATTGAGCTGGGATTTTCTTTAAATTGTGCCAGACTGTATAGATACATTAAATACACAGCAAAGCCACTTATTATTATTTTAAAGAAGTATTAATAAAGTATGAGCGACGTAGAAAAAATTAAAATACCTTTGTTTCCGTTAAACGCGGTACTGTTTCCGGGTGGAGCATTACCTCTTCGTATCTTTGAGCCACGCTATCTGGATATGATTAGCGAAAGTATGAAATCAGAAAGTGGTATTGGCGTTATTTTAATTGAAGAGGGGAGAGAGGCAGGTAAGGCCGCAAAGGCTCATGACGTAGGTACAATGAGTTTTATTTCTTATTGGCATAAACGTAACGATGGTATGTTGGGAATTACTTTGACCGGTGAGCAACGTTTTCGTGTTTTAGAGACCGAGATTAAACCCAATCAACTTATTATCGCCGAGGCTGAGTTATTACCGGCATTTAATATTTCTGAAGTAGATTATGAAGCAGAGGAATTTGTTAAATTATTAAAACAAATTATTGCGCAGTTAGAACCGCCTTATACCACCATGATTAAGTATTATGATGATATGGATTGGGTCAGTGCACGACTCATTGAATTATTACCCTTGCAATTAATTGACAAGCAAAAGATGTTGTTAATGAGTGACGTCAATGAAAGAATTCATTATCTTCAGCCATTATTAAAAAATATGGAAATGCTATAACGGGTTATGTGATTCCCGCGTATGCGGGAATCCATATGAAAACATATTACAGCGTTAAAAATACTTTCTCTGCCGCATCGAGTGTTTTTTCAATATCTTCATCTGCATGCATACTGGAAACAAAGCCAGTTTCATATGAAGATGGGGCTAGATAAATTCCTTCATTCAGCATTCCATGATAAAACCTCTTAAAGCGTTCTGCATCACAGGCGCTAACCTGTTCAAATGTGCTGATATTTTTTTCTTCTGTAAAAAAGAAGCCAAACATTGCACCGGCCTGATTTGTAGTTAACGGAATATTGGTTTTTGTAGCACGTTCCTCTAACCCTTTAACCAGTTTTGTTGTTTGTTTGCTTAAGTTTTCAAAAAAATCTGTCTGGGAAATAATATCCAACGTTGTTAGTCCTGCCGCCATTGCAACCGGATTACCGGATAATGTACCTGCTTGATAGACAGGCCCCAGAGGAGCGATGTGTTCCATAATTTCACGCTTGCCACCAAAGGCACCAACAGGCATACCGCCACCAATGACTTTGCCTAAAGTAGTTAAGTCGGGTTTTATATTATAGAAACCTTGTGCACCACCGAGTGAAACCCGGAAGCCTGTCATGACTTCATCAAGAATAAGAACGCTACCATGTTCATCACACACTTCACGTAATCCTTCAAGGAAGCCGGCAACAGGTGGAATACAATTCATATTACCTGCAACAGGTTCTACAATAATGCAGGCAATTTGATCACCTATTTCTTTAAAAGTCTGTTTAACTTCTTCAATATTGTTATAGCTTAAAGTTATCGTATGTTCGGCAAGTGAAGCTGGAACTCCGGGAGATGTCGGAACGCCTAGGGTCAAAGCACCGGAACCGGCTTTAACCAGTAAAGAGTCCGAGTGACCATGGTAGCAACCTTCAAATTTTACGATTTTATCACGGCCGGTATAACCTCGCGCTAAACGTAATGCGCTCATTGTCGCTTCAGTGCCGGAGCTCACCATTCGTACCATGTCGATCGAGGGGACGAGTTCACAAACTTTATCCGCCATTTGGGTTTCAAGTTCAGTGGGTGCGCCAAAGCTAAGGCCGTTTTGCATGGTTGCCTGTACACTTTTTAAAACGTCCGGATGGGCGTGTCCGACAATCATTGGTCCCCATGAGCCAACATAATCTATATATTGATTATCATCTTCATCATAAACATAAGGGCCTTTTGCTTTCTTAAAAAAGACCGGATCACCACCAACACCTTTGAATGCCCGCACGGGTGAGTTGACACCACCGGGAATGTGTTTTTGAGCTGCAGTAAAAAGTTCGCTTGAACGAGACATAAGGTTTCCTTAATTTATTTTTATAAAATAGTGTTGTTTTATGAATAAAATAATATTGGCATTATAATTCAGACTGATGCATCAGGTGAATCGATTATTTTAACAAATTGCCGGGTTGCCGCTAAAATATCTTCTTGTGCAAATACCCCCTGAACCACTGCCAGCATATCTGCGCCGTTTTGTAGTAACGGAAGTGCTGTGTCGTGCGTGATGCCGCCGATTGCGACAAGTGGAATGCTGATAATTTTGCGAGCTTCGTTGAGCAAGGCTAATTCGGCTTGCGGCGCATCGGGTTTAGTTAACGAGGTATAAAATCGACCGAAGGCAACATAATCGGCTCCCTGTTGCTGTGCGGTGACAGCAAAATCAATTTTATTATGACAGGTGACACCAATGATCTTGTTTTCTCCAAGCTGCTTGCGAGCCTGAGTTGTGTCGGTATCTTTTTGTCCAAGGTGAACTCCGTCGGCATTCACCTTTAAGGCAAGTTCGACATTATCATTAATAATAAAGAGAACATTATTTTCGTGACACATATTGGCAAGCATCTTTGCCTCGGATTCTTGTTGCTCTAATGGGGCGGTTTTATTCCGGTATTGCAGAATATTAATACCACCCTTAATGGCCAGTTGTGTTTTTTCAATAAGCTTATCTTGCATCAATGCTGGGTCGGTAATGGCGTAAAGTCCGTGCAAATTATTTTTATTCATCTGCATGTTGCCAGTAGAAACGGTGTGGAATGAGTTGACCTTTATCGCTAATCTTAAATGCGTGTTTCAGAGCATGCCAGCTATAATCTTGCGCTTCGTTAATGGCATTAAATGGATCCAGCCCCTGTGCAATTAGTGCCGCGATTGCGGAGGCAAGAGTGCAGCCTGAACCATGATACTCATCGGGAAGGCGATCCCAGCTAAAGGTTTCAACATACTGACCTTCATCGAACCATAAATTATCTACATGCTGATTATCTTCGTGTGTACCGGTTAAAAGGACAGAATCACAGCCCATTTGCATGAGTTTTTCGCCACAACTTTTTAGCTCTTTTTCTCCGCTGAGCAGGCGTGCCTCGGGACTATTGGGAGTGAGAATACTGACATGCGGCAGTATGAGTTCCTGAATGGCTGTGATCATGTCAGTTTTTGTCAATTTGTTGCCACTACCAGCGGCGAGGACAGGATCGTATATGACAGGTAAGCCGGGATTCTTTTTAAGTAACGTACTTATTGACTCAAGTATACTAAGCGAACCAATCATGCCAATTTTAATGGCTTTTACCGATATATCTTCGAGCAGTTTATTCGCTTGAGCCATGAATAATTCTGCGTCCACCACTTGAAAGTCACTGACATTTTGAGTGTTTTGTACAGTGAGGGCGGTAATAATCGGGACTGCATGCCCGCCCATACTGGCAATACTTTCAATATCTGCCTGAATGCCTGCGCCGCCTGAAGGGTCAAAGCCTGATAAGCATAAAATGGTTGGAGGAGTTTGTAACATAATTAAACATTGTTTACCTGTAAAATATGGCTGCCTATTATAATCTAATGTAGACTCATAGAGTTACATAAAAATACAGGAATAACGGTGTGTCGAGTTCTAATGCTCCCTCCAAAGATTTAGAACAACAGTTGCTTGTTGCGCAGCAAGAAGTTGATGCACTGCGTTTAAAAAATACCGATCTTGAAGAACAGCTCAAAGCTTATTCCCTAATCAGTACAGGTCAAACCTCTTTAATTAATAAATTAATCGATAAAGTTCCTTTTGGTGTCATGCTGTTAAATCAGGATAGTATTGTTATTCATGCCAATGCTGCGTCAGGAAAAATATTTGAGACACCCGCCTTAAAAATGAAGGGGCAGCATTGTAACCAGTTCTTTGAGTGTTATGACGAATGTCATCATTGTCCGGCTACTATATCTAAAAGCAAAGAAATTAGCCTAAGACCAATTCAGTGTGTGAATCATGATAAGCATGTGATGCATAGTGCTTTTGTCAGTAATGAGGGAAGTGAAAATATTATTGTTGAAACATTTATTGATATTTCTGAAATTAAACAGGCGGAAAAAGAATTAATAAAAATCAGTAAGGCAAAAGATGAGTTTCTTGGCATGATTAGTCATGAGTTACGTTCCCCTTTAAATGTTATACAGGGATATAGTTCTCTGCTGGAAGAAGAGTTAAGAAATGTAGAGAATATAGACGTTTCTTCTTATGTTGAAAATATTCAGCATTCTGGAGAAATGTTACTTCAGGTAGTAAACAATCTTCTTGAACTGTCAAATTTAACTGCAGGTAAAGTTCAGGTCGATAATATACCTATTGAAATCCAAATGATTGTAACGCAGCTTCAATATCGTTTAGAAAAAGTCGTTGAAACAAATCATAATAAATTAATTATTAATACTGAAGATATTGCTCCGTTTGAACAGGATTTAGCATTGTTAATGAAAGTGATTTATGAGTTGTTAATGAATGCAAATAAATTTACAGAAAATGGTGAAGTTTCACTATCAATTACTATACTGAAAAAAGATGGTGCAGACTGGCTCAGCTTTAAAATAACGGATACAGGATGTGGAATGACTGAAAGTACCATGAATCAAATATTCAAAGCATTTCATCAGGCTGACTCATCGTTAACCCGTTCTTATGAAGGTCTTGGGTTAGGATTGAGTATTGTTGAAAAAATAGTAAAAATTATTAATGGCTATATTGAGGTTGAAAGTGAATTAGGTAAAGGGGCATGCTTTGCGGTTTTAGTTCCATATCATAAATTAGTTTAAATATTATTTAATTTTTATGCCGTTTATGTTTTTTTTGTTTAATTGCCCGCATCACCCATAACCAAACGCCACTTAAGGATAAAAATATAATCAGCAGAGCAATAAAGTCGACAAAATAAATCCCAAAGTCACCGAATAAGCGGCCACTATGTATGTCAAATAAAACACGATCAAGTTTAAGGCCTTGTCCGCGGTAAAGTTCAAGTAATGACTGATATAGTTGCTTTGGTAACGTCGTGTTATCAGACCAAACTACAATGGCTGAAGGTGCTGCTTGCCAGAATAAAAAGTCTTCATTAGTTGTAAATATACCCGTGCTTGAACGAAGTGCGAGTTGATTATTGTCACTTATGCCGATGGCTTCAATACCCGGTGGAATGCCTTCCGTACCGGTTACCCGTTCGATCAGTTCACCATCCTTCGTGAAAACCAGTAGTACACTTTTTTGACTGACAACAATCATGTTACTAAATTTGACGGCGCCGATAACACTAGAACGACTTTTATGAATGAGTTTTGTGTTGAGATAAATTTGTTTATCCCACTGGCTAATCCAGTCATTATTTAATGCGAAAACGGGAATCTTTTCAGGTGCAGATATACCGTAATAATTTAATAACCATTCTGCTTTAATATAGGTTTTATCCAGTTTTAAACCGCTGCCATGGTTAAGCATAAAACCGGTTGCTGAAATAATAATGACAAACAAGGCGGCTATAAGTCCAGTGTATCGATGCCATTGATAAATGGATTTAAGCTGAACGAGAGGTTTCTTTTTGTGTCGAGTCATAATTTAACGTGCTGAGATAAATAAAGTGCAAGACGTGCAAGTTTAGTTAGTGCACGCACAGATAAAGTTGCTCCCGATATGCCATCAACAGAACTGGTGAGTTGAAGATGATTAGTTAACGTTGCTTGTGAAAATTGTTTAATAAAAAAGGGGTGTCGGATTTCATCACCACGGCTTTCCCTGAAAATAAGTACTTTAACGCGTTCAATCTTTCCATTGTTTATAACGATGCCTGCTGTAATCGGTTGTTCTTTACCAATTTCATTAAGTATCCAGACAATGCGGGAATTTTTTTGCCAATATCTGACACGTAACTGGGTTGGTTTATGCTGTAAAATTTTTGTCGCTGCTTTACGTATTTTTCCGGTGAGCCACATTTTTTTCGCAACAGGTATTTTGTTTTCAAATACTTCATTCAAAAACTCTGCCGGTTCCTGATATGTACCGCGTGCAAAAGCAGAACTTGAAGCCAGTATGAGTAGTGAAATAAATGTGATTATTTTTTTCATAATTGATTAACGTAGAAAACTCAGCCACGCATTACCGCGGCCGAGTATCATACTACAAGTGGGGGGTAACTTAGAATTGATAACCGATGCCCATATTCAAGCCATTCTGGTTTTTACCGTCAGCATTGTCTTGAGTTTGATAATGTAGCTTGAGAACCACATCTTCATGCGGCCAGTAGTTCATTCCCACATCAATCTGTTTTTTTGCCGAGTTAGTTGTACCATTGCCTGCCTGATTATCCCAGTGATTGTATCGGGTAAATACACCAATCTTTGGAGTCACCTTGTAAGATGGTTCGATATAAAAACCATTTTGCTTGTCTGCACCAATAGCGGCTGGTGCGCTGCCATCAATATTCCAGGCGGCATAGGCTGCGCGCAACTGGAAGTTTGACTTTTGCCAACTCAGAGCGGTGGAGAAGAGTTTAGAGCCTGAAACATTTGCAACAACTCCTTGTCCTGCATCACTTTGCATTAAATAGCTGGCAGAAACTTGTAAACCGGGTACACCATTCCAGGTAATTCGACCTGAATAGGCTAGATTTTTAGCCGGTGCTTTTGAAACACCTTTTCTGCCACTGCGTACTGCATAATTTTTTGCCGGGTCTAATTTTAATCCTGTCGTCACGAATACGTCATAACTCACACTATCAGAAAGCTTACCGGCAACAGCAACACCACCTTCACGCCATGTAGAAGGAATAATGTTTGATGCAACGGGGCTGCGATCTACACCATAAAAAGTGGTTGGTTCATGTGTTTCATTAAGAATTCCAAATGGCATTAGAATAACACCGGTCGCAACTTGTGTATTTTCGCCCAGATCAAATTCAAGAAAAGCCTGTTCAAGCTCCATAGTGAAAGCATGTTCTAAATCCCATTCCATAAAAAATCGGGTTTTTTCATCAAATTCATGCCCAACAAATAAAACGGCACGATGAAAATCGATTTCCTGAAGATCTGAACCACCGCCACTTCCCTTCAAATTGTTGTAATGCATTTCTCCGTAACCACCAACAGTTGTTTTACCTGCGCTGCCATGGTGTGTTGAGCGCTTATTTGCGGACTTTTTATTGCCATGTGCTGCATTAGTATTGTTTGTTTCCATCATTTCTGCAGTGGCATTTAAACGCTCCATAATTTGCTGGTTTTGTTTTTTTAATGCGTTAATTTCGTCTTGCACACTGTCAGCCATAGCTGTCTGAGTTAGTATCGGGCTGGTAATGAGTGCTGCAAGCAGAGCAGAAGTTGTAAATGTGTTCATTTTGTTTCCTCAAGTTTTTGTTGTGTTCTGATGGAAAAGGAATATACACAGATTAAAATCTAAATGCAAATCATTCTCATTAAGATGTGATGATTAAAAGAAATAGTGAATATCATAAAATACATAGGTGATGTAACTTATTGAATTTACTTGAGTTTGTTTGTGGTTAGGTAAGTTTATTATCGCTTTTCTCTTTCAGGTCAGCTTTGTTAATCTGAGGGGGATGCCAGAAATTCAGGTTATTCCTGCAGGGACTGGCGAGAGAATCATAAGGCTTTAAAGGTTAGATGGCAGCAAAGCACGCCGAAAGAACGGGTAATATTTGGTTAATAGAGGCACTAAAAAGGTTTTACTGTTGCCAAAATGATAATGGCAACCAAAATTAAAACGGGTGCTTCGTTAAACCAGCGATAAAAAACATGGGAGTGCTTATTTCGGTCATTTTTAAAATCTGCAACATATTTCCCACAGATTAAGTGGTAAATGACCAGGAGAATAATTAAGGCTAATTTGATATGTAGCCATAGATCCTGCCCGAAGCTCGCCCATGCGTAGTCAACTAACATGGCAATACCAAAACCTATGGTAAAAATAGCACCGGGGGTCATAATGCCGTAAAAAAGTTTTCGCTCCATAATTTTAAAGCGGTCGTGGCTGATTTTATCATCAGACATGGCGTGGTAAACAAAAAGGCGCGGTAAATAAAATAAACCGGCAAACCATGTCACCATAAAAATTAAATGTAATGCTTTTAACCACATAGAAGTAGCCTGTATCTATTATTTGTAGGTCGGGCTTCAGCCCGACGCGGTGTATGTTAAGTCAGCTAATATATGTTATAGCAATCACTTTGTTTTGCCGCGGAGGACACTAAGAACACGAAGGGGATATTTTTAAAATACTTAAATTTCCAGCTTATCTATGTGTCCAGCGGTTTAACTGTTTTTCTTTGTGTCCTTCGTGACTAAATTTCTTTTATGAATTTTGTTCAAGTATGGAAATAATTCTTTTTTTCCAAACAGTCATATTCATTTCACCAATTTTCTTTTTGATAATTTTTCCTTTGTCATCAATAAGAAAGGTGGTTGGTGTCAGGCTGACTTTTCCAAATGCCTGAACAGCTTCACCTTTTAAATCAAATGCAATTCGGTAAGGGACTTTTTTTTGTTTTACCATTTCCATAACATAATCCGGGCGATCATAAGGCATAGCAATACCAATTATTTCTAAACCTTTTGGGTGTAACTCGTGATAAAGCTCAATTAAATGAGGTATTTCTTTAATGCAGCCCGGACAGGACGTTGCCCAAAAGGTAATTAAAACAGGTTTTCCTTTCAGGCTGGAGAGTGATAATTTTTTTCTATCAAGCATCTGCAAAGTAATATTGGGTGCTTGTTGTGCTCCCGAGGGCGCAATCCACAAATAAGCAATGCTACTAATAATAAGAATAGCGAAGAGACCAATGAGTATTTCTTTGATTTTCATATTAATTTGTTTTTTCTTCGTTTGAGTGAGTCGTTTTTGCCAAGTATGCTTCAGCTAATGCTTGATAAATAGGGGTTGGACAAACCAGATGAGAGACTGCCTTTGCAATAAGTGCGGTTGTCATCAAAGGCATTAACATGGATGAGCTGTCTGTCATTTCCATCACAATGACAAAAGCGGTAATTGGGGTTTGTACCACGCCGGTAAAGTAACCAACCATGCCCAGCATGACGACGGCAGCAAAAGGAATGCCTGGCATAAACTGCGCAAGATCTGCTCCCAGACCGGCGCCAACAGAAAGTGATGGGGCAAAAATACCGCCAGGTATACCACTTAGGTATGATGCAACCGTAGCCAGTAATTTATAAAAAGGAAAAGCAACCGAAACCTCACCACCATCAACCAGATTTTTTGCTTCCAGATAACCGGTACCAAATGTTTGTCCGTTAGATAAAAAGCCGAGTAGACTTAAAATGAGTCCACAGAAAAAAGCAATGCGAACGGGATAAGCACTGAGGTAAGTGGCAATCTGGCGTGTACCAAAAATTAAGCTGGTGCTGAATAAACCACCGAGTAGTCCACCGGTAATACCGCAGGCAATAACTGCAATCCATGAGGAAGAAAGTGCAATGCTTTCTGTTGTATGACCAAAATATGTATATTCACCTAATACTGACAGAGCGGTCACGCCCGCAAGTACAACAGCAATGAGTAATGTCCCACTTTTACGTTCTTCAAAAGATCGGCTCATTTCTTCAATTGCAAAAATAATTCCCGCTAGTGGCGTATTAAATGCGGCAGAAATGCCTGCGGCACCACCAGCAAGAATCAGGACGCGAGTCATATCCCGGCTGCGCATATTCGGCATAAATTTACGTAAGGAATATAAAATAGATGCACCAACATGAACTGTTGGCCCTTCACGTCCGATGGATGCCCCGCTGAGCAAGCCCAGACTGGTGAGAAAAATTTTCGCCAGTGCGACTTTTAAAGAAAGCACTTTTGAGCGTAAGGAGTGGCTAGTCATTGATAATGCAGCGATGGCTTGTGGAATACCGCTACCTTCACTGCCTTGAAAGTAACGTCGGGTAAGCCATGCGATTAGAGTTAAGCCAATAGGAGGTAAAATATAAGCAACGAAAGGCTGGTTTTGATAAAGCTGATGATACAAGCCGTCTGCATGGTGACTGGCTAAAGCAAAAAATGCTGCTGTCAGGCCAAGTAATATGGCGCTGCCCCATAAAACAAAGCGAACCTTCCATTTATTGACGGAAAGCAAACGTCTTTTAGTGCGGTGATAGTGTCGCTTATACATAATACAGGGGATCTTAACATAATTTGTCAGACTGATACCCTCCAGCTGATTTTAAGAGGGGCACGACGAGTCTGACCTTCTAATAAGATCCATTTTGACATTGTAGGTCGGTTCTTTACCTGCATGGACGCAGGTAAAGAACCGGCCTACGGGATAGTGATCAATTTAAATTCGAATATAAGACCAGCCGTTTTTCTGGCGTTTAACAATTTGGTTAATTGCTGAGGTAACAACTTTTGCTTCAGGTATTAACTTGAGTTTTTTACCTTGTTCACGTTGAACTCTTTTTAATGCCTGACCACAGACCATAACAGCCAGATTGTCATACTTGTGTTGCAGTTTTTGTAGCCGTTTATTGTAATCTTTACCGCTATCGGTGACTAAAGCTAAACCATCACTGTGGGTTAAAATTTCAAGCTCCAGTTTACGGGAAGACTTTGAATATTCTTCAAGCAAGGCTTCAGCTTCATTCAGAACAACATTTAATCGTTTTGGATTCGATGTTGTCACATTTAGCATTAGCTTCCAGTTTTCTTTATTATTTGTTGCTCCGGTACTATGTGAAACCTGAGCAATATCTATAATATCTGTTGGACGCATTGCTTGATGAGATACCCAGCCAGCAATAGAGCCAATCATAATAAATAGTGAAGCAGCTGCAAACCATTTAAATTTTATTGAGTTGTCTGGCTTGTTTGTGCCTTTATGTTGTTCCGGCACTTCAACGCTTTGGTAAGACAACTGCACCAGATTATGTAATTTTTGTAACTTACAAACACGCTGACTCAATTCTGTATTATGACGGACAGAATCAAGAATTTCTGCCTGTTCAGCTGCTTCAAGCTGCCCGTCTATAAAGGCGTTTAAATGTTCGTCAGAAAATTGTTTTGTTTTACTCATTTATTTCACTACTCTTATAAAAGTACCCTGTGTGAGTACATTCTGTTCTTTTAGTTCCAATAATTGTTCTGCTAAAGCTTTTCGTGCCCGGTTTAACCGGCTCATCACTGTGCCGCTTGGGATATCTAAAATTTCAGCCACTTCAGCATAAGAAAAACCTTCCAGATCAACCAATGATAAAACCTGCCGTTGTCCTTGAGGTAAAGCTGCAACGGCTTGTTGTACTATATCGGTAATGTTTTGTCTTTCTTGAACTAATTCTGGTGTGTCATCGTTAGTAAAAACACACTCATCAATATCATCCGTCGGCTTTTGCTGTCTTAAATAATCTCGCCAGCAGTTGGATAAAATAGTAAACAACCAACTATTCATCTTTTTCATATCGCGTAATGAATTTGCATTACGTATGGCTTTTATTACCGTGTCCTGAACTAAGTCATCTGCAACATCAGCCGCATGACACCATGAATACGCCACCTTATATAAACGGGGACGCATTTCTTCCAACTGCTTCTTAAATGTTGGCGTACGACATATAAAATTTAAAGGATTCATTTATTACAACTTTTATCAAAAAATGAGTTCCTCACTATAGCAGACGCAACCATATTAAAAAATATTCCATTTTCAGATCACAAAAACAAAATAATTTAAAATTATTACGTTGAAATGATTCTTTTATAAAATAAATCTTTGATAGGCAAGGTTGTTTTAAAAATTAGCATCATCTAATAAAGAATATAACTATATTCTTATATTGTGGTGTTAAATGAAATAATTCATTTTATTTAAATTTTCGTGGAATAAATTTGTAACATGCTTCGTCTTACTTTAAAGACAAATTCATATACTAAAAAAATGGAATTAGTCTAAATAAAAAAGCGAGATAACTCGTTACTGAAATTATCCTCGAGGGGGGGAATCTTATGAAGTCAAAACTTATAAAAGCGGTTGCGCTTTTAGCATTATTGGCATCGCCGTTTATCGGTAGTCAGGCGGTTGCTGCGGATAAATCTTTTGTTGATGCGAAAGTGGTATTACAAATCAGTGATCCAAATCCGTTTAAACAAACATTAGTTCTTAATGTTGCAAGTAATATCATCAAACACTATGGGCAAGATTCAGTGAAAGTTGAAATCGTTGCTTTTGGCCCGGGTTTACGTTTGTTGTTTGCTGAAAATGCTAATAAAGGCCGTATTGCCGCGTTATCAGGTGCGGGTGTAACTTTTAGTGCATGTGCAAATACAACACGTAATATGGGTAAAAAATTAGGTTACCCACCTGTGCTTAACTCGAAAGCTGTTGTTGTTTCAGCGGGTGTTGTACGTATTATCGATTTGGTTAAAAAAGGTTATACCTTAGTTAAGCCTTAAAAGTTAATTCATAAAGTTCTTAAGTTAAATCAACCTATTGGTTAAACCTTAATAAAAAAACTAAAGACGTTATTTAGGGGAATTATAAAAATGAAAAAATTTAAAAAAGTTGCACTTGCTGCAGCGTGTACAGCCATGCTGGGTGGTGTAACTGGTGTAGTTACAACTGCTAATGCTGCTAACTGGTTAATGTTACAAGGTACAGAAAAGCCGGGTGCTGCACCACGTGCTAAAGTTTGGGGTTTTCTACAGCCAGGTTTTTTATCGACAAAACCTACAAAATTACCTACAACAGGCGCTGCTCCGGCAGATAAGTTTGCTGGGCAAAATTCACAGTTTAATGTTCATCAACCAAATCTTGCTAGTAGTACGACATTTCAAATTATGCGTGCACGTATCGGTGTTCGTGGTACTGCTATGCCTTTAGATAGTAATGTGAATTATTTTATCTTGGCTGAATATGGTAATAATGGTATCACCGCAGTTGGTGGTGGTGGTGGTAGTGTGAAACTAAGTGATGCGACAGTCACTTTAAATCATATTAAAGGTATGCGAGTTCGAGTTGGTCAAATGAAAATCCCGATGTCTGAAGAAATCTATCAGGGCATTATGACTTTTAACTATGTCAATATGACTAACATGGCGAATCAACAGTTAATTGAACGCCCATTCTGGACTGATGGTAATACCGCATGTAAGCCGGGTTCTTCAGATGCAAATTATTTGAGATTCTGTAATGGTAATGCTGATACTCAATTCCGCGGTAGTGCCGTTGCAGTGCGTGATACGGGTATTCAACTCTTTGATACATTCAAATCAGGTTCTTGGGAGCACAGTTATGCAGTTTTATATGGCAATGGTGGCGTAGGTAAAGATAACCGTGACAATGGTTTTGATACTACTGCATATTGGTCATCTGAAAAGGTTTATAGTGGTAAAGGTCCATGGCGTGATCATTTAAAAATGTTTGCCTGGAGTACAAGTGGAAAAAGAACCCTATATGATTCAGCCATCTTGAATGCAGGTGGTTCACTAACAAATGCTGAGAAAGTGTACGATCGTAAAGTATCCGGTTTAGGTCTAACTTACCAAAGAAACAAAATTCGCTTTTGGGCTGAACTTACATCTGCAACCGGTATGATCTTTACTGGTTCAACAGGTGGTGCTGTTCCAGGTGCTGTGTCAAATGATGGGACAACTGTCGCTCAATTTACTCTTTCTCCTACCGGTCAGTCTTCAGGTGGTTATGTTGATTTTGGGTATAAGATAACTCCTAAAGTTGAGTTAGATGTACGTTATGACTGGTATGATCGCGTAACAAATTTAGCAAGTACTGCACGACGTGACTATAAAACAACCACGTTAGGGTTACAGTATCGTTTTAACAAGAAAACTAAAATGATAGTTAACTATGAAATGCGTGAATTTAATGCTCCTGGATATACTGGTACACAGCCACCTAACAAGGTTGCTGCAACAATGGAAGACAAAATTTCTGCGCAGGTATTTGTTCTGTTCTAAAATTTAAGTTTAGTTAGGTAAAAAAGTTAAGCCTCGGCCCTTTGGGTCGGGGCTTTTTCTTTTGTATTAAGCCTTAATCCTTTATCATTACGTCTTTATTATAAAATCGATTAAGTAAGGCTTGGATTATGATTAAGGTCGGCATTGTAGGAGGAACAGGATATACAGGCGTGGAATTACTGCGTTTATTGATTGCACATCCTGAAGTTGAGATTCAGGCAATTACTTCGCGTTCTGAAAAAGGCATGCCGGTTGCTGACATGTATCCTAATTTACGTGGCCATCTTGATATTGCTTTTTCCGAGCCGGATATGGCCGTTCTTACAAGATGTGATATGGTCTTTTTTGCGACACCAAATGGTATTGCTATGACCATGGCAAGAGAGCTGGTAGATGCTGGCGTGAAAGTGATTGATTTGGCAGCCGATTTTAGAATTAAAGATATTGATGAATGGTCGAAATGGTACGGCATGGATCACGCTTGTCCTGATTTGGTCGAAAAAGCGGTATATGGCTTACCAGAAGTAAATCGGGCAGAAATTAAAAAAGCACAGCTGATAGCGAATCCAGGATGTTATCCAACCGCCGTACAGCTCGGTCTTTTACCTTTAATTGAAAATGGCTTAATTGAGACAGACAACTTGATTGCTGATGCAAAATCGGGTGTCAGCGGTGCGGGCAGGGGCGCGGCCGTTGCCACGCTTCAGGCAGAAAGTAGTGAAAATTTTAAAGCCTATGGTGTTGCAGGGCATCGGCATTTACCTGAAATTAAACAGGGCTTGGCACAAGCTCATAAAGCCGATGTGGGTCTGACTTTTGTCCCTCATTTAGTGCCGATGATTCGGGGCATTCATGCGACTTGTTATGCCAAGCTTAAAGATAAAAATATGGCCAGCCAATTACAGGCAATATATGAAAAACACTATGCTGATGAAATTTTTGTGGACGTAATGCCGGCCGGCAGTTTCCCTGAAACGCGCAGTGTAAAAGGTGCAAATAACTGTCGGATTGCGATTCATGTACCTCAAGAAGGCGATACCGTGGTAATTCTTTCTGTAATTGATAACTTGGTCAAAGGTGCGGCAGGGCAAGCTGTGCAAAATATGAATATAATGTTTGGTTTAAATGAAGATGCCGGTTTGGCGGCAATTGCGTTGGTACCTTAATGAATTTAGTTGTAAAAGCACACCGTCCCTGGAAGAGTAAATTTATCTGGGGCATTGTTATCCTTGTATTATTGATTAGTGGTTGGACATTGTTTGATTACGGTCGTTATCTTGCGGGTTATGATAGCCGGGAGAGTGAAAACGAAATTAGTGAATTATTAGATATTCAAAAACATCTGGAAAAAAGAATTGAAACTTTGCGCGAAGAAAAGGCGGTACTTGAGCGTGCAGCACAAATTGAACGCAAAGCTTATAATGAGTTGGATACTACTTTAAAGGTTTTACAGGCAGAAATATTAGAGCA
This sequence comes from Chromatiales bacterium, assembly GCA_027076405.1. The sequence goes on from JALTJN010000143.1 coordinate 61,067, forward strand.
TAAAGAAGAACTGGCTTTCTATCGGGGGATTGTTTCACCAAAGGATTCAAGCTCGGGCTTATATTTGCAAAACTTTTATTTGTCTCAGAATGGGGAGACGCGAAGCTACCGTTATAAAGTGGTGCTGACACAGGTATTGAAAAATAACCGTTTAGTGAACGGTAAGGTAAAATTACAGTTTGATGGCTTGTTAAATGGTGAGTCAAAAATACTGAAGTTGAGAGATGTTACCGCAAAAAAGATTAAAGATTTAAATTATCGTTTTAAATACTTTCAAAATATTGAGGGTGTTGTGGAGTTTCCGGAAGGATTTTCACTATTACGGGTAAATGTTCAAATTTTGCCGCGAGGACGACAGCGCGACATGATTGAAAAAACCATTGAATGGTCAATTGAGGAGAAATAAACCCATGTGGGGACAGAATAAAAAACCAAAACAAACTGCACATATTGATTCCCTGATTGGGCAAAATACCGAAATTCACGGTGATGTGATTTTTAGTGGTGGTTTACATGTCGATGGTACAATAAAAGGCAGCGTTGTTGCCGAAAAGGGAGAAGACTCCGTGTTGACCCTGAGTGAGCGAGGCATTATTGAAGGTGAAGTAAAAGTGCCGAATGTGGTGGTAAATGGTTCGGTTATCGGCGATGTGCATGCAACAGGGCATGTTGAGCTTGCAGCATTGGCGCGAGTTCATGGTAACGTCTATTATAGTTTAATCGAAATGGCGATGGGTGCCGAAGTCAATGGTAAGCTAATGCATCAGGCAGAAGTTGATAATAATCCTGATAATGAAGAAAATGCAGGCAATACAGAAGAGAGTTAATCGCTAATCTTGATTATTTTACTGGGTTATTAGATAATTAAGCGTTCATTCATATTTAAACTGGAGTAATGGCCATGGGCAGTGTAGTAGCAGAATCAGATAACGGCATGGTTTTTACCGATAGTGCAGCAAAAAAGGTAAAACAACTTATCGCCGAAGAAGGTAACCCTAATCTTAAATTACGTGTTTTCGTAACCGGAGGCGGGTGTTCGGGTTTTCAATACGGTTTCACTTTCGATGAAGAAATTCAGGAAGGCGACACCTCGGTAGAAAATGACGGTGTTACGGTGGTGGTTGATCCCATGAGCTATCAATATCTGGAAGGTGCTGAAGTTGATTTCAAAGATAGTCTTGAGGGCTCGATGTTTGTTATCAATAACCCGAATGCCACAACAACCTGTGGTTGCGGTTCTTCCTTTTCTATATAACAATCTTCTATCGTGATAAAAGGGGTGTTTAGCGCGAGTTAGACTACCCCTTTTTTTATTGTTGTTATTAAAATTAAAAATTTAGTGAACTTGTATGTGATAATTAGTTCATGAGTTTTGCTATATCGTCAATGTTGTTTAATGGAGTCAGCAATGAGTGAATATCTTCCCGGTTTAGCCGGTGTACCTGCAACCAAATCTAATATTTCTGCCATTGATGGTGAGAAAGGGATTCTTGCCTATCGAGGCTACCCGATTGAACAGCTTGCTGCAGAAAGTAGTTTTGAAGAAACCTCGTTATTACTTTTAGATGGCCGTTTACCTACCGCAGCTGAATTATCGGATTTTGAGCAACAGCTAAAAGATAACCGCCACGTTAAATACCATATTCGTGATTTAATGAAGACACTACCTGAAAGCGGTCACCCGATGGACATGTTACAAACGGCGGTCGCCAGTTTGGGGATGTTTTATTCAGGTAATGAATGTTTAACTGGTAGTGATGCATGTAACGATTTGAATTATATTCATAATATGACGGTGAAAATGCTCTCGCGTATGGCGACGCTTGTGGCTATGTGGCAACACGTTCGAAATGGCTATGATCCGGTTGAGCCGCGTGACGATTTATCTTACGCAGAAAATTTTCTTTATATGCTAACCCGCAAAGAGCCGGATCCCATGCTGGCGCGGATTATGGATGTTTGTTTAATATTGCATGCAGAACACACCATTAATGCTTCTACCTTTTCGGTTTTAGTGAACGCTTCAACATTAGCAAGCCCCTTTAATGTTATTGCTGCAGCAATCGGTGCATTGTCTGGTCCATTACACGGTGGCGCCAATCAAAAAGTATTAGAAATGCTAGAAGAGATCGGCACGCCAGATAAAGCAGAAGCTTATATCGATGAAAAATTAAAAAATAAAGAAGTTATTTGGGGCATGGGGCATCGTGAATACAAAACAAAAGACCCCCGAGCCACTATTTTAGAAAAACTGGTTGATGAATTTATCGAAGCTCGTGGTGGTGATATTAACCCGATGTTTGAAACCGCCAAAGCCGTTGAAAAAATTTGTGAAGATCGTTTATCTGAAAAAGGTGTTTATCCCAACGTAGATTTTTATTCGGGCATTCTTTATCAGGAAATGGGAATTCCGGCCGATCAGTTCACTGCAATTTTTGCAATCTCACGTACGGCGGGTTGGCTAGCACACTGGCGTGAACAGCTTGGTGATAATCGTATCTTCCGTCCGACTCAGGTTTATACGGGGGAGCCGGTACGTAAATATGTGCCGATTAAAGAAAGGTAATTAATTATATGCTCTTTTCATACTTATTTTATAAGTCGAATCTTTAGAGCTGTATCTAGTTAGTCATTCCCGCTCAGGTGGGAATGACATTACGAATAATAAACTCCTCCCAAAATAACGGCTTGTGTCGCGCCTGTTACCTCAGGTAAATTTCCAACTTTATGTTCTATCGTTTGTTTCGCCAGCCAGGCAAATGCTGTTGCTTCAATATAATCAGGATCGAGTCCATAGTTTGCTGAGCTATTTATTTCTATTACTGGTAATGCCTTTTTAAGTTGTTGTAATAAAAACTCATTATGTACACCGCCACCACATACAATTATTTCATCAGCTTCTTTAGCATATTGATTAATGGCATCTTTTATTGTTGTAACAGTAAATTCCGTTAAAGTTGCCTGCACATCTTCGGCGGATAAAAAAGGAAAGCGGGATAATTTTTTTGTTAGCCAGTGAGGATTAAAATATTCTGTACCAGTGCTTTTAGGTGGAGAAAGATTGAAGTAATCATCGCTTAATAATAAATCAAGGAAGTCAGAGTTTATTTTTCCAGTGGCAGCCCATTTACCTGCATCATCAAAGTTTTTATTCTGGTGTTGCTGAATCCAGTGATTGATTAATGTATTTGCAGGGCCGGTATCAAATCCGGTAACGTTTTGGCTTTTATCTGCCGGTAAAACAGTAATATTCGCAATGCCACCTAAATTTAAAATAATTCGATTTATTTTCTTATCAGAAAAAATCTGTTGATGAAATGCAGGCACAAGCGGTGCGCCCTGACCACCGGCGGCCATATCCCGTCGTCTAAAGTCGGCAACGGTGGTAATACCGGTGAGTTCAGCAATACTATTTGGATCGGCGATTTGTAGAGTCGATGGAAATTTTGCGGTAGGTAAGTGGCGAATTGTTTGGCCGTGACTACCTATTGCGATAATATCTTTTTTATTTTTGTTTGATTTTTTAAGAAGTTGATTAACGCTTGTTGCAAATTGTTGAGCAAGTTCAATATCAAGCATCATTAAATGATTGATTTCATTTTCAGAAGAATGAATAAGAGATTTAATTTTGTTCTTTAAGTTGAGCGAAAGCGGCAGGCAAATTGATTCTAAAACAGTAATCTGATCATTGTTAAATTGAACTAGTGCAGCATCAATACCATCAAGACTCGTGCCGGACATCAGACCAATATAAAGATCGTTTGCCATAAGTTGCCCCGTGAAATAATTAAATGATCATTGCTTGGCTAATGCCACTTGTGTTGGCTTGTGGGTATCTAGCTGAGACAGTAATGACTCGGCATGCAGCATAAAATCTTTTTTAAATGCCGTTTTAATCGGCGATGCATTAGGCAATTTTACTGTTAATGGATTACGGTGCGCTCCATTGACACGGAATTCATAATGTAAATGAGGACCTGTTGCGCGGCCACTGCTACCAACAAAACCTATTGTTTGTCCTTGTTTAACATATTTTCCAACACGTATACCGCGTTTAAACCCGTTCATGTGAGCATACAAGGTTTGGTATCGACTACCATGCTGCACGATAACGACATGACCATAACCACCTTTGCGACCTTTGAAAATAATTTTACCGTCACCGGAAGAGTGAATTGGTGTGCCGCGTTTTGCTGCATAGTCCACACCTTTATGCATTCTCATACGGTTTAATACAGGGTGATGGCGGCGTCCAAAACGTGAGCTGATACGACGGAAATCAACCGGGGTGCGTAAAAAAGCTTTACGCATAGATAGTCCGTCCGGGGTGTAATAATTTGTACGACCTGATTTATCGGTAAAGCGAATCGCTTTAAACGTTTTACCCTGAGTGGTAAATTCTGCAGCGAGAATATTACCTGTTTGATATTTCTTTCCATCAATAAACTGTTCTTCATAAAGAATAGAAAATTTATCACCACGTCTGATATCGAGTGCAAAATCAATATCCCAGCCAAATATACCGGCCATTTCCATTACTAAGGCATCAGACAAGCCTGCATGTTTACCTGCTTCAAATAATGAGCTCTGAATTTGACCTTCTGAATAGTTAATGCGTTTCTCAACCGGTTTTTTGGTGGTTTTGATCGTAAAGTCATCATTGATGCGATTTACACTAACGGTTTGTAAGCGATTAATATGATAAGCCAGAGAAACTAGTTGTCCTTGCTCATTGCTTGCAATTTCGAGGGTGTGGCCAGGTTGCAAGTTACGCAAAACTTTTGCAGCCTTCCCTTTTTGCATAATTCGATACAGGTCTTGATGACTTAAATGATGTTTTCTGAAGATAACGGAGAGAGAATGGCCTGATCTAACCTTAATTTTAGTTTGAGTGAGCTTACTGACGGTTATTTTGCTTATTGCTGGCTCAGGGTTTTTACTGGCAAATGTTACCGCTGAAGTGTTTTCTGCAGTAGCGCTGGTTAACGAGGTATGAACCTGACTTAAAGCATCATTATTTAGCTGGATTAGTTGAGCTTTTTCCAGAACACGGGTGGCTGCTACATCATTTGAGAAAAAGCTGGCGACGGTAGCAATAAACATAATTGTGGCCAGAACAATGACCGCATGCAAACGGGTAAATGGCGGCCGCTTTTGTGGTGGTGTCGGCTGCCCCATGGACTTATAGTCTCGTGTTAAGAAAGAGTTGTAATTCACGGATTTTATTCAACTTTTAGTTATTTTTGCTAAAGATAGCCTGATCGCTGCTTGGGGTCAAATACTAATAGATATTATTATTGTGTGTGAAGGAAGCTAATCACGCTTTACCGAGTTTATTTTATCATGGCTATAAGTGCATTTCGTTAAAGATTCAAATTGGTCAATATGGTAATCTACGCGACTTTACAGGGTACGGACAGGAAATACATAAGATATGACGTCATTAGAAGACAGTTTAGCGATAATTAAACGTGGTGCAGATGAGATTTTAGTTGAAGCTGAATTAGTTGAAAAACTAAAGAAAAACAAGCCGTTAAGAATAAAGGCGGGCTTTGATCCGACTGCTCCCGATCTGCATCTGGGTCATACTGTTCTTATCAATAAACTGCGTCAGTTTCAGGATTTAGGGCATGAGGTCCTGTTCTTAATTGGCGATTTTACCGGCATGATTGGTGATCCCACCGGCAAAAGTGCTACGCGTCCGCCGTTAACCCGTGATGATGTGATTGAAAATGCGCGTTCTTACGAGCAACAAATCTTTAAAATTCTGGATCCGGAAAAAACACTGGTGATGTTCAATTCTAGCTGGATGAATGAAATGAGCCCGGCGGATCTCATTCAGCTTGCAGCAAAACACACTGTTGCCCGTATGCTGGAGCGAGATGATTTTAGTAAACGCTATAAAGGTGGCCAGCCGATTGCGATTCATGAGTTTTTGTACCCGTTAATTCAGGGCTATGACTCGGTTGCGATGAAAGCAGATGTAGAACTAGGTGGTACCGATCAAAAATTTAACCTGCTGGTTGGACGAGAACTGCAAAAGCATTATGGACAAGAACCACAGGTCGTATTAACCATGCCTATATTAGAAGGTTTGGATGGTGTACAGAAAATGTCCAAGTCATTAAACAATTATATTGGTATTGATGAAGCGCCGGATGAAATGTTTGGCAAAATCATGTCCATTTCAGATGAACTTATGTGGCGTTATTTCGAGTTACTGAGTTTCCTACCAGTCGAAGACATCGAAAAGTTTAAGCAAGACATTGAGGAAGGCATTAATCCGCGTGATATCAAATTTATTTTAGGGGAAGAGTTGGTTGCCAGATTCCACTCTGCGGAAGAGGCCACGCAGGCAAGGGAAAACTTTATTGCCCGCTTTCAAAAAGGCGCAATGCCGGATGATATTCCAGAAAAAGAACTGACCGCAATTGATGGTAAGTTAGCCATCGCCAACTTACTTAAAGAAGCCGGTTTAGTGCAAAGCACATCTGAAGCTTTTCGCATGATTAAACAAGGTGCAGTTAAAATTGATGGAGAAAAGGTTGCGGATAAGTCTTTAGAGATTAATGCGGGGTCTGAACAAATCTATCAGGTCGGTAAACGCCGTTTTGCAAAAGTCATCATTAAATAATGATGGTTATTGGCTGTTTCTAATTTAACTCTGGTACAGGGATGTATTGAGTATAAATATAAGGGAGTATTTGTAAAAAGCTCTTTCTTCTGTTCATGTATCTTTACAAAATTTAACAGTTAGAGTTTTTACTTGCCTTTCACCTTAAAAAAAATAAGCATACACTGTATTTTACCTGAGTGATTCAATAATGTTTCTTTAATATGATGTCAGGGGGGGGGCTAGGTATGCAGCAACAAATAAAAGATTTTAAGCTGGAGTCTGACGCATTCAATAGCCGGGCTGAAAAGTTTAAACTTATCTTTAATACCTCTCCGGATATGATCTTTATATTGAGCCACACCGGATTAATTCTTGATGCAAATACTGCTGCCCTGACAGTCTATGAATACCAGAGGGAGCAGGTTTTTGGTATGAGTTATGAAAAATTATTAAGTAAAAATACCTATATAAAGAATGCACGGAAATTATTTGAATCTGTAAAAAATGGCACCGAAATAGATTCTGAGTGGTTGACTCAAACATCTACCGGAAAAAAGATACCCGTCGATATTAGATTAAGGAGTTTAAAACTGAATGATGAGGATGAAAAATCTGCCGTAGTATTAATATTGCGAGATATTTCTTCTAAACAAAAAGTTGATGAAGCCATCACCGCTTTAGCAAGAGCAACAAATATTCTTGATGTTGATAGTTTTCTTGAAGGGAGTGTGCGTTCGCTTGCTCAACTTTATGAAACAAAATTTATTTTTATTGGAAAGTTGTTAGCTGATAAAAAGACAGTGCAAACAATAAAAGTCTGGTCTGATAATCAATTCATAAATAATTTCTCCTACCCTTTAGAAAACACCCCTTGCAAAGATGCATTAGAGATGAAGTCAGTATTCATTCCTGATAATGTTCAGGAACAATATCCAAAAGATAAATTATTAACTGATATGCATGTGCATAGTTATTTAGCTGCTTCAATGGTAGCTGAAGAAAAAAAGGTTGGGATCGTCGCTTTAATGCATGATAAACAGCTTGTTATTGAAGAGTGGGCAGGTCCTGTTCTTGAGTTATTTGCTAACAGATTTGCGGTTGAAATAGAGCGTTATGACATAACTGAGGAATTAAAGAAAAATAAAGAGCAGTTAGAAAATATTGTTAAGCAACGTACTCAAACAATTGAAGAGCAAATCAAGACAATAAAACAAAAAAACATTGAGCTTGAAGAAGCTAATCAAGAAATGAAAAGTTTTTTCTATGCTTTGTCGCATGATCTGCGAGCACCCATACGAGGGATAAGCGGGTTTAGTGATGTGATATTAGAGGACTATGAAGATAAGCTCGATGAATTAGGTCAAGAATATATTTATAGAATAAAAAACAGCACCGTTAGTATGGCCTCATTAATAGACGGCATGTTGCAATATCATTCAATAATCCATCATCAGGAGATTGAGCGAGAAGAAGTCAATTTGTCTGTTTTAGCTGAAGAAATAGTGATGAGTCTCAATTCAATGGATAAAAAACGAAATGTTGAGTTTGCTTTACAGTCTGATCTTATTGTAAAAGCAGATCGAAACTTAATGATTATTTTATTTCAGAATATACTTGGAAATGCTTGGAAATATACTTCAAAAAACCAATCTGCCCAGATTAAATTTTCACAGGAAAAGATTAATGAGCAAGATGTATATGTTTTAAAAGATAATGGAGTAGGCTTTGATATGAATTATATTGATTTACTTTTTGAACCTTTTAAACGTCTGCATGGTGAATCAGAATTTTCAGGTTCAGGTATCGGGCTCGCCTCGGTAAAAAAAATTATTGATTTGCATGCAGGAGAAATCTGGGCCGAGTCTCCTGCTAATTCGTCAACAAAGTCAGGAGCTGCTTTTTATTTTACTTTGTAAGAAAAGAGCTATTTATGTTCAATCAAAAGTTAAAGTTAGGCTAGCAGGTGTCGCTATAGATTATAGTGAAAATGGAGAAGCATTATGATAAGCAAACGTACATTTTATGTTTTATTCTTTTTTCCTTTTTTTATGGTTTTCTCATCCTTATCTCATGCTTTATCTGAAGAGATACAAAAACCGATTCGCTTTGGTGTGCTTTCTATTGCTCCACCGGCGCGTATTTACGCTAAATGGCAACCCTTTGTTAAATATGTCAGTCAGCTGCTTGGTCGGGAGATTCAAATAGTTGTGCCTCGTGGTTTTAAAAAAATGAAAGCCGCAGCTTCAGTGGGTAAAGTTGATTTTTTTTATGTTAATTCTCATGTTTTTTATCGACTGAAGAAAGCGGGTAAAGCCATCGGTGTCGCACAAATGGAAAATATTCGTGGCTCAATTGTTAGCACAAGTGATATTTTTGTTAGGAGTGATAGTGGTATTAAAAAGGTTGAACAGTTAAAAGGAAAAAGTATTGCTTTTGTTAGTCCAATGGGGGCCGGTGGTTATCTTGCTCCGCGTGCATATCTGTATGATCAGGGAGTAAAAACGAAAAGTGAGACTAAAGAAGTTTTTACCAAAAATCTGTCGAATTCAATTCATAAAGTTTTATTAGGTGAAATTAATGCTGGCACTATGTGTGGGGTAAATTATAAATTAATGAGCAAAAAAGTTGATACAGGTGAATTACGTGTTATTGGGCATAGCGCACCTTATCCTGAGAATGTTATTGCCGCTCGGAGTACGATTGATAAAACGTTATTGAATAGATTTAAAAAAATCATTCTCTCTATGCCGCAATCGAAAGCAGGACAAAAAGTTTTAACTCAAATGAATAGTATGAAAATTAAACGTTTCTTGGCATATGACTCTAAAAGTGAAGACATGACAAAAGCCTTGTTAAAAGACGGAGAATTTTAGGCATGGTATGTCATTAGGTTTATTTGCCCGACTTGGTATAACGCTCACACTTATCTTAAGTTTGGCAATGCTTTCGCTTGGTGGCGTTTTATTATTTGATGCCCAGCGCCAATTTGAAAAAACTCAACTTGAGCATGCCAGTACCCAGGCTCGGATCTTGGCGGAAGCCAGTCTTGATGCTTTGGTTACGACAGACTATGAATTACTGGAGCGCTGGGTTGTTTCCGTGATACCGGAAAAATATTATGCCTACGCTTATTTAGCGAAAAGCAATGGTCAGGTGCTGACTCATTCAGATTCAATTATGGTTGCTCGTTTTCTTGAATCAAAAGGAAAACTTAAAGATTACGAGATTCGTCAAAGCCGCTACAAAGATCGCCCTGTTACGGAAGTTACTTACCCGGCCAGAATAGGGGATACTCATTTGGCAAATGCCACGGTGGCATATTATCTTGATCAAGATACTTTCTTTGAAAAAGAAACCGCGATAAAAATTGCAGCTTTGCTATTTGTATCGTTAATTATTTTATTAAGTGTAACTTTATACTTTATCCGAAAATTTACTACTCCTATCAGTCAATTGACTGATTATATTAGTAACACTTCAATTAGTAATAAAAACTTCCATATAGATGATTCATTACTATTAAGCTGGGGCGAAGTAGGGGTGCTTTCTCGAGCTTATGAAGCAATGATAAAACGTTTGCTAAGCGCCTATGAAGAATTAAGCCATGAAGAAGAGCGTTTAAAAGCTAAGGTAGATGAAAGGACGCTTGAATTAAAAAACACCAATAAGGAATTGGAAAAGTTCAGTTACTCGGTTTCGCATGATTTGCGCGCTCCCTTACGTGCAGTTTCCGGCTTTAGTGATATTTTAATTGAAGATTGTGGTGAGAGTTTAGATGAGTCCGGCAAAGAATATTTGAGCTTGATTAAAGATAATGCAAGTAAAATGGGGACACTAATTGATGATATGTTGCAGCTATCTCGCATATCAAGAAAAGAGTTGGATATCGAGAATGTTGATATCTCGCATATAGTTAGTGAAATACTTGAAAGGTATCAGCACTCTAATCCCGAGCGTAAGGTAGAAATTACAGTTGAAAAAGGTCTTGAGTGTAAAGGAGATCGAGGTTTAATTATTATTGTTCTGGAAAATTTGTTAGGTAATGCCTGGAAATATACCGGTAAAAATGCTGTAGCTAAGATTGAGTTTGGTCATATTAATAAAGACGGTAAGGTTATTTATTTCGTTAAAGATAATGGTGTCGGCTTTAATATGGAATATAAGCATAAGTTATTTGAAGCGTTCCAACGTTTACACAGCGATTCAGATTTTCAGGGAACAGGTGTTGGTCTGGCTACTGTTGCTAGAGTTATCGAAAAGCATAAAGGTGAAATCTGGGCAGAGAGTAAAGAGAATGAAGGGGCCACTTTTTATTTTAGTTTTTAAATAAAGATATTCTGTCATCTTAAGGTGAAAAAATGGATAAATATATATTATTGGTTGAAGATAATCCGAATGATGAAATTTTAACTTTACGGGCATTTAAAAAAAATAATTTTTTAAATGAAATTGTTGTCGTAAGAGATGGTCAGGAGGCTTTGGATTTCCTGTTTTGTAAAGGTGATTATGCAAACAGGGATAAGAAGCATCATCCACAGGTTATTTTGCTGGATCTTAACCTGCCTAAAATAGATGGCCTGGAGGTTTTACGTCAGCTACGTGCTAATGAGTCGACAGAGCTGCTTCCTGTTGTAATTATGACAACGTCTGATGAACAAAATGATCTCATCAGCAGTTATAAGCTTGGCGCAAACAGCTATATCCGTAAACCCGTAGAATTGGAAAATTTCATGAGCGCGATTAAACAGCTGGGTGTATATTGGATGGTGCTAAATAAATTACCGGAATAAAAAGTATTTATTATTTATTCAGCAGTATAAGGATCTGACTTAACAGGGTTTTGGTTTTATAAGGTTTTTGAAGTAAATTTTTGTGTAACTCTTTATTTTCTGAATTACGTTCCTGATTACTGCTGTAGGCACTAGCAAATTGAGTTCTCACGACTGAAGCACTCTACCTTAAATAGTTATAGCACCGATAGATTAGGGTGCTTGAAAAAATTAGTTGGGGGATATGGAAATATTTCAAGCAGTATTAATTAAGACTATATTAACAACGGCGCCTAAAAGCTGACAGTGACTTGTGAAATGATGTCAGATTTAAAGAAAATTAGGGTGTTTAGCAATATATGTTTACTTTATTAGCATTTACTTAAATTAATTGTAGTTATTTGCAGATCGTCTGTTGACGGACAATCGAAGCTGCGTATAATGCGCGCCTCTGTTACGGACAACAGAGCAAAAACAGACAGAAAATTAGTTTGCTTTTGGGTGTTGACGCTGGATTGGAGCTGCGTATAATGCGCGCTCTGCGTTGAGAGCAAGACTTAAGTTTATACCATCTTTAAATAGATGAAATAGTTTGAATTTAAGTGTTGACGGTTCGATTAAGATGCGTATAATGCGCGCCTCGGTTGAACGAAAGCTCAGCAGAACGGGTTAGAAATAACCCCGTCATTGAAAATTTTTCATTGACGATATAGTAGGTAATCAGCTAAAATTGATTGTCTACGCCTAACGAAAGTTACGGCTCGCTCTTTAACAATTTGATCAGATAATTTGTGTGGGTGCTTGTGTCGATGATGGCTTTGCCAAAAAAATGTCGATGTAAGTCACCACATAGTCGAAGAGAGACTTTGGTTAATCTTTGACTTAGTTAAAAACCTAGTTTTATTATTAAACGTAGTTTTTGATTGTGAGGGCTTTTCATTGCGAAAAGTTTGGTTACGCTTTTTATCTATATTTATATAGGTAATGAGTAACCGCAAAAGATTAAACTGAAGAGTTTGATCCTGGCTCAGATTGAACGCTGGCGGCAT
>JALTJN010000144.1 GCA_027076405.1 Chromatiales bacterium
TTTTGTTGAACGAATATCTTTGAGACTTCTCAATCCATCCAAATATTTGTTCAGCTACCTCTTTTGAAACTATACCTTTCTTTTCACATCCTTCTAAAAACATGCCTTTAACCTTAGCCATAAGGTCGGCTTTTTTCTTACCAATACTGTTATGTACTAATATGCCATTAATGAATCCATAGTGATGTTCGTCGGAATCTACCTCGAAATCATACGTTCTTTTTTTACCAACATGTTTTATGCTTAGAATTTTAGACCATTTAGTAGATTTTGATCTTAAAGAATAGGTAATAATATAGTCATTAGAAGTAAGATGTTGGCTCTGTTTCCATTCATCTTCCAAGGTAAAAATTTCATGTGTGCGTGTAACTTCTATTTTTTGACCAGTATCAACCAATATCTCATATACATCTTGCACACCAGAGAACCATACGTTTTTTATAGGTAAATAAGTTGGCGTATCATCTACTATTGTTAAAATATGGTCGTTACTATTAACAGATTCTATAGGTTTAGGTCCATTGTTTGTATATACTAATGAACCCTTGGCAATGCACTTCCTCAGTATATCAGCTTCCTCCAAATTAAATCCAGCTATCTCTTGTGCAATTCTCATAGACTGTTCTTGATATATCATTTCACCATATGTTTCATCCAATATATCCTTAAGACTAGGATGAACATAGTCTACCTCTTCTTCTCCATTTTTGCGCAATATATAATGTTCGGCAACGTTTTTTCCATCGCGGACAGACTCAATACATCCAGGTCTCAAAATACTCATTAGGCCCGCTAAATGCTCAATATTTTCGGGCTTTAGCTGTTTTGAATATTGTTGGCCAAATCTTGTTTCAAGCTGAAATACACCCTTAGTATTACCTTGTGCAAATAGGTCCCATGTTAGAGGACAAGCAAGATTAATATTTTCTACATGTGGATCAAACTTAATACGCAGTTCTGGTTCATGTTGAACTATTGGAAAAGAACATCCACAAGAATATTCCAAAAAATCACCATTAATTTTGGCAGACCGCTTCACGATTATAAGCTCCCTCAAATTGTACTCTTGGTGCAACTGATCTAAACAATCTCATAAATTTTTGTATCATCCAAGCCTCATCCCTAATATCTTTTAGGGCATCGTGGCTACCAGCAGTAGGTATACCAAAAAATTCTCTGAGAGTATCCATGTTGTAGCTTCCTGGCCTTTGGGTATTTTCAAACCAATAGAAGCTCATTTCCGTGATATCAATAACATCTCTTGGATAAAACAGTTTTTGTTCGCCGTTTTTGTCAGTTTGCCCATATTTTTTAGCTAATCTATCCACTATAATATTGTCAAATCTCCGTATATTGGCACCAGCGCGTATTGGGGCACTAAACTTAGTCCTACGAGATTGATTCTTATTATATTTAAGTAGATATTGAACAAAATGTTCCCAACCCTGTTGTTGAGCAGGAAAAGAAAGCCATCTCTCATAGATTTCGCGCGGACTTACACCATAATTGCCCGCGTGCCATTTAATAGTGCTTTCGTGCTCTGAGAAATAAGACTCATCATCTATATCTGATGGCCTCATGTTAACCATAAATTCAGAATTTTCCACAATATCAAGCGTGATAGGATTAATTATGCACGCGGCTAACTGCACTGGTTCGCACGTATATGGGTCGGCACTATCAGTTTCAAAGTCATATACACATATAAAATTTTTCATATTTTTCCTTTATGTATTCAGACATTGCTTACAATACTCCTTCACTAATTCGGCAGTTTTCCTAGAAATAGCCTTATTAGTGTTTTTGGTCCATACCACTTCTCCCTCAGACTCATCTTTAATATCTTGAATCATGGCGGGAATAATTAGGGGAATATTTTCGGGCATGGGTGATTTTTGAAGTGCCGAACATACATGTAATAATCTTTCCCGCGTCACCCATTCTTCTGCAATTGCTTGCGCTTCCTTCAATATCTGTAGTTCTTCATCGGTTAGTTTTCTGATGGTTTTTGTTTCTCTCCTATTTTCTTTTTTATGTTTGGCTACTATATATTCCCCATTATTCATTCTAACTTCAAATGGTGGACGCAAAATAATACCCTCAGATTCCTTATCGGAACCAACACCATTTTTCTCAGCCTGTTTAGATGGCCAATCCCTTGCGGCATTTACGCTATCTATATCTGTACTAATGAGTTCATAATGCACGAAATCCAGGTCCAAGTTTGAACAAAAGTCATGTGCATTTGGAACATCTAATTTAAGACTGTCTACATAAACGTCAAAAGCCACAAATCTAATATCCGTTCCATATACAGAACTCATTCCTTGTATTTTGCCACCGTATCCTTCTCCATATATAATAACATTACTACCTAATCCTTCCAATTTAGATAATACATTTTCAGAGAAGGCTTTAATTCCAAGTTCATATGAAATACCACGAATGTTAATAGATAGCTTTACATTAGGTCTAGAAATAGACCACCAGCTTCCATCTATCTTTTCTAGGGCATATACTTTTTTGAATTCAAGAATTCTCCTATCTTTATAAAGATTCGGTATCTTCTTGTAACCCATCTTCTTCCAACTCCTCTACATATAGGTCCTGTTTATTATCGGTATTGCTTTCAACAAATTCCATTTCTACCACTTCTGATTGTGGTGTTTCCACAAATACGTCAACTTCTACTGTTCCAGCCAACATAGCCTTTTCGCCAGTATTTACATTGACTACCGCAAATTTTCCACCACCATCTCGTCCATCAGGATCATGTTTATATACTTCGCCGTTATATTGAAACCACGTTCCTCTCTCAACTACACTCAATTTCATTTTAATAGTCTCCTCACTAAGAGATAAAGATTCTGCTCTAAACGGTTGGTCATATACTTCGGTTTGGTCATTTAACAAAACCGTTTTTTGCTGTAAAACTCCATTAACCATTTCAAGTAATTTAGCATTATGTGGTGGACTACAACACGATCCACCAAAATGTTTCAATTTAATAAGTTTGTTGTCTCCGTACTGATCGGTAAAAAACTCTGCCCCTATTTTTAGATCAACAAATTTCATGAATTTCTCCATACTCTAAATCTTGGGCCACACCCATAATTTTGTCAAGTAGGGCGATCCCCAGAATATCAAATTTAAGACCACCAGCTTTTTCTAGGTCTTCCATTTCAAAACCAGCAATAGTTTTTTTGCTTTTTGAATCATACACCATAGGAAACATTGTGTCAAGTGGGTAAGGCGCAATAACTATACCAGCGGGATGCTTAGATTGGGCAGTTTTGGTTCCTTCAAGACGTATGGCCTGTTCAAATCGTTTAGCTAATGGACCAGCCAAATTACCATCATCATCAATGAAACACCATTTCTTCAACTTATTTGGCGTATTTTCTAGACACCACAATATAATAGAGGAAAATCCACGCTGTTTTTTCATGGTTTCCAATTCATCAGTAATTTTATGTTCTTCAATAATATTCTTGGTGATTTCGTTAACTTCATCATGAGATAAATCACCATATGCCCGAATAACATCTTTAAGAGCACCACGACCTTTCATGGTTTGGAATGTTATCATTTGGCCAACATGATCTTCCCCATACTTTTCAGATACATATTTTATAATCTTATCTCTAGCATACTTAGGAACATCAATATCAATATCAGGCATAGAAATGTGGTCTTTAGTATTCCGTCCAGCATTATAGAACCTTTCAAAAATTAAGCCATACTGTATTGGGTCAATAGAAGTAATTCCGAGTAAATATGATACTAAACAACCAGCCGCACTTCCACGGCCTGTAGGAGTTAACCATCCATTATTTCTTACAAAATCAATAATATCTTTAACTACTAAGAAATACGCTGATAGTCCAGCTCCTTGTAATACTTTAAGCTCATGTTTTACACGATCTGCATATATACTATGTTTTGACTTATCAATCTTTCCCTCTATCTTTTCTTTCCATCCTTCTCTACATAAATGTCTTAAATATTCATCAGCGTTCATACCATCTGGACACTCAAATTTTGGTAATACTGGAGAACGCAAAATATCATTGTATTCTTCTACCATTTCGGCAATTTTAAGGGTGTTTTGTAGTTCTTCCTCGGTATGCCATTCTTTCATTTCCTCATAAGTGGGAATATGATATTGCCTAGATTTAAAAAATCCACCTAATTCAAATCCTGGCATATTAGCTTGTTCAATGGTAACATGCATGTTTGTGCAAAGCAAAATTCTTTGGTCATCGGCATCTTCTTTTTTTGCATAGTGTGCGTCTTGTGTGGCCACACATGGTATTCCAGTATTTCTAGAAATTTCTCTAATACATTCAGCTATATCTTTTTGCAGAGAAAAATTCATATGGTCCATTAATTGAACTTCCAGAAAGAAATTACCGCGCCCAAATATGTCTTGAAGTTCGAGAGCCAGTTTACTTCCCTCATCTAGCCAATTCTCTTTTAATGATTCGCCTTCATCAAATAGTATATTTGCCATGTGTGAACCTATATGGCCGCTAAACGCTATAAGATTACCCTTTTGGGCAAATTGGGCGATTCTGTCTAAGTCTAGCCTTGGTTTATAGTAGAATAATTCTGGCGTATTAGACATAGAAACCATCTTGACCATATCTTTCCAACCAGCGTCGTTTTTTGCCAAAATACACATGTGCGCCAATTTACGATTATTCTGGTCTTTAATGGAAGCATCCTTATTGCTCACATAAAATTCACAACCCAGTATTGGTTTTTTTCCTGCCTCACGCATTTCTAATAAGAACTGTATGTGCGCACTAATATTACCGTGGTCTGTTATTGCACACCCAGGTACATCAATTTCTTTACACCGCTCAGCTATATCTTTTGGGGAAGACAGTCCATCTAATAGACTATAATAACTATGTACGTGTAGTGGGAAATATGTATCAGCCACGATGTATAACCCTAAATCTATTATCCAAAATTGGATCTAAAAGTCTTTTTACGTCTGTCCAGTCAAGATTTCCGAGTCCGCAACCTGGGCGGGTCATTAAAATGCTCTTCCATCCTAGTATATCGGCGGTTCGAGCTAATGTCAAGGCAGATTGTTTGATTAATTCTGGACTTGCATCGTTTTTCCAATGTTGTTTCGTAGGAAACGCTACCAAATCTACTATTCTCTTGCCTCCTAAAGAGGTATGTGCTGTTGTTACCATAAATCCATTTATATGTAGACCATCATTTATACGTCTTCCCCAATCTAAATCAATGTTACGAAATCTATCTCTAAAATCTTTAGCTATACCAGCCCCCATAACTAGACAACCATTCTTTTTGACTACCATATTAGTAGTACAAACAAAGGCGTCATATCTGGGATTATCTTTTTTTGCCTCCTCCCAGTAATCACCAGTGATTTCTATCACTTTTGAAACTCCAATATACAACAAGACCATGCACCACAATAAGGACATATAGTATCGTTATACATCTCATACCCATCTTCATCATATACACAGTCAGATTCTAATTCTGTCCACGGAAATTTTTGTTTACATATATCACATTCTACTTCAAAAGTTTTATCATACTCATATAGGTATAATGGTTCTGGTGAGAGACTATATATCTGTTGTGTATCTTGATATGTAGAAGATTTAAACTCTATTTTAGAATCTAGTAATTTTTGAATGGTATTTTTAGCTTCATTACCATATAACATATATGTATACGTTGAATTTGATATTTGTATTATATAGTTATCTGGTAACCACTCAATTTTTGATTTTACTTCAATTTGTGTTATTGGTGGACCACATGGTATAGTATGTATGTATTTTTCAGCATTGGGATTAGGTTTTTTAGAAACATAAGGTACTATAAATGTTTTAAACATTATTAGCTCACTATTAATAATTTAGTTTTAATAATTTTACCATTATTGTCAATTACAATTAATGATCCATCTTCATCCAACGGTCCATTTTTAGTTTGAATATATAATATTTGTTGATCTGGATATAATGTTTCTAACTCTTCCCATTCTTTCATTAATAATTCATATTCATATCTGTTCATATAAGCATTTTTGTTAAACAATGTAATACAATATGCAGTATTATTCATAACATCATAAATAAATTTATTTAGCATTATTCTGTACTCCCTGGTGGCTTATAGTAATCTATATTATGTCCTGGTGCTATCATATTTTTTAATACTACATCTTCTGGTCTATGTTCTAAGCAATAGGCAACTTGTTCGCACATCGTCATCTTTTCTCCAAGTGCGCATACTTGTCCCTCACGACGTTCGTAAATAGGTTTGACGTACGTCAAATCAAACGTATGTTTACCATAGTGACAAAACTTAGTACATTTCCAAGACCTGTTTCTCCTTGGTATTTGTGTATGCTTAATATCCTCAAATTTTTTCTGCAACATTCTCTCAATAGTTGGAAGATCCTCATCTGAAAAACAAATAGAAAATGGTCCACCATCATTAATAAAATAGATAGTCAATATTATATGTGGTATATCAGGATATAGTTGGCGAGCAGCGTAATAGTATAACATTAGCTGTGGATCTTGTAATAGTTTGGCATATGTTTTTTCTACATCTTTTGCCCAATCCCAACGTCTACCAGTCTTAAAATCCAATATACAATATGTATTATCATCAACTTTAGAAATTTGGTCTATTGTGCCCTTAA
>JALTJN010000145.1 GCA_027076405.1 Chromatiales bacterium
TGCCTTTTGTGGTATTTTAGCGAAGCGCCACAAAAGATGCGTGAAACGTTTTGTTGGGATTAATGGGGTTGGTGACAATTAATAATCATTCTTGTTGGTGGTTACTAGGCCTGCAAATTAATTGGGACACGCAATGAAGGGATAGTAAAAACAATGAGTTAAAATGAATCTGAATATTTTGTAACTATTGTTTGTTCTTTAATTTGTTCTAAAGAGTAGAACCATTCTTCCCATAGATAACTAATTTCAGCTCACGCATACGCGAGTATTGTCAATTTTTTTTATGAGATATAACGCACTTATTTTAAATAAATATTCGTTTGATTATTTCGTCTGGTGTATATTCCTGTTTCTTTTGGGGATATTGATATGGATGCGAATAAACAAAAAATTATAGAACTTTTTAATGCGAAAGTTAAAGGGAAGTCGCCAGTTGCTGAAGGTAGCTCACGGCATGATGGAAAATATGGCCACTGGCTTGAAAGGCAAATGGGTATAGCGCCTAACTCAAATAATGAACCAGATCTGTATGGTTATGAAATGAAAACCAGTACATCTAGTGGCAAAATTTCTTATGGTGACTGGACGGCTGATTACTATATATTCAAAGATAAAAAGTCAGGTATTAACCGAGATCAATTTTTAGAAATATATGGAAAAAAGAATCCCCTTAAAAGTGATCGGTGTTCCTGGTCGGGTGACCCCAGCCCCAAAATAGATAAAGTTAATAATTTTGGGCAAAAACTTTCTATTGATAAACTTAATAATGTTTCGGCTTTATATCATTACTCGAAAGATCCCAGAAAAAATAAATCAAGTTTGGTGCCCGTTAATTTACAAAAGGACAGGTTGGTTTTAGCTAAATGGAATGCGGCATCTCTTCAGCGGAGACTGGAAGTAAAGTTTAATCAAAATGGCTGGTTTAAATGCAACTTAAATAAAGACGGTGTTTATGAGTCAATTGCTTTTGGTGGGCCAATGAATTTTACTAACTGGATTAGTCTGGTCAAACGAGGGATTGTTTTTTTTGATAGTGGAATGTACGCAGGGAATCACAGGGCTTATTCCAAATGGCGTGCGAATAATGCTTTTTGGGATAGCCTTATAATTGATGAGTATAAATAAAATAATAGGAGCTATGCTTGCTTGATATTTTAGGCCGCTCTTTTTTTCTTTTTGGTTCTCAGGCCTTCGGCTTTAGTCATGGCTTTAGTCATTTGTTTTGCTACTGCTTCAATAACATTGACACAAACTGAATTGCCAAACTGTTTATAAATTTGACCCTGTGAAACAGCATCAACAATAAAATTTTCTGGAAAGCCTTGCAGTCGTGCGCACTCTCTTGATGTTAATTTTCTAGGAGGTTTATTAAGTGTCGCTTGATCGATTAAAATCTCAGAGCCATCTTTGTAATAGCGAGCGCTAATGGTATTGGTGTATTCGCTATCGGCAGTAACCAGAGAGTAGCCAAAGCCATTGCCTTTATTTTTATGTTCTTTTTTCCGTCTCTTATGTCCTTTCCATAACTTTTCTGAAATAGTATATTTGGGATTTATTTTGCTGAAGTCTTCTAGAATATCGCCAACACGTGTAGGTGTTTTTGGTGGCACAGGCCAATTAAAAAGATCGTTAAAGTTTACGTTTCTACCGTAATAATCTTTATCGAAACCAACAATAAAAATACGCTCTCTATTTTGCGGGGCGCCAAAGTCTCCTGCACGTAGTACTTTGTAGCTAACCCAGTAATTTAGGTCATCACCTAATGCATGCCTTGATTCTTCACTCATAGGGATATTTTTAGGCACTTTTTGCTCATGTTCACCACGAAGAATGGCGAGTATGGTTTCTAATGTTCTGCCTTTATCGTGACCTTTTAACTGCTTTACATTTTCAAGAAGAAAAGCTTTAGGGCGGTGTTCAGTCATAATTCTCTGGATTTCAAAAAACATAGTGCCGCGGGTGTCACTGAAGCCCATTTTCAGGCCAGCCTGCGAGAATGTCTGGCAAGGGAAACCGGCTAATAAAACATCGTGTTCAGGTATATCGGAAGCTTTTATTTTAGTGATGTCACCATTGGGGACTTCACCAAAGTTTGCTGTGTATGTTTTTTGCGCAAATTTATCCCATTCAGACGTGAAGACGCATTCCCCCCCCAGGTCTTGAAAGGGGAGTCTTATGCCACCGATACCAGCAAATAAATCGATAAATTTGAATCTGATTTTTTTTCTTTTATTACGGCGGAAAGGAGCGTTCTCTCTTAATGTTTTAAGCTGCTCTTCAAGGTTCTGGATATCTTCCAGTTTTTTTGTAGTTGGCTTATGTTCACCATCCTCCCAGCCACGGACTGTTCGCTCACCTGTTGAATTCATGCCTAATAAATTAGCAAACTCTGTTCGACCTAAATTAAGTTTTTTGCGTGTTTCTCTGATATATTTAGCTGGGTTACTAGTAATATTATCTGAAGGCATGTAATTATTCGCTTATCCGGTTTTTGTCCCTGTGATAATAGCATTGTATCTTTTACTAAACAATAAGGTGAGAAAAAAAGATGGTTTTTGATCTTAAAAAATTTAGAAAATTTAAAAATTCTATAGCGTTATTGGATGAGCGTTCTTCATTTAAAATGAAGATGTATGATTCAGGCGCATTTTTTGAGATCACGAACTCAAATGGGCAAATTCATGAAATAAGTTATCAAGCTTTAAGAATCGCATTTTGTGGGTTCATTGAACATTATGATGAAATTTCACATTACATAGAATGGTGTAATCAAAATCCTGACCGTGTTAGTAGAGTTTTTGAAGAAGAGGAGAGTAATTTTCTAGGTATTGTTGCTGATTTGAAAAGTGCCCCATCCACGCGGTTAATTGCTCAGCACTGGAATTATAAAGAGAAACCGTTTCGTGTCATATCTGACCATTATTTCCCTAATTCAAGAATCTCTGTTGTTGGGAAGGAGCAGTCAAAGTTATTATTCAATGCAGTTTCCAGGCTTGTTTATTGTGCTAATGATATCTCTGCTGATGAAATTGGTATTGATTCTCAATGTCCATTTACGATAGATATTTTGGAGGACACACTAAAAGCTGTGGAGGATATCCTTCAGTTCTATGATGTTGGTGCGGTACCTCCTAGAGTTACAAGAGCAGCCAGTCTTGGTGTTAATATAATATATTACGGAGCCCCGGGCACTGGCAAGAGCCATACAATAGATGAAGAAATAAATGAAGCAAACACGGTAAGATCGGTATTCCATGCAGACACCCAGAACAGTGACTTTACAGGTTGTTTAAAACCTGTCATGGATGATGGAAATATCAAATATGAATTTCGCCCGGGGCCATTTACTAATGCCATTATCAATGCGGCAAACGACTCGGATAATCATTACTGGTTAGTTATAGAGGAAATTAACAGAGCTCCTGCTGCTGCAGTATTCGGTGAGATTTTTCAGCTTCTTGATCGAGATTCAGATGCAGGTAAAAGCCGGTACGGCATTACGTTATCTGATCCTGATATGCATACTTACATTAACGATAAGGCCGTTGCAGCATTTGAAGACGGTAAACTAAAAATCCCGGGAAACCTAAGTTTGTTGGCGACAATGAACAGTAGCGACCAAGCAGTTATGCCCCTTGATACTGCATTTAAGCGTCGTTGGAAGTTTAGATATATTCCTCTTGATTTCACTTCAGCATACCAGGGTAATGGCAAGGCGTGTGCTGAAGGTAATTTACTTATTACAGACAGGAGCGGCGCAGATGCAGAAATTAGCTGGCAAGATTTTGCAACAGCCGTAAACTTAATATTAACTTCTAACGGTATTCCAGAAGACAGGCATCTTGGTCCATTTTTTCTTTCTGATAATGAGTTGAGTAAAGAAGGTAGAAGTGAAGCATTAACTGGCAAGCTCTTTATGTACCTTTGGGATGATGTGTTACGACATGGTATGACCGAGCTTTTGTTTGATTCTAAAATAAGTACATATGGCCAGTTGATACGTGATTTTGAAAGTCATGAACCTGTTTTTAATGATGAGTTTTATAATCATGTTGGTGGGAAAATGAGCGCTATAGAATTAACAGGTTCTGACGCGGTTGGAGAGTTACCAAAAGTTGCAGAAGAGCAAGCAGGATATGATACAGAGTAACCAAATTGTTAGCCCCGAAATTTATACTGATAGAACTCTGTTAGCAAAACTACCTGAGTCTGTTGCTGAAGAAATACGCAGGCGTGAGCTGACTTTAAATGGTAAAGGTGAAAAGGTTTCATTCGTTGGTGTTCTGTTGTTAAACGATATGCCTTATGTGTTTCTACCCAGATCAACGCAGGCGAACAGTGACGACAGTAAACTTGAACTGGCATCAAGTACTTTAAAGGTTGTAGAAAAATATGGACGAGAAAGTGAAACCCGTGTTGATTTACAGGATGATGGTGAAGGTAGAAAAAACTTAAACCAGCTTGGACTTATCTGTGCCTTGTTAGATGATTTCAGGCAGAATGGAATTTACACCAGGCGACGAGAAGTTAGAAAAATAAATCAGGGTAAAACTGATTGGAAGCGAACAGTTAACAAAGTTTTACCTTTTCCAGATCGAGTGGGGTACCCCATATATCTTGATACTCACGGTATCAAAAGACAGTATTTTAATAACTGTGAAATTGCAGTTATACATGCCAGCGTTATTCATCAGATAGATAAACGGTTTTCCTGGATTGTGACGGGAAATTTGCAACCCGTTGCGCCAGGGTTAAGAGAGTACTCTCCGCCTATCGGCAATATTGATTATCAGTTATCACGATTAATTAATGAGTTGAATCAGGTTTATTCTGACCGCGATATCAGACTACTAAAGTTTTTGATTAGATATCTTGAGATGAATGCGGGTTCTGAAATATCAAATTTTACAGCAGGGCTTGAGAAGTTTCATTTCTGTTGGGAGTATATGCTGGGTAAGGTATTAAAAGATACGGTTGATCTTAATAATCAACTGCCTGCTCCTGCATATATTGATAAAAATGGTAGTGTGTTAACTGCCAATGAAAAAGGCATGCGAACAGATATTATTCTGCATGATATAAAAACGAATAGGTACACGGTTGCTGATGCAAAATATTATTCGGCTACTGGGGTGCTCGATGCGCCGGGTTGGAGTGACATTGTAAAACAACTGTTTTATGAAAAAGCACTACAAAAACTTGATGAAGTTTCAACAATAAAAAACACTTTTATTTTTCCAGGTAGAGAAGGAAATCTTAAAAGAGTTGTGATTAGAAATAGGGCTAAAAGTAATGATGAGAATCATGTATTTGTAAATGAGTTTAAACCGATTTATTGCTACTACGTTGAGCCAATTGAAGTTATCAGAAATTATCTGAAAGGTAGTAAAATGATAAGGTTAACGGAGCAACTACTTGAGCAAGAAAAAATTTTCTGATACAGATTCACTAGTTAAATATTTCAAGATAAATAACCTGTCCTGTAATGATTGATATTGTAGACAAAAAAACTCGTAGCCGGATGATGTCCGGCATACGAAGTGCTAATACAAAACCAGAAGTGATTACTCGAAAATCACTTCACAGACTAGGTTACCGCTTCAGGCTAGATAGTAAAATTGGAAAAGTAAAACCTGAT
Organism: Chromatiales bacterium; assembly: GCA_027076405.1. Next base: position 5,639 of record JALTJN010000145.1, read on the forward strand.
ATTGTTTTACGAAAATACAAAGTCGCTATTTTTGTTCACGGTTGTTACTGGCATCAACACGAAGGCTGTAAGTTAGCTTATTCAGATAGAAAATACACCGATAAATGGAAGAAGAAATTTAATGACAATAAGGATAGGGATGCGAGAGTGATAAAACAACTTATTGAGATAGGCTGGAGGGTTGCTGTTATTTGGGAGTGTGCAACTCGTGATACTCTTGAATTTAAAGGCATGTTAAATAAATTTCAGAACTGGATCGGTCAAAGTGAAGTGTCATATTTTGAAAGCAAATATAAAAAATAATATTTTTTATATAAAAGTTAAAGGTATTCTAATGTGTCAAAATAGCATTAATAGAGAATTTTCTATCAATTAATGGGGTCAGAGTTAATGCCATTAAGTTAAGCTATTTTATGACCTAACGTATTTTGGAGATGGGGCTTTAGCCCCGTCATAGGCGGGACTAAAGTCCCGTTTCCAATTTAGATATGCTGGCATTGGGGTTAGCAGGGTGAACCTTCCCCAGCAAGTGTCTCCGTGTAAGGCCAGCATATATTGGTTTTCTGTCACCGCCCCTTTTTCGTTGCGATGCTGTCTTACCTGCTAGCGGTTTTCCCGACGATACCGAATCGCCTGCCATACTGATCTCACATCCACGTGCTCATGATGAATCAGCAGCGTTATGGCGATTTCTTCAAGCGCCGCATACAAACAGAACAGCGCAGCCACTCGAAATGGCCAGTCGAGCAGGCCGGAAAAAAGTAGCAGGTAGGCGAGAACGGTTAGCGCAACCGCCAGTTTAACGCTCCAGGTGTGGTAGCTGGTAAAGCGGCGAAATTTGATGAAACCGATTAATGCGGGCAACACGAAGCAGAGCACGATAATAATAAAATAGGGCAGTTCGCGCAGCAGAATATCCGGCCATAATATCCAGGCGCAGATGGCGATGGTGGAGTAGATAACAAAGTCACCCCAGCTATCGAGGTGTGATCCCATTTTTGTTATCTGGTTTAATGTTCTGGCGAGAAAACCGTCGAGTACATCGGTGAATTCTGCGAACAGCA
>JALTJN010000146.1 GCA_027076405.1 Chromatiales bacterium
TAAGAAGCGACTCTGTAATTTCGAATTCAATCCGTGAAGCCTTGATTTGTGCCTTATTAATTTGAGTTTTAACAAAGTTAACAAAATCAAGGCTGTTGCATTGTAGGGCGGACAGGTTGATTGAAAAGCTTACGTTATAAGTATGGTGAGTGCTCATAAAATCTATTACCTCGGTAACGATCCAGTCACCAATGGAATATATTAACCCTGTTTCTTCTAGTAATGGAACGAAACGATCCGGGCTAATTTCACCATGTTTTTTATTTTTCCAACGAATAAGTGATTCGAAACCAGTAGTAAGACCCGTTGTGCAATTTACCTGAGGCTGATAAACCATATAAAATTCATTATTTTCAAGAGCATTGTGTAATTCATTTTCCAGCTCAAGTCTGTCACGTAACTGATTTGACATGCTTTTGTTATAAAATTGCAGCTGATTGCCGCCAGCCTGTTTTGCGCGATACATGGCTGTATCTGCATTGCGCAGCAAAACCTGAGGTGTGTCTCCATCACCAGGATATAAACTTATGCCAATGCTGGCACCGATATGTATTTTATGAGAAAAAATATTAAAGGTCTCTGTTAAGCAATTAATCGTTTTTTTTGCTACGTGTACGGCCTCGTTACTGTTTTTTAATTTCTCCAGGACAATAACGAATTCATCGCCGCCATTACGAGAAACCGTGTCATGACTGCGAAGCGTTTTATATAACCTGCTTGATACTTCCTGTAATAATTTATCACCGACTGTATGCCCCAGGCTATCATTTATGTTTTTAAAACGATCAAGATCAAGAAACAAGATCGCCATTTGTTGGTTGTCTCTTAATGAAATTTTAATTGATTGATTGATTCTATCTATTAATAAGTTTTTATTAGGTAAGCCGGTGAGTTCGTCGTGATAGGCGAGATGCTGTAAGCTTTCTTCAGCTTCTTCTTTTTTCTTAATCACTTTTTCAAGATCAATATTAGTGTTGATCAAATCTTTGGTGCGCTCTTTTACAGTTGCTTCTAATTGTTTTTTATTGTCTTCAAGTTCAAACTGAATTTTTTCCCTAGTATCTATTTCACTATTTAGGTCATTAATTAATTGCTTATTGTTAAATGTCAGTTCTATTTCTTTTTTATGGCTGCGGTTTATACCAAAGCTGGCAGACATCATAAAAATTGCGGATAGGAGAACTGCAAATGCAATGTAGTAGCTTGTTGATGTGCCGATAATAATATAGACAATCATAATTGATACTAGTTGTGGCAGCATATAGGCAAGGTAAGCATATCTATATGTTGAGAGAGTGGTAATGCTTCCAGCTATAAGACCAAAGTTAATTAAAAACACGATGTTACGCAGTGCTTCGTCACTAGGATGATGCTGGATATATATATACATTGCCCATAATGTCCCTATGCAAAAGGTCAGGAAGACATGCGTATATAAATAGGTTTTTAGCCTGTATTTATTTTCTGTTAAGTAACTATTTGAAACAATGATACGAACGATGGAAAAAAGAAATATACCTATGCTAAGCCATAGAGCATTTG
>JALTJN010000147.1 GCA_027076405.1 Chromatiales bacterium
TAGACCCTATTCTATATGATGAGGGGAATATAGAATCAATCTACCCGCTCTCTGGGAGCAAGCAGAATCGCAATTCTGATGACTTGCCAACAATTGAATATTTGCCTGAGGTTTGATTTTATATTTTGTGGTACAATATAAATATATATGTATATTTTTTGTTTACTAAACAAACCCTATGCCAAACTTAGACTTAGACAAACTCTTTATAGAGGCGCAAAAACAAAATGCCTCTGACGTTCACCTAATAGTAGGTGAAGAACCTGTACTTCGTATCAATGATGAACTTATTCCTGTTACAGATCTGCCTAAGATAACTGAAATAATGATGCAATCAGTTTTGAAAAAATTACTCAATTCTGAACAGCTAGAAAAATTTTCACAAAAAAAAGATTTAGATTTATCCTATGAAATATCTGACGGAACTAGATTTCGTGTTAACTTCCATAAAGCCAACGGAACCACAGGTATGGTAGCCCGTATTATTCCACAAGAAATACCATCTATGGAAGATTTGCAAATGCCTGAGATAGTATATAATATATGCGGTCTTGATCAAGGATTAGTTATAATCACAGGACCAACAGGCTCTGGTAAATCCACTTCACTAGCATCAATGATTGATTTGATTAATAATCAAAGAAATAAATCAATTATAACACTAGAAGATCCAATAGAATTTATTCACAAACCAATAAAAAGTATTATCATGCAACGCCAACTTGGCAGTGATATGATTTCGTTTGCAGCAGGACTCAAACATGTTCTACGCCAAGATCCTGATGTTATCATGGTTGGTGAAATGCGTGACTTAGAAACAATTGCCGCCACTATTACTCTAGCCGAAACTGGACATCTAGTATTTGCAACACTACACACACTCAATGCTGCTCAAACCATAGATCGTGTTATTGATGTTTTTCCATCACATCAACAACCTCAAGTCAGACTTCAATTATCTATGTCACTCAGGGCTGTTGTATCCCAAAAACTCCTACCAAGCACTGGTGGTGGACTAGTAGCATCACGCGAAGTTATGACTAACACTCCTGCAATTTCCAATCTTATTCGTGAGAATAAAATAGCTCAAATTAAAACTGTCATCCAAACAAGCGCTGAAGACGGTATGATCACAATGGATCAAGATCTAAAACGCTTATTAGAAGAAAAATTAATTACCGAAGAAGTTGCTCAAGCACACATGTTAAACCCTGAATCTCTTAAATAAAACAACTACTTATGAATACTCAGCATGCTTCTAAGTCAAAAGATACATCTTTGCTGATAACTGTTATTGTTGTAATAAGTATTATAGTAATCACTGCATTATTAACTATAATATACACAATACAAAATAACCCCAACGCAGTTAAAATATTTCCTAACATCAGTATTGCTGACTCACTATTTAATACAGAAAAACAATTAGCACAACAAGGACAAATACAACAATTTGATTCTTATTCTGACTTAATAGAATATATAGAACAGCATAATAACTATACTGGTTTTAACAACACCAGAAATTTTGCTACTGTTGA
>JALTJN010000148.1 GCA_027076405.1 Chromatiales bacterium
AAAAAAGATAAAGAGCATATAAAAGCTCAAAATCTTGGGAAAACAAAATGGTATAAATCTTATACTATACAAGTTGTTGAAATAATTAGAGAATATAATGAAATCACATAACAAGGCGTTGCACCTGACAACTCAAAGCGGCACTTGTTTTGCAAAGAGCGCAAAAACGTGCCACTCTGAGTTGCCGGTGAACTAGGCGTTAGACTCGATAAGGATTAAGAATGAGATTAGCAATATATTCAACCTTAATTCCCTTTATATTATATATTTCAGGTTGTGCCATTGGCAGAAGTTGGGATACACCAAGTATCTCGGATTCTGAAATTCCAATTAAATTACCCAAAGACATAACCATTTACTCTCGCGATAACTTATTCCTTATCAGGGGTGCTCTAGTAGATGATAATTCAAAAAGAGAAGAGGCATCCTTTATTATTAAAAAGTTAGATAAACCTGACAGTGATATATATCCGAGAATTATAGTCGGGACCCAGAATCCCAAATATAATGATTACATGCGATGGACATTTGGCCCTTCATTTTTAACACTTAGCATTATTCCTGGTTACTTTAATGAATCATCAGATATAACATTAGAGTTAATAGTAAAAGATGACAAAGGTAGGATAATTCGTAAGTCGCAGACGTATAGTGCAACGAGGCATTACTTTAACTGGCTTCCATTACTGCCTTTTGCTAATTACGGCATGATTGTGATTGATGAATGGGGTACATCAAAAACTAAATTACCTTGGAATGAGGCATATAAGCATTATATTAGAAAGTTTATATTAGATAATTATAAGTTGATTGCTAGGTATAAATAATTGAGTCTAACAAGGCGTTTCACCTGACAGCTCAAAGCGGCACTTGTTTTGCAAAGTGCGCAAAAACGTGCCACTCTGAGCTGCCGGTGAACTCTGCGTTAGCGAACAATAGCATCAACGATAAAAAGAAGTTTGAAAGCCAGCAATAAATAAAATTAAAAGCGTATGGTTGTGTTTTTATTTCGGATAAATTTCATTTCAAAATATTTTTATAATTAAGTAACTGATACAAAATAGTGTTGGTGGTTTTAGGCCGGAATTTTTCGGTCTTAAAAATTAAAAAGATTTCGTAGCAAGTATAAAAGGTGTTGAATGCTTTCAACCCAATAAACCATGAACTGATGTTCTAAGAAAGTATCACTAAAGCGTTATAACTAAACGATTAAGATGTTTACATAAACAGAATGATTGCGGATCGGTTAAGAAGGAATAAAGCCATTTACGAGCAGTCAGCGCTTGGGTTATGGTAGAACTAATTGAAAAACAGCAACAGCAGTAGAACATGTAATATAGTCTGTGAATGTTGTTGCTAACCAGTAGCTTCACCAGACAACTAAAAGCGGCGCTTGTTTTGCTAGAAAAAATAGCAAAAACGCGCCACTTTTAATTGCTGGTGAGCAAAGCGTTAGCCAAATAAGGATTCGACATGGAAGTAGTTACTGCAATAGCTGTTGTATTTTTTGCATCTGTATCAATATTTAAACTCAACTAT
>JALTJN010000149.1 GCA_027076405.1 Chromatiales bacterium
CTGTATTGCCCTGACGTTCAAAATTTGTGGAGTTAAACAATTGCATGGTATTTAGTTTAGTTTCTTTCGCATGGTTTTGTGGGGGATGTTTGCATCTAAAAATGTTTTAGAGCTAATTTCAAACCCCAGTTTTTCATAAAAAGAAATGGCGGTGATTTGTGCGTGTAAAAAAACCGCTGTTATATTTTGTTCAGCGGCTGAGTTTAACAGGGCTTTTAATATGGCCGTGCCGATGCCCATTTTACGGTATGCTTTTAAAACCGCCATGCGGCCAATATGCCCGTCGGGTTTTATGCGGCCGCAGGCAATGGGTGAGTGGTGGTTGTCGGTAACTAAAATATGCATGCATTGTTCATCAAACTCATCCCACTCTAAATCTTCGGGTACCTTTTGTTCTTTTATAAAAACGGTTTTGCGGATGAAACTTAATGCTTGTTTGCTTTCGTTCCAGTTGGTTTTTTTAAGGGTGTAGTTCATGTTTTTAGTTTATATTAAATCTTTCACTGATTCATGTTTTTTTATAACAGGGAAAAAAGACAACGCAAATGCACGCTAAACTCCGCAAATAAACGCAATGAAAAAATAATAGGTTATCGCGTTGTTTTTTGTAGGTGCGAATTTATTCGCATGGGTGCCTGGGTTGTTAGATAAAAAAGTCAAAAGATTTTGCCGCAAATGAACGCAAAATACGCAAATTTGTTTGTGTTCGTTCGCCTGCGGTGAACGGCACACTAATAACCTGATTTGCTTTTATTTGCGTAAATTAGCGTTCATTTGCGGTAAAGTATTTTGATTTTCGTAAATTGGCGTTCATTTGCGGTAAAGTGTTTTGGTTTTAATAACAAAAATAAATTCGCACCTACATTAATACTCCAGTGAAATTCAAATAAAGTAAACACTGCCCATATTAAATAAGTCTATTAATAATTCCTGCTCTATTTTCGATGCAGATTGAATAAGCGCAATATCAATTTCTCGATTATCACAAAGCGTTTCAGCAAAGTTTTTTGAAACCCTATAATCATTACCATCAATAAACAAGCGCGACTCGTTCTCTTTGTTAATAAAAGCAAAACGACTGGCCGGGTGGCGATGTAATATCGCGCCCGATTTTATTTCGCCGACCAGTTCTTTTATATTGTCAATCGGTTGTTCAGCAGTTTGGGTGTATTCTAATTTCGGATCACTCATATATTTTCCAAACCAGTTTTCTATTTCGTTGTGTTCGGAATTTAAATATTCAGAAAATATTTTTTTAATCCGTGAAATAGCGGCGGGTGTAATTTCAGATGAGTGCGGTTGTAAGCTTAAGTCAGCATCCGTATAGGTTAACTTCGGTGACAGGCTTTGTGTAATGTGCGCAATAAAATCATCTAATAAATCGGCATGGCTCACCGCGCGATAGCCCACTGAAAAACTAATGCTCTCTCCCAGTGAAACCCCGTGATGTGAAACATTGGGTGGAATGTAAATCATATCGCCCGGTTCTAAAATCCATTCTGCTTCGGCGTTAAATGTTTTCTGGATTCTTAATGGCG
>JALTJN010000150.1 GCA_027076405.1 Chromatiales bacterium
TCATTACCGAATGCGCAGGAACCAGTAAAACATCATCAAAGGTTAAGGCTTCTTCGATTATTCGCATAAGTATCCCCGCTAGGCGCTTTTATTGACTTGGAAAAAGCGAGGTATTATACCCTAAAGCGGTGTTAGAAACACGTGCCTACGAACAAGAAATCAACTCCGTCATCATAAAGCCACCTTTCGACACACCGGCAGATAAAGCCGTTTTTCTAATTGAAATATCTCATTGAATTAAGTCGAAAAAATATCACCAACTGCCACACACCTTTTTAATCACTAAATCCCAATAACCATAGATAATAAGCGGGTTTTATGAAATTATTAACAGGCAATAAAAAAGCCCCCTTGTGATTAAACACTGCGAGGGCTTTGGTCGCTTAGAAGCGTTGCCTACGAAATAACAATTTCATTGGTATGAAAAGCAAATCAATAGACCTTAGTCGGTTACACTGCCACTAAGTATACACGGGAGGTGAAAATGAGCAAGAAGGTTTTAGGTCTGGATTTAGGTAGTAATTCTTTGGGCTGGGCATTATTAGAAGAAGAGGACGATACAGTAAGCAGATTTATTGACATAGGCAGCCGTATATTTTCTAAAGCGGTAGAAGAAAAAACACCCACACCAAAAAATGTAAAAAGACGCGATATGCGACTAGGCCGACGAGTATTACAACGTCGCGCAAGACGTAAGCAGCGCATGCTGAACTATCTTGTTTCGCTAAATCTACTACCTGTCGAACTACAGGGGCATCTCCAGCCAGAAATACTGCTTAATAAAATTGGCGACCCATACCAGTTGAGAGCAAAAGCCCTGGATCAACAATTAACAGCGCATGAATTCGGGCGTGTACTACTTCACTTTGTCGCCAGGCGCGGTTTTCTCAGTTCAAAAAAACAACTGGCAGGCGATTTGGTGGATGATCCAGATACTGTCGCTTATCTAAACGAGCTTGATAAAAAACCGGGAAAAGATAAAGAAGGAAAAGATAAAGAAGAAGGTGCGTTCCAAACCGATATCGCCGAAGTACGTAGCGCCATTCAGGAATCAGGCTATCGAACTCTGGGTGAATTTCTATATCATCAAGATATAGGCACATGCAAACGAAACCGCAGTCATGAAGGTGGCCACTTACGTACTGACAGACAAATGTATCAGGATGAACTTGCAGAAATATGGAAACAACAAAAACAGTATTTCAGCAAACTACCTGATGATTTCATGGCCGACCACAAAGGCATCAAACAAATCATCTTTTATCAACGACCATTAAAACTCAAAAAAGACCGTATCGGAAAATGTTCACTAGAACAGAAAAGCAACCGTGCCAGTACAGCACGGCTAGAGGTGCAACGTTTTCGATATTTACAAAAAACCAATGACTTAAAATACTTTGACCGTTATGCCGACAAGGAAGTAGCTCTCAGTTCTGAAGACAGGAAAAAGCTCAACAACTATTTCGAGCACCATGAAAAAATCAACGTCACCGCCTTAAGAAAACTTCTTGGTTTCGACACCAAGACCACATTCAAC
>JALTJN010000151.1 GCA_027076405.1 Chromatiales bacterium
ATAATCCGCAGCCAATACAGGCTTTTACAAATTCTTTTTCATGGCTTAATGCACCTGGTGGGCGCAAATGATTTGAAAATTTTACGTTGTCTTGCGGTGCGAGTAAACGCGCGACGGCAAAAGGAATGCTCGCCGTACCCAAGGTGCTGGCGGCTAAAATCAAGTTTTGTAAGAAGTTGCGTCTTTGCATTATTAACTGACCTTAAAAATTTACATAGCGACTTTTGCGCGAAACACTTTTCGTCATTAAGTTAGGCTATTTTATAACCTAAGGTATTTTGGAGATGGGGCTTTAGCCCCGTCATAGGCGGGACTAAAGTCCCGTTTCCAATTTAGACAGGCTTAACTTAATGGCATTGGGTCGGTTTCGTGTTTCTTGTATGTTTTTCCTAAATGGCCTGGCCCCTGATTTTCTATATCGGATATTTTTAAATTAAAGGTGAGTGCATCGGTTGGGCAAACTGCAATGCAGGCAGTGCAGTTATTGCATTCCTGCCCAAAGTCATCGCGCAGTGGGTCGAGTCCGAATTCACAGACCGCATTACATTTTGCGCAGTCGTTACAGTTTTCTACTATGCGTTTGATGCGAAATAATCTGAAATGCCCGAGCAAAGAATACAGTGCGCCACCCGGGCAAACATAGCGACAAAAACCCCTGCGTGACACGAATAAATCAAATAATAAAGTGAGCACAAAAAAAACTAAACCGGCACCGAAGCCACCTAAGGCAATGCCAAAGTAAATTTCTCTGCCAATAATTGCCGGAGGATAAACCATTGAAATTAACACCGAACCCGTGATGGCAGATATTAATATTCCAACAACTAACACAACATATTTTAAGCGTCGATCGAAACGTTTTCTTCCGGTTTTAATTCCCATGCGTTGCAACCATAAAGACAGGCTGGTATTGAGTTCGTAAAGAAAGGTTGCGGGGCAAATCCAGCCGCAAAAAAAACGCCCAAAAATAATCGTTGAAATAATGGGAATTAATCCGCTTAAAAAAAACGGCCAGTAAATTGAAAGTCCAGCGGCCATTTGCGCCAACACCGCTAACGGATCAGAAATTTTATATCCAAAAAAATTACCCGACCAGGTATTACCTTTTATGGCATCAAGATCATTGGCGGGATTATCAGTAAATACAGAGGTGATTGACTCCATAACATCGAATAATTCTTTTTCGGATGGGTCTAATAAATCATAAGAAAAAGATGCCACGAATGTTTGATAAACATGCGCAAAAGGTAAATAAATTAACATTAAAAAAACCAGACTTAAAACAAGCCAACGTAATTTATTTAAATGTTTCCAGAGAAAAAAAGGTTTTATATTTTGCTGCATATTTTTTTAGCCCATGGATCGAATATGATCGGGAATAATTTTTATCGCTTGTGGAAGTTGAATACAGGAACGTTCACATAGCCCGCAACCAACGCAGCCATCTAGCACAACGGGTTGTTCCAGTAGTTGAACTTTTATTGCAACGTCTGCTAGTGGGCAGGCGCGATAACAAACGCCACAGGTTTTTCCCT
>JALTJN010000152.1 GCA_027076405.1 Chromatiales bacterium
AAGGCGCCGATAATTTATTTGGTTTTGAAAAAGACGCACTTGTTGAACCCTACCTAAACCGTTGCTTAAATGCGACTGATATTGATCAGTTACGCGTGAGTATTGATCGCTTTTATATTAAAAAAGGCTGGATACTGTCGCGTTCTTATTTATTACCTAAGCAAAACATTAAATCAGGCAAACTCATATTTAAAGTACTCGAAGGCACTTTAGACAGCATTGAATTAAATGAAAATAGCTTAACCGATCGTATGCAGGTCGCGATGGCGTTCCCCTACATGATCGGTGAAGTGCTTTACATCAGAGACATCGAACAAGGTTTAGAGCAAATGAACCGTTTGCTATCAAATAAAGCGAAAATGGATATTATACCGGTGAAAGACAAACCCGGTTACGGAAAAATTAAAATAAAAAATGCCTACGACAATCGTTATCGTTATTCTTTTGCTTATGACAATTTAGGTTATACCAGCACAGGGCAGCAACAGGGTAAATTGATTGCCGATCTCGATAACTTACTCTTTATAAATGATAACTTTACTTTAACCGCCACTCAATATATGGGTGCGGATAAAAAGACCAAAGACAGTAAAAGCCTTACTGCAAACTTATCTTTTCCCGTGGGTTACTGGACAATCAATGCCAACAGCAGTCGTTCACGTTACCTGTCTACGGTAAAAGACAATACAGGGAGTTTTCAATTAAGTGGTAACTCACAGACACAGCGAATTAAACTGTCGCGTGTTGCACATCGAGACCAAGCAAGTAAAACAAATTTTAGTTTAGAGCTCGCACATAAAATTAATAACAGTTATTTACAAGACGTTCGTCTGGACAGTGGCTCCCGTACACTCACGGTTTTCACCATTAACCTTGAACATATTATTCGCAAACCAAATACGCTTTGGTCATGTTCCATTGATTATGCAAGAGGGTTAGATTTATTCGGTGCGGTAGAAGATGGCCCCGTGCGCAATAACAATACGCCGCGTGCCCAGTTTGAAAAGTTGGGCTGGGCTATTTCAAGCAGTAGACCGATGAAAAGTTTAGGAAAAAAATGGCGCTATAAAGGCAGCTTGATTGGCCAATATGCTATCGATCCTTTATTTGGTTCAGAGCAAATAAGCGTGGGCGACACAAATACAGTGCGTGGTTTTAGAAATAACCCGCTATCGGGTGACAGCGGCACCTACTTGAGAAATGACATTTCATGGAGCAGTCAAAAAAATAAAGGGCTATTAAAAGGGCTAACACTAACATTCGGCTTAGATGCCGGTTTTGTACAAGCTAAAAATGGCAATATTGCAAACTCAGGCGAGGCCAGTGCCTGGCTGATGGGCGGCGCTTTGGGTTTGTCTCAATACATTAGTTGGGCGAAACACCAGCAATTAAGCTGGTCGGCCACGTTGGCGGCACCGCTTTTATCTCCTTCATATATTACAAAAGACAACAGTGTATTTTATGCCAGTTTGAACTGGAAGTTCTGGTAACGGACTAAGAAAACAGGGGCTGAAAAGTGTGTGCTACGTCACAAAAACGAATTCGTGAACGGAACTTAAATTGCTATAATTTACACAACTTTAATCTGTTTAAATGTATGTGTTATCACGCTAAATCTGGTTTTAAAGTTGGTATAAAAAACCTCCGTCATTCCGGCATGACGGTGTTTAATGTATTAGTCCAGTATGACAGTGTGTTTTTTATATTCGTATTGATAATTCGTCAATACAGAAAACCATAGTTAATTTAAAAAATGATAATGATTTTGAAGTGGTAAGGACACTCCCCCATTCCTTTTCCCTCAACATGAATAACCGATAGCTCTTAAGGAATAGGGAACGAAGATGTCCAAGTCAGTGTTAAAAAAATTACCGCTCTTTATTGGTGCGGCAATCTACAGCGCGCTAACTTTAAACATGGCACTTGTTCATGCTGCCGGTATAGTGACTGATGGCAGCACCGCCACCACCGTAACCACCGTTAATCAGGTCGACGTCGTTAATATCGCCACCCCAACTGCAGGTGGTGTATCACAAAACCATTTTAATCGTTTTAGTATTGATACCAACGGCGCGGTGATGAATAACTCCACCGTCAATGGCACCTCAAATCTAGCCGGTCAGGTTCAGGCCAACAGCAACTTAAATGCCGGTGCAGCCCGTATTATTCTTAATGAAGTCACCAGTAATAAACAAAGTAATCTCAACGGCACCACCGAAATTTTTGGTGACAATGCACGTTATATTTTATCTAACCCCAACGGCATTACCTGTGATGGTTGCGGCTTTATTCGTACCCCCACCGCCATCGGTGACAGCGGCACCCGCATACAAGATGTTTTTTTAACCACCGGCAAAGCCAGCGTCAATGCTACCAATGGTTTACCTGTGACCTTAAGCATTAATAACAGCAACCAGGCACAACTGATTATTGGGCAAAAGGGGTTAGATGCCAGTCATGTTGATATCACCACACTGTTAACCCGGCGCGCCGCGATTAATGGCCTTGTTAATGCGGCGAGCAGTCAGCTTAATCTTTATTTGGGTAAAGGCACCTTGTCGGTCAACGATAATGCCGCCTCCAGCTGGGTGACCGACTCAAGTGGCAACACCGTCAATGTTGCGATCGATGCCAACAGTGCCGGTGCCATGAATGCCGGGCAAATCTTTATTCAATCGACAGAAGACGGAGCCGGGGTCACATTACCCAATAGCTTAGTCAGCACAGGTGGCATTAGCATTTCCGCCGCCGGTGACATTGTTTATCAGGATGCCACCGCCCAGGCGGGTGACATGAGTGTGACTGCCAACGGTACGAATAACACCATCACGTCTACCGGCACCACCACCGCCTCCGCCAATGTTACGCTCAGTGGTATCGATGATGTGAGCTATAAAAACATCACCGCACAAAACGGAAACGTCACGGTGAGTACGCAAACAGCCAATGCACAAATCACTGCCAGCGGTAACACCACGGCCAGTAATAACATCACCTTAAATATCAGTGGCTCGGGTGCACGAGTCAATGGCAGCGGAGGATCGAGTAGCGCGGTTACTTTTTCTGCGGCTAACACAATTTTATTAAACTGCACCGTAAGTGATGGCAGTTGTGATGTACAAAGTCAGCGTGCGTTAATTTTTCAGTCTGCATTGTTGCAATCCAATGCCAACATCACCACCACCTCAGGCAATAACCTCACCGTCAATGCCGCCGTCTCAAGCAGTCAGGGTTTTAACAGTGGTGCCCATGCCACCTTTGCCTCCACCTCGGGTGACATTAATATCGCAGGTAGCCTCATTGCCACAAACAACATCAGTTTAACCTCGGCAATCAATGCGCAAATTATTTTAGATGGCAATGTGCAAGCCGGTGGCAACATCGCCTTTTTAGGGCAGGGCAGTTATGTGCATGACAACGTCGGCAGCTTTACCATTGGGGGCACTTATCAGTTTGACCTTTTCAGCCTCACCAATAATGACCGCTTAACGCAATTACAAAACGGCACACTCAAGGTCAAGCAGTTAGTCAACAACGGTCTTATCGAAAATCAGGCCGCACTAAACTTACAAATTGACGACAGCTTAAATAATACCGGCATTATTGCCTCGCTTGAAGGCGCGGTGAATATCGGCCACAGTAATGCCAGTTTAAAAACAAACAGTATTACCAATAGCGGCGTGATTGCCTCAATTGATTTAACCAATTCCCAGCTCGGCCAAACCGGTTTAATACTTGATCCCGCCGCACTCATTGCCGCGCACACCAATAAAATACTCAACGGTGAACAACGCAGTGCCACAGACTTAGCCACAGAAATAGAAACACAAAATGCCGCGTTAATCGCACAGCTTAATGCCAACGCCACCGCCACCGGTGTAGTCACACTCAATGCTACCACCTTAAACAATACTGCAAGCGGACGCATTAGTGGCAGTGATGTTTCATTACTTGTCGATAACCTCAACAATCAGGCCGGGCAAATTCTTGCCGGGCGCAACTTAACCGTGCAAGGCAGTGCACTCAATAACAGTAATGTCAGTGGTCAGTTTGGTGTACTCACTGCGCGTGAAAACATTAACCTGACATTAAGCAATAGCTTTACAAACACCGGTCTGGTGGATGGTAGCAATGTCAGTATTACCGCACCCACACAAAACAACACCGGCAGCAGTTTTAGTATTGCTTCATTACTCGGTGCAAAGCTCGACACTACGGCACAGGTTAATGCGCTGTCACAAAAAAAATGGTTTGAAGCGGGCACAGGCAATACACAATACCGCTTTATCAATGCCTTTAATAACTCGGTGATTGATTCCAACCTCATGCGTTTAACCAATGCATTTATACAATCCAGTGGGGCAAACATTGATGCCAATAATAAAATCGTAGGAGACGATGTGTATCTCGGCGAGCTTATCGTCAACACCTTGCGCAACAATGGCGGGGTGCCTTTTGTTACAGCAGAACGGGATGCCTTAGGCCAACTCAATCGTTTATATAGTAATACCCAGGCCTTTATGACAAAAACAGGTCTCGCTTTTGGGCAAACTCCCACGGCCATTCAGCAGTCTCAAATCAGTGCGCCGATACTTGTTTTTGCAGCCCAGGATCAAGGTAACGGCCAACGTGTTTTTGTCCCGCAAGTGTGGATGCCCCGTTCAGGCGAAGGCATTAATGCCCAGGCCGGACGGATCAGCACCCAAATTATCGCCGCCAATGATCTACTTTTAAGCGGAACCCACATCACCAATACCGATGCCGATCTCATCGCCGGAAACAACCTGGTGATTGAAGCGGATGATTTAACCTTAAGTGGTGAAGCGCGTAAGTGGTATGTCGATATCAATGGTCAGGTGCATTATCGCAGTGCGCAGGTGGTGGCCGGTAACAGTGTCTCGGTTAAACTCAGTGGCAACTATGTACAAAAAGGCACACAGGTATTAGCAAAAAACCAGGTCGCCATTAGCGCAAAAACCATCAACATATCAAACACGCGTAAAGCCAAGTTCAACACCATTGAAAGTTTTAATACCGCCGGTAAAGAACAAAAACTATGGACAAGTCTATTAAGCATGGGCTTAAACCGGGCCGACAATATGCTGGCCAATCGCGTTAGTCTTAAAGCAAAAAATGACATCACCTTAACGCGCGCCAGTGTAAGAGCAGCCGCATTAAAACAAACTGGCGACGATGATAAAGCGCACGACAACAAACATGAAAATAAAAACCAACGCCATCCCGAACATGAAATAAAGCACGATGAAGATGATGAAAATAAAAATACAGCAGGCAACCTGAGCTTAATGGCCGATAACGGCAGTATTAATAATCTCGCCAGTTATCTTGAGTCTGACAGCATCGTGATGCAGGCCAAAAAAGACATCAATACAAAAAGCCTGCAACACATCAGCAGCAATACTATTGTCAGCAGTCGTTGGAACCGCGGCTGGTATGATGACGATCCCAGCTATTCACAAACCGTGGTTCGCACACAAACCGTCAGTACCGATGTGGCACAAATCAACGCCGGTCAGGGTGGTTTAATACAGGTCGCCGGTAATGACATCAACAACCTCGGCGGTCTTATCGCATCTAAGGGCGATATTATTCAACAGGCCACGGGCAATATTAACAATAAAAGTTTAGCGATACGCTATTTAGAAAACCAACGCGTCACCTCAAGCGGCACCGGGTATGGCTGGGGCAATGCCATCCCCCGAAACTTAACCACCGATGCCAGCCGAACAAAATATAATACCGCCATTCAACTTGCCAGCATCAGCGCAAAAGGGAACCTCTATCAAACCGCGGGTCATAAAATCATTAACGTGGGTAGCAGCACCACCGCCGGCGGTAATCTACTTCAGCAAGCAAGCAAGGGAATCGAAAACAAAAACCTGATTGCCCGCGCAAACACCACCACCTTTAAACGCGCCGTGCGTTCACAAGGGTACGGTTATGACGATGATGATTATTATTATCGTCCCGCCCCAAAAGATGAACGCACATCAAGCACCACACAAAACGCCATTATCAATACGATTAACGCCGGTGGCAGTTTAGTCAGTAATGTCACCGAAGGCGACTACCTGAACCAGGGTAACTTAACCGCAGGTAAAGACATTCAAATCTCTGCGAAGAACATCACCAACCAAAGACAGCGTGTTGGCACAGGTAACACCGCGCGCGCAGCCGACAGCGGTAAAATGAGCGCCGGTAATAACCTTAGTCTACAAGCACAAAATAATATCACCGACACCGCCGGTCGTTATGAGGCAGGCGGTAATATTGCCTTAACCGCAAAAAACACCCTCACCCAAAACACCCTTGTGCTCAGTCAAAACACCACAAACGAACAACGCAGCGCCTGGGGAAATGTTATCGGTTACGACAGCCGTGCCAGCACCACCAATATTGCCGGCAGCTTTAAGGCCGGCAACAAGGTACAACTTGCCGCAAATAATAATCTGACTCTCACCGCCAGTAACATTAACGCCGAACAAATCACTCTGCGCGGAAAAAACATTAACTTAAACGCCGCAAAAAACACCACCAACAATCGCAGTCGATATGGCAATACCGTAACTCGCAACAGCAGCACGCGTTACGATGTTGTTAAACTCAAGTCACGCGGCGATACTCTGGTACAAGCCGATAATGACCTCATCACCCAGGGCGCACAACTGATAGTAGGCAATCAAGCCAACAACCTATTGGTACTCAACGCCGGTAATGACATGCGGTTAGATAGCGTCAACAATGAAACCGCCTCGTACTACCACACCAGCTCAAGCGGCTGGTTCAGCAGCTCATCCACCACCCGCGAATCACAACGCGTGCGCTCACAAGGCACCGACATTACCGCAGCAAATTTAATCATCAACGCCAACAAAGATGAACGCGCCATAAATAAAACCCGCAACGCTAAAACCAATAACGTCACCTTTATCGGCACCCAAATTAATGTGGCCAATGACACCCTCATTAACGCCAATGGTGATGTGAATATTTATGCCGGCCTCGACTACAACTATGACGCGGCTCAATCTTCAAAGAGCAGCTGGTTTGGGTTATCGAACAACTCAAACGGCAGTCGCCGTGCCGAGCAACTGCTCAAAGCCGCTAACTTAAAAAGTCGTCAGGGTGATTTAAGCCTGCTTGCTGGTAACAACATCACTGTGGTCGCCAGTAATTTAACCGCCGGCAAAAACCTTAACTTACAAGCCGATAATAATGTACTCATTGCCGCCGCCGAGCAGCTCAGCCAAAAAGAAGACTGGTCAAAAAATGCCGGGCTCTTTAAAGGCGGTAAACTTTATCAGTCAAAAGAAAACAAAGCCGGAACAACATCAACCAACTACATCGGCTCAAATCTCAGTGCCGCCAACGACATTAACCTTCAGGCCTCACGCGCCAAAGTGGTCGGTTCCAGCCTGATTGCCGCGAATAATATTAATGCCCAAACCGATGTCGGAGACATTGAAGTGGTCAGCACCGCGAATAGTCAAAACAGCTATCACTACCAAAAAGACATGAACGTTAGTCTCGGTGACTTTGCCAATAACCTTGTTCACCCCGACAAATGGTTTAAAACCAAAAACGGCCGCGCCACAATGAAAATCGCCGATGCCACTTACAACGAAGCCACCACAAAAAACAGCAGCACCACCCAGAGCGGCAGCGTGCTGCAAGCCGGCAACAGCATTAACTTAAATGCCGCCGGTGACATCACGATTAAAGGCTCACAATTACTGGCCGATGCCGCCAAGAACACCAATACCGCAGAGAACGGGCAGGGCGACATTAACCTCACCGCCAACGGCGACATCAACATTACCAGTGCTAAAAACACCTACAACAACCAAACCAAAGACACCCAGGGAAAAGCCGAACTCAGTGTGGTGGTGCAACACCAGGCGGTTGAAGTCGCCAATGCCGCCGCCCAACTCGACAAAGCCAAAAAACAACTCAAACAAGCCAACGAAGACTATCGTCAATACAAAAAAACCTTAACCCAACAAAAAGCCCAGCTCGCAAAACTCGAACAAGGCTACAAAAACAAAGAAGCCGGCATTAGTTATGACGACATCCGCGAACTCAGAGAGTTTATCCAAAGCAGCGAAGATGACAAAGACTGGTACAGAGCCGGTATTGCCGCCGCAACCTTAAACCTCACCAGTAAAAGCACCTTGCTGATTCAACAAACCGCTGCGGCTTTTCAAAGTACCGCCACCTACGGCTTTAACGCCGGCGTACAACTCGACATCGACGCCACAAAAACTAATGCACAACAAAACCAGACTCAAGCTATCGCCAGTATCTTACAAGGCCGCAACATTACCCTCAGCAACAAAGGCAATACCTTCATTAAAGGCAGTCAATTGACCGCAGCCAATGATTTAACCATCAACACTAACAACCTCAATATCTTCGCCAGCCGAGACACCGGTAACAGCAGTAATAAAACCGAACAAGGCACTATCAGTATCGCGCAAACCGTGTACGGTGCTGCCAGTGGCCCCACTGTTAATGCCAGTTTAAGTCGCAGCAAAAGCCAGAACACACAAACGGTTTATACCAACAGCACCTTAACCGCAAAAAACATCACGCTCATTACACAAGAAAATGCCACCCTACGGGGCGCAAATGTTAGAGCCGACAACACTCTCGTTGCCAATATCGGTAAAGACCTCACCATCGAATCGGTACAAAACACAACAACATCAAAAAATAACAACTTCTCCATTAGTGGGGGCTTTGGGTTTGGGAAAAAAGACGGCAGCAACGGCAAAACTATAAAGGGTGCAGTAGATAACGTCGCCAACCTCGGCCAGAACAACGGCAAGGTCAATAGTGTTAATGGGGGCCTCAGCGCTGGAGCCGGACGCAGCACCACCCGCCAAACCGTGCTCAGCAGTTTAACTTCAGGTGGCACCGCCGATATTACGGTTAAAGGCCACACCCAAATTAATGGCGCTTTACTGGCCACCACCGATGAGAACAACAACGACCTCGGTAAACTTAACCTCACAACAAAAAGCCTGGGCTTTGAAGATTTCAGTAACACCCGTTTTAGCAACAACCGCAATGCCGGTATTAGCAGTAGTGTTGGCTTAGGCAAAGACAGTGCCACCCCTCAAAACACCCCGAAAAACAAAGCCAATGGTGCCACACTCAACACCACGAATATCCAATACAGTAACAGCACGGGCTATGAAAAAACCAAAACCCTCGCAACGTTGGGTAACGGCAACATACAAATAGCAAACAGCGATACAACAACACTCGACCGTTTAAACCGTGACACAAAAAACATCAGCAAAGACATCTTCAACACAAAACGCCAGCAAGGGAACATTGATTTAACGATTGATACAAGGTTGTTTAGTAAGGATGGGCGCAATCAAATATTAGACGATGTGAAACGCACCAAGATTGGATGGGATGCCATAACCGACTTAGGTGATAAAAGTGTTTCGTTCTTTGGCAGTGGTGTGGGTGAAACCAGCCTCCGCCAAAACCTCATGAACAAACAAGACTACTTCACGGCAGTCAAAACCTTCTCAGCGGATAAGAAAAACGAAAAATACATAGAGACCCTCAGCAACGGTAAAGCCAGCGCAAAAGAAAAACAAGTCGCCTACACACAACTGGCGAACTCTGTTGCTGTTCAGCTTGGCATTCCCTTAACCCAAGCCAAATTACTCATACAACAAAACAGTAACGATAAAGGCTATTACTCAAAAGAAAACAAAACCATTTATGTGGTTGATAATAACAACGCGACTACCGGTGATGCGGTCAACACCGTAGGCCACGAAGTCGCTCATCACATGGACAACAGCCGAAATGGAGATGCCGCCTACACACAAACGAAAACCTATAAAGATAACCGAGACAGTTATGCCGAGATAATGGGTGAAGCGTTAGAAGACTATACCAGCTTTGCTTTTGCCATGAAT
The DNA here is from genome assembly GCA_027076405.1 of Chromatiales bacterium. The sequence continues at coordinate 9,966 of JALTJN010000152.1, forward strand.
GGCTATGATAGCTTAACTGCCACGAATTTAAAGTCCGGTTCAAGAAATGCATTAGGGCGCACCACTGATTTAATACAACGTAATAACACGGTTTTTGATTCGCTCGATCCCAATCAAATAGAACATCGTCAGTTTAATTACAACGAAGCAAAGATACTTGACCAAGCCCGTTATAAAATAAAAACATTAAAGCTTAGTCCAGAAGCACAACAACTCACCGTTGCTTTATTGGAAGCTAGTGGTTGCGCCAAAGTCCGCTGTGCTGATAATGTGCCAAAAGGTGACCCAAAATATAAACAGCTTAAACAGTTACAAGACTTTGGTGACACCTTAGCCGAAGACAGTTTTGATAGTTTAATGGCTCAGTTAGGCGTTGATAAAAAATACAAAGTAAAAGTAGGTCGGCCAGGTCGCCATGGTGGTCGTGCTACACGCACAAGAACAGGATTTGAATATACGACAGGTGACACAGTTAGCGATTATGCTCAAGCTAAAACCGGCGATACGATTGAAGCGGCTCAGGAAATTGTGCAAGGTGGTTATGAGTTTGCGGTGTTTGCCGGTGCTGAAACAGTTAAGAATATTTATAGAACTAAAAATACCGAAGGCTTTGCCAACTACATGGCAGAGCAAGTTAATAGAACATGGACAGATGCCGAAACCAGCTCAATCGGTCAAACAAATGTTGATAGTATGCAAGCTGGTACATGGAAGCCGGGGCAAAATATTGTAGCGGAACTTGCGCTGTTAGGGATTGAAGTGGTGCCGCTTTTAAAACCGATAAAGGCTGTTAAAGATATTACCAAGGTCATTAAGGAAGAAAATAAGATCGTTAAAATAGCTTTAAGAAAGAAAGCGATAAACAAAAAGATAAATCAACGAGCGCAGCAAAAAGTGTTCGAAGAAAAAATTGGCTTTCAGCATGAAAAATCTATGTCAGGTAAAAAGGCGAATGCATTGGCAGATAAAGGTCAGAAAGAATGGAATGATACAGATATTGTCAAAGAAGGTATTCTACCTAAAGGACAAAAGCCTGATACGATAGCTAGAACACATAGAAGCAAGAAAAGGCCGGAAGGGCCATATTTAGGTGATAAAAGCCAAATGAAGAGCAAGACTGAAAGTCAACTTAAGAAGGAATATGCTTTGCCGAAAGATAGTGAATACAGTTACATAACTGATTACAAGGGCGTTAAAAAACGGAAAGTGCAGATTGGCAGAACCGGAAAGAATGACTGGGGGCAAGGTGGTAATACTCAAGTTAAAGTAAAACCGGGTCAACCCAGATTAAGCCCAGAAGATTTTTCTAAGAAATCAACAATTGTGGAAAAGTAATGAAAGTTATTGGACGTAATCAATTTATTAATAGTACAGGACAAAAATTTACATTGCCATTCGTTGATCTGTACGAAGATGGAAACGCATATGGAATATGTGCAATTGTTGAATTTAAAAGTAAAGTTATAATAAGTTTTAGCACGCCTGATAAGCATAATGCAGAATATAGAAGCGTTATTTGTTTTGATCGTAAGAATGCGCAAGTCTTGTGGCAAATAGATCCCATTTTTATTTGGGAAGTTCCTGGAAATAGGAATATCTACGTAGATGAAGAAATAGAATATGGAACTGTATACTCGGCATCAGGGTTAGATGCTTATTATAAAAGTATTGATGGACACTTTTGGATTGAAGAGTGTTTTAACAAGGATAGAACAAAAAAAATCTGGGGTTTGGAAAAAAAAGCTTTTGTTGCTCATTATCCTGCCTATCAAAATGACAAAAAATATAAAATAAAAGAATCAGATTATTACTTTATTCACAAAGATACGCATGAATTAGTTTTGGAAAATATATTATTACCATTTGATAATAGAGAAAATGTAGATGGAGCAGTATGGTACACAAATATTACGGATGTAGATGAAAAGGATTGTTTATTGTCGATCACTTCAAATTATAATGCATTTGTATTCGAGGTGGATATTCAAACCGGCAAGGTAAAACCAGCTTACGCAAATATTGCAGAAGATAAATAAAACGAAAATCAGGGTCACATCACAGTATTCACTAATATAGATATTCTGCTTCCATAAATGCAAAACTCAAACTTCAAAGAAGAATTATTTCCATACCAGCCAATCAATTTATTTACCGCTGCCAATAACGGTGCCGCCAACAAAAACTGGGGTGTCCCAAAAAGGTGCCGGAGGGATTAAATTTTTAACCAGTACACAATTTATGCTATAAAACGCGAATTTTTTAATTAAATATGCAAAGGAGCTGCATATGCCAAGACGTGCAAGGATGTATATACCGAGGCTACCGTACCATATTGTACAAAGAGGAAATAACCGAGAACCCTGTTTCATCAAGCCGGAAAATTATCAGTATTATTTAGAGTTATGGAAAAAATGTGCAAAACGATATGGTGTCCCGTCCGCATGTCCGCAGTGACTTGCCGTTATAAAAACATCCTTTTTTTAAACAAAAATTCCTTTTTTCTGCTAAAAATTTTTAATAATTTAAAAAATAATCACATTTTTTTCATTTTTGTGCTGATTTTCATATTTAAAATACCAAGTAATTTATAACAAACAACCGTTTCCCTCGGACAGTAAAATTAACTGTCTGAATTTAATTTCAAGTAAAATAAGTTGAGTTAAATTTTAAGGTAATACCCCGTCAATAACCCATCCCACGCGTTAAAAAAATAGTCCTTTTTAACTTTTTGTTGATAAATATCTTTCCCTTGCCACACTTCTGCCGGTGTTCGTCCATTTAAATGTTGATGTGGCCGCACATGGTTATACCAGAAACGAAACCAGAGCACCATTAAGCTGTGCCCGTGAAACCACATCCCATTGATTGAGTTTTTGTTTGAGTGTGCCAAAAAACCGCTCCACGCGACCATTTATCCAAGGGCAGCCTTTATCAATAGGTTGATGTTTAATGCCTAATAACCAAAGTGATAATGAAAAGAGTTTTGACGTAAACACCGCTTCATTATCAGTGCGAATAATTTTAGGTTTACCATATTGTTCTATCGTATCTAATAGTTAACGGAACAGGGTGATACTTGCCTTGTTCTTTAATCCCTTTAAACACAAAGCCCCTCGACTACCATGATCAATAATACCGAGTATATTATGCAACTTATTTTGTGTATCTGTCTTACCGATTAAATCCATCCCCAAACAATATTGACAGGAAGCGGGCGAGGTATGCGGTGTTTAATGTTTTTTCGTAAAACCTGAATGTCGTATTGATGTTTTTTGATGATGTTACTGACATAGGTTTTACCAACGGTGATGTGCTTCTTTTTCGCATAGCGGCGATTAAAGCTCTCTGCCAGTTTCCGGCAACCGACATCAGGCATAAACGCCTTCATACGAATGAGTTCTTTCTGCACCAATCAGGTTTTTTTGGGTAAAGGTAAAAGGCGAGGGGTAGTTCTTCAGGTGGTTTTCGTTTGCCGTAGCAAGCTGATTTGATTTGTTTAGGTGGAAAAAAATAAAAGATTAAACGAATAACGAATATGAATAAAAACATTGTATATACAGTGAATTGAATATAAAAACAGGCCGTATTGTGTTTATTGTATTAACAGAACACGTAAGTCAAAGGTAGGGTGGTTTTTATGAGGGGGTAAGCTTTATTTTAGGCCGGCTTTTTATTATTTAACTTCATTAAAGGGTGTTCATCCGACAAACGAATACCTTTATTAACTAAAGCACCGACAGGATGTTGATCTAAATAATTGAATAAATTGTATTTTCCTGATTTTTTTAAGGCGATAAGCTCTATTCGCTCTTGTTCTACCTTAAGACGGCAGGCTTCTAAATTGTGTTGTTTTGCTTTATTCATGATTTGCTTCAATTAAAAAACGGTTCCTTAATTAATGATAGGTGTTGGACTTTAATTGAGTCAAGGTATTTACCACCATTTTTGCGCCTGTTGACCGCGTTTTTTAAGGTGTTTAATGGTGGATTTTCGTCTTTCGTGTATTTCATGTAAAAGTTTTGGCTGAGCAATAGTGGTGAATTGTTCCGTATAGTTTAGGTTGTTTGAAGGTGCTGGTATTGCGTTAAGTAAATCAATACCAAAATTAACGTATAAATTTATCCCTATTTTACGAGAATATGCCATTTTTAAGGTTTTATGTGCGAGGCGAGTGGCTCCTTTATGATCATCTGTATCAAACTTTGCCATTATTGCTGATTTAACGACAGCCATTGCATTAAATATTTGATCATACGCATGTGAGTTTTGATATTTGGTTAGGCTTAATGTGTTCATGACACGATTCATGAGTACCATTATTTCATTTAAAAAATAAATACACCCTCTGTCACTAAAACCGAGAATGGGTTCTCTTTCTTTTAGTGATTCGGTTCTTGAAATACCGATGAGATCTTGTAAAAAATCAATTTCTACGGTGTTTTCAGATTCAGGGTTAATTAATAAAATAGCAGTTTCTGGTGTTGCATGGTCAATATCAGGTACGCTCAGTTTACCACCCCAATGTTTATAGCATTTGTAAACGTCTTCTTTTAGTGCGATAAAATCTATGTCTTTAGTACCGGCAAGACGAAGAGTATCGAAATTATCAGGATAATGCTTACGATAAAAGTTGATCCACAGGATTAAAGCGCCGCCGCCTACTAAGGTTAAATCAACATCAGGTGGTGGGTTCGATAATAATTTATAGAGCGTATTAACAGCATTATTATTTTGTTCCATGAACGTATATTAACAATATATTCTAGAAATATATCTAAGCCCCCTTTAAAGAGTATAAAAATCTATTTTTACGATAAAAGTGTCTTTTACTATACAATTTTTACACATAAAGCTATTATAACTACAAAGTACGCTCATTTATGCGTGTAGAATGACTATTTATGACAATTTATTATATTGATAGCAACAATAGTAAACAGGCACGTTTGCGCACAGATCGTGTCAAACAGGGTGCCTGGCTGATGTTGGTGAAAGGGGTTTATACCGATGACTTTGAAACGCCGCTGTCTCAACAAGCGGCGAGCGCCATAATAAAGATTATTGGTGAGCGTTACCCTGATCTTGTTATTTCTCATCGTTCAGCTTATGAGTATCGTGTTCATGAGCAGTGTATTTATGTCACTGGTTCTCGGAGTCGTACACGTGAAATTCAGGGGATTAAAATCATTGAAATGCCGGGCCCTGCTTTTATGCCAGAGTACGATCAAATCATTATGGGGACTCATGTATCTGGTACGGAACGTATGTTGCTTGAAAATCTTGAAATCAGTCGAGGTTTAAATAAATCACTGGGACAAGCCTGGGTAGAAGAGTGGCTAGAAAAGACACTGGGACGGCTTGGAGAGGCAGGTTTGAACCATATTCGTGATAAAGTAAAAAAGGTGGCTCTGATCGGTGGATGGAACAGAGAATATAAAAAGCTAGACTCACTTATCGGAACGTTACTTGGTTCTCATAAAGGCGAGTTATTAACTTCTCGTGCTATTGCCCGAAGCCGGGGAGAGCCTTTTGATGAACAACGTCTGGATCTTTTTTCAAGGTTTGCAAGCTATCTAAAACAATGTCAGTTTATACACCGAAAAGCTCAGTCTGAAGATATTATTGCCTTTGAAAACACGGCTTTTTGGGATGCTTATTTCTCAAATTATATTGAAGGTACACAATTCCCCGTGGAAGAAGCAGAAGATATTATTTTTAATCGTAATATCAATGAATCACGACATGAAGACAGCCACAATATTCTTCGTTCATATGATTTATTAGTCAATAAGAAAGAAATAGAGCATTTGCCAAATAATGCTGATGAATTACTGGATATTCTTGTTTCACGACATCGTTACTTTATGGCTGAAAGCCCGGAAATGAAGCCTGGTGAATTTAAGCATGAAAATAATGTCGCTGGAAATACTGTTTTTGTGGACTGGGATAGAGTGGAGGGGACGTTACGTAAAGGGTTTCAATTTTATCTTTCGTTAGATTGTCCGGTAAAGAAAGCAATTTATATTATGTTTCTTGTTGCTGAAGTGCATCCTTTTGTTGATGGTAATGGTCGAATTGCTCGCATGATGATGAATGCCGAGTTAATCTCTGCCGGTCTGGAACGAATACTTATTCCTACATGCTATCGTGATGATTATTTATCAGGTTTAAGAAGTATTACACGCAACAATAATTTTAATGCGTATTGTCGTATGCTGGATCGTGCTCATCATTTCACAGCGAGTTTTAATTATTTAAATATAGAGGAAACAGTTCAAAAGTTTAAAATGCTAGGTGTATTTGATGAAGGTAATGAGGGACGGTTACCCGAGCTTAATTATCGCAGGAATATGTCGGCTATTGTCTGAATGATGAATGGGCTTGAATGTGCTGCATGCTAAACTACACAGCAAGAGCCTAGTTGAGATATTTTATCTCAACTGGGTGAAGAGCCCTTTATTAATGGCACAATTTAAGACTTGTTTCATGATTAATCATTATTTATCAATAGGTTACGAGTATGCGAAAGTGTAGGGTTGACGCCGACTCCCCTTGGGGACGCCATATAAAGATAAGCACCTAGAGCAATCTAGGTGCTTTTTTTTTGTATAATGGTTTATTGGTTGATTAATCTACTAATTCTTCAATAATTATATGAATAACGAATATAATTATTCATAATTTATTATATAAACATGTTTTTAGTGGTAAAATACGTGCCTACAGCAGTAAATGGATAGACAATTTAATTTCAGAGGATAGAGAATGCTTGTACTGGAAAGGAAGTCTGGCGAATCAATTATTATTCAAAATGGCGATGATGTAATCGAAATCAAAGTCGATAAAAATAATAACAAGGGCGGAGTAAAGTTAGTCTTCGATGCGCCAATGCATTATGTCATTTTACGTAAAGAACTTACGCTAGACGGTAAATAATTTCTTTACTGCAAAATCTCTATCGTGTTCGTTGAGCTTAATATTTATTGTGCGAATTCATAAAATTTTTATCTGTAAGATTTCAACTCTTGTCTGCTTTTTTCTTGTTTCTATCTTGAACTCTGCGCCGGTTATGGCAATAGTTAATATGGATGGCTTGCATTTTTCAACTAATAAAAATACCTTTTCAGCCGACCTTGATTTTAGTGTTAGTGGTTCATCCGGTAACACGCAAACTGAAAAAGCGGCATTAAATTCACAATTTAGCTGGCAGGCTGAAAAATCGATTAATCTGGCTATATTTGGTTATAAATTTGGTAAAAGTAATAATTTACGTAATGTGAATAAAGCTTTTGCGCATTACCGTTATATTCATCAGCTCACTAATACGCTGGATTGGGAAGCGTTCGCACAACTTGAAACCAATGAATTTACCCGGTTAACCTATCGTGGTTTAGTGGGGACAGGAGTGCGTTTTGCCATCGCGAAAACTCAAAAGCAGCATGCCTTTCTTGGTTTAGGCGGCTTTTATTCAAAGGAAGAAATCGAGGTCACAGCGGGTTTAACGGATGATGGGGTAGAAGAGCTGAATCGGGCAAATATTTATTTTCTGTCAAAATATAATGTATCTCCATCGATGAGCTTTTCAAATGTGCTTTATTATCAGCCTCGTTTAAATAAAATTTCTGATTATCGTGCTTTATTTGAGGCCAAATTTGATTTTAAAATTAATCATGAGCTGAGTTTAAGACTAAGTCTCGATGTCGTCCATGATAGTGCACCTTCACAAGGTATTAAAAATACAGATATTAGTTATTTAACCGGTTTTAAATTCAGTTTTTAGCTTCATTTATTTTGTGACATTCGTTTGCGTTTGAAGCGTACTTTTTTATGGCAACTTCGCTATAATCCGTGTATAAATTATCCTAATATTTTGTGCTTATGCTCTTATACCTCCCCCATATAAGACGAATTTGTGCCTTTACATCAAATGTCTAGATAATGGAAAAAATTAAAATATTAATTGCGGACGATAATGATATATTTCTGACAATGTTAGAAGAATTTCTGACGCAAAATGATTATGAGGTTTTAACTAGTCATAATGGCCGGGATGCTCAGGAAAAATTTCTAGATTTTAATCCTGATATTGTTTTAACAGATATTATTATGCCCGAATTTGACGGGATTGAATTATTAATGGGACTCAGAAAAATTAACCCTAATGTTATTGTTATCGCGATGTCTGGCGGTAATCAGGGACACGCAGATAGTTATCTAAGAATGGCTGAAAAATTAGGTGCAAACGTTATTTTGAATAAGCCCTTCGATTTATCTGACCTGTTGTCACAGATTAAAAAACTAGAAATTGCAGCTTAATATTTTACTTCAGTTATTTTGAGTGAATAATAATTGAAAAATACTCCTGATACATCTTTGGAACAAGCTCATAATAATGAAACACCTTCATTATCACAAATTGAATCGGATCTCATTCTAAATTCAATCCCGGACAATCTTGTTCAATGTGATTTTGATGGCAAGGTACTCTGGTGGAACAAAGTTTTTGAAAATACTATTTCTCCGTCCAAGGAAAATCTTTCTTCAAAATTAATTTCAGATTTATTTAATCCCTGTGATAGTGATGTAACACTATCTTCAGTAATCAATGAGGCTAAAAGTAATGGTGCTTCTGAAGCCGATGTTTATATTCTTTTATTAAACAATCACCATAGATGTTCTTTAACCTGCTCGTTATTAAGTAATAATAAGGGGGTGCTCATGGTTGTTCGTGATATTCATGAACAACAGTATGAATATGAGGCAGTTAAGCATAGCCAGCAACAACTGGAAAAACTTATCGACTCTTTGCCTTATTTGTTATTTCTAACGAATGTTAAAAATGAATATATCTTGGCGAATAAGAAGTTTTGTCAGTTTGTTGGTTTATCAAAAGATGAAATCATCGGCTTTAAAGTAGAAGATATCTTTACGGATGAAATAGCAGAATATTTTACCCGGGATAACCAGAAAATATTATCTGAACGTACATTGGTTCATTATGAAAGCGCATTTGAAGTAGATAAAAATAATATTAGTTTGTCAGTAGATAAGTTTCCGTTGTTTGATAATGAAAATAATATATATGCGATATGTGGCGTGGTTGAAGATGTTACTGATCAATTTCAGCTTCAGCGACAATTACAGCAAACACAAAAAATGGAAGCTATCGGTCAGTTAACGGGTGGTATTGCGCACGACTTTAATAATGTTCTTGCTTCTATTATGGGCTATACCAGCTTAACCAAAAGACGGTGTCAACAGTATAACGATGACGCGGTTGAAAATTACCTAAATCAAATTACACGTGCAGGTGAGCGAGCCCGAGATCTTGTTCAGCAATTACTGGCATTTAGTCGTGGTGATGTCGGTGGCTTAAAGGTATTAGATCCTGTTCCGCTGGCAAATGAAGCTATTAATATGCTTTCGTCAGTTATTCCCAGCAGTATTAGTCTCAAGCTTAAAATACGAGATAATAATTTAAAACATTATATTGAAATAGATCCGGTTCAATTTAATCAGGGCATTATGAATCTTGTTATTAATGCGAAAGATGCTATTGAAGATGATACCGGTGTTATTGATGTTTCATTAAAATATATGGTTAACGTAAAAGGAATATGTGATTCCTGTCATAGCACCTTTTCCGGAAAATTTATTCGTTTGTCGGTCAGTGACAGCGGAACGGGAATTGACCGAGACATCCTTGGACGTATTTTTGATCCTTTTTTTACAACCAAAGATGTAGGAAAAGGTTCCGGTATGGGATTGTCCATGTTGCATGGAATTGTTCATGGCAGTGGTGGCCATATCGTGGTTAAATCTAATAGTCCTTATCATGATAAAGGCACTACCATTGAGGTATATTTACCTGAAGTAAAATCTAAAAAAGTTGAAGAATCTCCGGCAGAATATGTTGCGGAAAAAATTCAAAATCGTTACGCGGGCAGAACACTTCTTGTAGTTGATGATGAATCACTGATTACGCAGTATCTTGATGATTTATTAGTTGATGAAAATTATAAAATTATTACGTTCAATGATTCACTGGCAGCTTTTGACTATGTAAAGGAAAATATTAATGAATTGGATCTCATTATTACAGATCAAACGATGCCGGGGTTAACCGGGTTAGAGTTGTCAAAAAACATTATGCAATTAGGAAATGAAATACCTGTTATTTTATGTACGGGTTATAGTGATTTTGCTAAAGATTCATCAGATATTGAACATGGAATTGATGTCTTTTTAGATAAACCCTTTAATGATGAATTACTTTTAAAAAATATCGTAAACTTACTGGATAAATATAATTAATTTTATTTGTCTTTTTCACTATCCCTTTTTTATTCTTTATTTTTAACTTGTTGACATTTCACGCTATTTTATATTAAATAACTGACCCGAAAGTTATTAAGGTTCTTTTTTGTGAGTGAAAGTACACAAAAATCACAGGGTTGCCGCTGGCGACGAAGAAAAGAGGAGAGGCCGGCAGAAATCTTACAGGCGGCTCTGAAATCATTTACTGTCAAAGGCTATGCCGCGACAAAGCTTGATGATGTTGCAAAACAGGCAGGTCTTTCAAAAGGGGCTTTATATCTTTATTTTGAGAGTAAAGAAGTACTTTTTAAAGCTGTGGTGAGGGAGTTTGTGGTACCGCAAATTGCTAAGGCTGAAGAGCAGGCAGAGAATTACAAAGGCTCAATCAAAGAACTTATATATATGCTGATTGAACAATGGAAAGTAAATGTTCTTGAAAATGATCTTTCTGGTATGACGAAGCTCATTATGGCTGAAGCATCAAACTTTCCCGAGTTAGCTACCTTTTATCTGACAAATGTAATTCAAAGAACGCGTAATTTTGTTAGTAACCTGATTGATATGGGGATTAAGAATGGCGAGTTCAAATCGTGTGACTCGAATCTTGCTGCACGTGCATTTTTAACTCCGATGGTTTTCTCTGCGATTTGGCAACATTCTTTAGCGCCTTATGATGAAGAGTATGATGTTAATGAATATTTAAATTTCCATATGGATATTTTTCTACGCGGTATTTTAAAGGAACAGCAGGAATGAATGATAGACGTTTAATAAAATTATTGTTGCTATTTAATGTATTTGTATTTAACACCGCTAATGCTGAAATAAAATCAGAGTTAACTATTTATCAGGTGATGCAACGAGTTGTTGATCGTTATCCATCTTTAAAAATTTCTAAATTAGAAATGGCACAAGCTGCAGAACAAAAGCAACAAATCGAGAGTAGTCTAGGCTGGGTACTCAATAGTACAACAGGTATTCGTCATGACTTAACTGGTTTTGGTACACCATCAGATCGCTTTGATATCAACAGCTCGATAGCACGTAAATTAAGCTCTGGTGCTACATTAAGCCTGAATGGTTCATATAAATATGAAGACAGTTCTTTTACTCTAGGTCCTCTACCGAATCCTTCTAATACGACTCGTTTAGATTTAAGCTATCGTCTTCCCTTGGCAAAAGGGAAAGGAAACCCGGTATACAGTGAAGGAATTGCAACATCTGAGGCAGGATATGACTTAGCTAATGCAAATTATTTACTAACTCGTATTAGTCTGACCGAACAGGTGAAAAATCTTTTTTATGCGGCTGCATCTATTGAGGTCAAACTTAATAATGCAAAACAAGCTGTACAACGAGCTAAAAAACTTAAAAAATATATTGAAAAAAATGTAAGGCTTGGTTTGTCTGAAAAGAAAGATTACTTACAGGCTCAGGCACAGGTTCATTCTAAAGAGTCAGATCTTAGTGCTATACAGCTGCAATGGGTTCAACAACAATCTTCATTGAGTCGTTTAATGCTCGAAGAAATAGGCCGAGTTATCAAGCCAAAGTTAATTTCTACAAATAAAAATCAATATAATGATGTTTTTAAGTTAATTTCAATAACGCAGGAAAATCATCCTGCAGTTAAAGTATCTTTAGCTAAGCTTAAAATTGCAGAAAGTAAAATTCTTGCTGCCAGAGATAGTAAAAAAGATAATTTAGATCTTGTTTTATCTGTTGGCTCAAGAACAACAGATGGGAAAAGTACAAGTGGTACTGTTAGCGAGCTAGACTGGGCCGGTGCCGTAAGTATCGAGTATAAACATCTTTTTGATAATAAAGGTTTGAGCTCAAAATACAAACAGGCACAACTGGAAAAACACATTGCTCTGCAAAACATTCAGAAAACAAAAGATGATATTCGTTACACCGTGTCAGGGTTAATATCTGAAATTAAAGCCTCACGAAAAGCGGTTATGAAATCAAAACAAAAGATGCAAAGTGAAGTTTTAAAATTAAAAGAGGCTGAGTATTTGTTTCATAATGGCAGGGCAGATACTGCACAGCTCATTCAATTCCAAAATGAATATTCCTTTGCACAATTAGCTTATCAAAATCAAAAAGTAGATTTAAATAATCGAATTATTGCCTTGCAAATATTTACTGGTCAGTTTTGGGATGAAATGGATAACCAGTATGGAGTAAAAAAATGAAGACTATTTTTCGATATTTTGTCGAACGTACTTTAATGGTTAATCTTATTTCTATTTTTTTAATGGCGGTTGGTATTTATGCCATCTTTGATATTAATCGTGAAGCATTTCCGAATGTTAATCTGGATAAAATTCGAATCGACATTCCATATCCGGGAGCATCTCCTTCAGAAATTGAACGGCTGGTGATAACACCAATTGAACAAGAACTTAAAGCCTTGTCAGGCATTGATCGGATGAATTCTATTGCCTTTAGTGGCTCAGGTATAATTAATCTCGAAGTTGATCCTGATGCAAGCAATCGTGATCGTATGGCCAGTGATGTACAGCTCGCTGTCGATCAAGCTGTATTACCGGATGACCTTGTCACTCAGCCTCATGTGCTTGAAATTGATGGAGCTGTTTTTCCTGTTATACAAATGGCGATATCTGCCCAGATTTCTGAACTTGA
>JALTJN010000153.1 GCA_027076405.1 Chromatiales bacterium
ATTCTCGGTAATGGGATATTCCCGATGCAACTCCTCGGGCGGAAGCACTTCCTGTAAGCCAGAAATGCGTAGATCGTCGGTTTTATACTTCATGAAAATTCAGTTTGGTTAATTGTGTTTGATGAATCAGGCAGGGCATTATATATGATGATGAGGCGGACATAAATAACGCATGGGATTGTTTAAAGCCCATACAGTAAGAATTCCCCCCAAAAACGCGGCTAAAGCATGCACTTTTCATCCTTATTTTGAGAAAACTCAACGACTATGGACTTTCAGTCCATAGGTTGCTTTACAACGACTGAAAGTCGTTTCAGTACAAATCAAAAACACCTGTCATTCCCCTACGATTTTGAGCCGAAATCCAGAGGTCTATAAGTACTGTAAAGTCACTGGATTCCCGCTAGAAACACGCGGGAATGACGACGTTTTTTTATCTTATATAGCTTTTGAAATAGGGTAAAAAGACAAAGCTAAAACCTTGCACTAAAGTGCATAGTTTTTACTAGCGTACTGAGACAATAAACCCAAATATTTTAAGCTAAAATCAAGAACAACTAAGGCACACGAAAACCGATTCTTTATTTTCACGCATTAGTTTAACGCCCACTTAAAATTAAAATGCTAGAGCCAAAGCAACAGCTAATATTTATTCTAAACAAGTAAGCGTCAACAAAAAAATAATCCAGCACTTATTAAATAACTCTGCTGAATTTCTTTATGATATCACTTTATAACCACTGAGGTAAATGCAGAACCTAAAGGTCAATCATATACTTTTCACATGCACATATATAATTAATGTAAAATCAAGTGCCGCACATATGGACCAACACTAGTACAACCATTTAAAGTAAAACTTACTTTCTTTCCAGCTACTTTTGCAGACAAAAGCAAAGATAGCATTCTATCCATTGAACCACTACCATATATTGCATCTGGATGTATCACATAATAATAGTTGTAATTTGGAGCCACACAAATGCTTGTATCATGGTTTTCCATTTTGATAAAAATTGCACTGCCAGCACCAATTTCTATTGTTTTTATTTTTCCTTTGGGCGGTGTGGTTGCAGCTATAACGACACTTGAGCCTATAAAAAATATAAACAAACATTTAGATAAAAAATTCACAGGTATTTCTCCCTTCCTTAATGCATAAAATATAACTATCATAATCTGTGTAAACTGCTTCCACAGAATTGTAGTATCCATCGATTAGTAATATTAGTACACTAATATAAACCTGTAATTAAGTAAATATTTTTCTCATGATTATTGCCTCGAAATATTACCTCTAACTATATTGAACATTTATTAATTACTATTGCCAATATAAAAACTGATTCCCAAGAACAAAACTCAACCAATATAGTTTAATTAAAGTAATAAAAATCCTTCATAAAAAAATTGCTTGTGCCATTTAATGAATAACATTATATTAACAGGCACTTCAGCTTGCTTAATATATGGTATACAGGTTTAAAGATATAAATTTCTGATAAACAAATGGAATTATTATGACAAAACTTTTTCAATCACTTATAACTGCGGTTATTTTTTCTCTACTTTTATTACAACCAACATACGCCTTTAAGCTAGATACTCACGTATGGGTAGGCCAACAAGTATTGGACGACATACAGGACGGTAAATTAACCATAGGCGAATTTGGTGAATTCACCGTAACACCCGAAAAAGTTAGCGCACTTAAAAATTATCCTAAAAGTTATTTATATGGAAACATAGGGCCTGATGGTTTCCCGGATTTATTCGGCGGACAAATGAATGTCCACCCCGGCGATGGCGACAATTTAGGTTCTGGATTATGGAGCACATCCGAATGGTTTAAACATATTCTTTCAAACAAACCGCTTAACAAAGATTTAGCTTTTTCATTAGGCTACATATCTCATGGTGCAGCCGATTTTTGGGCGCATAGTTATGTCAATACATACTCCGGTAAAGTATTCAATTTAACTGACGGCGAAGTTGAATCGGAAATTAGACACCTAAGCTTAGAGGGCTATTTAAACAAGCTCACGCCAACAACCACTCGCACAATGAGCGGCGGAACTATCAAACAAGTCAAAGGCTTAGAGTTACTAAATAGTTATGCATTTAATGGCGAAGCACTTCCTTATGGTTTTATAGCTAAAGAACTCATGCTAAATGATAACGTTGCCGATCAATATCTAAAATCAGGCATGCTTCATTTAGCGCCCATCAAACCACTCAAAGACTCCGTTATTGCCTTTAAAGAGTTTGTAAATACACTCCGAAACAGTAAGCTTGTGTTACTTGGTAAAGTCATTGATGAAATAGTGCCGGTTGTAAGCGATATCAATGAAGTATCCGCAGATGCAACGGTTAGAGTATGTAATGCGGTATCAGACTTAATCGGCACGGGAATTGTTTCCGGAAGTGGAAGCTCAGGAGGTGGTGGCTGGCTTAAAAAGAACATCAAGAAGATTGCCAACCCATTCAATGACCCTGTTACCAATGCTATTATTGACACATCTGTAGCAATTACTGATTCGTCTATAAGCTTAACAAAAAAGAGTTTTGATTTAATTGGCTCAAGCGCACAATGCTTTTATTCTGTAGTAACCGGCAACGACGACAAAAAAGAAAAATTCTACACCATTACCAGTGAACAGTTCGCCATTGTCGGCATAGACCCCATCATTCCCATAAAATTTAAACAAGCACGAACGGTTACCTTAAGTTCAGCCAGTTCATGTGACGATGCGGTTCTGGCAATACAGGATTCGGCTACTATCGTTTTAAATGGCGTAAAAGAATTTGTGGAAGCCGCACGAATTGATGATTTAATCGCTTTAGAAAAATCAATATTAGATTTACAAAAAGACTTAGTCGGTGTTTCAATAGATATTTTAGAATCCACAACAGCTGAAAGTATAGCCATACACAACAAGATAACCCAACGAGTAGTCGACAGCCTGGACTTAGCATGTCGTAATATAGAAACATACCAGGAGATTGGTGGCGCCGTTGCCGATGAGGCTGCACCCTTTGTTATAAATTACTTCTATGCAGCTTATTCGGGTGATACTGATGGACTGTATACAGAATATTTATATCAATATTTAAAACTATATGAACAAGGTGTAGACCTGGCATCTGAAAAATATTTGCAAACAAGTTTTGAAATTGTAAACACCTTAATGGATCCCGTTATCGACCCTAACAAATCTAAAACAGATAAAATAAGTGAACACATTAACACCTTTATGTTTTGTGGATTCCCAATGTATGTGGGCGCACCACCGGCCTTAACAGGTGTTGCTTGTGAGGCACAAGGAGGCGTAACAAGACTTATTGCTCTTAAAGATAAAATGAGCAAACTTTCTGCCAAACTGGATATTACGGGAATACAAGCTGCAATTAATGAAAAAGAAGCTGAGTTACAGGCCAGGGTTGATGAACTTAAAAGAGAATATGAAATCAAGTTACTCGAAAAATTAAATGACGACCTGGATATCGTTCAATTACTAAAATTTGTAAGAGCTGCACAAGATGACCCAACGCTTGCATTAACATCTGCTTTTAGTACTTCAGGCAATGGCTTAATTATTGTTCCCGATATAATAGAACGTGTAAACAAAGACACTGCGTCTAACGGCTCTGCATTTGACCCAAATAATTTTGCCGCGGCTTACAACGCTGTCATGTTATCTAAATTATCACTGTTAGATGCTTCCGAGCTAAACAAATTGGTTAGTATTGCGACACAAAACATCACGGGCGGTGTCCCCCCATTATTTGATGAACAAGATATTTCATACAATATTTTGCTGGATTCGATTAGAACCATCGATGGCAGTCATCAATGGTTGGGCGAAAGCATATCTTATACGCAATTACCTTATCAGCCATCTCCTTCAAATAACAGTTACTCAATCGCAATTGACGACAAAGGGTTTTCTATATATCAAAATCCTATAACAAGAACCGCTCTCTTTAGCCAAATATTTAAAGGTCCACTTGTCCCGGGCGTTGAAACGCCTGAATCAGGCGGATTTACTTCGGTTCTCAACTCTGATTACCCCTATGAAGTATGTGCTACAAATTTATATCCTAATGGCGATCAAGACAAAGCTTGCAGCGCTGTACAATAATATTAATATACACTAAATACTTTACTTGTTTTTTGTATGTGCTGAAGTTTATTTCATTAAAAAATATCACGATAAAAAGAAAAAAAATGAATAT
Organism: Chromatiales bacterium; assembly: GCA_027076405.1. Next base: position 4,237 of record JALTJN010000153.1, read on the forward strand.
TAAATTGCTATTTAAATCATTGATTATTACTTCTACAATATGTGCTTGCCATATATCCCTTGCAGCAACTGAAATTATCAATGCAAAAATAATAGATGTTGCTCCCGATAAAGATTATGGCGTCATATATATAACACTAAGCTCAACACAAAGGGGAACCACAGCATGCTCTTTGTCTAATTATAATAATCGATACCAAATATCGGATTTAAACTCACCAATTAATAAGGCTCTGTTATCAGTTGCATTAACAGCTTTAGCATCAGGAAAAACGGTAAAAGCAGTAGGTGATGACACATGCACAGGAAGAGAAGGCATCGAAACTTTACGTTTAATTACATTTATCCAATAATACTTAGTTAATGCCTATAACAATTAAATGCTGACTGTTTTTTCTTACGCCTAGTGAGAACGGTCGAAAGAAAAATATCAGGTTATTAAAATATTATCCATAAAAATTTTATTATTACTATAACATGACGCACCGAGGATAAAACAATGAAACTTAAAAACAGAGTTACATTAATTCTACTAACAGTATTATTAACATCATTTTCTGCGAGTGCGGGGTTACACACTGTTTTCTCAGGCGGACTCATAAACGATGACGGCGATGTTAACGTAAACGCAATTATCCCTGGAGCTTCCGAAGAGGTAAATATAGTTAACATCCTCTTTCCTGGCCCATCCTTATTAAGCGATGACGAGATATACAATATAATAGCTACAAGCTTGCCTGGTATTAGCGCACAAGACATTAGCAACGAAATTGATAATATAAACGACACTCTGGGAACAATAAGAGGGTTAGGGTTAGGCTTAGAATATATGGGCGTTGATCTCGTGACAGATGCTGTTTTATATAAAGCGTACAGAGAATACATGAAGCAAATAGCCAACAACTCTGCTCCTGTTATTTTATCCAGTAATTTTATCAGCTCATATAAAGCGCAATATGAAAATAGAATTGGTGTTCCCATAGAAAACATTAGCTTTTATACAAGCTCCAATGTTCCGCAAACTGGTAGCAGCAGCGTTGCAGGTATAACTGATTGCAATAAAATATATTTTACAGAACCTGTTGCTGGTATTCCCAGCCCTGTTAACATTCTTACAGGTGCTATTGATAACAATAACACTCTCGAGCTGCTTCTCCACGAAATTGCACATGTAAAGCAATGTAATGATTTAGGAGGAAGAAAAAACTACGGAATTTATTGGACTCAATCATGGCTCTCTGCAACGGGAGTTTTTATAGGCTCTGGTGCCGAGACCTTTCTCTCGGTATTAGGCAACATTGATTGGTCAGACATTGATAACGACCCAGCTGGCTCTTTTCATGATGCACTGCCCGGAGAACAAAATGCAGAGGAGTGCGCTACTGGATTAACGTCAAATTCAAGTTATAGCTGCTCAGGGTTCAGCACTTATAAAACAAGAGTTCTATCTACACTAATTGCAGTAAGAAATCTAAACTAACTGCCAGATTTGATCACTAAGCATAACCCAAATTTATCACCAAATGTTGCTGAAGATAAATATTGGATTGAATACAAAGTTGTAGCCAACAAACTTAACTACTAAAGAATTAACTTCATAACCAAAAATGCTCTCAACAAAAAGGCTATTATTTATTGTTATTTTGTTTAATTCAATTCATAACTCATTTGCTTCCAACTTTATTATTAATGAAAGCTATAGTTACTATACATTTAACCCATCTAATATAGAAAACTTTAAAAGCTCCTTATTTTCTAAATCAAATATAAACACTCACTCAGGTACATATGCGGCTTATACAAAATGGAACATAGACTGGAAGTATCGTTGGTATATTAACGATAAAAAATGCTTAATTAAAGACATCAAGATAACCCTCTCAATAAAATACATATTCCCTTCTCTTGATGTAACAAACAATATTAATGAAGTGAAACTTAGATTCAAAGAACTAAACCGAAACCTTGTAAGCCATGAGTCTGTTCATGCATCCCATGGAATCTTAGCCGCGAAAGAGATATCGAATTATTTGCATGCTATCACTCCAATATCAGGCTGTTACAGTCTGAAAAAAAACATTAAGAAAAATATAGATAACACTATTAGAAAATATAAAACCAAAGACGTCGAGTTCGATAGCAATACAGCGCACGTTTTTTAGTTAGATATAATACAGACACTTCAATCTGTAACATTTTAATTTTTACAAGTTTAATTCTATTTGAAACACTTTAGAATTTACGCCCTACAAACAAAAAAGCATAAAACGCATGCAGATCCAGAAACTGCTGTTCGGGTTCTTGCTCCTCTAAATCCCATTTCTGATTAAATCGTCTAATCCACACAGAGTCGATTCCTGCATTGCGTGCGCCTTGAATATCGTGCGTGGGGTGATCGCCGACATGTAATGTTTCGTGGGGGCTTGCACCCGC
>JALTJN010000154.1 GCA_027076405.1 Chromatiales bacterium
CAGCAACAAGAGGAGTCAACTAATTCTTTGCGTACAGATTATTGTGAGATAGAGATTAGTAAAGAATTTAAAGGTGATGATTCAGCAGTCAAACCTGGTGATGAGATTACTTATAGATTGACATTGAAAAATGTAGGTACAGGTAGATGTATTGGAACAGGGGTTAAGCTAGAAGACTTATACCCAGACAATCAGCTGGAATATATGTCATATACATTAGGTGCTGAATACTATGTTGGTGATCGGTATGCTAATGAAGAAAATTTTAAAGATTTTGAACAATCTATAGATAGTGAAGGTGGAAGATTGACTTGGAATTTTGGCGCAGTTGAACCAGCTTTTGATAAAGAGGGAAGAGAAAAAGATCCTTGGGGTGGTGTTCGTACTGTTGATGTTACTTTTAAGGTAAAAGATTCAGTGCAATGTGAAGAAACTATTGTTAATAAACTTCGTTCCTATAGTAGTTCAAAGGATAAATATGGCAATAAGTTAAAATGGAGTGATTATATTGAAAATACAATACAACTAGCTCAGTGCAATACACCTGCTCCAGAATATTGTGAGTTATTAATCAAAAAATCAGATTTTGGTTATGATCCAGTAAAAGTCGGTGATGATATTGTTTATACATTATATTTAGCAAATATTGGCACAGGTGAATGTAAAGGTGGTGGTGTTAAGTTACAAGACTTGTATCCAGACAACCAATTAGAATATGTTTCTTATGAGTTGGGCGATGATTATCCATATGAAGGTGACCAGTTTACTCATGAGGGTAATGAGTTGACTTGGAATTTTGGTACAGTCAAACCAGCTACAACAGATCCTTGGGGTGGTGTGCGCGAGGTAAAAGTAACTTTTAATACTAAAGATTCAGTGCAATGTGAAGAAACTATTGTTAACAAACTTCGTTCATATACCAGTTCTAAGGATAAAGATGGTAATAAAATTTATTGGAGTGATTATATTTCAGAAGATACTACTGTAGAGGAATGCGCTCCTACTCCAGCATATTGTGGAGATGGTATAGTCCAAACTCCAAATGATTATGGCGTAAATGAACAATGTGATGATGGTAATAATGATGATGGTGATGGATGTTCAGCTCAGTGTACTATTGAAGTTCCTAATGATTGTCAATTAAAATTGTCAAAAGTAGTAGACAAATCAACTGCAGAGTTGGGAGATGCAATTAATTATACTTTGGTTCTAGAAAATACAGGCACAGATGAGTGTACAGGTGTGGTGTTGGCAGAAGATTATCCAGATGGCGTGTCTTTTGTTTCATCTACTCCTTTGGCTGATGTTAATAATAATGTTTGGAATGTTGGTACTTTAGATGCTAGTGAAAAGTTTGAAGTTGCGATTGAGGCAGAAGTTCAGCAAGATACTAATCTATGTTCAACAACTCAAGTAAATAAAGCTACTTACACTTCTAATGAAACAGGTGTAGGTGAGCCAGTTGAGGCTTCTACTGATATACAATGTATTCCTTCTGGTGATTGTATTCTTCAATTAGAAAAAACAGATTCACAAGACCCAGTACGCCCAGGAGATGATTTGGTTTATACTTTAAAACTAACAAATACAGGCGATGCTTCATGTACAAATGTGGTTTTGGAAGAGGAATATGATGATAATACAACATATGTTAGTGCTGATAAAGATCCGTTAGACAGTTCTGGTACCAAGTGGATGGTAGGTAGTATGGTGCCTGGTGATGTGTTTGAAGTAGCTATTACAACAAAAGTTGATAGTGAGGCAGATAATGCTGATATTTGTACAGTTGGTTCTTTGTTAAATACTGCATATCGTAGTTCATCGCAGACAGCTCGTGGTAGTGTAACTGAACCTACAGCAATAGAATGTGTAACAGACCCAGTGTATGATGTGTATTTAACCAAGACTGTTAACGATGATTCAGTACAAAAAGGTGAAAATGTAAACTTTACTATTACCGTAGGAAATGAAGGTGACACTACTATGACAGATGTGGTGGTTAAAGATTATTTACCTACTGAATTGACTTATGTTTCCAATTTGACTAGTACTGGTACTCTGGATATAAATTTGATGGAGTGGACAGTAGGAGATTTGGAACCAAATCAAAAAGAAACACTTGATTTGACTGTTACTGTAAGTCAAGATGGTACTTTTACTAACAAAGCTGAAGTAATTGCTCATAATGAACAAGACCGTGATTCAGTACCTAATAATGGTGTAGATAATAATGAGGATGATTGGGATAGTGCTACTGTTACAGCGTCTAGTGGTGGTGGTTGTACTTCTGGTTGTGGTGGAGGTGGTGGTCCAGTATCGCCATATATAAGTATAGTAAAAAGCGCTTCAGTTCAGTTTACAAATCCTGACACAGTAGTGGCTTATACTATTTCTGTTACAAATACTGGTAATGCCACTGGTAATGATTTGGTAGTTACAGATACATTACCTTCTCCTCTTACTTATGTTTCTTCTACTATTGTTGGTACATGGAATTTGGGCGATATTTTAGTTGGTGAAACAAAGACATTGACTTATGAAGTTCAATTCCCAGAAAATATTACAGCAGGGAATTATAAAAACATTGCTACAGCATCTATTAGTAATGGTAATACAGTTGAAGATGATGCAGTGGTAGAAGTTAGAGTTCCTAATGTTTTGGGTGAGACATTTGATCCAGCATTGAGTATTGAAAAATCAGTTGATCGTACTTTTACTAATCCAGGTGGTGAAGCTGTGTATACAGTTATAGTTACAAATGTTACAACAAATAATGTTACAGCGAAAAATGTTATCTTAACTGATAGAATGCCTGAAGTTTTTACATTTGTTGATAATAATGCCAGTGTTAAGGGTTGGAAATTGGGTGATTTAGCTCCAGGAGAATCCAAGACTGTTACATATACAATTAATGTTGCAGATGGTACTGCCAGTGGTACTTATGATAATATCGCACGTGCTTCATCTGACAATACGCCAGAAGTATATGCGATTGAGCCTTTAGAAGTTAGAAATTTAGATGTATTAGGTTATGAATTACCAGACACCAACGGTGTTGAAACTTTGTATTTGACTATGTTGTCAGGTTTGCTTATGATTGCACTTGGTTGGATGGTATGGAAATATCGTCAGCTAAGTATCAATGAATTATAAGCAAAAATAGTTATTATTATTCAAACCAGTTCTCTGATAGAGCTGGTTTGAATTATATCTTGACATATTTTATAAAAAATGTTATAATAATATATATAGTAAAATAACATTGTATGATTGATTTTATTCATCCACGTTCAAGAGCAAATAAATATGGACTAGTATTAGCGCTAGTCAGTCTTGTGGTATTTGGTTTTGGCGGATTTGTCACTGTTGATAAGGTTACTGAATATCAAACAGCCAAAAAGATTGCATCAATAGATATGACAACATTGCCAAGTGGTGATTATTTATTGAATAATGATTTGGGTCAGCAACCTGAAGATTTAAAAGAACTATTAGAAACTGTACAGGAATATCAGGTGTCTTTACTGCCTGATGAGCAAGTCTCTAATGAGGTTAAGAATAATAATGATGCACAATCTTCTGTAGAAAAAATTGATTTTCCAGATGATAAAGTTGTCGTAGCTGGCATTCAGTATGATGAGTCTACTGGTTCATCAAATAATGCTGTAGAGGTTCCAGAGAAGGAGAAAGTTGTAGAAAGGGAAGTTATTCCAAATTACAACAAGTTAGTTATCCCAAAAATGGGTGTTAATGCAATGATAAATGAAGGAGAAACAGCAGATACTTTGGTAAAAGGAATTTGGCGTATGCCACAGGGCTCTACCCCAGCAGATGGAGGTAATACAGTTATAACAGCTCATAGGTATATGTATAGACCGCCAGATCCTAGAACGTTTTTCTTGCTGGATAAACTTGTGCCAGGAGATACGTTTTATATTTATTGGGAAGGCAAGCGTTATGATTATAGAGTGCGCGAGACAAAGATTGTAGATCCTAGTGAAATTAGTATTCTTTATAATACTCCAAATAATCAGGTTACTTTGTTTAGCTGTACACCGTTATTTACATCTAAGCAACGTTTGGTTGTTATTGCAGATGAGTTATAATATAAATAGTGTTAAAAACCTAATTTTATGAATGATAAAAATAAATTTGTCATATTGTTAAAAAGATTGTTTGCACTAGGTGGATTTGTGGCATTGGTTTTTGGTTTGTTTCGGAAACGTAAAAGTATAGCTAAAATGACTACTTCTGTTGAAAAAGAAATAAAGGATGCAGCTAATGAAATTGAGAAGAATATAAAGAATACTACAAAAGATGTAAAGAAGTCTCTACATAAAAAGTTTTTGAATATTGCCAAAGATTATATAGTGCCTCATGTAGGAAATAATCATCATCCAAAAGCTCTAAGACCAAAAGCTCTAACTATGTATGTAGCAATAGTCTTGGTTGTCAAGATAGTAGTGACTGGTTCTTTATTTTTTCTTTATCCCAATACTGGTTTTGTGACTTCTAAAATTACAGATGAGTTATATACACTAACTAACCAAGATCGTATTGAAAATGGTTTACCACCTTTGATTATTGATCCAGAACTTACAGCAGCAGCAGAACGAAAGGTGGCTGACATGGTTGATAAACAGTATTTTGCTCATATTGGTCCAGATGGTAAAAAACCTTGGGAATGGATTAATAAGGATAATTATAATTTCGTTAATATGGGTGAGAATTTAGCAATGGATTTTTCTTCTGCTGAAGTTGTGAATTCTGCTTTTATGAAGTCACCAACACATAGGTCTAATATTTTACATAAAGAATATACAAATATAGGTATGGCTATTAAGGTTGGGGAAATAGATGGTAGAGAGACTATATTTTTAGTTCAGTTTTTTGGTAAACAAAAAACATCACCAACTCTAGCCGCAGCATCAGTAGCGCCTGATACTTCTAAAAAAGTTGAAGTTGCAGAAGAACAGCCGGTGGTAGGAACAGTCCAAGTTCCAGATGAGGTTGTTACTGAGCCTAATATAGACACTACTGTTAATCAACCAGCTGTTGAGTCAGATGCTATTAACTCAACAGAGCCTGAAGTGCAGGTTCGACAAGAAAATATTGAACAACCAAAAGAATCTACAGTACCTAGTGTAGATACTAGTACAGAGATTTTAGTAGAAGATACTATTGACGTTGACCAGGAAGATTTAGTGGTAGAAGATGTTATGGTTCGTAATGAAACTATAGCTACAACAACACCTACTTCAACATTGGTGGCAAAAGTAGATGGCATTACTTTTTCTCCAAGTGCACAGTTGGTGGTAGTAGATCAAGAAGGTGTTCAGAGAGGTTTAGTTGATTTGTTAGTGAGTTGGTCACGCAATTTTATGACTTTGATGTTGATTATTGTGTCAATGTTGTTTATTGTTAATGTTTCTGTAAAAGCGCGTATTCAACACTCTCATGTAATAGCTCATAGTTTGTTGGTTATTATTTTTATTATGACAATGTTATTCACTAGAACACACTTGTTAGAAAGATTTGTGGTTTAAGTAGCTTATAGTGTATTGTCTGCAATCCGCCCCTTACGAGGGGCGGGTTTTGATTTGGCTTTAAAATATAAAATAATATATACTTACTATAGAATTAAACACTGAAAATATGACACAAAACAATACAGATATTTTAACTATTGGTGGAGCAACTTTGGATATTATGCTTACGACTGATGAGTATGATATTATTGATAATTCTCAAGATTTAAAACGCCAAAAGCTTATTGCTTTTGAATATGGAGCAAAACTCATCACAAAAGACGCCTGCATGACTTATGGAGGTGGTGCTGCAAATTCTGCTATTAATTTATCTAATTTAGATTTTGCTGTTACAGCGTTAGTTCAGCTTGGTGATGATTCTCCAGGACGTGATATTAAATTTTATTTAGAGAACAGAGGTATTAATACTGACTATATAATTCAACATAAAAATACATTTACTGGTACATCAGTTATTGTGAGTGCTTCAGAAGCTCATGATCATGTTGCTTTTGTAAACAGAGGTGCTAATGCTTTTTTGGATATTTCCAAAGAAACTTTAGCTATCATCAATCCGCAACATATTTATTTAACTTCTTTGAGTGGAGAGAGGGCATTAGATAATTTAATAGAAATTTTTGATTATATTCGTGAAAATAACATACCTATTACATGGAACCCAGGAAGTCAACAAGTACAAATGGGCTGTGAAGCTTTGAAGCGTTTTTTGCAATATACTACTATATTACATGTAAATAAGGACGAGGCTATAGAGATGTTATATTCCTCTGGTGAGGAAACTGATAATGTTGAGGATTTATTGAAGAGGTTGCACGCAGAGGGTCCCAGATTGGTTACTATTACTTGTGGCGCAGATGGAGCGTGGAGTTATGATGGTGAGAAAATTTATTTTCAATCAGCTTTGGATGTTGAACATATAAATACAACTGGAGCTGGAGATGCATTTGGTTCCACTTTTTTAGCTGCTTACATTAAGACAGGGGGTGATATAGGTTATGCATTGGCAGCTGGTGTTGTAAATAGTTCAGAAGTTATTAAAAAAGTTGGCGCTCAACATGGATTAGTAGGTTGGA
>JALTJN010000155.1 GCA_027076405.1 Chromatiales bacterium
CTGTTTGATGACAATGCGAGTGAAGCAATTAAACGAGGTACACGCCATACTTTAGTGCATGTGCTTGAAACTATTTTAAGACTGGCTCATCCGACTATGCCTTATATTACTGAAGAAATTTGGCAACGTATTGCACCTTTAGCAGGCATTAAAGGTGACAGCATTATGTTACAGCCTTATCCTGAATATGATAAAGATAAATTCGAGCAATCGGCAATTGATGAAGTTGAATGGATTAAAAACTTTATTATTGGTATCCGACAAATACGCAGTGGCATGGACATTAAACCCGGTAAACCCTTACCTGTGTTATTGCAAAATGGTTCCGATAAAGATAAAGCCTTGTTGACAAAACATGAAAGTTATTTGAAAAAACTGGCTAAGCTTGAAAGCATTACCTGGTTAAATGCGGGTGATGAAGCACCGGAATCAGCAACCTCTCTTGTCGGTGAAATGAAATTACTTATTCCAATGGCCGGGTTAATTGATAAAGATGTTGAACTGAAACGTCTGGATAAAGAAATTGAAAAGCTAACAAAACAAAGTAAGCAAATAGACGGGAAATTATCTAACCCCGGATTCACGGATAAAGCTCCCGAAGCGGTTGTGCAAAAAGAACGTGATAAATTATCCGAAATACAAGCCGCGCTTAATAATTTGCAGCAGCAAAAAGAGAAAATCGAGAAACTATAACTTTTTCTTAGCCATCATCTAAGACAAATTTTTTCTCATTTCTGCTTCAACATCTTCTCTTGCGACTTTAAGCCGAGAGAAGATGTTTTTTGCTTTATCTATCTCTGACTCAATTGCAAACTGCTCAACTTGCTCGGCAAGCTCACTTAACATAAACGCGCCAAACTGAGCAGCAGCACCTTTTAAAGAATGAGCAGCATGCTCTAACTCTTTCAAATCAGTATTCTTGAGAGCACCTTCTATTTTTTTTATATTTTCATTCGCGCTGCCATTATGGTTTTTAACGGCATTTTCAAAAGCATCTCCAAAGACACCTTTCAAAACATTAAAAACAGCTAAATCTAATATTTGTTTTTCTTCAGAGATAGCATCATCAAAATTCATTTTAACTTCTTTATCGACTTTATTATCCTGTTGATTATTTTCAATCATTAAACTTAGCCAGTAAATATTTGAATGACAGAGTAATGTTTCCTCAACTAAACACCAGCTAAAGAGAGCGCAAATTTAACCGCAAAAATCAGTACTGTAATAAAAATGGCTACACCCACTAAGCCAACAATAATATATTGCCATGGCTTACCGTGCTTAAAATCACGCTCATGGTTCTTGCTTTTTTGTACACCAATAAACGCCCACAACACACTTCTTGTCACATCGAGTAAAGAAGGTTCTTTATTCTCATTATTCATTCTATCACCTGCTTTCAATCTTCAATTACGTAATCTGTTAACATATCTTTAGCTTTACTTTCATTAACGAAATATAGCAGGATTCCGCCTGCAATAAATAAAATACTCACAGAAAGTATTGATAGCCTCGGACTTTGTGTGGTTAAACTCACCAGCCCCATCATAATGGGACCAAAAACAGCCGCAAATTTACCTAACATATTATAAAAACCAAAAAATTCACCCGATTGATTTTTGGGAATAATGCCAGCATAAAATGAACGACTCAGTGCTTGTATGCCGCCTTGTACTAAACCGATAATAATGGCTAAAACATAAAACTCCGAAACAACGGTTATTTGTGATGCCCAGAGAGTAATAAAAAAATAAACGGTAATCGCAATTAAAACGCCATTTTTTGCACCAATAATATTTGCTAAATATCCAAAAGCAATCGCAGCGGGGAAACCAACAAATTGCGTTATCAAAAGTGCCGAAATTAAATCAGAAGAATCAAAGCCTAACGACATACCATAATCAACTGCCATTCTAATGATGGTATCAACGCCATCAATATATAACCAATAGGCGATTAAAAATAAAATAACCATACGTAAACTTTTAATCTTATGGAATGTTTTTCGGAGCTGCACAAAACCCGAAAGAATAATTTCCCGACTACCTGCATGTTGAGTATTTAATCCTGAATAATTTACTTCAGAAACATTGATAAATAATGGAATGGAAAAAATAAACCACCACACAGATACCGTTAAAAATGATACCTTAACCGCTTCTGCACTACTCGAAAATCCAAAATATTGCGGATTTAATGTCATATAAACATCAAAAGCAAATAAAACCCCACCACCCAAATAACCCAATGCGTATCCAAAGCTGGAAAGGCGGTTGAAATTCTTTTCTTCAGTGACATCGGTTAATAAGGAATCATAAAAAACAATGCTCCCTGAAAAACCTATCACAGACAAAGCAAACAAAATTAAAGCTAAAAAAGTTTCATGTTGCGCAACAAAATATAGTGCTCCGGACATTAAAATACCCAAAAGTGCAAAAATAAGTAATAAACGTTTTTTGATATTCCCGGCATCAGCTATTGCACCGAGAACCGGTGCCAGAATAACAATAATGGTACTGGCAATAGAATTGGTTAAACCTAATTGAAATGTACTTGTTGATACGTCTGCGGTATCACTCCAGTACTGTTTGAAAAACAAAGGAAAAAAGCCTGCCAGAATAACTGTTGCATAAGCAGAATTCGCCCAATCATAAAGCGCCCATGAAAAAGTCGTACGATTTATATGTTGCGACATAAGTAATGATTAGTGTCTAAAGCGTTCTCGCCGCTGCATACGATTTGACTGGATACGTTGCCTGATTTTTTCCCGCACTGAACGACGTTCTGCCGGCGACATCGTCCTCCATTTTTGACGACGCTGACTCAACCTTTGACGAAACGCCTGCCGTTGTTCAGCGGACATGTTTTTCCAACGGTTGCGTAATTTATGACGACGTTCAGGCGGTAAATTTTTAAACCACTTACGCTGCTGGCGAATTCTTTTTCTTTCTGACTCGGGTAATGCACGAAAATGCTGGAATCGTGCACGAATACGTTTACGCTGTTGCGGTGTCATGCTTTTCCAGCGTTGCAGACGTTTCTTAGCCTGTTTCCTTTCCTGCGGCGACATGGCTTGCCAGCGCTTAACACCTTTGCGTAATCGATTTTTTCGTTCTTGCGGTAAGACATTCCATTGGTTTTCAAAGCGTTTTAATAATTTTTTCTCATTACTGTTTAACTGCTGCCAGCTTGTTCCAGCTGCGGTGCGATTGTTATCCTCAGCATGCACATAAAAAGGCAAAACAAAAATTGAGCTTAGTAATAAAAACTTTATCATTCTGTTATTACTCATCAGATTCACTCGTTTTAACTTGTTGACTTGTTAATGTTTTCATTTCATTTTTATCTTCGATTTCATCATCTATAAATGCAATGTCATTTTTATCGTACATTGCAAGAAACTCGAATAACTCCAAATCATTTTCAATTAATGGCTCATCCTGTTCCTGTTGGGCAAATGATGCTACAGGAGATAAAAATAAAAATAGAATTAAATATTTAGCTGGCATGTTGTTCTGACTCTAGCAGCCATTGAATAAATTCTAAATCTTCCATCAACTCCAAATTATCATTTGAAGTAAGCATTTCTATTTCATTGTCCATTTCCGCAACTGTATCTGTTGAATTATTCTGATTAAAATTAAAGGTCAAACTAATTGCAATGACTGCAACAGCAAATACTGCCGTGGCCGCTTGTGGAAAAAATGACCATAATGAGCGAGGCTTCGCCTTTTCTAATGCAGCATAACGAGCTTGTTGTAAACGACGAGTAATGTCGGGACTTAAATCATCAAGACTATTATCAAGATGATTTTTCACCTTGTTTTCAAATTGATTAATTTCATTCATAATCGACCTCACCAACTTTCTCTTTTAATGCCTGTAATGCCCGGAAGTAATGTGTTTTAACACTACCCGTTGAAATACCCATTGCTTCTGCGGTTTGTTTTACATCTAAGCCTTCCCAGGCTCGCAACAAAAACGTTTGTTGTTGACGTACAGGTAATGTTTTTAATGCTGCTTCTAGTTCCAGAATATCTTTTTCGCCACTTATCTTTCTTACCGGATCATGAATTTTATCATCAGCAATCATTTGTATTGGATCATCTGTAATATCTTCTTCATCCGACGAAAACCAGTTTTGAAAAATATTACGAACTTTTTTTCGCCGATAGAAATCACGGATTTTATTTTGCAGAACCCGATAAAATAATGGCGGCCATTCATCCTGATTTCGTTTTGCATACTTGCTAACCAAAACCAACATAGCATCCTGAACAATATCTAATGAATCATCAATATTAGAAGTCGCAATATAAGCCATACGATAAGCTCGCTTTTCAACTTTTTTCAAAAACTGTTCAAGATTATATGTATCTTCGCGCATGCGTACTTGTGACACCATGAATGATTCTGTTCGCTCAATGATATTATCGGAATCACCCGTCGAGCATATAGCTGCAACGGGTGTTTCACAATAACATAATTGAATATTCAACATCATCTTAAATTAATAAGCTGTTAATGCATTCTACGCTGAATACGGTTACCCTGGCGATCCATGCGGCGTTCTATACGATTACCGCGACGATCCATTCTACGTTCGATACGATTACCTCTGCGGTCCAGACGACGTTCAATACGGTTACCTTTACGATCTAAACGAGCCGCAACACCAGGATGACCATTTTCAAAAGCACGTTGTGCACGACGGTCCAGACGGTTATTGATATTTTGCCCACGACGGTCTAAACGTTCATTGATATTGTGACCACGGCGATCTAAACGGTTATTTATATTTTCACCCCGGCGATCTAAACGACGATTAACCCGCTCTCCGATTCGCTCACGTTGAGCATGTGTTAAGGAAACATCTTTACGATGCTCAAGTCTGTTTTGAATTCGGTTACCTTTCATATCCAGACGATTTTCAATTCGATTTCCTTTTCTATCTAAACGATTTTCGATTCGATTGCCTTTCATGTCCAAACGGTTTTCTATTCGGTTTCCTTTCTTATCAAGGCGATTAGCTAAACGGTCATTGCCATTTGCAGCAGCTCTAGCAGCGGCTTGATCTAAACGATTATTTATATTTTCACCACGGTGATCTAAGCGATCATTGATAATTTCGCCTCGTTGATCCAGACGTTGGTTGATATTCTCACCCCGTTGATCAAGACGTGAATTAATACGTTCCCCCAAATCATCTGCCATTGCAGGCATAGCAGTGGCAAGTAGTATATTTAGTGCTGTAATAGTAAAAATCGACTGTTTCATGGTACGGCTCCTGTTTTGTGTTTTATTTATTGCGTTTAGTAATAACAACGCGGCACAAGAGGAATAGTTGACAAAGAATCATAAAATAAATAAAAAAGGGGACATATTGTCCCCTTTTTTAGTGTTTTTTAATTAAAACAATGAGTTACGTATTATCTTTTAAAATTTAAAATCGGCTGGTTTGGGTAAGACCGAGTACATTCAGATTCAGAAGTTTTCTCTAGAGCACGCTTAAAAGTGCGATCGGCATCCAGCCACTCTTCTCTTAAAGCATCATTAATTCCGGCTTCTTTTATTGAATCCGAAAGCAATTGGGCACGTAATTCGAATAATTCAGGGGTAATCACCATGTGCTGGTGAGCAGATTTTGGTGATTTACCGCCATATGCTTTTGGCCCCCCCATCAGCTGTACCATAAAATCTGTTTGTTGATTTTCCAGCACAATTTGCGGTTTATCAGTAAAAAATTTACTTAACCAGGGATCAGCATAAGCTTTATCATAAAAAATTTTATGCACTTTAATAAAAGTTTGTTTTCCACCTAAACGGTCATAAAGTGTTTTATCAATTGCCATTTATTCTATTCTCATATTATTCATAATAATTTACTCTTTAATATCGGCATGGAATATTTAAACTTTATAAAAAAGTACAAAATTTTTTTAAATAACAAGAAAAAGAATCTTATAAATCAGTAGCTTAGGCTAGTTAATGTTCTCGGGTTGCTCTAAAGTCAATCTCCGGCCAGCGTTCAATGGTCAAGTCCAGATTTACGCGAGTCGGAGCCAGATAAGTCAGGCTTCCCCCGGCATCAAGTGCTAAATTATCTGCTGCTTTTTTACTAAAATCACTCAGCATCTTTTCATCCGTACACTCAACCCAACGTGCGGTATTCACATTAACCGCCTCAAAACCGCATTCCACACTGTATTCTTCCTTAAGACGAAATGCCACCACGTCAAATTGCAAAACACCGACAGCGCCGACTATCACATCATTATTATTTAGCGGACGAAAAACCTGTGTCGCACCTTCTTCACTAAGTTGATCCAATCCTTTTTGTAACGCTTTCATTTTCAGCGGATCTTTTAATCTCACCCGCCTGAATAATTCAGGTGCAAAATTAGGAATACCGCTAAATTTAAGAGACTCCCCCTGAGTAAAGGTATCACCAATCTGTATTGTGCCATGATTGTGCAAGCCGATAATGTCACCAGGATACGCCTCTTCAACACTTTCACGATCACGCGCCATAAAGGTAATAGCGTTTGCAACTTTGACATCTTTATTGATCCGCACATGTTTCATTTTCATACC
>JALTJN010000156.1 GCA_027076405.1 Chromatiales bacterium
TCTGGGCGTATTAAATGCAGTTTACGCCAATGCCAGCCCCAGCAGCCACCAACATCAACAATTACAGCATTACGAGGAAGTTTATCAAGTATTTGGCTAACCTCATAATCCATAACAGGTATCGAATGAGAGTTAGCTATATCTCTCATAAAGTCATCACTTACTTCTTCTGCTACTTTTTCCCTTAATGCAATTTCCTCTGACTGTTCTTTGCTTTGTTTTAAAGCACCATATATCCCATCAGTTCCTATAAACATATTCTGGAAAAAAGCATCTATCATTTTATTTTCAAAACTACTCGTCATGTTATTTTTATTTCTGATATTTACTACACATTACAGGGGTAGATCTTGCACAGAAGTTATTTGCTGTAAGTATTATTCTTTAATCTGACTTTGATGAACGTATTGGCAATAAGTTAAAAACAATAGCCAAATAAGTTCGTAAAACAAATGGAAATTCATACAGGGACTTAAAGAGCAAGCCAAAAGCCTCACCAAACACTTGTTGACTCTGCATACCTCTGGCACCACCAAGCAATACTAAAGCCTTCGCCCGCCTGTAACGGATGGACTTTAAAACACCAATATCATTGCGCGATTTTATATGATTATGAATAACCATTAAAATTGCAGATACATTTTTTTTAATAGCTTGGCTGCTCCCGCCAGGATGTATACGATATTCTCCTAGCACTTCAGACTTAAAAATAAATTTATTATTGGATCGGGCAAGCTTTAACCAAAGATCATAATCTTCAGCTGTAACTAAATCCAAATCTTCGGAAAACGCACCAACATCCATTACAGACTGGCGTCGGCAAATTGTTGCTGATGTCGATATACAATTACCATTAAACAATAATGAGTCATAAGTGGATCTTGGTTCCGGGCCATATTTCACGTCACGACTTGAGCCATTTTCCCAATTCCATTTTTCACCGTGACATATCGCATCAGCATTTGATTTAAGAATTGCCTGCATGCATATTTCTAATTTTTTCGGATACCAAATATCATCTGAATCAAGAAAGGCTAACCAGTCACCTTTTGATACTGAAATTGCTTTATTTCGTGCTGCAGCAATGATTCCATTATTATGAAAGTTGATCAGTTTAAATCGAGAATCTTTAAAACCATCAACAACATCCACAGTATCATCATCTGAATAATTGTTAACAATAATAGCTTCCCAATTAGGGTAAGTCTGATTAACGACTGACGTCATTGCTTCTTTCAAAAAGGATGCATGATTGTACGTTGGGATAACAATCGATATCAGAGGTTCTTGGCTGCCTAAACTCATATAGAATCACCAAATTCCGTATGACAAAAACCCAGGGTCTGATCGATTTCATTTTCTATAAGACCGTTATGCGCATATCCTGTACTTAATAATTTACTAACCTCGAAATCAAGTTTTTCTTCTTGCTCCTCAGGCGCTGCCTCAGGATGATTGATATTGGGCTTATAACCAAACAGAATATTACATCGATTGGCTATGAGCCT
>JALTJN010000157.1 GCA_027076405.1 Chromatiales bacterium
GCCCTCATCAGGGGCTTTCAAAGCTGGCGTGGCTTTTGCGCTTTTTTGCAAAAGGCGCGACAGGTTTGAAAGTCCTCTGGATGAGTTTGTTATGTAACAATTTCAATTTGCCACCTTTGATATTTTTTTGAGGATATCTTTATCTTCTCCAAATTTGCAAATTGCATCACAATCTTTTCTTAAATCGCTAAACAGTATATAGTGAATTTCAATATCACTATTTTTAATGGATGGCCTCTCTAGTTGCAATATTACTTCTTTTTCCCGATTATCAGGAATAATAAGGTACAAAGATGGCAGGTTGTTTGGGAAAGAATAATAAAGATCGGTTAATCTTAATATGCCGGAATAGATGGATGTGCTTTTTTCCACTTCGAAAGCACAAGTAATTTTATTTGAACCTTTTTCAAACCAAATTGCATCAATAAGAGTTATTGTTTTATAAGTTTCTTTATCAACATCTATTTCCGGAAACTTATCTACACAGATAAAAGACAGACTACTACCGTTGTGACATTTTGATCTATCATTTGCTGCGGCAATAACATCATAACCAATTGCGTTTCCGATAGTGAGAATATGATGCTGCATTTCGGTGTGGAGATCTTCTTCCTCCATTTCACTCACAACTTCCTTGTGCCGTTTTTTAATTTTCTTTTCGATTTTTATTCGTTCTTCATCAGAAAGATGATCGTCATTTATCAGTAATTTCTTTTCACCCACATCAAATAAAAGCCCCGCAAATGCACCTAAGTCATTTGAAAGTTCAGATTTTAGTTCATTATTTTTCTCTATTATTACTTCTCTCATTCTTAGGTACTCTGACCATGATCCTAGTTTTACTTTATCTTTGAATAGAGAATTAAAGCCATTAACAATAGCTGTATTGAATGGGGGGATAATGGTGGGGTGTAGAAAATAAAGAATGCTCGCAACTGCTGGGCCAAGCCCTTTTATTTTTCGTTGATCTAGTAAAATTATCTCCTTAATTATTTGTTCTTCTTTTGTTGCATTTATACACTTCTCAAGAAATTTACCGAATGCAATTTTATTTTCTTCATTTTCATAGATATCAGGTATGCGTAATTTTGGTTTCCAATAGAATGGATGAGATGCACCTTTAAATACTTGCTTTTGTTCCGTAATACTATTTAAAACAAATTCTAAAGATGATCCTTTGAAGTCATTCCCAAAGCTTCCATCCTTTATATCCTGTATTACATCAAAAACACCCCTTCGGATAGTTCGAAATGCTTTAAGTCGCTCATCATTATTCACGAACCAGCTATTATAAACTGTCTCCTCATCGCTTTTATAATCATCAATTATTGATTTTAAGTCTTGACTCATATTACACTCTTTCTATTTGTTTTTGTTACATAACGCCCTCATCAGGGGCTTTCAGAAGGGGCGCGATTTTTGCGTTCTTTGCAAAAAATCGTGAACCTTCTGAAAGTCCTCTGGATGAGTTTGTTATGTGCAATTTATAGTGATAAAAAACTGATAA
>JALTJN010000158.1 GCA_027076405.1 Chromatiales bacterium
GATAGTTTGAACTGTGCCTATGCCAAAAAACGGGCTTCTTCACTGGAATCGCTACGCAGAGATGAAAATTTCTTTGTGAATGCTGCATTTATCGACAATAAAATTTATGTGGCATCAAGTCTTCAAATTTATGTGCCACTAAAAGACACACCTTATAAAAAGGGCAAACTGGTCTACATCAATGAAGAAGGGAAAAGAGAAGTGTATAAAGGTGATTTTGCATTTGCATATCCTGTTTTAATCGAAATGGATACCTTGCTTCATTATCAGGACTCCTATTTCATCAATGATTTTGGCAGCTATCCTAAAAAGAACCGAATACCAAGAGATGGTGCTTTCTTTGCCGGAGTTGATATGGGAATTTATATAGAAGATACTCTTTTGACGGTATACAATGGAGTAAGTTTTAACAGAAGACACAGAAGGTTGCCAAAGAAGAGCAAGAAGGCTTATTCCTATTTCGGATTAAACAGAAAAGAGCGGATTATTGAATTCAAATCATTTTTACCCCCGGAGCACGGTGCCGGATATCTTAATCAACTCGAACTTGAAGCCTTTGTATACTATATTCCGGTAGGTGATCGCTTATTCAGTCTTCCACAATTTGGAGGGAGGATTTTTGAATTAAAAAAAGATTTTAATGTATATGATCTGCGCGGTGGGAAGGAAAGAGTGGAAGAACATGTTCCGCTTTCATTAGAGGCGCCAGTGGAGGAGTTGATTTACAATTTTAATATTCAGGATGCAAATGCCGTATTTGACAATCAATACATCGCGGTGGCTTATTATAATATTGATACACCCTTTCTTGAAATTGTTGAACTTGGTGATAAGGGTTTAAAAACTGTAGAAGTTATAAATCTTAGCAATTTGCCGGGATTCTCGGAAATGCATAAGCTCTATTCCGGTGGAAATATTGCCATCAGTGATGATGCTATTTACATGATCGTTTCCGAAGAAGGTAAATTTTTCCTGTATAAATATCCATTAACTTTAAATATAAATTAATTAAACGAGTGTAAATTTCACGAATTTTACTGAAAAGAGTTGCAGTACCGGAATTCGTAAACGCGCGGCATATCTTATAGTGCTGCTTCGGCTACAAATGAAAAAATAGGAAGAAAAGCAATAGAAAACTTGCACAGGTCTTTTTTTTAGTGCCGGAATATTCCGAATAAGAAAAAAGATTAAGCATCTAAGCTTTAGCATCGGGATATGCACTAAGAATTGTTTTGAGCTTCTCTTTCGCAAATGGGGCATATAGCGGAAAAGCTTTCACAGACCTTGAGTGTTGATCTACAAACGCAAGTACTTGTCGGATTAATGATTATATTTATAGTAACTACAAATTATTTCGTATGAAAAAGGCTACTTATTTCTTATTTGCTTTTCTTTTGCTCGCTGCGGCTTGCAATCAAAATGAAAAGAAGGGAGACCAGAATACGGTATACAACGGCAAGTGGCAAATTGAGGATATTGAAACGGGGGATGAGAGCATG
>JALTJN010000159.1 GCA_027076405.1 Chromatiales bacterium
CGTCTACAGGCACGTTTAGGAGCCGTGAGGGGATGATTTATCCCCTCATGACGTACGCAAGCTGCGCACAGCGCAAACAGCGGTAATCGAGGGCACCGCGAGCGTTTTACGCGAGCGTTAACATCCGTCTTCACCTTTGTTTCTATGGGCACCCTATGTAGGGCTGAGACAATATATTCTTTGTGCAATGAAGAATGCCCAACCACCAATCTCCGTAAGGGGCGATAAGGCTTTCTAAAAATCAGTACACAAATATGTAACGCGATAGCCCCATACACACCAATACGGAGTAATAACAGGGGGAGAAGTGCAGAATATAGAACAATTCACTGTCAGTTTTTGGCTACCCCAAAGTCCGTAATTAATTAGAACGGCAAAATAGGGCTAAAACCTGCTCATTTGGGGGTAAAAACGGTTTTTGAGGTTTTTATTCACCCTCTTTTATTATTTATTTAAAATCAATCACTTAGATGTTAATTTGTGGTGTTGATGATAGGCGCTAAAAAACGGGGATCAGTTGGGTGCTGTTGGGGTACTGTTGGGGATCAGTTGGGTACTGTTAGGGGTCAGATGGGGGTCAGTTAGAGGGAGACAGATTTGCAATATGCGATATCGAGTGAAATATTAAGTTATTAAGGTACCCCAACTGATCCCAATTTGTTCAATAAATAGACAATACGGCTGCAAAAGGATCGGTTGGGGTCAGTTGGGGATCAGTTGGGGTCAGTTTGAACCTAAGCAGGCGGGGATTGGATTCAAAGTGCTCGTGAACATGCTAAATCCAGTTTATAGAGTAGTGTAAAGCTCCCACTTTTAGTAATACTTTAAATTAGAGTTTTCCTCTTGTTTATGAATGGTTAGATACTTCCATGGCGCCAAGTCATTCAGTGAGTCATGCGGCCGTTCTTCGTTATATTCTCTGATCCAATTTTCAGTCAGTTCCCTGACTTCATTCAATGTTTTAAAGACATACATATTTAGTATTTCATCACGGTAGATTCGGTTAAGACGTTCAACGAATGAGTTTTTGGTTGGGGTGCCAGGCTTGATAAATTCAAGCTTAATATTATGCTCCTCTGCCCACTCAGCAGGCGTGCTGGAGATAAATTTCGGTCCATTATACATTCGTAACTGCTTTGGATAAGCTCGCTATGCCACAATACGTTCTAGCATTCGGATCACACGTTGTGATGGCAGATTTAGATCTATCTCTATTGCTAAGGCTTCAGGGTTAAAATCATCCACCACATTAAATATTCTGAAGCGCCTAGCACAAAACAGGCTGTCACTCATAAAATCAATTGATCAGGACTGGTTTAAGCTCGCGGGTACTGCCAGTGGTTCTGGATGGCGTGTTAGTAATCGTTTTTTCTCTCTGTGCCGTTTGTTCAGATTCAACTCACAATACAGTCTATGAATCCGTTTATGGTATACATGGATACCGCAAGTGACGTAAGATCTTGAGGAGCTAGCTAAAATCGTATGCTGGGTAGCACTCAACCATTTTCTGAAATGCCGTGTATCACGGGTTCATTCTTTTTCGTATCTGGCTAATAACGGTAAACCGAATCACTGATGCTCACTGCCCGGCAGGCTATTCGAAGACTGCCGCCATGCTGCTGTCATGCATAGTCAACCAGTTCACGACGCGTTGCCGGCTTTACAGATCGTATGTTCCAGGATCAAGTCTGCATACATCTACTTCAAACGTCGATTCTCTTCCTTCAGCTCTTTGAGACGTTTGATGTCAGAAGCCTCCATACCGCCGTACTTAGACCTCCAGTTGTAATAAGTCGCATCCGATATGCCGTATTAACGGCAAACGTCATTAACCTGTTTGCCACTTTCTATTTGTTCTAAGATCCTGATGATCAGGGTTTCCTTATGACGTGATTTTTTATTATCGTTCTCCTTCCAGTTAGTTTACGGTGGAGAACTCTAATTGGTTATGTCACTATTCTATGGGGTGGTTACACGGGGCGTATAAGTAACATGAGTATAAACATTGGGTGATAAATAGTTTGTATTAATGTGTAGTGGCATACTTTATTTTAATTTGTATATATCAGAAAGCTCTCGAATATGTCCCATTTTATGAACTCCAATTTCAACTAAAGACGCAATTGTTTTCTGAATATCTAGTTCAATGTTGTAATCATGGATATACTGGCTTATAAGCAGATCATATACTTCCATATGGTCGCCAAATAGCACGCTTTTATCGAGCACCTGGCCTTCGATATCTTCAAGTTCTGAATTTTTTAGATCAGTACCATCTTTAATGGCCAGCATAATGGCAAATCGCGACAGAATATTGGGTGTAATTCCTGTCTTCGATTTCATAAATTGCATTTTATTGGTGGCTTTTCTGGAAAGCCTGATTCGATTAGGTAGCATGATTACATTGCCTTAGATTGTTTTGACTTCCAGAAGTAACCTTCTTTAGCCGTTGTGCACTTATGTTTGGTATCAAAGTCCAACTTATATGCGTGTGATATGCTGGAAGACAGTTCCTCATAAAATTCCTCATCAACTTCCGTATCAGTCGATAAAATAATGACTTGGTGACTAGCATAAGGAAAGTAATTTTGAATAAGTTTGGTGCGATGGATAGAGTCAAGTCGTGCTAATGGGGTATCAATAATAATGGGTAGCTTTCTTCCTGATGTGCGCGCTAACGCCTCAAGGATCGATATAGCATAGATTTGCTTTTCTCCCGCTGAAAGCTCGTCTTTATCAATTTCAACATTATTTTCATTAACTAATTTGACGGAGAAGTCGGTGGGGTTAATCTCTGCGTGCAAGCTAATATCTTCTTTTCGAGCCAGGCGGTGGTATGAATTAATAAATTCATTCTCCAAATCATTGATTTTCCTTTTTGCCATTTCTTTAGAAAATTCTTTAAGTAATGATTTTGAGTTGCTGGCGTATTCAAGGGTCCGATCTCTATTATCCGAGGAGGTAAAATTAAGCGTTAGTTTGTCTAATTTTCGTGCGATATCTATTGCATCTCTAAGGTGGCGTTTCCGATTCTCAATATAGGTTTTTTGTTTGGCTAGAGCTGCTGCACGTTTAGTGTGTTGCTTCTTGATATCATCCATTATTGGTTTGATTAAACTTTCTTCCGGCGCGCGAGAAATATTTTTTCCAGCCATATCAAGTTTGTTGTTTATAGAGTCAAGTTCCTTGCCGAGCTCTTTTAGCTTAGCTGATTGGTTATCGATAGAATCGTTTATGGTTGCCTCTACGGTTTTTAATAGGCTGTCAGAAACATCATGAATAATCTCTGTTTTTTGTTTTGGGTGGATAACTTTGCCAAATTCTTTTTCGATTGCCTTATTAACTTTATCAAACTCATCATCATCTAAAAGCTTTTTGACTCTCTTTTCTAGTGAAGTAAGGTGTTTATTGACTAGCTCAGCCGTATTGTCATTATTTTTTTGCTGTGATTCATTAAAAAGTTGTTTGAGTGTCTTTTTTGCAAAACTTTTAGCTAGAGACAGTGGGTAGCTTCCGTCGACCAGTTCTCGAATTTCCTTTTTAAGGATTTCTTTTTTTGCACTTAAGGCCGCTTGGTTTTCGAGCTCCTTTTCACGTGTAGCCGCCCAGGCGCCACCGCGTTCAGTTAAGTTATTCTCAAGCTTCTCTAATATTACGTCAGTTTCTGATAGTTTAATGCGTATTGCTTCGTAGGCCTCTAGCTCTCGATGTGCTTTATCCTCGTGTTCTTGGAGTTCTTTTTCAAGAATATTGATTTCTTTTTGCGTTTCAAGAGTTGTGCTTTTCTTGGACTCGTTTCTGAGTAAAAGCGTAAGATCTGCATTGAGTGTATCGATTAGATCAAGGCCCAATAATTTTTTTATGGCATCGCCTAAGGCAAATCCTCCCGTGTCTTCAGCCAGTTCCGCGATTTTCTCACTATCAAAGAAAAACAAGTCAGATACGCCAATAGGAATAAGCTCATTTAGAAACCCCTGACACTGTTCAGCATTGAGTTCTGATAACTCTTCACCATTTTCTGAGATGCTTAAGTGTTCAACGACCTTTTTGCCTTTAAGCATCCAGTGACGTTTTACAGTGTAATGCTTAACAACACCCATATTAGCATAGTTGAATGTTAGCTCAATACAGGATGAATCCGTTTGGATAAGCGATCTTTCAGAACGATGGATCGATTTTTCTAAAAAGGCATCATAGGTTTTTTGTGCAGTACCAGGCCCGAGAGATTGTTTCCCATATAAGGCTAAACGTACTGCCGTTAATGTTGTGGTTTTCCCCGCTCCGTTGAGGCCACCATAAAGGATAATAGGGCGTTTTTTTCCGTATTTTACCCGTGGCATTAAATCAAAAGTATGCTGACCTTGGAAAACTCTAAAATCAGTAAGGCTAAGGGTTTCAAGCAACATTATGCGGATACCTCACTGAGTTCTTGTTTTAACTGCTCAATTTTTTCTTTCCATAGATCATGTTTTGCTAATTCCATATTCCGCAGGTTGATTTCTTCTAGTGATTCCCAGTCTTTTTTGAGTACAGACTCTAGTTTTTGATGCACGCCTTTCCTTTTACCTAAACCGCTAACCGAAAGCTCCACTTCAATTAGTTTCATTATGAGCTCCGCAGGGACATTGTATTTTTCACCCAGCATATTAAGAAGTTTTGCATCAGGCTCGGAGAACGCACCGGCATCATTTTCGATCCATTCAATTTCAGTGTCATACACCTCAGCGTAAATGCGAGGTAAGGAATCTGCCCAATCTGGTTCATTTGGATCGCGCAGCCATTGCTGACGAATAACCTGAAGTTCATCTACTGAAATAAGTGAGAAGTCATGACCACCATCTTTTAACTCTTTTTCAATCTGTAGTAATTCTTTTAGCCATTTTTGGCGATACTCCATCCAATAGGGGCCGCGGCTTACTTTGCTGTCTACGTTCTCAACTTTTCCGCGATTACGTTTTGAAATAACATTCCCATCTTTATCTTTTGATTTCTCCACCGTACTCCAATAATGTACTTTGCCAGTGCGGCGTTTGA
Source organism: Chromatiales bacterium (assembly GCA_027076405.1). Next base: position 5,035 of record JALTJN010000159.1, read on the forward strand.
AATTCCTGAATGTTGATTTTTTATCAGGATCAGTTGTGTCATGCAGCATGTTTCGAAAATCAAGCAGTGGTTTCATCCAGGTGGCACCTGATTCAATTAAACCATGTAGTGCTTTATCTTTGCTGACGACAGTACAGGTCCAACAGCCAAAACGAGAATTACCACAAGAAGGGGTGCTTTTATCGATAACCAATGGGCATTCACCTTGGTTTGAGCCTTTGTACAAATCAAAGAGCAACTGGTTATCACCTTTCCAAGGGCAGGGCGCACTCATAAGGTACTGCCATACATCATCAGCACTCCAGTCGATAATGGGCATAAAGGTATACGCATTTGGGAGTGAGTTATGCCTGCCTAAATTTGAATCTTTACTTTTGTGTCTTGTGATAGCTTGTGCCCGGCTCGCACTTTCTTGCGTACGCGAGCCAAGAGCAACGATGACTTCACCAAATTCACTGGCTTTATTGGTGATGAATCGGCTGACAGGGTCTATTTTCATACGCTCAGTACACCAGCGAAATGTTTGTGTGGGGGCAGGGTATCCACGACCGAGTAAGCTAGCCCAAAATGTTTTTTCGGTTTCGGGGATCACTTTATGAGCACTAATGGGTAAATTGTTATATTGTGATTCTTGGTTAATGAGCTCAAGTGTTTGGTTGATCATGTCAACAACAACAGGCGTTTCAACTAAGGTGTCAGATGAAACAACATAGACAGGCTTAGTTCTTTGGTCAGGCGTTAGACCAAGTAGTGCGCTGTATATAAGCGAAAGGACACAGGTTGAATCTTTGCCACCACTAAAGCCAATTATCCAAGGTCGATTATCGCTGCAATATGTTTCTTGTATATTATTAATGATGTCAGTGAGAGGACGTTCTGCAATAGATAAGTCCTTTAGCATTTCTTCATGACTGTTATAAAGGTAACTATTTTTACTGCTCATTTGTTGAAGGCCTTTTCAATTTCTTCTTCTTGGGGGTTCAGGGGAACGCCTAAATGCTGTTTAATATAACACCCTGTTAGAATAACATTAGTCCGTTGCTTGCTAATGCGCCCGTGAACCATGGCGCGACCTTCCCAGTCACTGTTTGCTCGAGACCAATCAATCTTTTTAAGCTTTTTAAGTTTCTTTTTCCAGGTTGATTCGGCTTTAGTTATCATATCTGAGCCTATTTGCCCCATGGCCTGTAATATCACACCGTGCGCATTCACGTATTCTTCACGTAGCTCAGAGGTGTTTACTTTCTTTTCTAATGCATGTTGCCAATCTATCATGTTAGCAGCCACTTCATTCCAATATCTTATTGCTAAATCCTTTTCTTCTTTTGTACTTTCTTCTTTATTCTTTTTCTTAAGCAGAGCTTTAGTTGAATTTTTAATACTGCTAAGGGTAAACAGCTTTGTGCTTCGGTTCGAAATACTGGATTTTTCCATCTCTGTCAGACGACTAAATACGCGAACCTTCTTTTGTACATCCCTGCCAAGCTCGGAAATTGTGTCTCGAAGGTCATACAGTGTGCTAATGGAATCACTTGGACGGACGGCATGTTTGTTTAAATCAGCAAACATCTGCTGGCTCCGTGAGAGGCCCTCATCTATAAAAAAGAGAACAGAAATGTTGTCGTGAGCAAGCTCGGGGTTCTCTTTAATAGCTTCCTCAATGGCGGCGCGTCGATGTTGTCCATCGTTGATTAAGATTTGTGCATCCATAGGAATAGAAAGACTGCCCATATTTTGACCAATACCGGTGTCAGAAATCGGCTCAAATAACACATTGGCATCGACAGATGCGGTTAGAGAAGATAGAGTGTAGTCTGCGTGGTTATCAATAAGATAAGAAGAAAGTTCAGGTATCCGGCTTTTGTTTAAGGTGCGTTGAGCCCTTAGCTCTGGTGGTACTTCGTCTTCATCAAAAATAAATAATTTGGGGACAATCCGCATGGGACACATTGCAATATAGCAAGGTCTATTCGCTTGAATTCCTCTTACGGCGGGGAATGTATGATGATAATTTGATTCCGTCATAGTGAAATACTGTGTTTGTGGAAGTTAAACGAATACTAAATGGAAGTTAAATTAATGTCAACAATAACGTCCTTTTTTGTCACTAGATCAGTCTTCATAAATAAGAAACTTTAATGTTTAAGGATATTTTTTAATATGAGTATTACAAGCATTAGTGACAGATATGATGAATTTCAGAAGGATGCTGTAAAAGCTATATCAAAAGATTTTTTAAAGAAATCAAATGGTAGATACTTATTGGTTATACCGACCGGTGGCGGAAAAACTTATACCGCAGTAAAAGCTGTATGTACAATTTTTGATGAAGGAATATTAGATGTAAAGAAAGACAAGGTATTTTGGACTGCACATCGCGATGAATTAAAAACTCAAGCAATTAAAACGTTTACAGCTTATTTAAAAGCGAATGACAGTAGTGTTGATTTCGATAAAAATATAATTGTTGAAATGTTATCGCAGTCATCAAATATTATAGATAGTGATAATTCAGTAAAGCTGGTTGTCATTGATGAGGCACATCATAGTGCTGCAAAAAGTTATCACGCCTTGTTTGATAAATTGAGCTTAGGAATTCTGGGGTTAACAGCTACACCATCAAGGCATGATGGTATGCCGTTGAACTATGAAAAAGAGTCGTTTTCAATTGGTTTCCCAGATTTAGTTAAGAAAGGCATTATTTTAAAGCCAGAAATTGAAACAATACAAGGTGAAACTTATGAGATAGCGGATATAAATAAAGATGCTGATCTCGAACAGCTCGATAATGAAATAAGAAATAATAAAATCATAAAGTCCTTAATAAGTAACGAAGAGAAGTACAAAAAAGTAATTATTTATGTAGGCACGAAAAATCATGCAAAAAATCTCTACGAAAGAATCATGAAGAGCAAGTTAGTAGATAAGTACGAATCTATTAGTTATGTATTAGGTGGGGGGGTGAATAGTAGAAGTCAAGATAGAGTAGATTATATTGATCAAGAGAAAGAATATAAGCGCTCAATTATTATTAATGTTCAAGTATTAACAGAAGGGTATGATGACCCTACCGTCAATACTGTTGTGATGGCAACGCCATCAAAGTCAAAATTATATTACATGCAGTCTATAGGTAGGGCGATTCGGTGCGATCCATGTGACAGTCTTAAAAAATCATATGTCGTGGAGGTTGTCGATGATTTACCTAATATCAGATACCGTATTGACAATAGGTGGCTGTATTCAGATATATCAGATGCACTTGAGCCAATCGTTGATGATAGAACATATACTTCAGAAGAAAACTTAATTGAGATACTAAATGAAATATATCTAGAATCAAGTGTACCTGATGAGTTCCAACAGTTCCCTAAGTATGATGCAGATAATAGATATTCGCTGCTCTTATTCAATGTCTATTTCACCGAAAATGATTATAAATGTTTCCCTCTTTTAATCGATAACCATAATAGAACTATCGTCAGTAGTGTGTACAACTTTCTCTCTGAAAGACTAGCTTATTCAGGGTATGGTAAAAAAGAAATTAATTACGAGCAGTTTTTTAGAATGGCAGGCGGCTCAAATGAAACATTAGGATTGGATAATGAGGAAATAAAAATGATGATTGGAGCAATGGAAAATGCTTCTAAGTTTATAATAGGTAATGACGTAGACAGCTGGATCAAAAAAGGAAAGCCTTGGATTAAGTATGTCTCTTTTTCGCTTAGAGAACCCGATGATGTTTTAACAGATGAGCTTTTAAGTTTTATTGAGGAAATGATTAATAAAGAATCGATTATTGAGAGTTTGCTGGCTAAGAATTATCAACAGGGTGATATATTGATAAAGCTTCCGCTACCATTAAAAAATTATATTGGAAAAATTATAAATGAATTTGAATTTGAACAAATTGACACCCTTATTAAGGGTTTGGTAGCACTTAAATGTACTGGAGAACAAGATCATAGGTCTCAAGTAGATGCAATAATTGGTAAGTCATCATTGCCTCTTGAGATAAGAGAGGCAAATAGTCTAGTAATTATCGCAAGAGAATCTTTAGATTACTCAATTAAGCTATAACTGGAAAATTAAAATGAGCGAATTAGCACCTAAATTAAAACCAATTAAGGTATCACCAGAGAAACTAATATTAGATCCTAATAATCCCAGGTTGATTTCAAGAGATGAGGATAGACGTGTTGAATCAGAAGCAATAGACCTTCTTGATCAAACTATAAATCAAATGAGGCAAAAGGATTTCAAAGTATATGAAATCGAAAACTCGATTAAACAGAACGGTTGGGTGCCTGTTGACTTTATTTTTGTTAAAAAATTAGATAATCAAGGTCGTTATCTTGTTTTAGAGGGAAATAGGCGGGTGACCGCGATACGTAACTTAAGAAATGATGATAATACTAATCTGGATTTAAAGAAAAGTCTTAATTTGATTGAGGTAATGGAAATTACAGATAATTTACCGAAAGAGCAATTAAGAAAAAAGATAATGTATCTTCTTGGTGTCAGGCATCATGGGTCATTAAAACCATGGACTCCATTTGCGCAGGCCCACAATATCTATCTTAGATATCTTGAGCTATCTGAATCAAGTGGCGATGGCTTTAAATGGAACAAAAAGGTTGGGCAGCATATTGCAGATGCACTTAGTGTTGATTTAAAAGATGTATTTAAGCGTCTTAAGGTTTACAAAGCTATGGAGCAAATCGGTAATAGTGAAGAAATCATGAAATCCGAGGACAATGGAGGTGGTATTAAAGATCGCTATTATTCAGTTATATCAGAGGTGTTAGTACAGCAAAAGCCATTCTTAAAAGAATATATTCATCAAGATCAAAAAAGTTTCTTATTAGATGATGTGTCACTGGGCAGAATTATAAACCTTTGTCATTTCGAATATAAGAAAAGAAATGGGTCACCTATTAATGAACCATCTGAATGGAGATCGTTAGAAAAAATATTGGCAGACAAGGATGAAGAAAAAAGAACAAAAATGCTGCAACAAGTTGAAGAAGACAAAACTCAACCAAGTATTGTCTGGGCTAAAAGATCTGTTGAGTTACAGAAGCTACAATGGGATAAATGGTTAAATAAAGTTAATACGGTTTTATCAAGGGTTAATCTTGGAGATGATTTACAAAGTACTGAAGCAGAGATAGTTACTAAAAGACTATTAAGTTTGTTAGATGACTTGGGTAAAAGAGATAAATGATCGGAGAAGAAAATGCTTGATGATGTAAAGATAAATATTGAAAATTTGATGTTAGATCCTAATAACCCTAGGTTTATTCGAGACCTCAGGAACCATCAGCATATAACTGATGACAAGATTGAATCATTCCAGAATGAAATCTTATCTAGATTCAGTACGCAAAGCTCAACGGATGAAGACGACGTAACAAATATATCAGATTTGTATACATCAATGATAACAATTGGGTATGTTGCTGTGGACAGGATTGTAGTAAAAAAGATATCGGATTCTGATAGCTACTTAGTTATTGAAGGTAATAGAAGAATTAGTACTGTAAAAAAAATATTAAACGATATTGATGAGCGTAATGCTCCATTTCATAAGCAGAAATCACGAGACGATATTAAGCCTTTATTGGATTCTTTCAAAACAATTACAGGCATGTTCTTAGATACATCTGGAATGAGCAAGGATGAAGAGGCCCATAAGATTAGTGTAATACTTGGCTTAAGGCATCATGGTTCACTACTTTCATGGGATCCGCTTCCAAGGGCTTATAATATATATAATGAATATATGGATTTAACTCCTGCTAGTAATGAGTTTATATTAGATAATTCATCTATCAAATACGTAAGTTCACAACTTTCAATCTCTCCGAATAAAGTTAAATCAGCACTAAGAACATATATGATTTATATTCAGTTAAGTGATTTATATAATGTTAAAGACATTTATTATTCGTTAATAGAATCTGGTGTAACCAATAAATCGTTGGATGGTACATATTTCAAAATTGATCCATCTAATTTTAAAATGGATGAGGTCTCTTTAGAAAGAATGAATAATATTTGTCAATTTGATAAAAGGGATAATATCAATCCGGATGTAGAAAAAAAGATTCTTAAAGACCCAAAATCATTTATCAAGCTTGGAAAAATTCTTGAGAAGCAGAGGAATTCTCCTCATGATGCTATTAAAAGATATGCTGATGATCTGCTTCATAGGGTTGAGGATGAAAATGATATAGATATGACTCTAGAGCAAGCTCTAGATGATTTAACCAACATGGAACAGAGTATTAAATGGGTAGAGACCATCAATGGATTGTTAGATGTTCAAGAAAAAGATCTTAGTCTTGATGAATATTCGGGTATAGCAAATGATCGAGCTTATAAAGATGAATTAGAAAAAAGAATACAGCCACTTAAATTGATTCTAGGCTTATAAAATAGGGAGGGGGTATGAGTCTTGCTGATATTAATTTGTATTTTGATCTAGATACTTTATTTGTCACAAATGACAAATTGTATCTAGATCCCAATAACCCTAGACTAATCGTTGATAGTGAAGATGATATAAAATATTCAAATGTGAAAGCTATATCTGAAGATGTGCAAAGTGACATTTTGGTTAAAATAAATAGAAGTGAATTTAAAGTTGATGATCTCGTAAAAAGTATATATGAAAAGGGTTTTTTAAATGGCACATCACCTTTGATTGTTAAAGAGATTGATAAATCAGGGAAATATTTGGTACTTGAGGGGAATAGACGTATAGCAGCCATAAAAAATATCCTAAAAGAACAAAATATTGGAAGCTCATGTTTAAACACTCTTAAGTCTATCGAAGTTAAAGTATTCAAATATAAGAAAAATAAGCAATATTCTGAAGATCAAATAATAAATGTCATTCTTGGACAAATTCATGTTTCTGGCGCACTTGGCTGGGGGGCTATGGAACGAGCACATTATATTTATCGCTCATATCAAATGGAATTATCAAAAACCAATTCCTCTAAGGAATTTTCTGTAAATAAAAATGCGATTCGAAATGTCTCAGAAATATATAGTTTTAAAGAAAATGAAATAATAAAGAACTTAAAGATTTATCGTGTTTATGAACAAATCAAATATGCTGGATATCAAATAAGACCAGATTGTTTTACTCTTATTGATTTATCTGTTTCCGATTCAAACTTGAGTAAGGATTATTTTGGACTGGACGATGAATATCAATTCTCAAACGTTGGGGTTGATAGGTTTATAAAATTAATGGTTTCGAAAAACGGGCCTATTAGCAACCCAAAATTGTTCAAAGAATTCTCTTTTATTTATAAAAATGGTAACGACAAGGATATAAGTTGTGTTGAGAATCTAGTGTCTAATTTAAGTGAAGTTTATTTGGATGTAAAGAAACACAAAAAGGGGAGTTATCTTTATGATAGATTGAGTCAAATACATAACGATTTAATGAAAATCGACATAAGTGAACTAGGCGAGCTGACAAAGCAAAGTAAAGAATTTATGGAGGCAGAGCACATAGTTAAAATAGTTATTAAAAAAGTATACCCTCTCATAGATAAAATCAAAAATTCGAATATTGATAAGCTCAAAAGAGCGCCATTAACAGTTGATGATGTGGGTAAATTAAGCAGCAAAGAAATCAACGGCATTATTCGAGAAACATTTAAATTGATGCCGAATAAAACATGTGCAGCTGATTTTAATATTCTTGCAACTAAATCTTTGCGGTATTTAAAGATTATTACCAGAGGGAAAAAACGAGAGAGGTATAATTTAATTATTAGAGAAGAGGCGAAAAATATGTTGTCTGCCGGGATTATAAAAATTTATAGAACTAATAAAAATGAAAGATTCAAGTTGATTGGATGAGTATGTTTGCTTGGGACTGTTATGATAAATAATACAATTATTTCTAAGTACGGTAAGCCTATAGATGAGATAAAATTGTTAATTGGGACAGCAGAAAAAGAAGTACTCATTATATCCCCTTATATAACAGTTTCTGCATTAAAAGAACTAGAAATACCATCAAGAATTAAAGTTACAATAATTACATCAATGAAAATAAAAGATGTATTATTTGGTGCGTCGGATATCGAGCTTTATCCCTATTCAAAGAAGAACTCTGCTTCTGTTTTTTTAAACAATAAAATTCATTTAAAAGTAATTATGCGCGACTGGGGTAAATATATTTTTGGGAGTTCTAATTTTACAAATAAAGGGCTTGCAATTAGCAAGGAATATAATTATGAATTAAATGGAATAATAGATAAAATTAATATCAATACAATGGTATATTTCCGTAAGATATTGGCTGATTCGTATCTAATGACTGATGATATATTTTCCGCATTACAGGAAAAAATTAAAAATCAGAAACCAGCTCAGGATGTTGAGGAGTTAGATCTAAATATTTTCCAAAAGGAGAGTGATTACTTAATATCTTCACTACCAATGACGGAAAATATACAACTCTTATTTGATTTGATAGCTAGTAACTTTGATTCAAATAACGAAGAAATAGTTAATTGCGCTATTCATGACTCTATTTTATATGATTTGCCATCAAACCTTTCATATAAAAAGTTTAAGGAGTACTTAGCGTTATCATTTTTTAAGTCAAGCTTCATTATTGATCTTTTAGCATTTATTGGTACTACTGATAGATATTTTGGCGAAATTAAACAATGGATTCAGGAACATTGCCATGACGTCCCTTTGCCTAGTCGTAGAGACTTAACTGCGAACATCCAGGTTTTGTATAGCTGGATAGTAGAATTAAGTGATGGAAAGTATTGCGTCGATAGGCCTAATCATTCTGAAAGAATTTATAAGGTGAAATAATGTCAGCGGAGAAGATATCATCAGAGTTATTAAATCCTGGTATGAGAGTTAGAGTTAATCCTCAATCTGATAAATCACGAACGGTGCTCATTGATGGAGTTATCGCAGAGATACTAACGAAATCACATACACACCCTCATGGCATTCTAGTTTTACTCACAAGTGGCGAGAAAGGGCGCGTTAAGGAGCTTATCTCTCACCACGACACAGAGAATACTTTTTCAGGTATTGAACAACTTGAAACTATTGGTAAGATTATTGAAAATGGTGAAGATCATTTTTCTGAATTCAAAACTAGTGCATTATGGAGTTTAAGGCTGTCAGATGATGATATTAAACGTTCAACTTCGCGAGAAGTAAAGGTTTATGGTCGGCAAGCATCCAAAATAATTTTAGCTAAAACCATTTCCGGATTCTTGAATTCTGATGGCGGCTGTTTGGTGTTAGGTGTTAAGGAAAATAAAGAAGGTGGTGGTGATAAAATTGTCGGCATCGAGTCAGAATATTATAAGATAAAAGATAAATGTGAGGATGGTTATAGGAGAATGCTGATCGATGGTGTTATCAAGCCTTACTTTCCAAGTTCTATTTTTAATCACATTCATGACTATATTGATATAAGGTTTGAAAAGATAGATAGTAAGGTTGTTTGTGGTATTTTTATTAACAAATCTGATATCAAGGTTTTTCTACGTATAAACAAACAGGATGATTTTTATATACGAGTAGATGCCTCTACGAGACAAATACACGGTGAACAAGTCGTAGATTATTGTACCAAAAGGTTTAATAACTGAATTATAATACAAGTAAAATCATTAACAATGTTCTGTCTAATCTATACTATGTACAGATGTTTGTTTGCTAGTGGTGGGGGCGTAAACCCTTCGACATAGTCAAAAAAATCTACATTTTGCTCCCTTAATTTTATTTTTATTCGCTCCCTTAACAAAGGAGTAGTTTTGTCCCAATTGTCGTATCCCATCAAACTAACTTTACCCGATGTAATATGCGCTTTAATAAGTTGTATCTCATCAAGGTCACCATAAAGTTGTGTTGCACAACCGATGTAAATCCTTAGTTCTTTAGGGCAGTCGCCAATATATTTTTTATGGAAGGTAAAACTATGTCCTTTTTCCATTAGACCGCAATTCAATGTTTCATAAGCCGATTGACAAGCCTTTTCTATTATTTTGGTGCTTGCTACGGAGTAGAGTATTTCAGTTGCTTCAGTGATAGCATCTGAATATGAGTTAAAGAATACTTTTGTATCACGCCTCAGTCTCTCAGGCATTTGGGTTTGCGGTCGTCTTTTATCAAAAAGGCTTAATGCAAAATAGACTAATAAATCGTCTCGTCGTTTATCTGCTGCTTCTTTAAAGACTTTTTCACCAAAAAACTCAATGAGAGATTGGTGAGCTTTCATATGAGAACCTGATATTTTTCGGATTTGTTCCGAGAACTCAAATTCATTATTAGCGGGGATGCGACCTAGATCTAACGTGACTTGCCAATAATCGGAAAATAACTCAATGTTTCTTTCAATAACTGATTTCTTGATGGCCTTGGGGCGGGCCTCTAGTTCTCTTATTGTTTTTTGTTGCCAATTGCGGTTAATGTATTGTCTTTCGATGAGAAATGACTGTTCTTCTATTTTGTCTTTGAATATATAGAATATTCCTTGGCCTACAGGTATCGCATTTTCTTTTAACGTACTTTCTATGTAATACCGTATTTCACTTTGCGCATAGTATTTCTGGAAGGTGTTTATTTTCGTGATAATCCCATCTCTGTAGGGGGTGAACTGTTCTATCAGTGCCTCACCGGCTATCATGACTGATACTATGAGTAATTTATTAGAGTGTTTCCATGCATTGATCAGTGTTTGTGTGCGCTCTTCTCTATCTTCAATGACATTAAGTACAAAACCTAAATTTAGGATGTCTGACTTTATAATGGTCTCATCTGGGTAGTAGGTTGGATCATATTTGTTAACATTTAACCCATGAGCCTCGAGTTCTCTAACATCGTCTCCTTTTCCACATCCATAATCGAATATACTATAGCTTCCATTGAGGTAATTGTGTCTAGCAAGAGTCGCCATTGGTTGTGATAGGTTACGGCGGTTTATGGCTGTTTTATGACGTTCTATGGTGCCATCGAAATCCACACCAGACTTTGGGCTTGATGTTTTTTTCTGTATTTCTTGTAGTCGACCATCTTTATCTAAAAAATATCCTTTAGCTTTGATTGCTCGCGCCCAATTTTTTTTAAACCCTATTGAACGAGTTTTTTCATATAACCCAATTCTCTCACCTTCTTTTGTTATTTCAACAAATAGTTCTTTGTACGGGTAATCATTTTTAATAAAGGTTTCTTTCCTATGTAATATAGGAGGGTTATCTGATTTTTCATAATTGCTTTTAGTGTGGCTTTTAGTTTCAATATCAATAGTCACGCTTTGCGATAGGGATGGATAAGAATCCTTGTCAAAATCAGGATAGTGCAGAAGTGAAAACTTATAATCTTTCTTATATAGCTTTAGCAAGTTCCATTTTGTTCGTGATAACTTTAATTCTATTATCGTTTCATTTATATGCTCTAACAGTGTGGGAGGGAGGACATCTAGTGAAGACTTGTGCAGATAAATAGCGGTAGGTAATTTTTTGCCAACAGGTATTTTTGCTACATATTGTTTGAATTCAATAAAATTCACATTGACACCTTATCAATAATTATGTGAGTTTATATTTTTTGCTAACTCTATGGAAAAGGATCTCTGTTTCTTTTGGCGTCGCATCTGATTTTTTGCGTAGTGTTTGCGCAACGTCGATGGAGGGACTCTTCTTCCTAAAAACTTAAAAATATCATGCTTAACGATCTCATGGTAAATGTCATTGGGAGACATAGCTTCAGGCGCGTCTTGTAGTACATTTTTAGCTGCGTAATCTATTTTCAAAAGCCTACCTGATTTATATGATAAAACAAATTGGCAAAGTAGTTTACGTATAAATATTTATAAATAGAATTATAGAATAATATTATTATTTAACAATTTGCAGTGAATATCTTCTAGTTTATAGGAACACAATAGCAAGGTTGAAATTACTAAGCTAATTCTAGCTTGAAACTGTCAGGCGCAAGCCAATGAAGAGTCTATTTAGCTCGTAAAAGATTAGATATGTCAGTGCAAAGCCTGTACAAGTGGCTTAAGGAATATTCATGTCATTGTAAATCGATGTTTAATAAATGGGCGCGGCAACTTAAAAACGAACATAAAGGTATTGTTGGCACAGCAAGTATTTTGACACTAGATTATCGAAAATACGAGATCTTCAAAATTGAATAAATCTCGTTGAGGTCTATAAAAGATCCTAATAAAGGCTACAGCATTGTTGATGTCCGATTCTATGAGTAATTTACGATGAACGAGCAGCTCAAACATTGCTATCCTGCACCAATGTTATGCTAGCATTTAATGCGTTTATTACCAGACAACTCAAAGTATGAGTCATCGACGTAACTGTAGGGATAATCCACGATGGCTCGATTTTTAGAGCTTTAAAATCAGAATGGGTACTACAAATGGGGTATCATTCTTTTGCACAGTCAAGCATGAGATTGTTGATTATATTATTGGTTACTACAGTCAGGTTAGGCCGCATCAACACAATGAGGGTTTAGCTCCGAATGTGGCAGAAGAGAAATACTGGATTGAATACAAAACTGTGGCCAAAAAAACTTGACCACTACAATAGAGTAATTGTTTAAAAGAATCATGCTATCTCTCTATAGTGCGTCCATAAAGAGTTAATTAACGGGCAGTCTTATTTAAAGTAATTGTGCTATACATAAAGAAAAAAATAAACCATACTCATAGTATAGTATGATATTTATGTCATCCCTTATTACACATAACAAATTACGCAACTGGGAAAACTTGGCTATCAGACTTTGTGCGGTAAAAAATTCTTGCCTACCTGCGTTTGCCGGTAAGTTCAGCCGTTAGGTTTGAAAAGTTAATTACTATGGATTTTGAGAATTTAAAGAAAACGCTGGAAGATGCGAAAACATTTTTTCAGCCAGAAATTGAAGCTACTGTGTTTTCTATTGGCGGCAGAGGTTACTATGAAAATCCAATTAGTGATATTCTAGCGTTTTTTCTAAACCCACAAGAAGCACATGGCTTTGGAACATTATTCCTTGATGCTTTTTGGACGGCTCTAAATGTAGCGTCACCCCCTCAATCCATAGATATCATTGGTTCACCCAAAAGAGAAGTTCAGACTGAGAGTGGAAAAAGAATTGATCTGCTACTGGAAGGCGATGAATGGGTGCTAGTTATTGAAAACAAGATTTATCACCATCAATCAAATCCCTTTAAGGAATACGAGCAATATATAAAAAATAAATATAAAGATAAGAAAGCTGTTTTTTCGATACTTTCCCCTGGGGGTAGTTCAGCATCTAAGCAGTGGAAGCCTCTATCATATAAAAAGTTTGTAGAAGAGCTTAAAAGAAATATTGGGAATATATTGATTGACGCTCAATATAGTAAGTGGCTTGTCTTTTTGCGGGACTTTATACTTAATTTAGAGCAATATGCGGTGAGGTATGATATGGACTTAAAGGCAATTAACTTTATAGAGGATAACTATCAAGATGTATATGAAGTGGTAAAATTGCGAGAATCTTATATTAGTCATTTGCAAGAGACTGGACTTGAAAGGTTAAAAACACTATTTCCTGACCAGAATTTTACTACAACAATACACAATTGGAAACATGGTCCTGCAATCAGGTATTATTCAGAATCATGGGTTGGACAATCAAATATAGTAATTCAGGTAAGTCATGAAGACGGCGAGAAGGGGATTGGCATTCGTATGTATGCGTACAACATCCCCGAAAAAGATATAACACACACCGATGAAAAGTTGCAAAAAGAACATAAGGCTTGGACAGAATCAACGACAATTCGATGCTATGAATCAAATAAACGATATAGTCATCTCAATGACATGATTTCTGAATTTGAAGAAACAGCTAAATATTTCAATGACTTTAATAACAATAGAGAAATCTGACAAATAACATACACTCGGTCAGTAAAAAGTGCCTCCGGTTCTTCTCTATGTATTTGCTCCGGTGATGTGGAGTATAAATATTGTTGTTATTGGATAATAAAATATTTGGTAGGCTCACGTTATGAGATTCTGTGTTGTGTACTATTGTCTTTGCGGGTGGTAGAACAGTAAACACAGTGGGCCGTAGGGTGGATTGAAGATGAGGTTATTGAAGTTCCTTTAATGGCATGTGTATCGACCGTTGATATTCGCTCGATTGATCGTGTTAATAGTGTAATGCTAGAAGAGTTTTATAAATGGATAGAGTCTTAGCTATTGCCGAGAATAAATCTAAAAATCGTAATTCTATTTTATACATATGAAATACGAAGTGAAACGAAAACCCATTAAATGCCCACACCGTGGCAAGAAAACAGTGGCACCAATCCTGTATGGATATCCTGATTTCACATCAATTGAAGATGATTTAGCTGCGGGTAAGATTGTACTTGGAGGTTGCTGTGTGAGTGATCATGATCCTGAGTGGCAATGCACATCATGTGATACACCTATTTATAAAGAAAAACCACAATGGCCCTTTGATTTGCAGTAGGTTAGGAGTATTTTAGAGCCATGGTCATTGATATATCGTACCTTTTTTCACCATCAAAGATCGTGCCTCACTTAATACCCTTGGCAAAACACAATAGCGTCTTGCATGGCGTTGCGCACTGGTCACGTGTTCATCGATACGGTTTACTATTGGCAGAATCACTCAGGCTAACTGAAACGCAGAAGCTGGCTATCGTACTGTTTGCCTGGACCCATGATATGGCACGCATTAATGATGGTGGAGGTAACCAGCATTCGATTGATGGGGCAGAGTATGTTCGTCATATCACTGATACGTTGTTTAGCGATTTTCCCGACCCCGTTCTTCATGTGGTACAAAACGCCATTCGTTACCATTCAGATGGCATGAATGCAGAAGAAGCACTGTATGAGCTGCCTATCCTGCAAGAATCAGAGTGGTCACGTGAGCAGTTACTTAATATAATTGGCTGCTGCTGGGATGCAGACAGGCTTGATTTGTTACGATTAGGTATGATGCCGTTAGATCATAAAATGTCGACGCCTTATTGGAAAGATGTTTTACCGTTAGCAGCTCGATTAAATAAAATGACTTTCTTGCTGGACGAAAATAATGAATCCACATCAAATGAAGATGACTGGTTTATTCGGTAATATTTCCTTTTAGCCATCTTTCATATTCACCAATATCTAAATAGCGAATATAGTCACTCATGATGGTGTTAAATTCCTCAGTGCCTTTATACTTAAGCATGTCTTTATGAATGTGTTCGTGTTCTTTTAACCCTAACGTACTAAAGCTTAAGAAGACAGTGCCTTTTTTTGCATAATCGTGCTGGAGGGTTGCCTGGATTTTTCTTGCCTGAGTTACTGCATCGTTGGATGTATAGTCTGTGAATTGAAAAGTCGTCTGGCGTCTGCTTTCGGCTAAGACAATAGTATTATATCGACTAATAATTAACTGTGTCTCATCATGAAAAGCATCTGGGTAAAATTCGTCTTTTGAAAGAGGTGGCTCGAATTCAATTTCAATCTTAAATATGGTGGGTTTAACCACAATCTCAAAGTCATATATGTAATAGGGCATGGTTCATGCTCACTGTTTTTTCTTAGTATAGTGATTGGCAAGCTCATATTGTGAGCCTTTGCTATTGTTACGATCAAAAGCATGTGTCGATACACAATATTAAAAGATTCCGATACCTTCTATGCATGGGATAAGGTGACCCAAACAATGTATCAACAGGATACAGATGCAGAGAGTGTACGTATTCGACCTATCACATTAATGATGCTAAGCAAATTTGCACCATACTGTGAAGTGGTTGAAAAAACAGATTCTCCTCCAAAGTGGATTCATACCTAAGACAAGTAACTAATTAAATTTGTTTATACGGTATAGAAAATTTCAGTGCTAAATTCGAACCTCAAACGCACCTTAAAGCGGGTTAACTCTGAGTGCATACAATTAATAAGAATTTTCATCTTATTCAATTAGTTATGTGGAGTTAATAGTATTGATCGGAAAGGGTTAAGAATATGAATAAACGACATTTTATTAAAATACTGGCTGGAAGCCTTATCAGTATCCCACTGTCATCGCGAGCTGCATTTTCGGGATTCGTCCCTTGTAAGGTGTGTATGCAGAATAGTTTTAAGCAACAAGAAGAACTGGGGGGCGCTAATTTAATTATGATTGCGCCGCGCCCGACGACGACAAAAACGAGACAAATCCGAAATCTTATTGGCAATATGTTAGAAAAATACAACGTCAAGATAGGGTATGTGTCGCTGTCGCCAGAGAGTGAAACGACAGATATTGTAAGACATTTCCAGATGCAATGGCCTGATAATGTACACATTGATTATTATGATTCGGATAATCTCAATTCAGTGCTTTATAAGTGGGTACGTACCTTAAATCTAAAAATATTGTTTGTTGATGTAAATTATTTAACGGATGAAATGATGGACTTTCAGGGTATAGCATACGAGATTGAGACTATTTCAAAACTGAAAGAGCTAGTAGATCAGCATGATGTTGAAGTGGTATTGCTGTGTGAGAGGGAGGGCGCTATCTACCAACGACTGGAAAGGCAGATTCAATCGTATGGGCTGAAAATGAATATGGTCGTGAATCGGCATTCTGAAATTACGGCATTGTTTTATGATAATGAGCCAGATTGGATGCACACGCAGATGAATAAAGTGGAACGATTACAAGACATGATAGCAAAGGATATTGTGACACCGATATCTTTTGCAAAGAAAGTAGATTCTAGAGGTATAAAATAATGACGGCACAAATAGTAGATGAGATAACATATCGAGGAAATCAATACTCATTGATTGGTATTTCAAAGCATAAAATTTTCAATCCGAATGACTATGGATTTAAATTACGCTCATTGAATACGAGTTGTCGCCGTGGTTTGCAAGCGAATTACAGTATTGTTGATGATATTCTATATTTAGAAGAGTTGGTGGTGACAGGCGTGATAGATTCATTTCCTGTCATACACGATGTGATGCCAGAGATTGAGAAAAGGCGGTTCAGTAAAAATGGTTTAGGCCAGGGGAAATATATTTTTACGCAATATAAATTGGATTACACCGGTGATCTGGATATTGGCAGACAGGATAGTGAGTCGCCTGTAACACTGGATACAATGATATTCAGTAAATTTTCTGAGAGATTAAGAATTAAGTTTGTTAACGGTCATAGCATGGGCGTGATGAACATTGAAAATATTGATTCAAAGAATACTTTTTCTAAAAGAAGTGCGGCGCTTCGTGATTTTCTGGCAGAAAATGATAGGTAGTCGTATGTCTCAAAATACTAATTCAGGAATCTTAGTAGACCCTGAACAATTTGGTGCTGACGATTTATCACAATCACTACGTAGAATACTTTTGTCTCCTGTTAAGTTTAGGAACTTAATAAACAGGCTCATGTTATGAGCTTCTATAGCGTGTAATATGCCTAGTGAAGAGCAGATTAACCTG
>JALTJN010000160.1 GCA_027076405.1 Chromatiales bacterium
CCTAAAAAATGAAAAAAGCAATCATTTACAGGCGTAAAAGTTCCCCCAACAACCGGTTGAATATGGGTATCCCCCGCTTGAAAATTATTGTCTGGTATTGAAGGGTATTCTGTCGTATTCGCAAGTTCAGCCGCCATACCTTTCCAAAATACTCGTGATTGATTAATTACATCTCCTCTCTCACGAATTGCGGCAATAGTAGAAATATTTGCTAATGGGACAGGGTCTACATCGCCCCCCACAATTTGAGTTCCCGGCACTGTATTATACCTTGCCTTTTCAAAAGCAATGCCCCTGTCAATTATGGCTTTAACTAAATCTAATCTTGTGCTGTATGAATCTGTTGAATGCACAGCGGGAGATGTCAGCCGACTTACAGTATATGTAACTGCTGCTAATTTTGAATTTACTCCATTGAACAACTCCCAGTTATTATTCCCTGTTGGAATATCTCCCTGAGTATTTTCAATTTTAGTTTTAAAATCCAACGGATAGCGTAAATAACCAGAAATCGCGCCATGCTTGCGAGTAAAAAAGTCTGACGCTATACCCGATATGTAAGCTCGCCATCTGATTGTTCCATCATCCCAATATAGGCCGCTTCCATCAGACCCAGAAGGAGCATTCCAATCAAACTCTACACTTCCAGTAATTCCACCAATCTCGCATACAAAGGGCGATTCCGCAGAAGTATCCTTTTTTCTTAAAAATTCTCCTGTATTAAAGCTAATACCAGCATCCCATGTTCTAATTTTTTGCCAACCACTATCACCCCATTTCCCAGAAAGAGATTCTGAATGTTTTCCGAAACGATAAGCCCTTCTGTCGACCTCCTCAAAACGAAGATAATTATATTTAGGAAATACTTGACTTCCTTGCGCATTCACATCTATAAACAACGCTTTTAAGTAATCATCAAAGCCTTTACCGAAGACTCCGGCTTCAACTCCTTTATTTGGAAAATCACCACATAGGACGATAGAACAAATACTATTAATACCACTAAAGCTTCTTACCGCATTTTTCATCACGATAACTTCATCAATCGTTGCGCTATTACTATTTGTAATTGAAACAGTCATAACATTACTGTCTGGTATATTTCTTACAGATTTATAATAGTCTGCAATATCTTTTCCAAAACTATCGTTATCTCTATATAACACGAGAATATTTCTTGCAGTTATACGCCGTGAATAATTCTCTTTTACAAAAGAATTAAACGTTGTTGTTCTATTACGTCTCTTATTCTGCAACAACAGTTATCTCCCAACCATCATTAGGCAATCCACCGCCTATCTCAGAAATTACTTGCCCATCCTGCATTAGCTCGATTTCCGAACCAACACCAGTGAAGCGCATTTGTATTTTATCTATTGGATGAATAACAGCATTTCCTTTTTCCATCTCTGACATTGCTTCTTTGATTTTCATATTAAACTCCAGAAATAGTTGAATGTAGAACCTTATGCCCAGACAACGCTTTTGCATA
>JALTJN010000161.1 GCA_027076405.1 Chromatiales bacterium
ATGGAAAAGTCACTCAAATAGATATTCGGCCTGTGGTTATTGCGGATATGACTGAATCAGATCAAAGAATAGCAATCAATGAGACACATCAAAGTCTGATGGATGTTGAAGCGACAAAAGGCACCACTCAAAATTATGGGTTTGATCTACATTTCACTCCTGGTGGTAGCGGAATTGTAGGCTTAAAAAAAGCTAAAGACGCAATATCCACCGATAAAGATAAAAAAATCGTCGAATCAGCCATGTTACTAGCCAACACCATGTATCAAGCACATAAGCAAAAAGGCGTTATCTGGTTTTCTGATTATGGCGGGTCAGCTATTTTGACCCGTGCCTTACAGATATTGCACAGGGAGAAAGGGGTAACACTTGAAAATCACTCCATCTATATGAATCACCCTACATCAATGTCGAAGGAAGCTATTGAGGCCGCAAAAGCACTGAAATTAACCGAATTTGATAAAAAAAGTGGCATTCTAAATCCCAAGGAATTCATAGGGCATTTTACATTGAATGAAAAGCCAGGCAGTAAAACGGCCAACGCATCAATAGGGGGATTATCAGCAGCCGGTGCCGCATTTGGTTTTGCCGGTGCATCACTGACTACATCAGGGCTGGTAGGCCTTGCGGGTGGCCTGGTTTTTGTTGGTAAAGCCATTATTGATGGCGCAAAAAATACCAAAATTCAAAAATATTGATTATAAAAAACAGATAATAAAATAATGCATATTAAATATAAATTACGTGAAGCAAAGGGGCTGGTAAATCCGAAGGGACCAAACTTTTCTAGTGCTCAGTCCATTAGCTGTGATTTAGCTAACACCAAACTCAGTTTTAAAGCGCCTAAACATAAACCATATACAAGAGTCAGAGAGAACCTTCCTGAAAAAAGTTATACTCCACAGGAGTTAGAGAGGCGGTTTCGTTGCTATGGAGACACTTACCACGATACTCCAAATCATCTAGAGTTCTTTGAATTGTTTAAGCGCTTTTGGGCATTTAACGGTCCCTGGTTCACAGGCACACTGGCTGAGCTGGATCTGTGTATTACTTTAATTATGCCGGTTAACTACGATCATGAGTTTTCCCTGTTTCATCCCCGTGCATTTGAAAAAATCATTGGTGACTATTTAACATATATGTACAGTGGCAGCACAGATGATGGTGAATATAATTTTACAGCCCCAGTTAATTGGCAACCTCTTTCAAAACTAACTACCCTCTCGGCAAAGCTAGAAGCTGTCCCAAAAAAAGGTATTCATACCCACGTCACACGACATCATATGCTTTTCACCTTAAGTAAGCAGATATTGGTAGATGTGAAATTTCACCCTGGTCGCATAAAAAACCTGAGCAAAGAAAAACTCGACAAACGCGTCAGCGAAGATTCCATGCTCGAACTCATGAATAACATTATCGACAGCTTTCAACTCACACTCTCAGATGAAGCCAAACAACAACAGCAAGCGGCACTGGCTGGGCTGGAAGA
>JALTJN010000162.1 GCA_027076405.1 Chromatiales bacterium
GCGTCAGTTGCCAGGTTGTGAATAGGTAATTATGGTGTGCGGTATGAGAGGATGCTAATTTGACAATTGAAATTAGTAGGTGGTAAGGTAATAAATAAAAATTTATAGGGATATTTGCATCTGCTTGTTTTCCTTAAAAGTTAACTGGCTGTCAATTGCTTACGCTAAAAAACATAACGAAATATTTGTTAGTGCGGTGGTTGATAAAAAAATGTCTAAAAGGGGTGAGTAATGTTATTACGTGGCTGCGTGTTTATCTTTTCTATTGGCTTGTTGTTGGTGCTACAAGGTTGTGTTGCGGTTCAGTCTTTTCCTATGGCGGCTAGAGCCGGAGATACGGTTACTTTAGCGGTTGGTTCACTCGATAATGCGACGACAAGTAATACTTCAGCTCAATTTGTTTCTGATGTTGATGGCACAGTCACAAATCTTCCAATTAGGTCAGTTATAAAATTAAGACCTGACAATACTAGTCAAATAGCAACGTTTAACCCCACAGGTACTCAATTACTTGAATTCGACTCTAGTCACGCCGCATGGCTATCAGTGCTAGTGTTGGACTTGCCATCAACAGGGCTCACAATTGGTTCGGGTAAAATTAATATTACGACTACCGCAGCTTCAGCATCGTTGAATAATTTAAACAACTCTCCTATTTCTATCGAAATAATACCGGGTGAAGGAGTTTTTAACTCATTTGATTATTTTAAATCTAACGCATCTGAAACTGGTGATTTATCTTTACTTGAGCCTTTACCGCAAGTAGTTGTTAGGCCTCCTGTTGCTGATGGCGCTATTGAGTACAGTGCCGCAGAAATAAAGGTCAACGTGCCAACACAAAATGCTAGTGGTAACGCGATACCAACCAATTCTTTGCGTGTAGTACAAGATGATATATCGATACATAATACAATTTCGCAAACTTACATGACTTGGTCACGAGCAGGAGATGAAATTACGGTAAATTTTGTTAGTCCAAATGCCAAGATGCGATATTTTCAAACACGATTTTATATTGTGCACAGACCTGTACCTGGCGTTCAGTTTTTGTCATCTCCTGGGCCAAGCGTAGTTTCAGTTCAGTATTATGATGAAAATGGCGAGACTGTGACAAGTGCATCGACATCACCACCAACCCCACAAGCTAGTGATTTTACAATTAGTATAGAGTGACTCTTAAATTAATAGTTTTGAGAGTTCAAAGTGTATATGAAGTTATGAATAAGAAAATTAGTGTTTGAACAATAATAAAATTAACAAAGTTGAGTTGCTAAAAATATTTATTGCTTACTGGGTAGTAAAATAATAATTAAGGTAAAAAATGAAATTACGTATAGGGCTGTTATTAATATTGTTGTGTCACATGGCGCTGTTGAATGCAGCACAATATGTTGCAGGTGATTTAGCGCCGCGTTCGGCAACCAATGGCACTCTTAATGTTGCAGATACATTAATATTACAGCGTTTTGTAAATGGTTTAGAGACACC
>JALTJN010000163.1 GCA_027076405.1 Chromatiales bacterium
TTTAATTATTACAACTGAAGGCCGCTTACTAACAAGTAGGTGAAGCTCGCCTGCAAAAAGCGCAGGCTTGGACTGCGTAAAAGGCACGCAGCCACTTACCTCGGCGTTAGCCTTTTAAAAAATTGGCATCCAATTTGTCTAGCAGTTCTAGTCCTCTTTCGACATTGCCCGTTGCCGCTAAAGCACGAAAGCGAGTTTCACTGTCAAATTCAGCTAGTGCTTGAGTTGAAAGCTCTTCAATTAATTTATTTACACTTAAATGCCTATGGCTTGCTAGTGCTTTTAAACGGCTATGTTTATCGTCAGGCATACGTACTGTTAAAGTAGCCATATCAATTACCTCTTAAAAATGTTTCAGGTTTAACTATTTTAAACTCAGGAAATTTTAATTCAGCTGTTACTAAATCGCGTATATTATTTGTAATAATAAATTCAGCATTGCCTGCTACTGCAAGTTCAATTAAAAAATTATCACCTTCATCTATTATATTTGGCCGCCATAAGTAATATATTGGCACCCAGGTACACACACTATAAAAAGCATTTAAAAGTTCCTTTATTTCATTTTCGCTCAGCGGGCAGTTATTTAAAATTCTTCTTCGCTTGCTTACATCTTCATATTCATGAAATAAGGCATTACTAATTAAAGGCCTGTAATCCCCATTCAAGCACTGCCTTAAAACCTCTCGGCTAGGGCCTTTCACACCAATTAGGGCGCTAATTAAAATACTAGTGTCTATTACAATAGGTTTGTTCATGTCAATATGATAGCATATACGCCACCACTGTCAATTATAGGCTAACAAAAAGTTACGCACCTTTTGTGGCGCTTCGCTATAATGCCACAAAAGCCACCTAACTTTTCGGTCTGGTGAACTGGGCGTTAGACATAAAATCAAATTATTTTGGACACTATAAAATGAATAGATACACATCGATGATTATCATTTATCAAATCATATCTACTATTACATTTGTGTATTTAACCTTTTATGATGACTATACATATAATGCATGGAACTGGCTTATTGTTATACCAATAAATATATTTTTAGGTGAAATATGGCCTATATATTGGCTTTTCCTTCACTGGGTTTAACTTCACAGAAATACATATAAAATACATTATCTTACTTTTAGTTTTTGTGGCTATACCAGTAACTGGTGCAAAGATAGAAGAGACATATTAAGTAGCTTAAGTAAAATAAACAAAATGCCTAACAATCACATAAACGCTGACCACTTTTACTTACGGCCTAAAAAGCAGTCCGCAAGTAAAAGTGCCAGGTTATGCAGGCGTTATCGCGGCAAAACATTTAGGTTTTATTAATCTTTTTATTTTCATGTTAATCTGATTTGAAAATATTTTGTGTTTACGTTAACTGATTTTATTTTTTATCTGCACTTTTAAATCAATATTGTTTTGCCAATCCGTTTCGTTTTAAACACTAGCTGGGTTGCGGTTGTTTTAAATCCTTTTTAT
>JALTJN010000164.1 GCA_027076405.1 Chromatiales bacterium
GAAATGATTGATGATAAAACCAGGGTCATACCCGGTCACGGTCCACTTTCAACTAAAAAGGAACTGCAAGCCTTTCATGATATGTTGATTGACACATCCGCAGAAGTATCTGCGATGAAAGCCAAAAGCTTAAGTCTGGAAGAAATTCAGAAAAAAAGCCTATCTAAAAAATGGGCAGCATGGGAAGCCAATAGTTTTTTCCCGACTAAGGTCTGGATTGAAATTATTTATAGTAGTTTAGCTACATAAAATAATACGAATTATTACATTATTTAGGGAATATGATTATGACTAACCATAATATAAAAATACTTTTTATTCTAATCCTCAATTTACTCTTTACCGGTTGCGCAAGCATCTCTGGCGATGATACCAATAAACTTTCCAGAATCGAATCTGAACCAACCGCAGCAAAATGCCAAATTATCAACTCTATTAATATTAAACGCGACATCACAACACCTGCTGATGTTTTCCTACAACCAAAATACGATCCAATAAATATTTCATGTGAAAAAGAAGGGTATAAACGTTCTTCCGATGTAATAGATACTACTCTGGTAGATGCGGTCTATGGAAATATTCTACTTGGTGGGCTCATTGGTGTCGCTATTGACCATTCCTCTGGGCAAAATCGAAAGTACCCTTCCACTATTAAAGTATTCTTAGAACCAAATACATTTGCAAGTAATGAAGAACGCATTGCTTTTGAAAATAAAAAAAACATCTGGAGGACAGCCATACTGGATGGTCAGGATACTCCTGACTCATCATTACAACCCATCAACAAATCGCCAAAACGCCCCAAAACATCAGGAACAAATATCAGTAAAAGAAATGTTGCAGTAACAGCATGGGGGACTATCGATGAAACTCGGTTCACAGTGAAAATTCCTCAATATTCAAAGAAAATTTCACTACTAATGCAAACGTCACTTCAAAATGAAACATCGGGTAATATTACTGCACTCAACTGGCGTAATGCAAAAGATATTAATTATGATGGTAATGGCAATCAAATAAGTCGTTCAATCTGCACACGCACCAACGTTGATGTTATTTACGCTATTACGCTCGAAGTTGATTCTACCGGCGGCACTGCTGGACATTACCCTGATGCTACATACTATAGATACAGTTGTTCAGATAATCGTATGATTTTTAAAACATATACATTAGATTTAGATCGCCAAGACAAACCATCATTCTTATATGAAACTAGGCTTCATGAGAATTTTCAGCACTTTCTTGCTCTCAATGGAGTAAATTAATTTACTCACCTCTTCGCTAATATAAAAAGCCAGCTAATGCTGGCTTTTTATATTTTATGTCTTCGGCAACGTCACGCCTTGCTGACCTTGGTACTTGCCTGCACGATCGGCATAAGACGTTTCACATTCTTCATCTGATTCAAAAAATAAAACTTGCGCTACACCTTCGTTAGCATAAATTTTTGCAGGTAGT
>JALTJN010000165.1 GCA_027076405.1 Chromatiales bacterium
TTCATGATAGCGAGGAAAATACAGCGTAAACTGGCTACCTTTCCCCACTTCAGAATAGACTTTTATTGCACCTTTGCTGCGCTGCATAAACCCATACACCTGGCTTAAGCCCAGCCCCGTTCCCTTTTCACCCTTGGTTGAAAAAAAGGGATCAAATATTTTATCTCGCGTGCTATTGTCCATGCCACAACCTGTATCAGTGATATTAAGCACAACATAGTCACCTGCTTCCAAACCAATATTTTTAGCATCATCTTCGTTAAAAGTGGTATTACTGGTTGTTATCGTTAATTGTCCATTACCTTCTATTGCATGCATGGCATTGATACACATATTTAATATGGCATCAACAATATCACTCTCATCAACATAAATGG
The DNA here is from genome assembly GCA_027076405.1 of Chromatiales bacterium. Next base: position 378 of record JALTJN010000165.1, read on the forward strand.
GCCAAAGGTTGTGCTCAGACTTCAGCCTTAAATCAATGCGGGCGGTGAGAGTTTTTTGCAGCATTAATTCATGCTCGAAGAGCAAAGCATGTAGGTTTATTTTTTTCGACTTCGCCGGTTTATTGCGTGAAAAATCAAGCATTTTTTTAGTTAAATTTGCACCACGTTGTGCAGATTCCTGTATGGTATTGATATATTCTTTTAATTCGGGCTGCTTGCTTAACTTCTCATCAAGCAATTCACAATAGCCCATAATCACCCCCAACATATTATTGTAGTCATGGGCAATACCACCGGTGAGTTTTCCTAGAGCATCCATTTTTGCGGCACTACGATATTTTTTCTCAGCTTGTTTACGGCGGGTGACATCACTAAAAATTAAAATCATGCCATGAATATTCTTGTCATCACCACGAATGGGCGCGGCGGAATCTTCTATCTGAAGTTCTGAACCATCTTTAGATAATAGTGTGGTGTGATTGCTAAGATAAACGGTACGCCCCGTTGCAATAACTTTTTCAACAGGGTTTTGAATCGGCTCGCGGGTAGTTTCATCAACAATGGGAAATACGTCCACAATTAATTTTCCCTTAGCATCTTTTAGTTGCCAGCCCGTCATTTTTTCAGCCGCTGGATTCATGCGCGTAACACAACCATTTTTATCCGTTGCAATCACCCCGTCGCCAATACTATTAAGTGTAATATCCAGGCGTTGTTCGCGATCCTTTAATTCATTAATCAGCGTATTGAGATTTTGTTCCATTTTATTAAAGGCATTTCGCAAGGTATTTAAAGCGCCCTTACGTTTAATATTATTAACAGGTTCTGCGGAATAAACACCATTTGAAATAGCTTTTGCACGTAGGGCGAATTTTTCCAGACTATGGCTGTAGGCACGAGATAGGCGATAGGCAAAGAACATACTCACAAAGGCAATAAAGCTGCTTAAGGTGATAAGCAGTTTTGTTAAATAAGCTGCCGGTGCGGTAATTTTATCAAGCGATTCAGTTACAACAATGCTCCAGTCCAGCGCGCTGTTTTCACCAAATTCACCCAAGTCTGCATAGATGGCCATAACCTCAATAC
>JALTJN010000166.1 GCA_027076405.1 Chromatiales bacterium
TGATCCCGTATTGTTAGGTTACTACTACATTGGTACTTTGATTCCTCAGCAGGTGGCGAGTAACTCAAAAGTTTTGCTCAGTGTGCTTACTTCCCGTTGGGGAGCCAGAAATGCTGAAGATAATTTGGATGCTTTTGTTGCGCATGGTAAAAAACTGATTTTTTTTGGGTGCTTAGCATCGCTTGCTATCTGGTTTACTCTTCCGTTTATTATCCCTTTGTTTTTTGGCGAGCAGTATGAATCGGCTATTATACTTGGGCAGTTTTTTTCACTTTCTTTGGTTATGAGCTTTTGGTATGCCACTTACATGGGGTATGAGCAATTTCAATCTAATGGGATGTTTGCGCAAAATTTGCAGATCGTGCGTCAGGTTGTATTTCTTATCCTTATAGCGGTGTTCATTGAAAGCTGGCAAGCTGAAGGAGTTGTGGCGGCACATCTTATTGCTAATTTCATTATGTATCTTTTTGCTTACTTGTCATATAAAAGAAAGTCTCGGAGGAAAGATGCATAATAATTATGAAATTGAAAGGGTCAGTTGCCCGCTTTGTGATAGTGATGATTACTATGTAGTCATTGCTGCTGCCAAAGAACTTTACAATAATATGGATAAATATTTCGATGTGGTCAAGTGCTGTCGATGTGAGATGGCATGGACTAATCCGCGGCCAACGGCTAGCACCATCGAATACTTCTATCCAGATAGTGCAGGATATTTTTCTCCTTCAACTAAAGTTACGCATCCAGTCGAGAAAGGTGCCAATGCGATGGCAGAGTTTCTTGTCAGTGAGCTTGGTTACCCAGAAGATGTTTTTTCTGGAAAGTCACCATTTTTTCATTTTACTAAATCATTATTGAGACGTAGGGCAAAGCTTACTCATATACCAGAGTGGGTTGAAGGCGGAGTTCTACTTGATATTGGGTGCTCATGGGGACGTTACTTGTCAGGAATGCGTGAACTAGGTTGGGAAGTTCATGGGGTCGAATTAAACCAGGCCAGTGTTTCTTTTGCTCAAAATAAACTGTGCTTGAATAATGTAAAGCAAGGGCTTATCGATAACGTCGAACTGCCGAAAAAGTCATATGATGTTATTCATGGTTCGATGGTTCTTGAACACTTTCACGATCCATTAAAAGCGTTGATGAATATGCGCCAGGCTCTCAAGGAAAATGGGCAGCTAATTTTGTCAGTGCCGGATTTCAGTGGTTTAGAGTTCCGTGTTTTTGGTCGTTACTGCTATGCGCTTCAGGTTCCTCAGCATCTCAATCATTTTTCACCTGGCACAATCAAAAAAATATTGGATAAGGCAGGTTTTTATGTTGAAGATATAGTGCATCATCACGTAGACCGTGACTGGATAGTATCGTTGGATCTATCTGGAGGGTACCTGAAACCATTAAACATCTTTAAATACAGGGTGATTAGGGCGGTTATTGTTAAACCACTTGTATATATACAAGGGCTACTGGGGTTTACTAGTCGGATGAGTGTTTATGCAAGGCCCAAATAAGCCATTATTAACTATTGTAACCGTTAATTATAATACCGCCGATTTTATAGAGGTGATGTTGTATGCATTCAAGCGATTAACCGCAAACCCATACAAAGTTATTATTTGCGATAATGGTTCAAACAAGAAAGACTTGCTTCATCTTGTTAGTGTAGTTCAGAAATATGATAATGTGGAAGTCATATTTCGAAAGCAGTCTGCTTATGGAAGTATTGGTCATGGTGAAGCTATGGATCTGTTGGTGGAGAAAGTTGAAACACCATATTTTGTTACGATGGATTCAGATGCCTCATTCCTGCATATGCATTGGGATAAGATTTTATTGTCGCGTATGAATGAGAAAGTGAAGGCTATTGGTACTCAGGCGCCAGGAAAAAAACCTAAGAATTTTCCATTAGTGTTTGCAGTTCTTTATGAGACTGCTGCATTTAGAAGTTCAGATGCTAAATTTTTACCTGAGATAAATGATAAAGGTGAAAAAAAAGGTAAAGACACTGGTTGGGAAATTCGTGAGCTCTATTTGGCACGTGATTTTATTGGTGAAGTGCTTGAATTTAGAAGTACACGAACCTTCAGATCGGGGCCATTCTCCGATATGCTGGTTGCAGAGTTTTACTTAAAAGGTGTGGATGAAATTTTTGTAAGTCATTATGGCCGTGGTAGCAGTGGTGGCTTGGCTAAACATAAAAATTGGTGGCGTTCTTTGCCTGTTCTCGGGTATTTTCTTGTGTTGATGAAATCAAGATGGGAACGTAAAACCTGGATTGATCGCGTCTATTGTATTGTAGATAAGGTTTCTCGATAAGTTATTATGAGTATGAGCGAAAGTATACCGCTCATTATATTTGTACAGAAAATATTAGGTTGAAGGTGTTTGAAAATGTTTAATAAGTACAATGACAGGGGCGCAGGATATCATTGGGATAAAATAAGTTATCATATACTAAAGCGAAATGCGTTTATTCTAGCTAGATATAATAATGTGATATCACTTATTGAAAAAAATGCAGGCATGAAGGGGCAGGCCGTTCTGGATGTGGGGTGTGGCGATGGAGTGCTTTCCCATTTGCTGGCGAAAAAAGGCTTAAGGGTATCGGGAATTGATTACACCGTAGAAGCGATTGAATTTGCTAAGGGAAAAGCGCAGGGGGCGATAGAGTTCAAGGTTGGAAATGTTTATGAACTTCCCTGGGATGATGGTTCTTTTGATGTGGTTGTTTCATCCGATGTAATAGAGCACCTTGAAGATGTAGATAAATATATAAGTGAGATAAAAAGAGTCCTTAAGACTGATGGGCTGTGCGTATTGAGTACGCCTGTAAGAATTACGAAGGAGCCATTAGATAAAGAGCATGTTGTTGAGTGGTTTGAAAGTGAATATATTGACGTTATTGAAAAGCATTTCTCTGATAGCATATTTTATACTAGCCACCCTGTTTGTTTGAAAGAATTAATGAGTGGTCTCTATTTTAATAAGCCATGGGGTAAAGTTGTTTTTAATGTCCTTTCTATTTTTGGTTATAATCCATTTGAATCATTTGAATCTAGATTCAAACATATGTCTTTGCAATATTCTGTATCAAGAAATATAAAATAAGTTTTTTATTTATCATGATTCGAAACGGCTTGCATGATGTAATTATAAGGATTTTTTATGAGAATAGTAACAGGCGCAAGCATTTATCTGGAGATGGGCAGTGAATTTTGAAAGTGGTTATTTAAATAAAATGACGCATCAGGAGTATGAGAGGCAGTGGTGCCTTTTTAAAGAAAGGAATTCAAAAGAGTTTGCAATGCATAAATTTATTACCAAATATGAGCGCTTTAAAGATGTTGATATTCGGGATTTTTCCAGACCCTTTTTTTTGAAAAAAAAAATCGAGTTTATAAAAGGACTGAGTAAACTCATTATTAAAGAATCTGTGTACGAGATGTATAAGCATACAATAGGCAGGTCTGCAAAACTCGATAGACCAATATTTATTCTCGGGTTACCGCATTCTGGTACGACTATCATGATGAATGCGATTTCCGGTCACCCCTTTATTTCTAATATGTCAGAAATAAATTCAATTTTTCATCCGAGAGATTACTTCGATATGAATATGAAAGGCCATTACTTGGGGAAAGAAAATGTAACTGTTGCTGATGCTGAAAGGTTAGTGAGACGACTTGATTTTTACCGAAGGTGGAAAGGCAATAAGCCGCGATTTTTAAATAAAAACCCTAACAATACTGTCACGCCGGAATACCTGCAAGAAATATTTCCTGATGCTTTTTTTGTGCATGTTATCAGGGATCCAAGAGGTGTAATAAACTCGATTATTGATAACTTGCCCGATGCCTTTGAGACATATGATCGGTTTAAGCCTTATAGTAAAAGAGTAAATCCTTGGCCAGGAGTCAGGCCGGAGAAGTGGGAAGAATATTTAGATGATGACCCGTTTGTGCAACACGCGTACCAATGGAAGCTTTCAGTTGACTATCTGGATAGGGTTTCAAGTAAATTGAATAACTATTTAGAGGTAAGATACGAAGATGTATGTTCGGATCCGATAGGGAAAGTGAAGGAGATTTGGGGTTTTTTAGATCTGCCCTTAGAAGATGATGTTTTGATGCAGGCAAAATACGTGAATTTCTCATGTAAAAACTTCAAGTTTCAAAGCAACTTCAATGAGGAGTTGTATGAAAAGATTAATCTTATTGTTAATGAAACCATGGAAAAACATAATTACTCATAGGTGTGAGTTGAGTATGAATATGATTTATATTTTTCGTAAGGAACCGCCTAAATGTTTATAACTTTTCGGCGTCATTATTTGGATTTAATGTTAATGAATCATATCTTTTACGGGAAAGTATTAGATGTTGGTGGGAAAAAGAGTGATAAAAGAGGTGGTTTTCGCCCGCCTTTAAACGTAGTCGAAAGCTGGGAGTATCTTAACACTGATGCTTCTACGGATCCTGATTACTGCTGTTCTGCTGAGAACATACCTGTAGATGAAAAAAAATTTGATCTAATATTGATGGCTGAAGTATTGGAGCATTTGGAAAATCCTTCGCAGGTGCTAGATGAAGCGTGTAGGGTTTTAAAACCTTCAGGTCAAATTGTTGCGACAATGCCATTTCTCTATCCAATTCATGCAGATCCTTATGATTATCAACGTTGGACGCCTGCACGAATAAAACTAGAATTTGAAAAAGCCGGGTTTACTATTTTAAAAATAGATCCTATGGGTAGTTTTTTCGCAGTTATTTATGATTTGTTGTTTGTTTCATTAGGGATGGCATCGAAAAATAGAAGAGCATTAAAAAGCAGAGTGATAAATAAGTTTATTATGCCGATCATTGCCTGGTTTTTCATGCGGCTTGATATGATATACATGTATAAAGCTAAGCGTATAACAACAGGTTACTTTATTGAAGCGATAAGAAATGATAATGCTCAGAAATAAACCATGAAGATTTATATAGATGGTAAAGATGGAATGGGTTGGTCTATTGATAAAGATAGGCAACATCTTAAGGCATCTATAAATAGACTTGGATTAACTGTTTCTGCTAATTATTATAATGCAGATATTGTCCACAATATCTGGTGGAATAGCTTGCTTAGTTATAAGAAGTATTTGATCAGATATAAAAAGAACATTCTGGTTACTACTTCTAACTTCGTTGATCTTGATGACGATAGCTATACTCTAAGAGGCAGCTTTAAGAGCGTTAATAATGTTGCCAAGGCATGGGTTGTACCAAGTACTAAACAATTAAATATATTCGACAGACATAATGTCAGAAGTTATTACCTGCCATTTTCTATTGATCTTAAATTATTCACACCTTTGAAAGAGGTCTTTTCAAAAAAAGATCTTCTCAAAAAATATAATATACCCGAAGAGCTAGTGCGTAATAGAGTGATGATTGGCTCGTTTCAGCGTGATAGCCTGGGCGCTAATCTTTTGAAGCCAAAATGGCAAAAAGGTCCGGAGCTGTTAGTTGAGCTATTGAAAGATTTACCTAAAGATAAGTTTATGCTTTTGCTTGCAGGGCCAAGGCGGCATTATTTAATAAACCGATGTAAACAGTTAAATATTCCATATTTTTACGTAGGCCAGGAGGGGAGCGAAGATGACTTGGCTAGGAATGGTGTTGATATTGAGAAAATGCCTGGGCTGTATGCGTTGTTAGATATCTATTTGGTTACTTCTTCCTCTGAAGGGGGGCCTAAAGCTATTCTGGAAGCTACAGCAACAAAGACGCTTATTATGAGCACTGATGTTGGTTTGGCAAATGACTTCGTTGATTCATCATTTGTTTTCCGTGATCCTGTGGAATTTGGTAAAGCATTGTTGTCCTATGTTGAAAATCATGCTTCTTCGTTAACTGAGTTCGATCATGTAAAGGAAAAGCAATTTCATAACACGGTTGATAAAATTAGTGATGAGGCTATGGATGACAGGTTGATAAAAATTTACGATGATATTCTTAATAAGAAATAATGAAGATACATATACTATACCCTTTTAAGGATGGCCCATGGGGTGGTGCAAATCAATTTCTTAAAGCAATCAAAGCGTATTTTGTAAAAAAAGGTTGTTATGAAAGTGTTCCTGATAATGCCGACGTTATTTTATTCAATTGTAGTCCGTTTGCTCTGTTGTCGCTCGTAGATAAAATATACAAACTTAAAAAAAACAACCCTAGTCTTTTAGTGTTTATTAGGCTTGACGGCCCTGTTTATTTGATTCGCAGTACTGATATTGAGATTGATAAATCTTTTTACTATTTGTATCGGGTTATTGCTTCCGGCGCGGTGTTTCAAAGCGATTGGAGTAGGAAAAATAATATCGAACAGGGAATGTCTGGTGAGGGAAACCAGACAGTTATTGTGAATGCACCTGATGTAAATGTATTTAA
>JALTJN010000167.1 GCA_027076405.1 Chromatiales bacterium
TATATTTTATCATATCATCTGCAAGGCTTTTGGGTGATACTTAATGTTTTCTTTGCACCAATATGCTATTTTATAGCATTTAATTCCAATATTTATAATAAGATAGGACTTTTTAAGGAGGCCCTATTTACACGGACTTATTACAGTTACGCCGTCCATAGATGATCTTAATAAGCTTGTTTTGACAAGTGGTGATTTTGGTTTGGCTTATTTGGCAGAGCGTTGGGCCTCCCGATTTTTAACTAAATTGTTTAAAAATTTTACGGTCTGTTTTGTGGGATACAGCATTGATGATCCGATATTGCGCTACATGATGGATGCGCTTGCGGCAGATAAGCTACAGGGTGAAAAGCAAATTGAGATGTTTGCTTTTGCCGGTTATCGTAAAGATCAATATGAAAAAACAAAAAGAGAATGGAAAGCAAAGAATGTGACCCCTATTTTATATTGGCAAAAGGACAATCATCATTATCTTCATAAAACACTGCAAATATGGGCAGATACATACAAAGATGGAATATTAGGAAAAGAACGTATAGTTGTTGATAATGCATATTTCAAGCCTATGGAAACAGAAAAGAAAGATGATACGGTAAGTCGTATGTTGTGGGCAATTAGCGATCGTACCGGTATACCTGCCCAACGTTTTTCTTCCCTGAATCCTGCTCCTTCATTTGAGTGGTTTTTTATTTTTACCAATAAACACTTCACTCCTAATGATTTGAACAGGTTTGGTATAAGTAATGATTATTTTAATGAAAAAGATTTTGTATTTAGTCTTCTGGATAAACCATCCCCTTACAATTTTTCATCCAATATATCCATTAGCTATCTTTGCGTAAATGGATTTCCTGATTGGGATGCTATAACACTTCATATAGCTAAATGGATTTTAAATTATCTCAATAATCCAAAGTTAATTTTATGGTTAGCAAAAAATGGAGGATGTCTTCATCACAGTTTTAAATGGTTGATTGAACAGCGACTAATGGAAATTGATGATTATGAAAAAAATAATCAACAGGATAAAATAGAAGAAATCTTAGGAAGATCACCGGATGCCATACCTGACAATTCCATGAAGAAACTTTGGCATCTTTTTTTATCAAATCGTATAAAATCAAATAATTTAAGTATCCATCACTGGATAAAAAAGTTTAAACGGGATGGTATGATACCTGCACGCCGATTCGAACTGATAGAGATTCTTACGCCACGGGTTGTATTAAAAGAGCCTTTTTTATGGCCGGAAGAACTGCATCCTATAGACATAGAAAGAAAAATCAAAGATTTAGTTGAGTGGGAAATTGAATTAAGCGATAGCTTGATTCAATCCGGTATAAAGGATTTAGAGAATATACCAATATGGCACGATTCAATTGCAGAATTATTACCGGATTTTATTTCCTTATTAAATGACGTACTTAGTATAATGCAGGAACTTGAAGGTGCTGATCAAAAGAGTGACAAATCTTATATTTCTCATCCGTCAATAAGCTCGCACGTTCAAAATAGAAACTATCATACTTGGACAATACTTATTGATTTAACACGCGATGCCTGGCTGGCCCAGCTAAAAAAAGACACACATCAGGCCATGCTTTACTCGGAGATTTTTTATAGCTACAAATTCCCTTTATTTAAACGACTGGCATTTTTTACACTTATCTATGATATCGGAATTCCAATATCAAAAACATTAGATTGGCTTTTGTCTGATAATGGGTATTGGTTATGGACGGTTGAAACCGAAAGGGAGGTATTGCGATTACTGGTTTCTTTGGGCAACAGGCTAAATGAAAGCATGTTGTCAAGACTGGAAAATGAAATTTTAAAAGGCCCCATGCGTAACATGTTCAATGACGCTACATCTGATGAGGATTTCCATCTTATTAAGGACAGAGAAATATGGTTGCGTCTTGCAAAGCTGTCATTAAATGTTTCAACTTTAGGTATGCATGCACAAAATAAATTTATTGAATTGTCTAGAAGCTACCCCAATTGGAAACTACGGAAGGATGAAAAAGATGAATTCCCCTATTGGGTTGAAGGCGATGGAGACCTTAGCAGGCCATTTATAAAAACGCCTCGTCAAAGAAAAAAATTAATGGTCTGGCTAAAAGAAAATCCTGCAAAAGATTCCTGGCAGGATGATGATTGGGCACAGCGCTGTCAAAATGAATGGAAGACAACAATTTTTGTTCTATATAAATTATCGGAAGAAAACATTTGGCCTGTGGATCGCTGGCAGACTGCTATACAAACATGGTCAAATAAAATGGTCAATAATGCCAATAATAAATGTAATATTAAATTGATTTGGAAATATACCGCTGAATTATTTCTTAAAATACCTTATTCAATATTTGGACAATTGGTATCCTCTATATCCTTTTGGTTGGAAAAAACCTCGTTAATAGATATTATTGAAGCTGAACTGTTTTTTGAAGTCTTTAACCGAATTTTAACCATTGAACATGAGAGTAATGAAGAAATTACAGACTATGTTTACTATAGTATGAATCACCCTGTTGGGCATGCCACCCAAGCTTTGCTTAATATTTTATTTGCTTCAGAAGGAAAATTTAATCTACCATTTAAACAAATGTTTTCCAATCTTGGCAATCCTGAAATAGATAAATTTAAAAGCGGACGTGTAATGCTGGCTTCATATATTATTAGTTTGTTTTTTTGGGATGAAGAATGGGTAATAAAAACGCTTGTCCCTTTGTTCAATTGGGATAGATCAGAGCGTATCGCTCTACAAGTTTGGCAAGGTTTTCTTTGGCGCTCAAGGTTTCACATACCATTTATTGTTCATATTAAAAATGATTTTTTACGAGCTGTTGAATTTTATAATGGTTTAAGTAGTTACAGTAATGTTTATGCGTGGTTTTTAACACTTGCAGCATTGGACACATCAGGACAATTTTCAAAAAAAGAACTTGCCCTTGCTACCCGTGCTTTACCTCAAAAAGGACTGGAAGAAGCATTAAATATTTTAATTAACAATTTGCAAAGTTCAGGTAAGCAAAAAATGATCTATTGGGAAAACAGGATTAAACCTTATATAAAATCCATTTGGCCTAAATCAAAAGAATTTTCTTCCCCGGCCATATCTTTAGGTTTTAGCAGGATATGTGTTGAAAGTAAAAATATATTCCCCGATGCCTTATTTACGCTAAAGCTCTGGTTGAAACCTTTACAATTCCCCTATATGGTTTTACCCGGATTAGAGAAATCATCTATTTGTAGTACATTTCCAGAAGATGCACTTGAATTTTTAATTAGGATAATTGATAGACATAGTCGATTTATATCAAGGTCTCTTAGTTCTTGCCTTGTACAAATAGTTGCATCAAATTCGGATTTGAAATCTGATAGTCGTTATTTAAAGTTATATGAATTAAGTCGTATTTATTCAGAGTAATTCTTATGCACTTTCGCATAGCAGATACCTTTACCGACAGCCTGGCCAATCTGACCAATGAAGAGCAGAAAGCCGTTAAGACAACAGCCTTTGATTTACAGATGAATCCGGCCAATCCCGGTATGAGGTTCCACAGAATAGACAAGGCCAAAGATCCCAACTTCTGGTCTGTGCGCGTAAACCGCGATATCCGGCTGATTGTGCATAAAAGTAAAAACAGTCTGCTCCTGTGTTATGTGGATCATCATGATAAAGCCTACCAATGGGCCGAACGGCGTAAACTGGAAACCCATCCCCGGACGGGTGCCGCCCAGCTTGTGGAAATACGGGAAACGGTTCGCGAAATCCATATCCCCAAATATGTAAAAGAGGAAGCGCCAAAACCGGCATTGTTCAGCAAAGTATCCGATGAGGAGCTGCTCGGCTATGGCGTTCCGCCGGAATGGCTGGGCGATGTGCGTCAGGCGGATGAAGACAGTCTTTTGGAATTAGCCGACCATCTGCCCGCGGAAGCGGCCGAAGCGCTGTTAGACCTGGCTGTTGGCGCAATGCCGCAAACCACTCCGGCGGTGGAACCGGCGGCAGACCCCTTTGAGCATCCCGATGCCCGGCGCCGTTTCCGTGTAATGAATAATGTGGAAGAATTGGAACGGGCGCTCGATTTTCCCTGGGAAAAATGGACTATATTTCTGCATCCGGCGCAACGACAGATTGTTGAAAAAGAGTTTAGCGGTCCGGCGCGGGTTTCGGGTTCGGCGGGAACGGGAAAGACCATCGTTGCCCTGCATCGCGCCGTATTCCTGGCCCGTGCCCACCCGGACGCCAGGGTGTTGATTACCACCTTTTCCCCGGCGTTGGCCAATACCCTAAGGATAAAAGTGCGTCGCCTGATCAGCAACGAGCCTCGTTTAGGCGAACGTCTGGAGGTTCATGCCATAAATGAAATAGGCCGGCGTTTGTATCAATTGAATGTCGGGCGGCCGCGGATTGCGCAACCCGGGATTATAAAACAGTTAATAAAAGAGGCTGCCGGAAAAACAGAGGGGCATAATTTTTCTGATCATTTTTTATATACGGAGTGGGAGCAGGTCGTTGACGCCTGGCAGTTGCCTTCCTGGGCGTCCTATAGGGATGTGGCGCGCTTAGGCCGGAAAACCCGTCTTGCGGAAAGTAAACGCAAGCTTATGTGGTCCATACTTAAGCGGGTGATTGACGAATTGGATTCCCGGCAAATGATAACCTATTCCCGTTTGTTTAATGAGTTGTCCGGCAAATATGCCGGGGGCGGCCATCCTCCATTTGAATATATCATTGTGGATGAGGCCCAGGACATCAGCGTTGCACAGCTTAAATTTCTGGCGGCATTGGGGAACAATCGTTCCAATAGCCTCTTTTTTGCCGGGGACCTCGGGCAACGTATTTTTCAACAGCCCTTTTCCTGGAAATCCCTGGGCGTTGATATTCGCGGCCGTTCAAAAAATCTGCGTGTCAATTACCGGACTTCCCATCAAATCAGGAGACAGGCGGATAAACTTCTTGGGCCGGAGGTTGTGGATGTGGATGGCAATGTGGAGGATCGCCGGGGTACGATTTCCGTCTTTAACGGGCCTGAACCTGATATCTTGAAGTGTAAAACCCAGGAAGAGGAGATAGACGCCGTAGCCAAATGGTTGGCCGCTAAAAGCGGGCAGGGTGTTTTAGCTCATGAGGCCGCTGTTTTTGTCCGTTCCCCCGGAGAAATGAACCGGGCGATAATGACGGTGGAAAAGACGGGGGTACCCTATAAAGTATTGGATGAGTCGGTTGAGCTGACAAATGGCTTCCTTTCCATATGTACAATGCATCTGGCTAAAGGGCTGGAGTTTAAAATGGTCGTGGTTATGGCGTGCGATGATGAAGTCATTCCTTCTCAGCAACGTATCGAAACCGTGATAGATGATAGTGATCTTGATGAAGTGTACCATACAGAGCGGCATTTGCTTTATGTGGCCTGCACACGCGCGCGTGACTTTTTGTTGGTGTCGGGTGTGGTACCGTGCTCCGAGTTTTTAGATGATTTAAATTGAGGTAACCATGAGTGACGTTTATTTTTACGAAGTCTTCAAAAATAAGGTTTATGAGCAACTAAAATACTTTTCCTCGGAAGAAGAGTTTGATCAAAGATATTATGAGTATCTAAATGATATTGTTCATGTTTTTACAAAGCGTTCAACCATTGAGGGGGCTGATCTGCTTGTGATGGCGGCAGACCGGTTTAAACTAAAATATGCTGCGCCGGGGCCGGTGGATAACCTGCGCCGTTATAATTTTGCCAAGGGGAAGTCTTATGCTGACTATGTTGTTTCCCATAAAGGGGCTATATCCAAAACCCATGTGGCTCGCCTGATAAATCATTCGTTTTTTTACAGAAAATTTTTAAAGATTGAACTGTACTCCTATCTGAATTTCAGTAATCTTTTCAAACTAAAAAAAACAGATAAAGATAAGGCCACTTTTATATTACAATCGAATATGGATACAACGGATTTAATTCATGAAATCGATAAACGTGTAGGTCTGAAGGAGCCTGCCCGTGGCAGACAGGCAGGTAAAGACATTGCGCCGGATAACGGGCCGTCTGATTTCCTGGAAGGCGCCCTGAAAAGGATGACCCAGAATATCTATGAGCGTGACGCCCGGGCCCGGAGGGTCTGTTTAAATCATTATGGGTTCAATTGCCAGGTTTGTGGCTTTAATTTTGAAGAGAAATATGGGGACATTGGCAGGCAATTTATACATGTACATCATTTGACGCCGTTATCACAGATCGGGGAATCATACCGAATCGATCCGGTCAGGGAATTGCTTCCCGTCTGCCCCAACTGTCATGCCATGCTGCACAGGGAGGACCCGCCATTGACAATCGCCCTGCTTAAGGAACTTATTCGATAATGTAAACTTTCTGTTTTGCGCTTAAAATAATTTTACCAACTTCAACGAATACTATCTTAG
>JALTJN010000168.1 GCA_027076405.1 Chromatiales bacterium
ACCAAATATTTTAGCGAGAGCCGTGCAATATTAGCGTTTCCTGTTTTTTGCCGAGCAACGTGCATTACAGAGGCAACCTGCAGGAAACATCAAAATAATCCGTTGAGTGTCTTGTATGTTTTGTGGTTCGGGGGTAAAAATAAACTTCAATCGTGAAGGAGAGAACGCCCAACAAATCGCTCCAGCCGGACAGTCAAAAGCGTCGTGGGTTTTGCAAAAGGCGCAAAACCCACGCCCCTTTTGCCTGCCCGCTGAGCTTTGCCGTTAGCTGTAAAAACACAATCGGTAGTGTAAATATTTTTCGCGCTTTTCTGTCGACTATAAACAATAAAGGAAAAAATAATGATAAATAGAAATACAGTAAGCTTTATATTGATATCATGCACTTTAGTAACGCAATCAGCTAATGCGGAGCCTGCTCCTACAGAAACATTTGCGGGATTAGGCTTTGGTGTGGGTCTTTCAGTAACCATTGATTCTGGTGGTGAAAAAAATCGTGTTGGAAATGCGGAAATAGTTGATGGCATTGTAAGAGTAACCGAAGAAAATAATACATTAGCTCGAGTTTTACTCGAGTCACATTATTTTTTCGAGCCGAGTACGAATAGACCATATTTGGGGCATGGGCCATTTATTGCATTACAGCCAGGCAGCACAGAAACTATAGATGCTATTGGTATGGGATGGATGATAGGTTTAAGAAAAAAAGATTCCTCTGGAAGCTATGGCAATAATAGCTGGAATTTTGGTATTGGGATTATTGTTGATCCTAATTCTAAAGTATTAGGTGATGGGTTGGAAAAAAATCAACCAACATTAGAACAACAAGTACGTTACAAAACAGAATCAGAAACCGGTGTTTTACTGTTTACATCATTTGGTTGGAGATAAGTTATAATAAATAAATTAGCGATGACATAAAAAGCACATCGCGTTATTTAAATCGTGTTCTGTAAAACATAATCATCCTAATAGATAAATGTAGATTATTTGGATATAAATTACAGTTTGTTATTTTTTAGCGCTAAGTTTTCTCTGTGCTTACACGGTAAAGAGGATTGCTATATCAAAGTAGTGGCAGCCCAAATTCATGGTTCCTGTTGATGCGGCGAAGATGTCATGCTCGATAATACTGACGGTACGCAATGTTTGTTTCCACGAAGTCGTGCGCGGTGGTACATTAAAGTGAGAAGCAGGCTGTGCAACACAATGACCATTTACTTTAATTTAAAACGCGCAGCTAACAAACTCATCCAGGAGGACTTTCAAAAGCGTCGCGTGTTTTGCAAAGAACGCAAAACCCGCGCCCCTTTTGAAAGCCCCTGATGAGGGCGTTATGCGTAAAAAGGAAATGGCCATGTACAAAGCTATCGGCGGTTGTCATTGCGGGAATATTTCTTACGTTATTGAAATGCCCAATGATACTTCATCTTACAAGCCCCGCGTCTGTGATTGTCAT
>JALTJN010000169.1 GCA_027076405.1 Chromatiales bacterium
TTATTATCTCGGCAATTTTTTCTACTGAATGCTCTTCCACAATATAATCGCCAACAAGTTCTTCTATTGCGCCACAAGGCGTTGCAATAACCGGCGTTCCACAAGCCATGCCTTCCATTAAAACAACCGGTATTCCTTCCGCGCCTTCTTTTTCAGTTGTTATTGATGGCACACATAAAATATCACAGGTTTGATAAAAAAATCGCAGTTGCTCCTGATTCATTTTTCCAAATACAGTGACTTTATCTCTAACTCCTTCAGCTTCGGCCATTTCATTTAAATCCAGTTCTCCAAAACCAACAAAAATGGCTCTTGCTTTTACATCGTCAAGCAATGCCAGTGCACGCATTAAATAAACAAAACCTTTTCTTTCCGTAAATCGGCCAACAGCTAAAATCGTTATTTCATCTGCCGGTTTATTCTCATCTCCATCAACAAACAATCTATTTAATCTTATTTTATTGTCAGCAATTGCATATTTTGATTTTAATAAATCAACCCATTTTTGTGCGATGGGAAAAATTCGATCGGCTGCAGCGAGTGATTTTTTAAATAAAATTTCATTGGGGTTAGTATAAAATTCATGAGCATGAATAGTAACGGACAAAGGCAATCCTGTAATTTTTTTACAGTAGTATCCGATAAAAAACTTATGATCTCCAAAGTGGCAGTGTATTTGTTTAATGTTATCTCGTTTCATAATGGGTGCAAACTTAGTGGCAAACACCAAATCAACAAGACCTTTATCACGTACAGCTTCCATTAGCAGTGCAGGACGTAAACACATTTTTAATGCCAATATTGGCAACTCTAAAACTAAACGCTTTAATGATATTGCGTGATACGGCCAGTTTTCTTTGGGCGAATAGATATCACCTGAAGCAAACTTGGTTACAAAAAATGTAATCAAATATTTTTTATCATACAAGGCTTCTACTTCTCGATAAATAAAAGCCTCTAGACCAGCACGCATCGATACTATATAGGCTACAGAGCCATTTTTTTTGTTTGTCATAATTAATCTTTATTTTTTATAATTTCATTTTACTGTTTAATTTTTTTCTTATCACGAGTCACGCCCAAACAAATCTCTACTCACCACTTTGTTTTCTACATCCTTAATTTCATCGGACATTCTATTCGCAACAATCACATCCGATATTTTTTTAAATTCATTAATATCTTTTATTACACGAGAGCGATAAAATTCCTTTTCTTGAAACATAGGCTCATAAATCACAACCTCTATTCCTTTTGCTTTTATACGTTTCATGATTCCCTGTATTGATGATGCTCTGAAATTATCCGAACCACTTTTCATTATTAACCTATAAACACCTACCACTTTTGGATTTTTATCGACGATGGTTTTTGCAATAAACTCTTTACGTGTTGTATTTGCATCAACTATCGCTTGAATAAGATTATTTGGTACATCCTGATAATTGGCTTTTAATT
>JALTJN010000170.1 GCA_027076405.1 Chromatiales bacterium
TTAGCTTTGTTTTTTGAAAATAACATTTTAAAGAACAAGAAATGTCGTCATCCCCGAATGCTTGTGTCGGGGATCCAGCGTCTTTAAGTTATTCAGAGTCACTGGATTATGACCCACATCCATGTGGCTCACCCTTCGGGTCAGGCAGAGCCTGTTTAAATTCGTTCCAAACGAATTTATCCCGACCCATAATTATTAACACGGGCATTCGGGAATGACAGAGGTTTTTATTCTGAAACGACTTTCAGTCGTTGTAAAGCAACCTATGGACTTTCAGTCCATAGTCGTTGAGTTCAATCTATAAAAAAACAATTCGAATAAATACATTGATAATTTTTATTTTTTTAGATACTTTAAGTTGAGGTCTTTGCACGAAGCGCGAACAATTAAAAAACATCGTCATTGCTGATAAATTTTTCTGGAAAATTTTAAACAGGCTCTGCCTAACCCTTTAGGGCGCAGGGCATGAACCCGAAGTCATGCTCTATTACAGATGACAAAAATGCTTTCATACAAAGGTCTCAACTTATTTTTTTATTCACTTTTTTCTTTCGTCCGTCGGAGACACTTATGCGCAAACCATTATTACTTGCTTTCTCAGCTTTTATTTTAATCTCAATTCAAATAACCAGCTACGCAGCCACACCAGCCGGCATGATAAGCAAAGCCAGCAAATACAGCGTAACTGAAACCATGAACAAACTGGAGGCGGTGTTAAAAAAGAAAGGCATTACCGTTATCACTCGTTGGAGCCACAGCGACAAAGCTAAAAGCGTGGGCATTAATTTACGACCCACTGAATTAATTTTATTTGGCAATCCAAAAATGGGCAGTCATTTATTTACATCGCAGCAAACGGCGGGAATTGATTTACCGCTAAAGGCATTAGCGTGGCAAGATAAAAATGGAAAAGTGTGGCTGAGTTACAACAACCCTGCTTATATTGCCAGGCGGCATCATATTACAGATCGTAAAAAGATTATTGCTAAAATGACGAATGCGTTAAATAAATTAACGAATGTTGCGACGGGGCATTGAAAAACAAACGGCATTTATAAAAATATAAATGCCGTTTTTGTATATTAAGAGGCCTTTGCACGAAACACGACTAATTAAAAAGCATCGTCATTCCCGAATGCTTTTATCGGGAATCCAGCGACTTTACAGCGTTTAAGGTCGCTGGATCTCCGACCAATATAATATACATGGGCATTCGGAGATGACGAAAAATGTTTCGTGCAAAGGTTCCATTAAATTTTAATATACGACCAACCCTGATGAATTCTTTTTACAACCTGGTCAATCGCCGTTTCATCTTTGCTCACCGCGTTAATAAACTCAGGTTCAATGCCCTGCTCTTGCAAACGCTCAATGGCATTACTGCAGGCAACAAACTTTATGTTCGGATATCTTTTTTGTAAATTTTGAACTCGCTGCACGTAGGGCGATGCA
>JALTJN010000171.1 GCA_027076405.1 Chromatiales bacterium
CTGAAACACGTATCTTGTCAAACCCAGTCTGATTACGTTAATCTTTTTCATGAATGCTGTCCTCTCGATTGTTAGTTGAACACGAATATCTAACTATGACCTTTGATGACGGAAATGGGAGGATAGTGTCCATTACATCTGAAAAATTCATCCATGAATTATCAGAGCAAGAAAAAGGCCCAAGAAATCTATTTTGGGCGATTTTAACTTTTTCTTCATTTGCAAAAGCGTGTCAGTTGTCAAAGGCTGCACTGAAAATGCTGCGCATGGAAAGCAGCGAAGCTACTCCTGCGCCTAAAACTTATGCAGTGGTTGGTATAACAAAGGAATCTGAGAAATGCGTTACGTGATACTGATAGTTTGCTTGTTGTTTTCCAATGTTTCTGCTGGCGATGAACCCAAGGGAAAGCAATTATCAATATTTGGAATCATGAAAATGGATGTGTCCAATATCGAGGACGTGGTTCGAAAGACAGCATATGCCGCCTATACAAAACATGGGATACATGGTGAAAAATGGGAGAAGGCGTATGCAAAAGAACTGGATAGAGTAATCACGAGATATCATGGTGAAAGGGTGGCAGTTGATTTTGACGGGATCGGCAAGGGTCTGAATACAACCATACTTGAAAAATACAATGAGCAGGTAAAAAAAGCGTTTCCGCCTAGAAAGAAAAAGCTCCTGGAAGACAAGATAAGAAATTACCTGCTGCGAAACTATATGCGGACCCTGGCGAAGACATACGTCAGGATGAAAAACAATAATAAAAATGTCGAATCGTGTAGTAAAGTTATAGGGGAAGATAAGCTTGACTTGTCAACTGCAATAATATGCTTGGATGTAATAACGGAACATAGTTTGCAATACAGCGTGTTTCAACCGAACGACAAAAAGATGATAAAGTTATTTGGTATGTATTACAGTAAGTCTTCAAATGAATACACTTTAAGAAAAATCATTCTCAATGAGCAATTGATTGATGACAATTTCTTCTATTATTTGGCCTACATTAAATAGCCTTGGTTGCATAACACATTTACTAAGACAAACCATAAAGCTTGGACTTGGGTGCCCAAGAATTTACGAGACTGCAGGAGATAAGCAAGGTGAACAAAAAAGACCTGGAAGCCTTCGCTCGTGAGGCAGCCAAAAGTATCAAGAATGGGGAAGATCTCAGTGATTTCTCAAAGGACTTGGAGTCTCGTTGTCCGCCTTTTTGTTCTTATGTAAGCATGTGCTTAACATCGGGCTTGAATGGCTTGATAATGTGGTCAGGGTGAAGCGGTCTGCTTAGGTGGAATGTCACAATAAGGTGGCAGAGGGAGACAGATTGCCGCGTCGCTGCGCTCCTCGCAATGACGGGAAAGAGGAGGTTAGATTGCCGCGTCGCTGCGCTCCTCGCAATGACGGGAAAGAGGAGGTTAGATTGCCGCGTCGCTG
>JALTJN010000172.1 GCA_027076405.1 Chromatiales bacterium
ACGTAATCGACGCACAAAAAATTCTTCAGCAGCAGGGAAAAGATCCGAACAAATGGAGCAATCTACAAAATGCCCTGCCTTTATTGGCTCGAAAAAAATGGTATAAAAAAACTAAATATGGGTATGCCCGTGGCTGGGAGCCGGTGAAGTATGTAACCAATATTCGGCGTTATTATGACTTATTAGAATACCAATTAGAACCCGACAAAGAAAACAAAGAAAACGAAAACGATGCGTTTTCTATTATGCCTTCAGTGATGTGACTTAAAAACTTCACGTTTTAAAAATGTAATAAGTCTATACAACAGGTTTGGTTTAAGCATTTAATTGTTAACGACATGAAAATAATTATTCAAAACAATTGAAGCGATAAACTGTTATAACCCTCACCCTAACCCTCTCCCAGAGGGAGAGGGGATCACGACGCTTTTTGCCCCCTCTCCCTTTGGGAGAGGGCTGGGGTGAGGGTTGCAATTGATACCCAAAAAAAGCACCTGAAAATGATATTTTTTAAGCTAACGGGACACTAGCAAAATATTGTATTTGTTGATATTACGTTGACAGATAGCGAAAAACGTTTCGTGTAAAGGTCTCAAAAGATTTTACCGCGAATGAACGCAAAACACGCAAATTTATTTATGTTCGCTCGCCTGCGGCGAACGACACATTTACAATCTGCTTTGTTTTTCCCTGTTTCAAATAGCCACATAAGATAAAAAAACACCGTCATTCCCGCATGCTTGTAGCGGGAATCCAGTGACTTGCAGCATTTAAGGTCACGGGATCTCCGACCAATACGATAAGCATGGGATTCGCAGATGATGAAAAAAATCATGTAAAGGTCTCAAAAGATTTACCGCAAATAAACGCAATACACGCAAATTTATTTATGTTCGCTCGCCTGCGGCGAACGACACATTTACAATCTGCTTTGTTTTTCCCTGTTTCAAATAGCCACATAAGATAAAAAAACACCGTCATTCCCGCATGCTTGTAGCGGGAATCCAGTGACTTGCAGCATTTAAGGTCACGGGATCTCCGACCAATACGATAAGCATGGGATTCGCAGATGATGAAAAAAATCATGTAAAGGTCTCAAAAGATTTACCGCAAATAAACGCAATACACGCAAATTTATTTATGTTCGCTCGCCTGCGGCGAACGACACATTTACAATCTGCTTTGTTTTTATTTGCATAAATTAGCGTTTATTTGCGGTAAAGTTTTTTCATCGTTCTAACAATTCACGAATTTCCTCATCTGTCATTTTAATGGGATTGGTTTGCATACTGCTCCCCCGACTATTTGCAACCACATCATCTAAACCCGCTTCGGTTAAACCAAACTCACCTAACTTTGGAATTTGCATAACCTCAGTCCAGTGTTGCAATGTTTCACACAATAACTCCCGCGATTCATGTTTAGTTTTACAATGTTTATG
>JALTJN010000173.1 GCA_027076405.1 Chromatiales bacterium
TTTATGTCTGTTTTTTATGTTTACCTCCCGTTATTTTTTTCATGACTTTTCTCTTCGTAAATTTTTATGACAATACTTTACGCTTTCAATAAGCTTTGCAAGTTTGTGCGAATGAATTCGCACCTACACCTTTATTTATTGAACTCTGGAAACTTGTGCGGATGAATTCACCCTGACACATTTATTTAACCCCGAAGGCTTGTGCGAATAAATTCGCACCTACATGTATTCATTCACGCCTACACTACTCGTTCGCACCACTGTTTACCTGTAATGTTTTTAAGTTATAGTAAGTTTAAGCAAGTGATTTAATAGTTGTCAAACATTTATAAAACAAAAATTCATTCTATTTAACCGCTCGGTTAAATAGAATGAAATGATACGCTTGCCAATTTAACCTAAATCCACTATTCGTTATTTATTGTGACTTTCGATTCGTCTACGTTTGGGCTTTTTAGATTGCCGCGGCGTATTCATTTTTTTTAAGAATCGCTGCTGATCGACATTTTCATCATCCCACAAATTACAACTTAAGGGCACGGCAGCTAATTCACAAGCCCGCGCGGGTTGACGTACAAACAAAATTTCATAATAACGCTTTTTTTCACCCACAAGGTGCTCGGACAACAGGCCAAATTGTTGATCGGTTAAATATTCACGTAGCTCTTTTTGGCGGGCGCTGGGGCAAAATAAGTAATCGATGTGTACATGCGAATAATTTTTTTCGATCGATTCCACTATTTCAACCGATGTTTCGCCGCCAACGCCGGCCAGTATGACTAAATGCTTACATTGCGGATCAAATTCTAAATCACCGGCATCCATCGCTTTCAGTTCGTGTTTTCCGCTGTTAAAAGGTGCAAGTGTTAAACTTAAGTTTTCTATAATATGTGGTAACTTGTCAACAAAAATAATCTTTTCGCATAAATTTTCACGTAAAACTTTTATGCCTAAATATCCGTGATCGCAACAACAATCCCAAATAACAGAATAAGTTTGATTTTTTTGCGTCTTTTTGATTATTTTAAAAATAGCGTTTAAGCGTGGGGTTAGTTGGGGTAATGGTGGCATAAATTCATTGCAAATAATTTTCATAAAATAATATTATACGATGTAAACACAATTCAGACATTGTGAAGTGGCTTTATTGATGTACAATGATTGCTCAACCAGACCGTCATTAAAGGGAGTTAATAATATGTCTAGCATAAAATTTACATTTTCTTTTATATTCCTACTCTGCGCGTTCATCACGCAAACCACTCACGCCGCCATTGCCACCTATAATTTAACCGTTACCAATAATTGGACGTTGAGACTGCAGAAAAACCCCAAATTACCACCTTTTAATTTCTAAAATTGCTATACTGACTCAACGAAAAAATGAGTCATAATCATGCCAAATTTTATTCCTTATGATTACAACCAAAACGCA
>JALTJN010000174.1 GCA_027076405.1 Chromatiales bacterium
TTTTCGGAGGTGATAACTTGTGTATTATTTGCGTGTAACTTTATTGACTTTACATATCAAAAGTGCTGAAATGATAGTATATATTAGTTTATTTAAAATTATGCATCCAATATATAGCTCTGTAGTATATTGAGCTGTGTTTTACAAATTTGTTAATTATAATCATATGATAAATATCAGAAAAAGGAGGCTAAACAACAGAATGCGTTGGTTGTATTTATTTATGGCTACATCAATGTTATTGCCAATGTTGAATTTTCCTCTGCCAGCAACTAATGCCCAGACAGTAGCTGCTACAACTCCAGAGCCAGAGCAATGCACTCAGTCTATTGATACAGTTATTGTGATGGATGTATCTAATAGTATGGGCGAATGTACTGGTACTACACTTCCGGTTGATTTGACTGGTTTTGGTAGAGTTGCATGTGAATTGCCTACTTTAGGAGGCACATGGTCTGATACCTTATTAGATCCGGCAAAGGATTTGGCTAATTACTATGTTGATCTAGTAGATAGTGTTGCTCCTAATGATACTATTGGTTTAGTTTCTTTTGCTAGTTCTGCCTCTGAAGAAGAGGCTTTAGGTGATAATGGTATAGCCGTTAGTTCTGCTATAGCTGGCTTGACCTCAGGTGATGGTGCTACAAATATGGCAGCTGGAATTAATCAAGCTCTAGCTATGTTAGCTGTAGATGGGCAGGCTAATGCTGATCAAAAAATTATAATTTTTTCAGATGGTGAGGCAGATGATGATATTGAGACAGCCTTTGCTGCTGCAGCTGAAGCAGGTGTAAAAATTTATGTATTTGATATGAATACTACTGCTGGTGATGATACAGTTTTGTCATCATTAGCAACTTCTACTGGCGGTGTATATTATGATGATACAGCCACAACTGCAGATTTGGATGATGTGTATAACTCTAATAAAAATATTGAATGCCCTGTTACAACAGGCAGTTTAGAGATTTGTAAATATAAAGATGTAACTGGTGATGGTAAGAGTGATGATGATATATTGTATGTAGATGGTTGGGGTATGCAAATTTATACTGATGATACCAGTTATGTCAATGCTACAACAAGCGATGATGGTTGTGTGACTATAGATGACTTAGAGGCGGGAACAGTTAATGTAGTTGAGGCGACTGTAGACAATTGGCAACTAACAGATTTGTATATTAATAACCTTCAACAAGATGCTACAGATGCTATGGTTGATATTATTGCAGGTCAGACATCTAGTGTTGATTTTTATAATTATTATCAAGAGCCAACCCCAGTTGTTTATTGTGGTAATGGACAAGTTGATCAGGAATGGGAACAATGCGATGGCGATACTGGTTGTACCGAGCAGTGTCAGTGGGAACAACAAGACCAATGTTCAGATTTGGTTTTGGCTCGTGTTAATGTAACTGAGTTTGATAATTTTGATGGCGCTGGTGATGTTAGTAGTGATATTTACTTAGGAACTAGTGACTATAGTATTCCAAGCGGAACTTGGTTTCCATTGTATTGGAACGGTTCTTATTTTACAGATTTAGATATAGGAAATTATGAAAATGTACCAGGTTTGGCAGTTGAAAGATTGGAAGGAAGTATTAGATTAGTTTTGTTTGGTAGTACTACAAATGCAGATAAAGAGCATGTAAATGGTAATATTGAGTTATATAACGCAACGGTAACTAATCAAAGAGATGATACCTCTGTTAATGATATTTTTAGCGGTAAGAGTAATAGATTAGAAAATGATGATGATAGTTCAGATCATACTATAAAAGGTAGTATGACTCTTAGTGCTGGTAATGATGAGGTATGGTTAGAAAGTGGTAATAATACACAATCATTTTTCTGGTTGACTACAACTACAGCAGATGATGGTTATTATACTGATTGGAGCATTACTGAAGATTGTGGTGATGTTCTTACAGTTTGTAAAAATAATACTAACGGCGAACCATTGTCTGGTTGGCAAATGAATGTAAAAAGTAATAGTAATTTAGTCGAGAATGGTGGTTTTGAAACACCTATTGTTACAAGTAATAGTGCTAGGTGGGAGTTGTTTAATTCATCACAAACTGGTTGGTCTACATCATGGGTGAATAGCGATATTGATGATGAGCCTGTTTTGGAATTACAGACAAATAATTTATGGACTCCAGATGAAGGTAGTCAATATGCAGAATTGGATACTCATTATTATAATCCAGTAGAAAATCCACCACGTGCTTCAGTAAGTATTTCTCAAGATATTACAACTGTACCAGGTAATACATATGAGTTGTCTTTTGCTTTTTCACCACGTCCAGGTATTGTAGATAATCAGTTGCAAGTAGAATTTGGTGATATTAACCAAACTGTAAGTGCTGATGGTAGTGGTAATAATAATACTGATTGGACTACATATACTTATACTTTTATAGCTACAGATAATACAACAACTTTGCGTTTTACTGATTTAGGCATTTCTGATAGCTTGGGTACTCTCCTGGATGACGTGCAAGTTTATGAAATCGTATCGGGTATAACAGAAGATAATGGATGTTATGAGTTCACAGAGTTGGAATATGGAAATTATACAGTGACTGAAACTATGCAAGATGGTTGGATACAAGTTACACCGGAGTCAGGTTATTTTAATATAGATTTTAATGAAACAAACAATGCTCCTGCAGTAACTTTTGTGAATGAAAAAGAGATTGTACCTGGTGATAATATTTGTGGTTATAAATATGAGGTAAATGAACAAGGAGAAAAGCTTGGTGTGTTATCCGAGTGGCCAATGTCGCTTTGGTCGGCTACGGAGGCTACTAGCTTTACAGTAGATGCAAATGACGCAGATGGTTATACCCCAGATTTTACTTTTGAATCTGGTAAAACTTATAAAATAGAAGTAACTGGCACAGCTTGGGCTGGTGATGGTATATATTTTGATGCTAAATATTCAGAAAGAAATGATAGTGGTTCTTGGACTGATGAAGTGCAGAATTATGAAACATATGGACCAACTTTACTTGATTTGCAAATAAATGGTATTTCACCTGATTGGGGAGATTATAATTCTGATCATACTTATTTTGTGGTAAAGCCAGGTGATGATACAGCTTGGAACTTTGCTATTTATGATGTTTATTATCCAAATAATGAAGGCTCTCTATCTGTTACAGTGTATGAGTTGACAGATACTGGTGTGACAGAGATGACTAATACTGATGGCTATTATTGTTTTGAAGATTTGAGTTCTGGTCATTATGTGGTTCAAGAAGGAAACCAAGATGGTTATTATGCATATGGTTCCGAGTATTGTCAGGTAGCAGATTCTAGTCAAGTAGATGGAGATGTTTGCAATTTTTATAATTATCAAGAACCTGCAACCACTGGAATTGTAACAGTATGTAAATATAATGATGAAGATGCAGATGGTGATCCAGCAGATGATCACCCAGCTATTTCTGATTGGCCTATGACTATTATGCAGGACGATATAGACATAGTTTCTGGTAATACTAATGATGATGGTTGTGTCAGTTTTGAATTAGATCCAGGTTCTTATGAGGTCCATGAGGCTATGTATGAAGGTTGGATTCAGAGTTACCCTACATCAGATGGTGGTTATGATTATTTTACAGTAGTTGTTGATGCAGGTAGTGAACAGACAGTATCATTTTTTAATCGTCAACCAAACGGTGGTTCAGGAGGTCCAGATGGTGAGTGTACAGAAAATTGTGGTAGCACTTCTGGTGGTGGAGGACCTACAGGTACTACAGGAGGAAGTGGATCAGTGGCTTTGTTAGGTTGTATAGATATTGATTTATCACCTCTTAGTTTGAATGGCGTAGATCCTATAGTTTACAACCCAGGTGGACAAGCTAAATTTCAAATTACTATAAATAATACTTGTCCTGGTACAGCTCGTAATGCTGTAGTCACTAATACATTGCCAACTGGTTTTAGATTTCGTGATTCTGGTGTTGGTATAGCTACTGTTGGAGGAGGAGTTGGTATGGCTGGTATATCTAGTGATGGCTCTAGACAAGATTGGAATGTTGGTGATGTGATATCTGGAGGTAGCTGGTCTACTACTTATATTGCTGATATAGATCCTTCTGTTACAGCTGGTAATTATGTCAATATAGCAAATGTGACTATAGATGGTTCTGGCGCTTCTGCTTTTGATGAGGATCAAGAGGTTGTAAATGTTGTAGATGCTGATGTTCTAGGTTTTGAGTATACAGAACCAACTACTGAGCCAACAGTAAAGGTTTTGGGTTATGAAGTATTACCAGAGACAGGTGGTGGTGAGGTGTCTTTTGTGCAGAGCCAGACTTTTCCTGTAGTTATGGCTCAAGATTCTAAATCAAGTGGATTTATTTTATTAAGTTTGATGATGATTATGTTGGGGTCAGTATTGTTTATTAAAAAAGCTGGCTATGAGGCGTAAACTGATTGCAATTTTATTAATTGTGTCTGGTTTATCATTATTGGTATTTACATTAATACGTAATAATACAAATCTTACAGAAGTATCAGTATTGCCGTCTGGTGAAGAAGTGGTAGTTCAGAATAGTGATTTTATTGAGCCTAGTGATTTGACTAAACATGAAAATAAGATTGTTATTGACAAAATTGGTGTTGAAGCTGAAATTTTAGAAGGTGGTATAGAGCAATTAGCAAAGGGTGTATGGCATTTACCTAGAACGTCCAATCCTAAGGAAGGAGGTAATACAGTTATCACAGCTCATAGGTGGAAGTATAGACCTCCAGATCCGAGGACATTTTATAACTTAGATAAAATGGATTTAGGTGATAGTATTACTATTTTTTGGGAGGGTGATGAGTATAAATATATTGTAAAAGATATTTTTGAAGTTACACCTGATAAGGTTGAGATATTAGCGCCTAGTGACGAGGCAGAATTAACCCTATTTACATGCACGCCTTTATTCTCTACAGACAGAAGATTGGTAATAAAGGCAAGGTTGGAAAGTGTAAGTTCTAGCACAGCTTCTGTGATGAAATAAATTAATCATAAAATAACCCTAGCTACTAGGGTTATTTTTATTTTAGTTTTATTGGTATTTGATGATGTTCAAAAATTGTGTTCATTTTGTGGACAAAAACATCTAATTTTTGTTTGACATATTTTGATAGTGTATCTAAAATTAATAAACAGAAATTTAAAAATCGAAAAGTGAAAAAATAGGAGGTATTTCAACTAGGAGGTCTAGTGGAGTTGATCATAATTTTTTAGGAGGATTTTTCAGTAATTCATACTATGTTGCTTGTTCACAAACGTAAGAATTTTCACACATACACATCTGCCGTTCAGGTACAACTGAATATTTTTTGCTAACTCATATTAATTTTTATTTTTATGAGTTTTTTATTTTTTTAATTAAATAGATAATGTTTATTCTGGAGTCTTCAATTTTTTTGAAGTTACAACTCCTAAAGGTCGGGTTAGCATTTTCTATTTATTGAATAAATAAATAGCAAATATTAATTTATAATTTTATGAAAAAAGTTTTATTTTTATTGGCAGCTGCTGCTTTGATGACAGCTCCTGCTGCTTCATTTGCAATGAGTATGCCAGTTATGCCTTATTTAGGCGGTGATATTGATGCAGATGTAATTGTTAATGTTAATGATGCAACTGTCACTAACACAACAGACACTTCTGCAAACACTGGTGCTAATATGGTTGCAGGTAACTCAGGCGATGTACTTGTAGTTACTGGTGATGCTGGCGCTTCTTCATTTACTTCAAATGTAGTAAATAGCAATGCAAATGCTATTTTAGGTTCAGATAACCACAGAGCACGCCGTTATAGCCTAGATATTGATGCAGATGTAATTGTTAATGTTAATGATGCAACTGTCACTAACACAACAGACACTTCTGCAAACACTGGTGCTAATATGGTTATGGATAACGGTGGTGAGTATCGCGCATCTTGGAACTACGAAGAAAGTGAATATGCAAACTGGAGTCGTTATGAGAGATCGGGTAGACATGGCTTTTTGAGAGGTCATAGACATTCAGCTTCAGGAGCAAGAGCTGCTTCAGGTTCAAGTATGTCAGAAAGTACTTGGGTTGCACGTCCAATGGGCGGTGATGTAACTGTTAGAACTGGTGATGCTGGTTCTATGTCTGAAACTTACAACGCAGTTAATGTAAACACAAATACTATCATTCGCGGTGGTTACGCACTATAGTATTGATATTTAAGAGCGTTCAAGACTTCATTTAAAAGTCTTGGCCTCTTATAAGTATCTAAAGTTTGGATATTTATATGAGGTA
>JALTJN010000175.1 GCA_027076405.1 Chromatiales bacterium
AAAAAACCCAAGGGGTTATAAAGGGAGGATAATATTTATTTTGTTCTATATCTTTATCTATCATATAAATTATTTTTATCTACGAGCACGTCTTTTAGTTTAAGTACGTCTTCGAGCATTTCTTTTTCTGTTTTTTTCTGCTATATCAATATCTTCATCAGCTTGTGTGTTATCATTTTGTTTATTTATTGGATTACCCAATAACTCATCTCTTTTATCTTTAATATCCTTATTACTATAATCAATAAATTCTTTACCAAGAGTGGAATTTGGAATACTATTAAACTTATAAACCGCATCTAAAACATTCTTCTTAACCTCTGTAGCCTGTTCTTGAGTCAAACCATCTAATTCCTGATTTGCCAAAGTTTTATTTAGAATATCTTTCATATAATCAATCAAAGGTTTGATTTTGTCTGTATTTCCTTTGTCAATCAATTGTTTATTAAAAGCTGTCTCAATATCATAACTTTTTTTATTTTTCAAAATGTCATTTTTAAAATTCTTAGCAACACCACTTTTATCTATAGCACCAAAATCTATACTAGATAATTCTTGTACACGCATCTTTTTAGAACTAGCAGCTTTCTCTGCTATAACTTCTTTAACATTGTCATTTATACCCTCGGTATTCAAAACATGCTCTACCTTACCATTCAAAACAGCAAAATCAGCTATTTCATTCATCAATTCATTGTCTTTAGAATCATTACTATCCAGACCACCTTCTTTTGATTTGGCTTTATCAATCAGATGATCTAAAACACTCATACCTATAGTCCTATCCTTACCTGTTTCAACATTTTTAATTTGTTCCCAAAATTTTTGAAATTGGGCAGCAGGCAAACCTTCTTTCATTTTGACAACAACATTAGGTGTTAAACCTGTTGGATTATCTATAACATTTCTTAAAAATTGCTTTTCATCCTTAGATATATGACCAGCAATCTTCTTAGGACTCATTTCATCTAAATCATTTTCATCAAACTTATCAAACCTGCTAGAAATCATCAAAATACTAGCTGCAGCATCAACCTCATCAGGATTATTACTAGTCTTTACCACCTGAGCTGCTGAATCAATCACAGACCTTTGCTGAGCTGGTGACATTTTATTAAAACTATTAGAAAACTTCTTATTATGAAATACTTTTTTTGTATTACCATCAACATCAACAGTTTCATCAAGATAACCATTTATAATATCTTTTATGTTAGTCTTAAGAGCTGAAGTATTCCAATCTTCTGGTTTTTCAATACCAAGATTAATACGCTCTGCCTTACTTAAACCATCCCTATCCTTGGCTTGGGCATGATTATTCTTACTTACTTCATTCTCAAATATACCACTAACATATCTATCTCCATGATTTTCAATAAACTCTCTAAAAGCTGGTATATCACCATCATCAGAAAAACCACGGCCGGTCAACTCAATCATAGCCGCCATTCTCTGATCTTCAGAAGCAGTTGCATCATCTATAATATGCTTTAAATCATTAACACCTTTGTCTTGAAAATCTTTTCTATGTGCACTGACTTTTTCTGCTTGCATATATCGCGCTGCTTTTTGCTCATCTTGTCCTGAATCTGCTAATTTTTGCAATCCTACTTGTGCGCCCTTGTGTGCTAGAGCTCCCACACCAGCGCCAACTACTCCAGCTACTGCGCCTAAACCACCTGTTGTTAATGCACCTAAAACAGCTCCGCCAGTCATAATAGTTGCAGATGCAATCTGGTTCCATCGTTTTGCTGATTTTGCTTTTTTAGCTGCCACCTTTTCTTCTTGTTGTGCTTTTTCAATCTCTTCAACAGGAGCACCAGTTGCTTCTAATTCAGCCAATTTTTGCTTTTTTAGCTCCCAATCACGACTAGTTTCTTCTCGTCTACTTTTGCCTGTGGCTTTGTTATAAACTTTTTTCAATCCCTTACCAGCTAAACCTACGGTATTTTCTTTTAATTTACCTTCTATATTTACCAAACCTTGAGCAAATTCTCCAGCTCTTTTGTTCTTGATATTTTCTTTCATGCTCTTATACGCCTTTACCCTTCTTGCGCCCCAGTCATAACCTTTTTTAGCAATAAAGGCGCCTGTGCCATATTTTAGAGCTGTCATTCCACCTTTTCTAATCTTACCTGCTATATTTCCCACAGCCGACCCACTTTGATCAGCCATCTTTTGAGACACTATCAAACCAGCAATCATAAGAGCTGTCATAGCCATAAAATTCAACATTACACTTGGCACAGAAAAACCAGACAAAAGAGTTTGTCCTTCTTGATCTGCTTCTGTTCTATCTATATTAATTCCAGCTGTATTAACCAAAGGATCTGTGCCTTGGGCAGTTAATAATGCCAGCCATAAGAAAAAAGCAATAGTTGGACCTGATACAAGATGTTTAAAAAACTCAGACCACCACTGTGACCAATACTGAGGTCTAACTGTATAAGCAAAATAAGCCAAAGGTGACAATACTACCAAAATCCACAACATAACCATACGATACAACAACACAACAATCATAATCAGTATTGTCAAAGTTACAACTGTGATACCAATAGCAGCCAAAATCAATGCTCCAGTCACAGCCCAATCAGATGATGATCCTGTAGCTGCTGAGGTTTGGGCAAAAGCAAGCATTTCATAAATATGAAATGCAGATATAAAATTACCACCCATTGCTTCTTTGAACCCATTAACAAAAGTAAGCATCAATACTTGGAAAAAATCTATTATTACACCAGAAATAACCTTGGAAAAATTAATCAAAATTATCATCATAATCAGCTTTGCCAAAGCCTGCTTGTAATGATAAGTCTGAATGCGCAACATTGTAGAAAAGGCAATTAACAACAATACTACTATAAACAATATATTTGCCAAATCACGAGTCAGAGCCCAGCCTGTATTAACAATTGGATTAGCAATAAAAGCATTATACTGCGCTATTCCTACCAAAACTGGTATAAGAATGGATGTTAACAAAGATCCAACAAAAAAAAGATACAAATCTATAAAAGTTTCTATAAGAAGCTGAATAGCACCCTCTGCAAAACTAACTACAGCACTAACAAGCTGAGCAGAGGCAGGTTTACCAAATGCTAGTGCGCCAATCACAACCAACAAAAAAACCATTAATAATTGGTTAAAATTATAATGTTTGGTAAACCAGTTTTTTAATTTTGTAACAGTATTATGCATGGAGAAATACTAGTGATATTACACTAAAAATACTAACAAAAATATACTTTTATGCATAAATTATACTACAAAATACACTCTTTAGCCAAATTTTATTTACAAAAAATAAAACCTATACATTTATAGTATAGGTTTTACTTAATTTCAAGTAAACCAAAACTAATTTGAAATATCTGTAAACACATAATCAGATGCAACAGAGCCGTTAATAGCGCTAATTCTATAAAAAACTCTAGTACAATCATTTTGAGCTACATATGAATCTGTGCCACAAGAACGGCTTTGGCTAGTTTGTGCATAACCACTAGGACATTGAGACGCATCTGTTGGCGTATATGTACAATCAGAACCTGTATTATTACATGCAATAGGATTGCCATCGCTACAAATAGCAGTGTTAGGAGAACAATTACATTCAGAATATTGTTCACAAGATGCTATATCTGGAAAACAAGAAGGTATAGCCTGTGCCTCTTCAACAGAAAACACATTTTGCAATAGAGCTTTTATACGCTCTGTTAAGCTAGGATTATTATATACAATTGGTGTATCATCTTGATCATTATAGAACAATAAACCAGTACACTGTTCATCACAATTACCTATGGTTTGTAAAAAGTACGGATCAACCAATGTATCTGTGTATGTTTCTACATCAGAAGATAATACAACCACCTCTGTCCAAGAACCATCGCCAGTACTGCGCTCAATACGATAACCTGTTTCAATATTTGAATTATCAGTCCAGGTCAATGTAGCTGAACTGCCTACAGAGGAAACACTGAAATTACTAGGTTGATTTGGCACAACATCAACTGTTGCGCTACAAGTACCTGCATCTCCATAATCATTAGTAGCAGTTGCTGTTACAGTTACGCTAGAAGAATTAGAATCAATACCAAATGTCATCACACCACTGTCTTGAGGAGGCGTTACAGTGTAGGATATCTCACCATCTGAAATACTGGTAGCATAATCTGCAGTCCAATTAAAATCAGCAGATGTTGCTCCTTCTGGTATTGAACTAGCTGGAGATAGTGTACAAGAAGGAATAGTAGGTTTAATCGTAACAGTATCTGAACATTGAACTTGACTACCACCTAAATCTGTCATACTTAAAATATAAGTCTCAGTACGTGGTATCCAATCATTTCTAGATTCTACTGTTACACCACCGAGAGTATTGCTAAAATCAGCTGGATTTGGCGTGTAATCACTATTACCATCTACTGACACTAACTGATGATTTGAATAGCTATTGGCATATCTCCAATCTAGACGCACTGTTTCTGGCGCTCTGATAGTCTTGTCCAAATCCTGAAATTCTAATGTACAACTACCACTATCTAATCGCCCCTGAGATACCATAATAACATTTGTGTAATCAGTCCAACCTTGATTTAGATTACATTTATAAATACCATTATTTATTTCTGCATAAGAATAATCAAAAGTATCTTTGATGCCATCGTTGTTAGTATCCCTACTATCAATATCCAATCGCCTGTCAGGACTACACCAACCCCAATTATCTTTTAGCTGTACCTTTGGTACAAACACACACTTATCATTCACATCATCCCAACAATTTGTATTAAATTTATTACCATCACTATCTACATCACCACATCTTGGCAATCCAGAAGTGTCTGGAGAATTAGGATTGTAAGGATTACTACTACTAGCTCCACAAATATACTGATGTACAAACAAATAGTTATTAATAGGCAATCCTTGTCCAGCTAAATTTGTTAAATCTTGGTTTGGTTTTAGATATGTGCCATCACCCCAATCAACTTTAATAGCTTTCAAAGGCTGTCTGTCTTTATTCACACTTGGATAAAACTGCAATGTAACAAATTCACCAGAACCAATAATTGTATCTTGACCTGATCTATTGTTTATAACCATATTATTTGCTTCAGGAGCTTTGCCAGTTGCGTCAAAATCTTTACAAATATCTGTACCATTATATTTATAGTTTGGAGAACCACAACCTGTAATATCATATTCATCTACAATAACTGCATTCTGAGCACCAGCAGTAAAAGGCCAAGTTTTTGAAACTACACGATCTTTAAACACATCAACCACCTGATTATCATCATCTGTCACAGTTTCCACTGGCCAAAAACAAGAAGGTGGCTGAGTTGCTGGATCTGCTAATGAGTCACATTTGATATAACGCTCTTGTATATAATCCCAACCATATATACCATAACTCTTAGCAAACAACTGACGCAATCTATAAACACCACTATCAAATGTATAAGGACTATTTGTACCGGACAACTGCTCGGCATTGCCTAAATAACCACCACACAATCCCTTAACACGAGGATCTTTATCTTCACCTAAACAATCATCATGAACCTGACAAGATTTACCCAACTCTTCTGTTGCTCCAGAAATACATACTCTATTAATACCACAATCACCTTGGCAACTATAAGCAGAGCCAGCGCGAGCGCATTCCTGCGGTGTTAAACTACCAGAACAAGCTGCTGTTACACCTGGGGCTATACCATAAGAAGGCACTTCTAACCATGGATTTTCTGCACTATCTGCAGATGGCTCAAACTCATTAGAAGGTGGTGAAATAGCACCAAAAGGAAACTTATCTTGCTTTGGATTAACATAGAACAATGCTGGTTCATAAAACTCATCACCTAGACTACTCCTACTCTGCTGAAAACGATTGAACCATGGTGTTGTAGCTCCGTAAGAAGTATTTACACGCACAACTGTTTGACACACATCGCGTAAATACACCTCAAAATGGAACAAACCACCACCATTTTTAGCTGAATTATCAAATATATTATAATCAAAACGCAATAGTTTGTTTGTATCAGGATCAAACACTGCCTCTACATCAAATCCATCTCTATTATCAGCAAACCTATCTGTTGCTACCCAAGAATATTCATTATCACGCTGTGGTTTAAACAAATATTTTTTACCGCCCTGAGGCCAATCGCAACCGCAATAATCACAAGCATTTTTAGTATCCCAAACCATAGCTATGTTCTCAATCTGAGATTTGTAAATATTTGAACCAGT
>JALTJN010000176.1 GCA_027076405.1 Chromatiales bacterium
ATAACCAATAACCAATAACCAATAACCAATAACCAATAACCAATAACCACATCCA
Source organism: Chromatiales bacterium (assembly GCA_027076405.1). Next base: position 56 of record JALTJN010000176.1, read on the forward strand.
CCGTACATGTCCGCTTATGTGTTCTGTAATGAGGTTCATATATTATATATGGAGTAGGCTCCCACCTGTAATTGCACCTTTAACATAATGGAAATCCGCCCAAAGCACTAGGGAAAACACTCCTTACGTATTAATTACATCTGATTTGCAGATTTTTGAACTTGTCGTTTGATGGAAGGAGTCCCCACTCGGTGACGCCGTACCAGCGGTTCTGGTCATCAAAAAGGAAATATTATGAAAATTTCAAACTATCCGACTGATATTAAGTTATTGGGTCGCCTTAAAACGCCCAACGGCCCAGCCCTGCTCATGAGTTGCGATGGGATATGGCTCATCAGTTATCCAACAATAGGTTCCACAACAATAGGTTCCAGAGACGTATTTATACGTATTTATAAAAAACACCCCAGAGAAAATAGATTTAGGTTATGAGTGTAGAGCTAATGCAAGAACTGGTGTTCCCCGTTTTTCTGATAATACTTGGAGTGCTAATGGTTGCAAATCCTGAATCAGCAGGAAGACAGATCAAAAAATTATGTTTAGCTAACCCCAACCCTATTGTTCAAAGTACGGTAGCAAAGCAGCATAAGCCAAGAAAGAAATTTGTAATTATAATGGGTCTGATTTTCGTGTTTATTGGAATATTTATTATTTTCTAAAGATTATTGGTTATCGCGGATAAAAAAGGATTAGTAGTGCTAAAAAGGATATTCCCACCAGCAAATGAACTGACCGTATTTGTTATGACTGTGACGATACTTTCAATGTTTATTTATATGGATGGTTGGGCTGATAAAGCAGTTATTTATTATTTTGAAATTATTGAGAAACAATTATATGAAATCCATCAAGCAAAAGGGATAAAGGATACGATTTTTGGTTATGCATCCTTGATTTTTACCCCTGTTTTTCTTTTTATTATTATTTTTGGACCTTTACTTTTACCTTTTAATAAAAAAGATTTGCGTGCGCTATGTGCAACAATAATACTTATTGACGCCTCAATCATTGCATACGGTAATATGGGATTGGCTAAAGAAAGCCCCAGTGCTATAAATAGCTTGATGGCTTTCTACTCAGGTATCTGGATTATTTATATACTTGTGGTGCTAAGAATGAGAGAAGTTAACTATCTTATGAGTGCAGAGCAAGCTAAAGCAATCCCCGCGTGTATTGCAGCATGTATTTCTACAATTGCAGTCTTTGTTGCCATAAAAGTCTTTTCAGTACATTGGGTGAAAGCTTATAGTATTGGCTCTATTCTTACTTCCATTCTTTTTACTCTAGGCTGGAAGTTTTATTTCGAGAATGAAAAATCGAAAAATGTAACGGAAGGATTGAGAACTGAACAACCCTA
>JALTJN010000177.1 GCA_027076405.1 Chromatiales bacterium
AGGATAAGTCAAAAATTTCATCGACGCTTAAGCCTGCACGAAAACCATCGGCGACATACCATAAACGATTTTCACATGGCGTTTTAATTTCCTGTTTAATAATATTTAATGCATCTTCAGAATCTAAGTCAATAATTTCATCAAAACCATCAACGCCAATTTCTAATCCGCGTAATGCTTTTTGTAATGACTCTTGTTGCGTACGCCCCATTGCCATCACTTCACCCACAGATTTCATTTGTGTAGTTAAACGATTGTCGGCTTTCTTGAATTTTTCAAAGGTGAAACGTGGGATCTTAGTTACAACATAATCGATCGTTGGTTCAAACGATGCTGGTGTTGCTCCACCAGTAATATCATTCTGTAATTCATCAAGCGTATAACCAACCGATAACTTCGCTGCGATTTTTGCAATCGGGAAACCGGTGGCTTTTGATGCAAGTGCAGAAGACCGTGATACCCGTGGATTCATTTCAATAATGATCATACGGCCATCTTTTGGGTTAATGGCAAACTGTACGTTTGAACCACCTGTTTCAACCCCAATCTCGCGTAACACCGCTAATGAAGCATCACGCATGATTTGATATTCTTTATCCGTTAAGGTTTGTGCCGGGGCAACGGTTATTGAGTCACCGGTATGTACCCCCATTGGATCTAAATTTTCAATCGAACAAATAATGATGCAGTTGTCGTTTTTATCACGCACCACTTCCATTTCATATTCTTTCCAGCCGAGAATAGATTCTTCGATCAACAATTCATCGGTTGGTGAAAGGTCTAAACCACGCTCGCAAATTTCAACAAACTCTTCTTTGTTATACGCGATACCGCCGCCTGATCCACCCATGGTAAATGATGGACGAATAACAGTTGGATAACCAACTTGTGATTGCACCTGAAAGGCTTCTTCCATGCTGTGTGCTACTGCCGCCTTTGGCATGTCCAGACCAATCTTCAACATTGCGGTGCGGAATTTATCACGATCTTCTGCTTTATCGATCGCTTCGCGATCGGCACCGATCATTTCTACGTTGTGTTCTTTTAAAACACCTTCGCGATGTAAATCGAGTGCACAATTCAAGGCTGTCTGACCGCCCATTGTAGGAAGAATGGCATCCGGCTTTTCTTTCTTGATGATTTCTTTAACAGTCTGCCAGCGAATCGGCTCGATATAAGTTGCATCTGCCATTTCCGGGTCTGTCATTATTGTCGCAGGATTTGAGTTCACCAAAATAACGCGGTAACCCTCTTCCTTTAACGCTTTACAGGCTTGCGCTCCCGAATAATCAAACTCACAGGCTTGACCAATCACGATGGGGCCTGCACCAAGGATTAAGATACTGTTAATGTCTGTTCTTTTAGCCATAATTCTCTTCTGTATAAAACAATTTTTTTACCACAGAGGTCACGGAGGTACACAGAGCAAAATATTGTTGTCACTTTAAAATGACGACTGTATTTTTCTAACTTTATCTTCTCTGTGTACCTTTGTGTCCTCTGTGGTTAATGGTTTTTCTGTTCCATCAATTCAATAAAGTGATCAAACAGCGGTGCTACATCACGCGGACCGGGGCTTGCTTCCGGGTGCCCCTGAAAACTAAACGCAGGAACATCGGTACGCTCTATGCCTTGCAAGCTTTGATCAAACAGTGAACGATGAGTTGCTTTCAAGTTTTCCGGTAATGACTCTTCATCAACCGCAAAACCATGGTTCTGACTCGTGATCATCACTTGTTTACCTTCAATATCTTGAACCGGATGATTCGCTCCATGATGACCAAATTTCATCTTCATGGTTTTTGCACCACTCGCTAGTGCAAGTAATTGGTGACCTAAACAAATACCAAAAGTTGGAATCTTTGTTGGTAGTATTTCTTGAATCGCTTTAATTGCGTAATCACATGGCTCTGGATCACCTGGGCCATTTGACAGAAAAATGCCATCCGGCTTCATGGCTAAAACATCTGCGGCGGGTGTTTGCGCCGGAACAACCGTTAAGCGGCAACCGCGATCAACCAGCATGCGTAAGATATTACTCTTCACGCCAAAATCATAAGCAACGACATGATGAGGTAAATCGATTGAATCTGCTGGCAGACCTTTATCTAATACCCAGCTTCCCTGTTTCCATTCGTATTGAGAGTCTGTGGTGACTTCTTTGGCTAAGTCCATGCCTTTAAGACCTGCAAAAGATTTTGCTTCTTTAATCGCAGCCGCTTCGTCAATATTATCCCCTGCCACGATGCAGCCACTTTGCGCCCCTTTCTCGCGCAAGATTCGTGTTAATTTACGGGTATCAATATCTGCTATTGCAACCACCTTATTGCTTTGCAAATAATCTTCCAGAGAAACTTCATTTCTCCAGCTACTTGCCACCAGAGGGAGATCTCGAATAACAAGACCAGCAGCATGAACTGCTGTGGATTCAGCATCATCAGCATTTGTGCCAACATTACCAATATGAGGATAAGTTAACGTCACGATTTGACGAGAATAAGAAGGATCAGTCAGGATTTCCTGATAGCCAGTCATGGCAGTATTAAATACCACCTCACCTACGGTTTCCCCTTCAATACCAATAGATTCACCATAAAAGACGGTACCGTCTTCAAGTGCAAGTAGGGCCGGTTTTCTCAAGTAAACCTCCATAAGACAGACGTGTAAAAAAGCGGGAGGCGCTTTCAACGCTCCCGCTAGGAATTAGGTGGTCAGAGATATGTATCAGACCGAGAGGATTATACCCAACGAACTGGTAAAATTCCAGATAGTTTGGCCACAAAGGACTCGAAGAACACTAAGAAAATATATAAAAATGGATAAACCACTGGGGAACAGGGATCACGGAGATTTTGAAAATCGGGAGCGAACAAAATCAGGGCGGAGTTTGTAGTTGACACCACGTTGGCCTGAAGGCCAACCTACAAAGAGTCCTGAAGACCAACCTACAAAGAGCCATGTAGGTCGGCCTTCAGGCCGACAACGAAATGTAACGAAACAACGAAACTAATCGTTTAAATCTAAAACATCCATCATATCGAACTCGCCTTTTCCCTTGCTCATGATCCAGCCTGCTGCACGTACGGCACCACTGGCAAAGGTCATTCGACTTGATGCTTTATGAGTGATTTCTACACGCTCACCAATATCGGCAAACATGACAGTATGCTCTCCGACAATATCACCGGCACGGATGGTCTCAAAACCAATGGTTTTACGATCACGCTCTCCGCTAATACCTTCCCGGCCATAAACAGCACATTCTTTCAGGTCACGACCAAGCGCATTAGCCACAACTTCACCCATGCGCAATGCCGTGCCCGACGGTGCATCAACTTTATGGCGGTGGTGTGCTTCGATGACTTCGATATCAACATCATCCCCCATCACTCGTGCCGCGATATCGAGTAATTTAAGTGTTAGATTAACTCCAACACTCATATTTGGGGCAAAAACAACTCCGATATCATTACCGGCATCTGTAATAGCTTGTTTACCTGCATCATCAAAACCTGTGGTACCAATCACAATACCTTTACCGGCTTCTCGACAAATTTTCAGGTTTTCTAATGTCGCTTCAGGTCGGGTAAAATCAATTAATACATCAAAATTGGCGGTTACTGACTTTAAATCATCGGTAATAGCAACATTCAACTTACCAACACCGGCAAGTTCGCCTGCATCAACCCCTGTCATCGAACTCCCTTTGCGAACTAATGCTGCACCAAGCTCAAAGCCTTCGGCTTCAGCAACCGCCTGAATGAGTACTCGGCCCATTCGCCCCGATGCACCGGTAATTGCGATTTTTGTCATATTTATCTCCCAATAAGAGGAATGGGGCTGGCATCAAAAGTCATAACTCGCGGGCTTTGACTTCGCTTCCCTCATCTCTCTGTCATTTAATCTGTTTTTTTAAATAAATTCTTCCAGGATGTTTTTTCTTTTGCTTTTTGTTCTTCTAATTTTAATCGTTTCTCTGCTTCATCCAGTTCACGCTGACGCTGTTCCAGATCTGCCTGAATATTTTGACGAATTTTTTCTTTATCATCATCTGCAATATCAAGTTTTAAAAATTGCGGATTTTGCCTGAGAATAAACTTACCAAAATCATCAATAAATTCATCGGTAATATGCCGGTCTTTATAAGTATGTTTACTCACACCCTGCTTTTCAAAATTATTTAAAATTAAATGAATTGAGGATGTAGCGACCTCTCCTTGCAGAATGACATTAACAGGAACAGGACCAATAATTTTAAATTTCGCACTAATTAATTCATAGTTACTATCTTTAGTATCAGTTCGTTCAAAGTTTATACGGTAACTATGTAAAAGATCAGTGTAACGTAAAATACGTTCACTGTTTTCAAGTTCCAAGATAACGGGTTCATTCAAACGACACTCAAACCGAAGATTAATTTCTTTAACCTCATTTGCGCTGTCGATAGTCACTTTGTAATCTGTCTGGTTAAATTCCAAGTCGCTATTATCCGGGTTCAGCGGATAACAAACAGGGGTTTGATTCTGGATATAATTTAAATGCTCTGCAAACTCATTCAAAAATTGATATAACTGCAACATTTTTGGATGAAGATTCTCCTGATAATATTTCAGGAGATCTTCTTGTCGTTGTCGTTCTTTCGATTCCTTCGCTTTTTGCGCTTCAGACTGGTTTTTTAAATCATCCAAAATGCCCATAATCTAATAACCTATACACCCTATATTGTATTTACTATCTGTCTGGTTATCTAATTTAATACAATCATATGAGGTTGTCATATGGTTGTATTACAAGACATTCTCACAACTTATCGTTTTGCATAAGCAGAACATATAAGTTGAGTGATGACTTATGATTTCATATCTTCGAAGAATTTTTTCACACCCTTAAGCCAGCTTGAAGCTTTAGGGCTATGATTTTTTTTATCTTCTTTTAATGACTTGTCAAATTCCTGTAACAGTTCTTTTTGATGTTTGGTCAAATTAACCGGCGTTTCAATTGTTACACGGCACATTAAATCACCCGTGCTTCCTCCACGTACTGACTTGACACCTTTGCCACGTAAACGGAACATTTTACCGGTTTGTGTTTCGGCAGGAATTTTTAATTTAACCCGTCCATCTAATGTTGGTACATCTAACTCGCCACCTAAGCTTGCCGCAGTGACAGCAATAGGAACATCACAATAGAGATCACTACCATCACGCTGGAATATTTTATGTTCACGCACTGAAATCTGCACAAACAAATCACCGGCCGGACCACCATTCTCGCCCGCTTCTCCTTCACCGGAAAGGCGAATACGATCACCATTATCAACACCTGCTGGAACTTTTACCGATAATGTTTTGTTTTTCTCTACACGTCCCTGACCATTACACTTGCCACAAGGATCTGAAATCATTTTGCCATTACCATGACAACGTGGGCAGGTTTGCTGTAATGAGAAAAACCCTTGTTGCATACGTACCTGTCCATGCCCACCACAGGTTGTACAGGTTGTCGGTTTAGTGCCTTTTTTAGCTCCACTACCGGCACATTCATCACATGTCACATATGTTGGTACACGAATATTAACTGATGTACCCCGAACTGCTTCTTCTAAATCCAGTGTTAGGTTGTAACGTAAATCTGCTCCGCGATATACGCGTTGCCCGCCGTGGCCACCACCGCCTCCGCCGCCAAAAATATCACCAAAGACATCACCGAAAACATCACTGAAACTTCCGCCGGCACCACCGCCCATGCCTGCAGACTGATCAACACCTGCATGACCAAATTGATCGTAAGCCGCACGTTTTTGTGAATCACAAAGTATGTCGTATGCTTCTTTCGCTTCTTTAAATTTTACTTCAGATTCATCTTGATTATCCTGATTACGATCGGGATGGTGTTTCATTGCTAAACGTTTAAATGCCTTTTTGATTTCTGCATCACTGGCATTTTTTTGTACACCCAGAACTTCATAATAATCGCGCTTTGACATAGTTTTTACTTCTTAAATTAATATAATAATTGCATTATCTAATCAGGGTCAGAGTCAAAATTAATTGACCCGACTCCCAATTAAACCGCCTAAATTAAAACCACAAAAGGCCACATGTAAACATGCAGCCATTTGCTTTGAATAAGTCTGTTATGACTTATTTTTTGTTGTCGTCAACTTCTTCAAACTCAGCATCAACAACATCATCGTCTGCAGCAGAACTTGACTGTTCATTTGCTGCACCTTCAGGCGCGGCGCCTGCTTCAGCAGCACCTTTTTCAGCATACAAACGTTCTGCCATTTTACCGGACGCTTCAGTTAATGCTTTCGTTTTAGCTTCGATTGCATCTTTATCTTCACCTTTAACGACTTCTTCGAGCTCTTTAATCGCTGCTTCAATGCTGTCTTTTTCGCCAGCTTCAAGTTTATCGTCACCTAACTCTTCCATTGACTTCTTAGTTGCATGAATCAGTTGTTCTGCCGTATTGCGGCTAGTCACTAATTCCTGGAACTTACGATCGTCATCAGCATGAGCTTCAGCATCTTTGACCATCTTTTCAACTTCATCATCAGATAAACCACTTGATGCTTTAATCACGATAGACTGTTCTTTACCAGTACCTTTATCTTTTGCAGATACATTCAAGATACCATTGGCATCAATATCAAATGTAACTTCGATTTGTGGTACACCACGTGGTGCTGGTGGAATATCCTGTAAATCAAAACGACCTAAAGATTTATTCGCATCGGCACGTTCACGTTCACCTTGTACTACATGAACCGTTACCGCTGACTGATTATCATCCGCTGTTGAGAACGTTTGTGTTGCTTTAGTTGGTACTGTCGTATTTTTCTCAATGAGTTTAGTCATAACACCACCCATTGTTTCAATACCTAAAGATAACGGCGTTACATCAAGTAACAAGACATCTTTAACATCACCACCTAATACACCACCTTGAATCGCTGCACCCATGGCAACCGCTTCATCAGGGTTAACATCTTTGCGCGCTTCTTTGCCGAAGAAGTTCTTCACTTCTTCCTGCACTTTAGGCATACGGCTTTGACCACCCACTAGAATAACATCATCAATTTCAGAGGCGGATAAACCTGCATCTTTTAATGCTTTTTTGCAAGGTTCAATTGAACGTGCAATTAAATCATCAACTAATGACTCTAATTTTGCGCGAGTCACTTTAATGTTTAAGTGTTTTGGCCCTGATGCATCAGCAGTAATATAAGGTAAGTTCACGTCAGTTTGCTGACCTGAAGATAACTCGATTTTTGCTTTTTCAGCAGCTTCTTTTAAGCGCTGTAATGCAAGCGGGTCATTGCGTAAATCAAAGCCCTGATCTTTCTTGAATTCTTCTACCAGGTAATCAATTAAACGCATGTCAAAATCTTCACCACCTAGGAACGTGTCACCATTTGTAGATAACACTTCAATTTGATGGTCGCCATCAATTTCAGCAATTTCGATGATTGATACGTCGAATGTACCACCACCTAAATCGTAAACAGCAACGGTGCGATCACCTTCTTGCTTGTCCATACCGAAAGCTAATGCTGCGGCAGTTGGCTCATTGATAATACGTTTAACATCCAGACCGGCAATTTTACCTGCATCTTTTGTTGCCTGACGTTGTGAGTCATTGAAGTAAGCAGGTACGGTGATAACGGCTTCTGTCACTTCTTCACCAAGATAATCTTCTGCTGTCTTTTTCATTTTTTGCAGAATACGTGCTGAAACTTCAGGAGCAGCCATTTTCTTGCCTTCAGCTTCTACCCAAGCATCACCGTTGTCTGCCTTAACAATCTTATAAGGCACCATAGAAATATCTTTTTGTACTTCATCATCTTCAAAACGACGACCAATCAGACGTTTTACTGCATAGATTGTATTTGCAGGGTTTGTTACTGCCTGACGTTTAGCTGGTTGACCGACTAATACTTCGTCATTAGCAAAAGCAACAACAGAGGGTGTTGTGCGATCGCCTTCACTATTTTCTATTACTTTTACAGTACCGTTATCCATGACTGCTACGCATGAATTAGTAGTACCTAAATCGATTCCAATTATCTTTCCCATATCTGCTGCTCCACTTAATTTACGAATGCTGCGAAACCAGATTACTGCGTTAAAAGCTTCCTCAAAAGGCTCATGTACTTATTGTACATTCCGCTTTCTCGTCATCTTTTGCCTTGTTCTCTGGCTCCTCGCTATCCGTATCTAATATTTAAATTTACAAAATTACTTAACTGTTCATTTAATAAGGGCATTTGCGCTAGCTTCAAGCCCGTTAAGTCATTTTTCTTATTTTTTTTCAGCTTTAGAACTATTTGCCGAAGAGACTACGACCATTGCCGGGCGAACTAAACGTTCATTCAACAAATAACCTTTTTGCATAACATCAATAATGGTATTCGGCTCATGTTCAGTAGAATCAATCATACTCATCGCCTGATGATGATCAGGATTAAATGCTTCACCTTTTGGATGAACGCCTTTAATACCAAATTTTTCGATGGCCGCTTCGAACATTTTCAATGTCATTTCGGTACCTTCGCGTAATTTACTGACATCAGCATTTTCATCCATTGCTGCAGCAACGCCCATTTCCATACTATCAATGACCGGTAATAATTCCTGTGCGAATTTTTCTAATGCATATTTATGTGCATTAGCCAATTCACGTTCCGAACGACGACGAATATTTTCCATTTCAGCTCGTGTGCGCACCAGCTGATCTAAATTTTCAGCCGCTTTAGCCTCTGCTTCCTCTAATTTTTTCTTGAGAGATTCAATGGTAACTTCTTCAGATTCAGTTGCCTCTGATTCAGTTGCCTCTGATTCAGTTGCCTCTGATTCAGTTACCTCTGTTTCTACTGAACCCTCTTCAATTTCTGATTCAATTTCCTGATTTTGTTCTGTTTCGCTCATTTCTCACTCCGAAAAAATAATAACTATGCTCTATATAAGGTCACTTATTCTGAACTCAAGAGAGAACCTAATAATTTTGCAGTGACATCCACTAGCGGGATAACCTTGTCATAAGCCATTCGGGTTGGCCCGATAACCCCCAAAACACCAACCACCTCTTCACTCACTTTATAGGGTGCGGTAATGACCGAGCAGCTCTCGAATGCGGAATATCCTGACTCTTCGCCAATGAAAACCTGCATACCTTCTGCCTTAATGGATTGATCTAATACATGCAATACATCTCGCTTGGTATTAAAGGCTTCAAATAACTGGCGTAATTTTTCCATATTCGCCATTTCAGCGTATTCCATTAGGTTCGTCTGCCCCGCCATCACAAAATCATCATTATTTTGCTCTTCAACCACGTTATCGGTCATTTGAATGGCCATTTTCATAATGTGCTGCATGTCATCACGTTCTTGTTTCATGGTTTCCAGAACTGACTGACGAATTTGAGATAAATCTTTACCCATGAATTCCTGATTCAGGTAATTAGCCGTCTGGGTTAATTCTGACTCAGTAAATGCCCGGTCAGTATGAATAACTCTATTCTGCACTTCCTGCTCATTCACCACTAAAATCACCAAAATACGATTTGAGGTTAATGGTAAAAATTCAATGTGCCTTAAAATAATCGCTTCACGACGGGGAATAGTCACGACGCCAGCCATCTTTGTCATACCGGACAACACTGAAGAAGCTTTTGCTATTAACCCTTCCTGAGACTCATTAATGCCCATTTCCTGACGTAAATTTTCTACGGCTTTTCCACGTAATGGTTTTACTGTCACTAAATTGTCAACAAATAAACGATAACCTCGTGGTGTAGGAATTCGACCTGCCGAGGTATGAGGTGAAATAATCAGACCTAAATCTTCCAGATCAGACATCACATTACGAACGGTGGCCGGACTCAGGTTAATTTGTTCATTATTGGATAGTGTTTTAGAGGCAACAGGCTGTCCATCATTAATATAGTGCTCCACTAAAACTTTGAATAACTGCTGTGAGCGTTCATTAAGATTGTTTAACGAAGAATCTGTCGACACTTTACATTTTTCCTCTGTAAATAGATGATGGAAAGATGATTGAAAATGTAAAAATAGCACTCTTACACCGCGAGTGCTAATAAAAAATGACTAATTTTTCATTTTCCAAGTGCACTTAAAATATGAAGACATAAAATTGTTGAAGATTAGCTAATTGAGGTCGACCTGTGCTAATTTATCGATACATTTCACAGCTTAAATTATTCATACAACGTAAAATAAATTTATGACAAATCATAAAAACAGCTTCACTACGATTGGCCTCATTGGGAAATTTGCTGATACCAGCGTCGCATCGACACTATTAGCCCTGTCTCGCATATTAACTGAACGAGGTTGCACTGTTTACCTCGACCGGGAAACATCCCGGAATATGGGGGAGCATGATTTAGAAATCATTACCCGGCATGAAATAGGAAAGCGCTGTGATCTTGCCGTCACTGTTGGTGGTGACGGGACTTTACTCGATGCCGCCCGGGGACTGGTTAATTTTGAAGTTCCTATTCTGGGAATTAACTTAGGTCGCTTAGGTTTTCTTGTTGATATTTCACCCAATGAAATGTCTGAACGTATACATGAAATACTCGATGGTGAGTTTGAAGAAGAACATCGCATCTTACTAAATACAACCATTGAGCACGGGGACAATCCGACCAGTGAGAGTGATGCGTTTAATGATGTGGTGATACACAAGTGGGAAGTAGCGCGCATGATAGAAACGGAAACCTATATTAATGGTAAGTTTCTCAATAGCATGCGTTCAGACGGATTAATTATTTCCACGCCAACCGGCTCAACTGCCTATGCCCTCTCGGGTGGTGGTCCGATTCTGGAACCGGATATGGATGCTATGGTACTTGTGCCTATCTGTCCTCACACCATGAGTTATCGACCAATTGTTATCGGCGGCGACAGTGTTATTGAAATTATTGTTAAAGAAAACCAAAACTCGCATGCACAGGTAACCTGTGACGGACAAATTAATCTGGGTGTGGTTTCAGGTGACAAGATCACCATTAAGAAAAAAGAAAAAGTCGTTAAATTAATTCACCCAAGACAGCACAACCACTACGAAATACTACGAGCTAAACTCCACTGGGGTGAACATTTTTAAATAAAAATCTAAAAATATCAGCACAGAGGTCTCGGAGATACACAGTGGAAAAGATTAAGTAAATCCTCTGTGAACCTCCGTGTTCTCTGTGGTTAAAGATTTGTTCTTTATACCCATTAAATGATTATAATAACCACATTATGCTAACTCATATTCACATTTGGAATTTTGCGATTGTCGAGGCTCTCGATATCGAGCTTGAATCCGGGCTGTCCGTTCTTACCGGCGAAACCGGTGCAGGTAAATCTATTTTACTCGATGCCCTGGGTTTGGCTCTGGGTGATCGGGCAGACAGCACGGTTATTCGTCATGGTGAAAGTCGAGCTGAAATAAGTGTGACTTTTGATACAAGCAAAGCAAAAAATGCAGAGCTCTGGTTAAAGGAACATGAACTCGATAGCGAACATGAATGTATTATTCGCCGTACGGTAAATGAAAAAGGTCCCTCTAAAGCTTTTATTAATGGCAAGCCTGCTACTGTACAACAACTTCGTGAACTGGCAGAGATGCTGGTTGACTTACATGGTCAGCACGAACACCAATCTTTAATGAAACTCGAAGTACAGCAACAATTACTCGACGATTACGCCAACCATTCCGATCTGGTAAAGAAAGTGAGCACCTCATTTAAAGAATGGAATAAACTCAATAACGAATTTAAAAAACTCAGTGCCGCTAAAAATGAGCAAGACCACCGCCTCGACCTGCTGAAATATCAGGTGAATGAGCTGGAAGCCCTTAATCTGCAAAAAGATGAATCAAAAAATTTAGATATTGAATATAAACGCTTATCAAATGCCAGTCAGTTATTACAAACAGCCGAACAAACATTACATGCGTTAGATGAAAATGATAAAGGTTCAGTCTCTCAACAGCTAAGTCATTTCACTTTAGAATTACAACAGCTGGGTAAAACCGATAATAAATTAAATGATATCGCCAGCTTACTCTATAACGCACAAATTCAGATAAATGAAGCTAGTAGTGAACTACATCAATACATTGATAGTCTGGAACTTGATCCGCAACGTTTAAGTTATCTGGATGAACGTATTAGTACGGTTCATAACCTTGCACGTAAACATCAGGTTAACCCGGATGAACTTCCTGACTTATTCGAAAAGCTGCAAAAAGAACTAGACTCAATTGAAAATGCCGATGTTCATTTAGAAACACTACAGCAGGACATTGCAACGACTGCCGAGCATTACCGGCAAGCCGCCAGCACTTTAAGTAAAAGCCGTCTCAAAGCTGCCAAAATATTGTCCACTAAAGTCAGTGAAAACATGCAAGAACTGGGAATGGAAGGCGGTACTTTTGAAGTTGCGTTAAATTCTTATGCAGAAGGTGCTTTCCATGCCAATGGCAATGAGCAAGTTGAATTTCTGGTGAGTGCAAATCCCGGCTCACCGGCAAAATCACTTAGTAAAGTTGCTTCCGGTGGTGAAATTTCCCGAATTAGTCTGGCCATTCAGGTCATTGCAGCCGAGTCCACCCGTATACCGACTCTTATTTTTGATGAAGTCGATGTGGGAATTGGTGGTCGTGTTGCAGAAATTGTTGGCCTTAAACTAAAAGAGCTGGCTGCCCACCGTCAGGTTATTTGTGTTACCCATCTTGCACAGGTTGCCGCCCTGGGTGAGCACCATTTACAAGTCAGTAAACAATCTGATGCTGCAACCACTATCAGTCAAATTAATTATTTAGATAAGCCTTTACGGGTTAAAGAGTTAGCGCGCATGATGGGGGGAATTGAAATTACCGATCAAACCTTATCTCATGCAGAAGAAATGCTAGCTCGTATCGGTAACGGTTAATCGTTAAGCTTTATTCTGGCAGTCGCCACATACACCATAGATATAAAGAGAATGATCCGTCATGGCATAGCCTTTTTCTTTAGCTATCACTTTTTGACGTTCTTCAATCGTTTCATCAACAAACTCATCAACTTTACCGCATTTCACACAAAGAATATGATCATGATGCTTGCCCTGCTCCATTTCAAAAACAGACTGCCCACCCTCAAAGTGATGACGCACCACAAGTCCGGCTGCTTCAAACTGGGTTAACACGCGATAAACTGTGGCTAAACCCACTTCTTCACCACTCTCAAGCAGAGCCTTGTACACATCTTCGGCGCTCATGTGACGAACTTTGCTGCTTTCCAGAAATTCCAGAATTTTTAATCTTGGTAACGTGGCTTTTAAACCTGCACGTTTTAATTCATTACTGTCCATGATTCCTCGCATAATGGGCATACAATAGGGTATGATTCGGTTTTTAATCCTCGCATATTGGAACGAAAATGAGAAGAGTTCTCATTCTTATTATTAGCCTGTTTTTTAGCCAGTTTATGGTGAGTTGCGCCTATAAGCCTGATATCCAACAGGGAAATACCTTTGACGATAAACAGCTTTCTCAACTCAAGGTAGGGATGACTCAGCAACAAGTACTTTTTGTTATGGGCTCACCATTACTTAAAGATCCCTTTCATAAAAACCGTTGGGATTATCTATATACCTTTGCTAAAAATCAGAAACAAACGACCCGGCGATTGCTGACGTTATATTTTAAAAATAACGTATTATCGAAGATTGATGATAGTAAGATAAAAACCATCACATTGAAGTAATTTAGAGTAAAGAACGACCGGGCTCTCGCTTGATGAGACAAGAAAAGATTAATAGCCCGCCTAATTAAGGATTATTTCTTTCTGGATTTTTTTTCTGCTCGCTTGCGTCGAGATTCTTTTGGATCGGCAATCAAAGGACGATAAATTTCTACACGATCTTTATCTCGCAAGACTTGATCTGCTTTAGCCACTTTTCCAAAAATACCTAATTTATTTTTTGTCAGGTCGATATCATCAAATTTTTCTAAAATCCCTGAAAGCTTAACCGCTTGCTCAACTGTTGTGCCCTCATCGACATCTAAAGCAATTAACACCTGCTCTTCAGGTAATGCATAAGCCACTTCAATATAATATTTTTCTGTATTAGCCATAAACTGTATCTGCTCGTTTAATAAATGCATCGACCAAGCTATTTGCTATTTTACTGAATATTGGCCCTAAAGTAAGACTAATAATTTTACTGGAAAATTCAAACTCTAGATTTAACGAAACCTTGCAAGCGTTATCACCTAAAGGTTCAAATAACCAGACACCATCAAGATTTTTAAAAGGACCGTTCAGCAGATGCATTTGAATTTTGTTAAAAGCCGTGTTTTTATTTTGCGTGGTAAATTCTTTATTTAAGCCACTATGTGAAATAAACAAACTGGCTTCAACATTATTTTCATCTCTGAAGATTTCAGTTGCTTTACCACACCATGGTAAAAACTCGGGATAGGCTTCTATATTATCGACGAGCTTAAACATTTGTTCGGGTGAATAATGAACCAGAGCCGTCTTACTAATTGTTGTCATAATATCTACTTTAAAATCAAAAAATTCCAACCATATTCAAAAACACCATTGCCACTAAAAGTGGACTCACATAGCGTATCATGACATGCCAAACAGGATAAATATAACGGTTGTGAAAAGAAAACTCTCGTTCAGTTGAATCCTGCTCCATCACCCAGCCCGCAAAAATAGCAATAAATAATCCTCCAAGAGGCAACATAATACTGGCGGTAACAAAATCGATAATCTGGAAAAGGCTGTAACTTAAAATACCTGATTTAGGATCAATATCAGAAAATACTGTCTGAGCAATATCGCCCAGTGTTGTTCCTGTTATGGAAAAAATAGTTGCCAAACCAATAAACCAGACTATCACTCCAGTCCAGACACAGGCTTTAATACGTCGCAAACCTTTGCTTTCAATTAACCATGCTATAGTCGGTTCAATTAATGATATTGCAGAACTTAAAGCTGCAAAAAATAGTAAAGTAAAAAAGAGTGTTCCGATCAGTGCTCCACCTGCCATATTACCAAAAGCAATCGGTAGTGTTTCAAAAATTAAACCGGGGCCAATTGCCGGGTTTAAATCATTAACAAAAACAAGCGGGAAAATAGCTAACCCTGCAAGTAAAGCAACCACGGTATCAAGACTAACAATAATTAACGCCATTTGTCCGATGGACACATGCCGGTTTAAATATGAGCCATACATCATAATCGCCCCCATACCTAAACTCAAAGTAAAAAAGGCATGACCAAGTGCAACCATCATCGGTTTCCAGGTGAATATTTTTTCACCTTCGGCATCCATTAAGTATTGGCCTAACTCATTTCGCGCATAAAAAAACTTATCGGCATCGGGGGTAAACATAAAATCAATAGCTTGTTCAAAACCACCGGTATTCATTGCGTATAAAACTAAAAATATCAGAATAATAAAAAGCGCCGGCATTAAAAAAGTGACCGTTTTTTCAATGCCCCCTCTTACACCTTTAGCCACCGCCAAAACGGTTAAACTCATAAAAATGGTATGCCAGGCGAGTAATTTTTCCGGTTCTGAGGTTAGCGAGTTCAATATACTTTTTATGCCATCTGCAGTTTGGTGATTAAACATACCGGAACTTGCCCGAAAACTATAGGCCAAAACCTCGCCGGCTATTACGCTGTAATAAGACAGGATCAAACATCCCGCCACCATGCCGCTCCAGCCTAATACTCGCCATGCAGGATTACTACCGGCTTCAAGAGACAATTGCGTCATGGTATTAACCGGACTTTGTTTACCACGTCGGCCCAGTGCGATTTCTGCCAGCATAATCGGTAAACCAATTAAGGCAACAAAAATAAGGTAAGCAAATATAAAAACTCCACCACCATATTCACCCGTGATGTAGGGAAATTTCCATATATTACCCAGCCCGACTGCTGAACCAACGGCGGCTAAGATAAAAGTAAATTTGCTTGACCATTCATGCTTCATTGAACTTCTCTATCTAACTCACCACTTTTTAGTTTCGCTAAATATACAGTCAATGCTTCTTTTACCTTGCCATGTAATATATATAAACCAATGAAGTTAGGAAGTGCCATACCAAGAATTAATAAATCGCTGAATTCAAGAATATTACTTGCACTAGTGACAGAGCCCACAACAACAAAAATAACAAAAATGATTCGATAAGCCATGGTTGAGCTTTCACCAAACAAAAATGTCCAGCAACGTTCTCCGTAATAGGACCATGAAATCATTGTGCTATATGCAAACAAAACAACAGAAAGTGAGAGGATGATTGGGAACCAGGATATAGCTGAACCAAAAGCAACAGAAGTTAAACCGGCACCCGCCTTATTGGCGACTAATTCGGCATGTTCCGGGCTGTTATAAACCCCCGTAACTATAATAACTAAAGCTGTCATAGTACAAATAACAATCGTGTCAATAAAGGGTTCCATTAACGCAACAATTCCCTGCCGTACCGGATACGCAACCTTAGCCGTGGCATGCGCAATGGCAGCCGAACCGATACCGGCTTCACTGGAGAATGCCGCGCGTTTAAATCCTTGTACTAATACCCCGATTAGCCCCCCCATACCGGCGGCTGGAGTAAAGGCTTCGGTAATAATTTTTCCTACCGCATCCGGAATCAATGTTGCGTTGCTTAAAATGATCCAGAGACACGCCAGTACATAAATAGTCACCATGGCTGGAACAATCGCTTCTGCCGTGTGAGCAATTCGTCGAATACCACCAATAATAACCACAGCAACAAGAGTGCCCATAACAACACCATAAATCCATGGCTGATCTGCAAGCAATGGAATTTGAATTTGAACTGCGGTTAAGGACTGACTGACCTGAAAGGCATTACCGGCACCAAGCGAACCACCGATTGTGAGTACAGAAAAAATAATCGCCAACACTTTGCCCGTTTGAGACCAGCCTTTGTCAGCCAAGCCCCGGGAAAGATACTCCATGGCCCCGCCCATAATATGGCCATCGGGCCTGACTTCTCGATACATTTGCGCCAGTGTAGCTTCGGTAAACTTTGAGGTCATACCGAAAAAACCGGCAATAATCATCCAAAATGTTGCACCGGGACCACCAATCATAATAGCAATGGCCACACCTGCGATATTTCCCAAGCCAACAGTCGCGGATAATGCCGTGGTGAGAGCCTGAAACGAGGTTACCTCACCTTCAATTCCCGAAGTTGAATATTTACCTCGTAAAATATGATAAGCATGACGGAACATCCGCAGATTGATAAAACTCATTCTGACAGTCAAAAATACTGCACCAACAACAAGCCAGGCCACAATAAAGGGCAACTCAGAAGAACCCGGCATAACATCAAAGAAAAAAACGGTGGCTAAATAGCCATTTATTTCGCCAAATAAATCATTTAAAGCTAAAGCTGTTGACGTTGTAGCCGGATCTGCTGCTATGGCTAAATTACTGGAAATCATAAGCAACAAGGCTATGATCAATCTTTTTAGGTGAAAATTATTATTTTTGTTTTTCACTTTAATTAATCCTTCTTATATTAATGGTCATTAATAAACATTTTGACCACATCAGTTTTTGCTAAAATAGATTATTTTCATGACTAACTATACCTCACACGCCCTCATTCCGGCAGTGTTTTTAAACTGCCAGTCATGCAAATTATCTGTATAATTCCGAAATATGGCTAAAGCAAAAAAAGACAAATCCTCCAATTCCAATACAATTGTGCTCAATAAAAAAGCACGACATGATTTTACTCTGGGAGATCGCTTTGAAGCCGGCATTATGCTGCAAGGATGGGAAGTCAAAAGTCTGCGGGCCAAAAAAGTCCAGATTCGTGATAGTTATGTTTTTATAAAAAATGGCGAAGCATGGTTAAGCTCAACCGTTATCACTCCGCTTGAAACTGCATCTACTCATATACACCCGGAACCCCAACGGATTCGAAAGTTATTACTCCACCGTGACGAAATTACCAAACTAGTCAGTGCAGTTGAACGAAAAGGCTACACATTAGTTGCGACGGCCATGTATTGGAAAAAAGGACGCGCTAAACTCGAAATAGCGCTGGCAAAAGGTAAAAAAGAGCATGACAAACGGGCATCAGAAAAGGATCGTGACTGGAAGCGCGAAAAAGCACGTGTACTTAAATCATCTTAATGTCATTTCATTAAAAATTTTTCTACCATACTGAATTCATGAGCAATGTCTTCAGCCGCTTTGTTTTTATCTACCTCTTTATCTTTACGAAGCAGCATTTCATACTTTTCACATAATAAAAAAAGATTCTTTGCCCCCATAGTACCACTGCTTCCTTTTAAACTGTGAACATCCCGAATGAGGCTTCCATTGTCATCGCTGCTATTAACTATTGAATCTTTTAATACTGTACCTCTAGTAAGAAAAGTTTCTACAAGATCAGAATAACTTTCTCCCATCATTGTTTTTAAATTGTTAATAATATCCAGATCCATATTTGAGCCATCATTAACATTTGAGTCTGTTGTTTTACCGGTTTCATTAATTATTTTGTCTTCCGGTAACCACTTACTTAGTTTTTCATATAAAACGTCTGCAGAAAAAGGCTTGGCAATGTAATCATCCATACCTTCTTTTAAATACTCGGCAACATCTTCTGTTAATATATTTGCAGTCAGCGCGATAACAGGTAAGTGCTCTCCTTCAGCTTCGGTTTGACGAAACTGTCTTGTCGCTTCACACCCTCCCATTACCGGCATATTAATATCCATTAAAACAATATCGAATAAATTTTTTTGTAATAAATCCAGTGCAATTTTACCATTGTTTGCAATGGTTGAATGACACCCCATATTGGATAACATACCGCTTGCGACCATTTGATTCACTTCATTGTCTTCAACAATCAAAACATCTGCTTTTAAGTTGTTATGAACAATAGATTCCTCCTGTTCCTCTTCAAGCCCACCAGACAACATTTGTAAATAACGATAAAACTTATTAACTTGCAGGGGTTTAGTTAATACTGTGGCATATTCCGAGTAGTTGTCTTTTGCAAGTTCTGTACACACAACAGAAATCTCAATATTGTATTTATTATACTGATTAATAATTTTTGCTATAGAAATATCATTATCATAAAAAACACTTTCATCGACCACCAACATATTGATACTTTCTTTTTGCAGTGCAGCAAGTTGTTTTTCAACACACCCTTCCGTGTCACATATGGTGTAATTGACTTTTAGAGATTCAAACACTGTTGCAACAGCGTGATTCACTTTAGTGTTAAACGTAAAGTAAATCGCATTAAAATCATTGTGATTAACAAGCTTATAGGGCGAAACGGCATCCGGAATTCGTTTCATTTTCACATTAAAATAAAACTCACTTCCTTCGCCAAGCGAAGATTTAACATGTATATCTCCCCCCATCATATTACAAAGTTTTTTACATAAAGTTAGTCCTAAGCCAGTACCACCATAATGACGTGATGTATTAATTTCCGCCTGTTCAAATGATTCAAATATTTTGTCTAACGATTTTTTTGCAATACCAATACCAGTATCTTTAACAGAAACCTGAATATCCACATTATCATCATCAAGCTCGTTTAATATTAAAGTCAGGTATATTTCTCCTGACTCTGTAAATTTTTTGGCATTACCTAATAGATTCATTACGATTTGCCAAAAACGTGTTTGCCCGCCAAGAAGATTTACCGGAATAACAGGATCAATAGCGACAATGAGATCTACGCCCTTTTCCTGTAACTCAAGGGAAAATAAAGAGGCTAAATCACTGATAACTTCAACGATATTGAATTGTTCTTCTTCAATAACCAGTTTTCCTGATTCCACTTTTGATAAATCAAGAATATCATTCAGAATCACTAGCATATTCGAACCGGAATTTTTTGCTGTATCGACATAATGAAGCTGTTTTTTGTTGAGTTTAGTTTCTTTTAATAGCTCCATCATTCCAAGAACACCGTTCATTGGTGTTCTTATTTCATGACTCATATTTGCGAGAAATTCTGAGCGTGCTTTATTGGATTCTTCAGCCTTAACTTTTTCTTCTTCAAGTTCTTTTGTTCTTTCTAAAACTTTATCTTCGAGGTTATGTGTATATTGGGTTAACTGTTCCGTCAGCTGAACATTATCTATACTAAAGACCGTGATAGAAATAAGTAGCTGCAGAACTTCAAGTGTTACACCGTGTATTTCACCTTTGTCTTTTGCATTAGCAATAAAAAGGCCATGAATACGACGCTTAGTAGAAACAGAAACAAGCACCTGATTGTAGCCAGAAACAGGTGCGGTAATAACAAACGGGCGAGTGTTATTTAACGCCCAGGAGAATGTGCCTTTTTCAATATGCTGTTCGACATCCTGTTCAATCAAATCTTTTTCTGACTCGGGGAAACAAAAGGATTGTTCAAAATCAATCAGGTCTTTAATTTTATAAAGCGCAAAAGAATCAAAATAGTTCAGTATTTTTAGCTTTTCAAATAATATTTCTAATACATCATCAACTGAATGTTCTTTGTGTAAAGATAAAAGGTCATTACTGATAGAGACAACAGAAGACATACCATCGTGTAGAAAATTATAAATATCATTAATGTCGCTGGATTTTTCTACAGTCACAAAATATTATCCAAGAATATATTTAACAGCTTCAGTGTGCTGCACGTCGATTTGTTCAATACTTGAGCTCAATATCTCAACATCAAGATCCAGCGCATCCCATGATTTTTCATTTAATGTTGGCACAAACCTTTCACCACTTGAACCAAATTCAAGAGCATGAGTAATAATATCTGCAATATGAATAATTCCAGGAGTAATAACATCAGTCGATGATACCGATGGCATGTGGTGGTAACATACGCTAGCAACTATGTCATTTGGTAACTTCCATTTTTTTAATAACATCGCTCCCAGTTTAGCGTGATCAAACCCCAAAATATCTTTTTCTACTTTATGCATTAGTTCATCTGTTTCTGCACATTTATCAATAACTTGTTTTGCATATTTAGGGGCTTCAACAAAAATAATCAGCTTGCCAATATCATGTAACAAACCTGCAGTAAAAAATTTTTCAATATTTTGTTCTCGGCGCGAAGCAGCCAGAATACGAGCGGCTGTAGCAACAGCAATACTATGCCGCCAGAACATGTCCATATCGATCACATCCTGTGGAATATCCTTAAACATAGCAACAATAGAGCAACTTAAAATAATCTCACTCAATTGTTTATGACCAATAATGGTAACAGCTTTAGAAATCGTATCTATTTTTGAAGGGAAATTAAATAAAGCGCTGTTTGCAATCATCAACACTTTCGCTGCCAGTGCTGAATCTTCAGAAACGATATTCTCAAGATCCTGATTTGAGGTCACAGGATCTTTAATCGCCTCACTAAACTTTAACGCAACAGCAGGAAGAGCAGCAACTTTTAAAACATTAGTGACTATTCTTTCAGCATCTAATGCCATGCTAGTCTCCTAATTGTTCAATAAAAAATTGTACAGATTCCCCGGCTAATTCCTTAATAAAAGGGTGTTCCATTTTGTTATGCTTAAACCGGACATGAACCTGCTCTTCAATTGCACGATATACTTCGGGAGAAATTTCCAATCGCTGTTTATCTTCAGGCATATCAGCATCACTAATTTCAACACTAATAACGCCCCAGGCATTTAAAGCTTTAAGATGTTTTTCATTTAATTCACAGCCTTCTCCCAATAGGAAACGCCCATTCGGATCACAGACATCGGCTGTTAAAGTCATACCGACTTCCAGCTCTTTTACTTTTATTTTTGCCATTCTTTGCCCAGTTAAATATTAACAACTATTCTTTAATTATCGGCAATTTCTGATAATTCTTTAAAATTCATCAGTCTAGCACTTTAAATAGTGTTTTTTGCCCACATAATATTAAAACTGACTTCTATGAAATTATTCGTTAAAATAGAGTCTGAAGTACCAAAGGGGGCGACACGGCTTCGACGTGGATTGCGAAACTTGAGGTGCATGCCGAGTGACAGATTAGCTCGTAAAACTAGCTGTAACACATATAGTTGCAAACGACGACAACTACGCTTTAGCTGCCTAAACACCAGTTTTAAAGCCCTCTGCCTGGTGAGTGCTTATGCTCCCAGATCCCAGGGGTCACTAACATAAGATCGCGAGAAAGGTACGTCTGGGACCGATCTGCTAAAACTTACCAGACCAGCCGTCTGTGATCCCTGCCTGTCGGGCAGCAGCCGGTTAAATTTAAAGACAGAATAAGCATGTAGAGCTGATAGCGGAGAATTTGCGGACGCGGGTTCGATTCCCGCCGCCTCCACCAAATCAAAGGTTCTGGTAGAAATACCAGAACCTTTTTATTTTGAGACAAGTACTATTTCGTTTGTTAAATTATATGAATAACCATCAACTTATTTCTTTATTCATACGTATTATTATTGAAGATAGATAACTTTAATTATACTGTTGTTTAATCCAGCTCTGGTATTCGCCCGACATCACTGTTCGCCACCAACTTTCGTTATTCAAATACCAGTCTACTGTTTTTTTAATACCTGTTTCAAAGCTTTCTTTTGGTTTGTAACCAAGCTCATCATTACTCTTATTTGGATCTATAGCATAGCGACGATCATGTCCCAAACGATCCTTCACATAGATAATTAAATCTCTGGCAACTTTGCCATTACATACAGGGGCGTTTGGAAATTGATTTTTTAACTCTTCACTTTCGCTGATTCTTTTATCAACCAAATCACAAACTAAATTAACAATATCAATATTTGCCCATTCATTAATACCACCAATATTATATGGTTCCCCTCTTTTACCATTACGGATAATAAGGTCTATACCACTAGCATGGTCATCGACATACAACCAGTCACGTATTTGCTGACCATCACCATAAATTGGAAGAGCTTTACTTTCTAATATATTTGTTATGACTAATGGAATAAGTTTTTCTGGAAACTGGTAGGGACCATAGTTATTTGAGCAATTTGAGATATTTGTATTTAATCCGTAGGTTTCTTGATAAGAACGTACAAAAAAGTCTGATGATGCCTTGCTTGCAGCATACGGTGAGTTCGGCGCATATGCGGTATCTTCTCTAAAAGGAGGATCAGTTGGTTTTAACGTACCATACACCTCATCTGTTGATACATGCTGAAAAAGATGTTCCATTTGCGGATTTTCGTCAAGCCAATATGTTTTAGCCGCTTTTAACAATTCATGTGTGCCTTTTACATTTGTTTCTATGAAGGCATCCGGGCCAGTAATTGAACGATCAACATGGGACTCTGCTGCAAAATGAACTATCGTATCAATATTTTCTTCACGTAATAATTTTACAGTATTGTCATAATCTAAAATATCAGCATGAACAAAACGAAAATTCTTGTTATTTTCAACTGATTTCATATTTTCAATATTTCCTGCGTAAGTCAAAGCATCTAATACAACAACTCGATTATTTGGATATTCTTTTAACCAGTAGTGAACAAAATTTGCACCAATAAACCCTGCACCACCGGTAACAAGGATTTTCTTTGGATTATATTTTTTGTTATTACTCATTTTACATCACTTTTTTATTCTGTATACAGGTACATAGACCGCAATAAATATTTTTAATGTAAGTCAGTCAAGACTTGCTTTAATGATTTCTTCCAATCTGGCATTTCTATATCAAATGTATTTTTAATTTTCGAACAATTTAACATTGAGTTAGCCGGCCTTTTAGCTGGCGTTGGATATTGTTCTGTCGTTATGGCATTTATTTTTATTTCTTTATTAATTAAACCTTGTTCTTTTGCCTGATAAAATATTTCTTTGGCAAAATCACTCCAGCTTGTTTTTTCCGTACCACAGTAATGGTATGTACCCCATGCTAGAGTTTTATCTTTTTTAAATTTATTAATTAATAAAATTAGAGTTTCCGCAATATTATTTGCGGGAGAAGGCCCGCCAAACTGATCAGCAACTATATTTAACTCGTCTCGGTCTTTAGCTAACCGCAGCATAGTTTTTACAAAGTTATTCCCTTGCGCTCCAAAAACCCATGCAACACGTAAAATGATATGCTGTGGTAATAATTCTCTTATCACCTCTTCGCCCTGCCATTTACTTTTACCATAAATACCTAATGGAGAAACAGCATCATCTTCACTATAAGCATCTATGGTTGTTCCATTAAACACATAATCTGTTGATAGATGTAATAGTGGAATATCTTTTTCTCTGCAAAGCCTGGCCAGGTTTTCTGCGCCGCTTTGATTTATGGCATAGGCAAGCTCATGCTCTTCTTCTGCTTTATCGACAGCAGTGTAAGCCGCAGCATTGATAACAATATCAACATCATGAGATTGAATGTAATCTTTAACATTTTTTAGTTTAGTGATATCCAAATCATTGCGGCCTGTAGCAAGAACATTAAAACCACGCTCTTTTGCAACAGTTGTAAGTTCTGTCCCAACTTGACCTTGTGCACCTGTGATTAAAATGTTCATCTTAAACTTATCTATCTGCTTCAGTCATAAAATCATTATATGCTGGTAACTTCTCAGATGGCTGATCTTTTAATAAGACATTGTTTCTATCTTTATCGGATAACGATATTTTGTCTTTAATCGCATCAATAGACCAGTCAATAGCAAGCTCAGGATCATCCCACGCTATACCCAACTCTGACTCCGGATGATAGTAATCAGTACATTTATAAATAAAATCAGCGCTATCAGACAGCACCACAAAACCATGCGCAAAACCGGCAGGCACATATAACATGCGCATATTTTTTTCGTTTAACTCTAGCCCATACCATTGTCCAAAACTTGGGGAACCCAGCCTGATATCTACCGCGACATCAAACACGCTACCTGTTGCAACCCGCACTAATTTACCCTGAGTTTGCGTCATTTGATAGTGCAAACCACGTAAAACACCTTGAGAGGATCGGGAGTGGTTATCTTGTACAAAATGAGCATTGATACCAGCGTCATTTAAAACATCTTCACGATATGTTTCAAGAAAAAAACCACGCTTATCACCAAATAAGTCAGGCTCAATAACAACAACACCGGGTAAATTTGTTTTAATTACTTTCATCGTAGTTTCAATTAATACGATCTTGTTTGAGTAAAGACATTAAATACTGACCATAACCACTTTTCAATAAATGACTCGCCAGCTTTTCAACCTGTTGTGCATCTATAAACCCTTTACTAAAGGCAATTTCTTCCGGACAGGCAATTTTCAACCCCTGACGTTCTTCCATAGTTTGAATAAAATTTGATGCCTGCAATAATGATGCATGAGTACCTGTGTCTAACCAGGCATAACCTCTACCCATAATTTCTACATTAAGCTCATCACGTTCCAGATATACTTTATTAACATCTGTTATTTCAAGTTCTCCACGATGTGATGGTTTGATATTTTTTGCAATTTCTACAACATCATTATCGTAAAAGTATAATCCTGTTACAGCATAATTACTTTTAGGGTTTTCAGGTTTTTCTTCAAGATCAATGGCCTGACCATTACTATCAAAATCTACCACACCATAGCGTTCCGGATCTTTTACATAATAACCAAATACCGATGCACCATTTTCTTTTTGCATCGCATTTTCTAATAATTTATCCATGCCGTGGCCATAAAAAATATTATCCCCTAAAACAAGGCTAACATGATCGTTACCAATAAATTGTTCTCCGATAATAAATGCCTGGGCAAGCCCATCAGGGTTAGGCTGGACCTGATAAGTGATATTTAACCCCCATTGAGATCCTGCCCCCAGCAAATTTATAAATGACTGTTGATCATGTGGTGTGGTAATGATTAGAATATCCTGAATACCCGCTAGCATTAATACTGATAATGGATAATAAATCATCGGTTTATCATAAACAGGAATTAACTGTTTACTCAAAGAGTGCGTTAAGGGGTGTAAACGTGTACCGGAGCCCCCTGCTAAAATGATGCCTTTTGTTTTTTTTGTCATATTAAAATATCTGATTTTGTCAGTGTTCTTAGATTATGGCGTTTCAAAAAATTTAAATTTCTTTGAGAACGCAAAAATATAATTCCTAAATAATAATTCGCTATTTGATAAACAACCCAGTATTTATTATATTTTACACAGAATAAAACCGTAAGTCTTCGCCTAACAGCGAATGACTCAATTTTCACAGTAAAATGGGTAAGATAAAGTAACAAGAAGGTATATTTAGTTTTTAGATAGTAAAAGTATACTTATTACCTGAGTAATAAGTATATATTTATAATTGTAAAAATGTTGTACGAAAAAGTGCTATTTACTAATATTTTGCAGTGATTTTATTTTACGTACCCAGGGTGTTTTTTTACGTAATTTTGCAGGAAGTTCTTTCATTGCTTCTTTTGCCGCAGCTACTGTTTTGTATGTTCCATATATTAGCGCATAGCGATCAATTCCATCTCGAACATAGTGATAGTAACCACCTTTTCCATTTATATTGTTGTCTTTATATGACTTTATAATTGATTTTTCATTTCTGCTGCTAGCAAGTTGTATCGTGTATTTTTTTGGTTCTTGTTTAGATAACCATTTTTCCGGAGTTATATTAAAACTTAATGAAACCCCGTTTGCCGGAGCAATCCCGCTTTGATTTAAATCTAAATATGCCTGTACAAATCCTGATTGTGCTGCGCTTTTTAACCATTGATTTGCTTTTTCCGGGTTTTTTTGTACTCCTCTCCCTTCTGAATAATACTGAGCCAAATTATACTGAGCGATGGGGTTACCTTCTTTAGCAAGTAGAGTCCATATTTTAACTGCGGTCGTTATATCTTCATTCTCACTCGCAGTTATCGCATCTCTTACAGTAACAGCCATGTTCTGAGTCGAAAATGAAATTAAAACGAATAGAGTAAGAAACTTAAAATATATATTCATTGTAATTATCCTTTTACACGGTTTCCACTGAGTGTTTTCGGACACAGCCCGATAGAAGCTCATAAAGCAGCATATTTGCCTGACGCTTATGATCCTGATCGGTTTCTTTTTCTGTAGAAAAATACGGTGCAACTAAACGCGTAATATTTTGGTAGCTCACCACATCAGCAACCTCAGCATCATGGTAAAGGCGAATAGTCATTCCAACAGGAGGAACCTGTGGACATTCAGTAAAACTAAGATTCAGAGAGATTAATGTAGTATAACGACTGACTTCAAGAGATTTTATTTTTACCGCTTTAAGATTATCCCGGTAAGTGATCGCTTCTGTTGATAACTCAATAATCTCAGGAAAAAGCTCTCTAAGATAACTGTAATTTCGTTCAAAAAACCACATAGGTTCTTTTTTTCTTGTTTGCTCTAATGTGTGGCTCACAGCCGGACATCCTTTAAAATCTCTATCGACACATTATATATCGGAATAAATCGAACAGTCTTTAGTATAAAGATTAACACTGTAAAAACAACAAAACCTGATATTATCAGGCTTTGTTAGTCATATACTGCAAAAATGTTAACAACTGTTACTTTTGTTGAAGGATTTTCTCCAGTCGCGCCATATCATTGATAACACGCCATTGTCCGCCACCAGACTCGACTTTTAAACGCCAGGATTCAAGTCTATCGAGATACTCTTTAGGATCAATATTATCTGAACGTAACTTGGTCACATTTAAAGCAACCACCGAATAATTATTAAGTGACAGGGGAATATCGCGCTTATACCCTTTTCGTAACTCCTCCTTTAAATCGGAGAAAATAAGAATGGTATTATGGCCAGTCCCTGCTTCATTCAGAAACTCAATCCCCTGTAAGATCCCACCTGTAATATCCGTATAAGCACTGCCTTTAACTTTTTTTACAAATTTGTCTATTTTTTCACGAAAAACACGCTTTTGTTGATTAGTCATGCTCGGGCGATCTTGAAATGTCACTTTTGCAACGATGTCTTTCTCGCTAAAACTGCCTGTATCAACACGAGCAACGGCAAATGAATCCCCCGGCCCTAATTGAGATAAAATATAGTTAATGACCCTTTGTGCCTGTTTTAGTTCTTTTGTATAAGTACCCGACGTGTCCATTAACATGTATACACCACGAGTGTTGGGTACTGCTGGTTCATCACTGCATGATTGCAAAAAAAATGCCGCAACGACCAAGAATACCAAATAGGCATTGTGTCCTATTTTCATAATGCGCCTCCAACTTTTGTGTCAGCAGTTTTTTTACTGCCTACTTTATTATTAATTAACTTTTCAATTCCGAGTGGTAAGAATATTAAGAAATCATAGATATGCACAAATATCTTGCCAAATGATCTTACTAAATTACCAACCAGTCTTAGCAGCCATTCTAATGCCCGTAAAAAAGCAACTGTTGCTGTTCCTAAAACAGTTCTCATAGAATGAATAAATGATTCAAGCGGGATAGCAACAAAGGTTAAAGCAAACGGTAACACAAAGCCCAGCCCCATTTGAGCTGCAGTTGTAATCCATAGTGCAGAATTCTGGGTCACTTCAACGCCACCGGTATCACTTAATAAGGCCAATGTTGCCTGAGAATCTTCCATTAATATTTCACGCATATAAGCTAAACCCGCTTCAACTGTTGCTAACGAGAATAAAAAGATAAAAGTAATCCAGACCATTTTTATTCGCATTTTATCATTGAGTGATCCAATAACTGGAAACAATCGGGTGATACGTAAAGACTCCATTAAAAACAAACCTAGCGATATTTCAACAAGGATGATGACCAGTGCGGCAACACTGGATGTTTTAAAGCCCATTAACATATTTGCTCCGCCAACCATTTCTGACATTGGGCGAGCAATTAACTGGAAGTTAATAAAAGCACCACCAACTGCAATGGCTAAAACAAAACCTGCAATAAAAAATTGTGTCATCGAGGAAGATGACAACATGCGTTGCGCTTTATCTGTACCTTTTAAGATATCTTCATAGTCATGCATTAAACGATCGATAGTTACTGAACGAGCCAATAAACTATTAACTGTCTTATCAACTTGTTGCAAAGCTTTTAAAACATTACGCCAATGCGGCATCATTTTTTGTAATAACTGATGACGCTTACTGCTTGCTTTACGATATTCTTCTAACGCACGGGTACTTGATTTAATTAACGACTGATGAATGTCTTCCAGAATATTTCCTACTGTCGGGTCTCCCTTTGCTGCAGGGATTTTTGCAACCGCTTCAACAGCTTTAACCCATGCAGGTGGTGTTGGCGGAACATCTGTACTTTCTGCAAAGCTTTCATCAATCGCAGTCACTTCTTCATTAAGGTGACGATGTAAGGCGGGATATTCAGCAAGGTCTTTACGTACCGTTGCATCAATACGTTCAAATTCACGTTCAATAATACGTTCGGTTGATTCACGGCCCTGCGCGAGTAACACATCACGATTACGTATAATTAATATGTCTCTTAATAACTTAACTGAACGGGCGCTTAAGCGAAAAGAATTATGAATCGCTTCACTGAGAGAAAGGATACCTTTAT
The DNA here is from genome assembly GCA_027076405.1 of Chromatiales bacterium. Next base: position 29,583 of record JALTJN010000177.1, read on the forward strand.
GTGCATGATTTCGAGCGACATAAAATACAATCGTTAGTAATACAAACCACAGAGCACCGGATAAACCAACACTTGATGGTACTATCATAAATACATCATTTAACGTCATTCTGACCCCCCCTTATAAATATAGCGCTATGGACAACTCGCAAAGCCTATTAAGTTTAGCGAGGATAACCGGGATAAACCGAGATATATATCACAGGAAATTCACTCTATATAATATAGAGTAATCTAGCGTGTTTTATTATTATAATTGCTACGAGTAATGAGTATAGAACAGTGTTATTCAATTTTCTGTAATTTTAATAGTTAATTTCGCTGATTCAGCGTTCTATTAGTATTTGCTGTTTTACTCAGCTAGTTGCGGGCACTGATCTATTATAAATTTACGCATTCTTAAATGTCCCTGACCTAATAACTGACTGACTCTTGATTCACTTATATCAAGCACTTCGCCAATTTCTCTAAGGTTAAGTTCTTCATCGTAATACAAACTAATAATTAATTTTTCACGTTTTGGTAAAATATTAATAGCAGAAACCAGCTGCTCACGAAATTGTATTTTTTGAACTTTTTCTACAGGATTTATTGTCGAGACATTACTTGATGTTTCACTTAAAGAATCATCATCGGTTCCGAGGTCAACAAAATTTAATATACGACAGGTATTCGATTCCTGAAGTAAGTCAAAATAGTCATCTAATGTTATCCCCATCTCTTTTGCTATGTCTTTTGGCTTGGCTTCCCGTCCGGTTCTTGTTTCAATTGCTGAAACAACTTTCATTAAATCACGGTGTTTTTTGTGGACTGACTTTGGTGCCCAGTCATTGCGGCGTAACTCATCTAACATCGCACCACGAATTCGAATTGTGGCATACGTGGTAAATGCCGCACCCTGTGAGGCATCATATTGCTGCGAAGCATCAAGAAGCCCAATCATTCCAACCTGAATAAGATCATCAACGACAACACTTGCCGGCAACCTTGCCGCCAAATGGTATGCAATTCGATTAACCAGCCCTGAATGTTCTTCAATTAGATTTTCAGCCATAGTTGGCTCGGCTATTGGGTACATAATTCGACAATCCTACCTTTTATAATGGACAAACAGTCCAAAATCCTACAAAGATATCCATACATAACGTTTCTATATTCCTTCACTCATACGTTAGATAATGCACAATCCATGCCTATTTTTATTACTCTGTAGAATCAATATTGTAAGTATAGGTTAGTCTCTGAAAAGTGTGTGTTATTGACAACGTTTTAACAATTCTTTTGCAATTCTTTCCAATGGATACTGGTCTTTTGTCGCCCCCAGTTTATAAGCCTCACCGGGCATTCCCCATACAACAGAAGTTTTCTCATCCTGCACTAAAGTAGAGGCACCATTTTCAAGCATTTCCTTAAGTCCTTCTGCCCCATCGGCACCCATACCGGTTAAAATTACACCAACGGCATTAGGCCCAACATTTTGTGCAACCGAACGAAACATAACATCCACACTGGGTTTATGGCGGTTCACTGGCGGGCCATCATTCAACCGGCAGATGTAACGAGCACCACTACGCTCAACAATTAAATGACGGTTACCGGGCGCTATATAAACATACCCTGGTAAAATTTGTTGCCCGTCAATAGCTTCATACACCGTCATCGCTGAGTTTTTATCCATTCTTTCAGCAAATGGTTTGCTGAAAGCTTCCGGAATATGCTGACTGATAACAATACCGGGGCTATTTGCCGGCATCATCATTAATACTTCTTTAATCGCTTCTGTGCCACCGGTTGAAGCACCAATAGCAATAATTTTATCTGTGGTTTTTAATTTTGTTTTTGGAACACTGCGCTTTACAAGTACGGCATCTGCCGTTAATTTTGGATCAACTTTAGTTTGATCTGCACTTGAACCGGTCGCTCTACGTGCACGACGATCGGATATTTTTGCAACATTAATGGTTGAAGCTGTAATAACTTTTTCACAAATTTCGGCAGCATAATCATTTAAACCTTCACTAACATCTATTTTCGGTTTAGAAACAAAATCAACAGCACCTAATTCAAGCGCTTCGAACGTAATATCCGCCCCTTTTTCCGTTAAGGTTGAAACCATAACCACTGGCAAGGGATATAATCGCATAAGATTTGCAAGGAACGTAATGCCGTCCATTTTTGGCATTTCAACATCTAGAGTTAATACATCAGGCTTAAGTTTTTTTATTTTTTCACGCGCATCAAACGGATCCTGAGCGGTACCAACCACCTCAATATGACTATTAGTATTAAGTATCTCAGTCATAATCTGCCGGACTAAAGCAGAGTCATCAATAATTAAAACTTTTATTTTACTCATATTACATTTTATCTCTAAAATAATTCAATATCACTTTCAACGGGTTTAACCTCAATTGAAGACATGTAATTTGTTTCACGTTCAATAATTGTTTTATTATGTAACTGTCGTAACTTTTTCACTTTCACCTTACCGGTTAAGGGAAAGTAGATAACTTTTCGGGGAAAAACATCACCAACATCTTCACCAACAAGATTTAACTGCTCTGTTTTTATGTATTCGCGGACAAAATTTATATTTCCGTTTCCGATATCAAGTGTTTGCATATTTTTTAATACTTTGCCACCACCGAAAATCTTTATTTCCAGATTTTCACGTGTACCACCATTTTTCAAAATATCATTAATCATTTTTTCCATAGCAAAGTTGCCGTAGCGGCCGGCATTACTCATAGAAGAAACTTCTGCATGACTCATACCTTTATTGAGCGGTAGCATAAAATGATTCATCCCGCCTATACCAAAAACTTTGTCACGTATACAGGCAGAAACACATGAACCTAAAACTGTCACTATCGCTTCATTATTCGCCGTGACATAATATTGACCGGGTAATATTTTTGCAGCAAAAATATTATGTGTTTTATCCCAGTAACGATTAATATCATGGAAGCCACGTAAACACTTCTCCATTTTTTTTGATGCCGGAGGTGCGTTTAATGACACGACTACCGTACCTTCTGATAGATAGTTTTACCCAGAAGCTTGAAGCGATCAGTCACTTTATTGAGAGACTCGGAATGTCCAATATACAAATGTGCATCATCTCTTAATAAATCAGCATATCGATCAAATAAAACTCTTTGTGTCTCTTTATTAAAATAGATAACCACATTACGGCAAAACATAAAATCAAAAGGACCTTTAATTGGCCATCCTTCCATTAAATTAAGCTCTTTAAAAGTAATCATATTTCTTAGCTCGGAAGACATTCTTACTTTGTCTGCATTTTTACCTGTCCCTTTTTTCACCCACTTTTTCATTCTAGATGAACTCAAACCTTCAACACGTTCAGCAGTATAAATACCCTCTTTACCTCGCTTCACCATATTAGAATCCAGATCTGTCGCTAAAATTTTCACATCCCAGCCTGATAATTTTGGTAAAACTTCCCGTATACACATCGCAATAGAATAAGGCTCTTCACCAGAAGAACAGCCTGCTGACCAAACACGCAAGCGTTTGCTATGTGCATTCTTTTTAATTAAGTCAGGTAATACGGTTTCTTTTAAATGTTCAAAGTGATGATTTTCACGAAAAAAGGCTGTGAGATTTGTGGTAATGGCATTTGTAAACTCAATGAGCTCACCTTCATGCCCACTTGTTAATAACTCACAATAGTCTGAAAACTTTGTTAATTTTAATTGGCGTAAACGACGTGACAAACGACCATACACCATTTGCCGCTTGGCATCAGATAGGACAATACCCGTACGCTCACCCACGAGCTTGCTAATAAATTTAAATTCTTTATCCGAAAAATGGAATTCTTTTTCACGTTCTTCGACAGCATTATTGATCACAAGAAGTCCCGGTTATTTATTATTACAAATTAAAACTTTTGCTTCTCCCAACCTATTTGGAAGAAGCAAAGAATTAAAACTCTTCCCACTCATCATCACTACCAACACCCGGTGCAGGTTTTGCAGGTTTTCTTACTGGAGCCGGTGTGACAGATGCAGGAGCTCTACTAGCTCGTTGTGTTTTCCTTACAGTTTCAGTCACAGCCGCATGTTCGGAACCTGTATTGAAGAACCGCATAAGCTCTATCATACTTTTAGCCTGCTCTTCCATAGATTCACTTGCCGATGCGGCCTCTTCCACTAATGCTGCATTTTGTTGTGTCATCTCGTCCATTTGGCTAATTGCTTTATTAACTTCTTCAATACCGGATGACTGCTCCTGACTTGCAGCTGCAATTTCAGCAATTATGTCACTGACTTTTTTAACTGCCTCGACAATCTGTTCAAGAGTTTTTCCAGACTCATCGACAAGCTTTGAACCTTCATCCACTTTTTCAACGCTATCATTAATTAAACTCTTAATCTCTTTCGCAGCACCTGCACTTCGTTGTGCCAAATTACGCACCTCACCTGCTACTACGGCGAAGCCACGACCTTGCTCACCGGCACGTGCTGCTTCTACTGCAGCATTTAATGCAAGTAAATTTGTCTGGAATGCTATTTCATCAATAACACCAATGATGTCTGAAATCTTCTTGCTACTCGAATTAATTTCACTCATTGCAGCAACCGCATCACTCACAACATCTCCACCTTTTTGAGCCTGGTCGCGTGCCGTTGAAGCCAGAGTATTTGCTGTTCGTGCATTGTCTGCATTTTGTCTTACTGTTGAAGTCATCTCTTCCATGCTTGAAGCTGTTTCTTCCAGACTTGACGCTTGTTCTTCTGTACGCTGACTTAAATCAGTATTACCCGAGGCAATTTCAGAAGCACCCGATGAAATACTTCCCGATGCCTCATTAATATCACCCACCATGTTTAATAAGTTTGTGATGCTGGCATTAATCGCATCACGTAATTCAGCGAATTCACCTTTGAAATCACCCTGCATACTTTGCGTTAAATCACCGTCTGCAAGCGAAGTCATAACACGCTTGCCTTCTTTGAGAGGTTCAACCACCGAGTTCATTAAGTCATTAATACCTTCGCCCAGACCTTTCATAAAGCCTTGATATTTTGATGTCTCAATTCGGTTATCTAACTGCCCTTCTACAGCAGCATCAATAAGATTTTGTATTTGACGTTCAGCATCTTTTTCTTCTGTAATGTCTTTCCATTCCACCATGTTTCCCATGTATTCGCCATCAGGACCGGCTACAAAAGTCGCATTAACTTCGAATTCAACATCACCTACTGTTATCTCTGCTCGCATTGGTAAACGAGATGGATCTGCTAATAAAGCTCGTTGATGAGCGGGATTGCGATGGAATTGATCAATGCTTTCCCCGACAAGTTTATTCGCGTCTAATGAAGGCCATACTGCACGTAATTCACTTTGCCGTGCCGCCAACATGGCAACAACAGAAGGATTTGCATACGTAATATTTAAATCTGCATCGCACATCATAATATTAGAAGTAGAACCTTCTACAGCAGATTGTAATCTGGCCACTTCACGAAGCTGTTTATTTGTTTCTGTTAAGTCTTTCCATTCCACCATATTGCCCATATATTCACCATCCGGGCCTGCAACATAGGTTGCATTAACTTCAAACTCGACATCACCAATGGAAATTTCTGCTTTAGCAGGCAAACGAGATGGGTCAGATAGTAAAGCACGTTGATGTGCAGGATTACGATGGAACTGATCGATATTCTGTCCCACAAGATTATCAGCATCTAACGTTGGCCATACTGCCTTTAACTCATGTTCACGTGCTTTTAACATTTTCACTACAGAAGGATTAGCGTAAACAATGTTTAATTCAGCATCACACATCATAATATTTGAAGTAGAACCTCCTACAGCAGATTCTAAACGTGCTACATCACGCGCTTGTTTATTAGATTCTGTTAAGTCTTTCCACTCAACAATATTCCCCAGGTATTCACCATTGGGCCCGGTCAACATTGATGCGTTAACTTCAAACTCCAACTCGCCTATATTTAATCCCGCTTTGATAGGTAAACGTGATGGATCAGCTAGCAAAGCACGCTGATGAGCAGGATTACGATGGAACTGATCAATACTTTCACCAATAAGATTATTAGCGTCTAAACCTGGCCAAACAGCGCGCAATTCATCCTGTCGTGCAGCAAGCATTTTAACCACGGCTGGATTGGCATAAGTAATATTTAAATCCTGATCACACATCATTAAATTGGTTGTTACATTATCGAATGCTGAACGTAATACCATCAACTCATGACTCTCATCACTATTCATCGCTGTTACATTTGTTGCCATTGTCTTGTCCTCTGTCTCATCTTCGTATGCGCCGAGCATTGTCTCTGCGACTAGATTAAGTGCGTCACTCCAGGCAGCATGAACTTTTTTAGTCCAGGCTTTACCTGCAAACTCTTTCATTACATCCATTAATGTCTCGGCTACAGCAGTATAATGAGCGGGTTCTGCTCCATAGCCTTTATGACGTTTCCCCATAGCCTGTAATGCAGGTACTAACTTGTCGGGATTATCCAGGTTTGCAATAACTAATTTTAAAGATGCTAATAGCATCTTCATTTGTTTTGCTTTAGTTGTATTCGCAAACATGGGTTGAACTGCAGGAAACCTGAGAAACAACTCATCATAAAAACGAGACATCACTTCTTCTGCTTGAGGTTCAATAAGAGCAAAACTGTCTCTTAAAATATCAGCCTCCAAACCAATAACATTTTTTGTTGACTTTACCGTCTTGGCAGGAGCTTTCGGTTTCTTCGCGGACATTTTAACCGACTCCGCTTTTGGTTCTGCTTCATCATCAGACATCCACGCTAATGGATCAAAACCAAGTTTACTTTTTTTACTAGCCATCATTAATTTCCTTTAAAATTCATCCCAGCCACATCAGGCCGACAAAAATTTCATTCATACAATCTTTAATTTCAAATTTATGCTGTGAAGAAAACATTGTTTCTTCTGAACATAAACGTTTACGTAATAAGTCACACTTACCATATGCTTTGAATTTGGTTGTTTCTTTATATTTACCTATCATCATATCAATACTTCTCAATTAAGAACCCGACTGTCTATAACATCAGCGGCCAATTCCATATAATCATTAGCCCCGTTACACTTTGGCTGATATTCAAATATTGTTTGCCCAAAACCAGGGCTTTCTGCTAATGCAACCGTTTCACGGATTGCAGTTTGAAAAACACAATCTGGAAAATATGACAGTATTTTCCCTTTAACTTCTTTGGCCAGTTTTCTTCGTTCATGAAAGCGAGTTAACACAACCCATTTTTTTGTTTTGCGTTTCAAGGTTGTTTCAATATTCTGAAATATACTCATTAAACGAGACAATCCTTGCAGAGCAAAAAAATCACCTGACACAGGCACTAATACTTCTTCTGACGCCAACAGAGCATTCATACCTAAAATTCCTGAAGAAGGAGGACAATCCACTAAAACATAATCATATGAATTTATATTTCCCTTAAGCGCTTCTTTTAATAAAAATCCACGCTTTGCTCCACCTTCGGTTAAATGTTCCAGTTCACCTAAACGGGTTCCTGCAGGAACGATTGAAACATTATCGCGAATCTCTTCAATCACATCGCTTAACTCAGCTTGGCCCAGCAATACATCCGCAATGCCTTCTTGCTCTTTACGTAAAACCCCGTATCCCGCGCTTAAATGAGCCTGTGGATCAAGATCTATCACCAGCACTTTTTTATCCATATGGGCTAATGCATGTGAAAGGTTTAACGTTGTGGTAGTTTTGCCAACGCCTCCTTTCTGATTTATAACTGCGATCATTCGCATCAGCCTCTCTTATTCCTCATCCGTAATCTTATTAACTTTTGCTAATTCATTTGAATTCAACATAAAATCAATATCGAGAATAATAACCATTTTTTCTGCTACTGTAGTCAGTCCTTTTACAAAACTTGAGTCAACACCTTCACCAAAATCAGGCGCGGGATGAATGTCTTCATTCTTTACGTTATATACATCAGAAACGCCATCAACAACGATCCCCATTATTCGGCTATCATCTTCGCCAGACATGACTTTTAATACAATGACAACTGTAGTCGGGCCATAAGCCAGTTGTTCCATATCAAAACGAATACGTAAATCAATAATAGGAACAATGGTGCCACGTAAATTAATCACTCCTCGAACATACTCCGGAGTATTAGGTACCTGTGTAACGGCATCCCAGCCCTTAATTTCCTGTACCCGTAAAATATCAACACCGTATTCTTCACCCGCAAGAATAAAGGTTAAAAACTGCTGTGTATTTTCATCCAGCTCTGAACCACCAATAATTGATTGATCAACCTGTACTTGGGTATTGTTTAGCGTTGATAAATTTTGTTCTATTGTTGCCATCTTTTATTACCTCATGCAGCAACACTGGTTGTTGCTGTATTCTTATTTTTACTGGCATTCTTTTTTGATATAGAAATCAAACCTGATACATCAAGTATTAATGCCACCGTGCCATCGCCAAGAATGGTGGCACCTGATATGCCTTCTACCGATTTAAAGTTTGTTTCCAGACTCTTAATAACAACTTGCTGCTGCCCAAGTAAATCATCAACTAACAAAGCAACTTTTTTGCCTTCAGCTTCAACGACAACCAGCAGACCATCTTCAATATTTTCATGTAAAGGTTTTACATTAAAAATATCACAGAGTTTAACAATAGGAATGTATTCATCACGAAGTCGATACACTTCGGCCTGACCCGTAACACCATTAACCAATGAAGAATCAACTTGTATTGATTCAATAATGGCAACTAATGGCACGATATAAACTTCTTCACCAATTACAATAGATTGTCCATCCAGAATTGCCAGTGTCAGCGGTAGTCGAATAGTAAAAACACTACCTTTACCTGTTTCTGTCTTAACCTCAACGGTTCCGCCTAATGCACGAATATTTCGCCGTACCACATCCATTCCCACTCCACGGCCCGAAACGTCACTCACAACATCGGCGGTAGAAAATCCCGGACGGAAAATTAAATCTGCAATATCCTCATCACTCAATTTGTCATTTTCACTAACAATACCGCTGGATATTGCCTTGGAAAGAATTTTTTCCAAATTAAGTCCTGCACCATCATCGGTAATCTCAATAATAATATTGCCACCTTCATGAAAGGCATTGAGAAGGATTTCACCTGTCTCCGGTTTACCTGCGGCAATACGATCTTCAGGTTTTTCGATACCATGGTCTAATGAATTTCTAACCAGATGAACAAGGGGATCACCGATTTTTTCCATTACCGTTTTATCAAGCTCTGTAGATTCACCGGAAAGAACCAGTTCAATTTTCTTATCCAGTTTATCTGACAAGTCATGAACCAGACGCGGGAAGCGTTGAAAGACAAAACTAATCGGTAACATACGAATACGCATAACATTTTCCTGCATCTCACGCGTATTTCTTTCTAGCTGCATTAAACCATTTTTTAATTTTTCTATTTGTTCTTCACCAAAATCTTCTTCTTCACCAAGCTGGCTTAACATTGACTGGGTTATTACCAACTCCCCCACCATATTAATTAACTCATCGACTTTATCAATCGACACTCGGATTGAAGACGACTCTGTTGATGCTTTTCGTTTTGATTTTGTCGCTGCAGGCTTACTGTTTTTTGTCGCGGTTGGTTTTTCATCTTCGACAGAAGTAGGTGGTGTGTCTGGTGTGACGACTTTTTCTGTGATTTTTTCCGCTTCCGGAGTTATAGTTTCAGAAATAACTTCAGCGTCAGTAATATCTTCACTGATAGCAATATTATCCGATGGTGCAAGTTGTGTAATAGAGAGACTACATTCATCTTCTACCCACTCAAACACTTCTTCAATAGCCGATTTTTTTATATTTCCTTTTAATGTTATTAACCAGGAGAAGTAACTATTTTCCGGCTCCATCAGTAAAAAATCCGGTAACTGTGAAATATCCGGAGTCGCAACCATTTCACCCAGAGTATTTAGTTCTCGCAGCATTCTTACAGGATCATTACCTGTTTGTAACATATCAGTATTAGGTTTGAAATCGATAACCCATCCAATAGAATTCTTCTCTTCTAGTTGACTGCTATCTGTATTTTCGACATTGTTATTTTCTGTGGTATTGCCAACTTCTTCTGTAACAGGTGCTTGTTCAGTATCAGCACCTGCCAGTAAGTTATCTAGTTTTAGCTTAACTTCAGCTATACGTGCTTCATCCAGATCTTCTTCGGCTTGTAAGCTAGCAAGCATTTCACGCAGCACATCAACAGACTCTAATAAAATATTAACTGCATTTTGCGTTACATCTCTTTTTCCATCCCGCATTTCATCCAGTAATGTTTCCATTACATGAGTGAAATTGGCAACATCATTTAAACCAAATGTACCACTGCCACCTTTTATAGAGTGTGCTGCACGAAAAATAGTATTAATGGTTTCTAAATCCGCTTCACCAACATCAAGCGCCAATAATTCTGTTTCCATGATATCCAGCCCCTCGAAGCTTTCTTCATAGAAAGTAACTAAAAACTGAGACATATCAAAAGTCATAGATTTAATCCTAAAGTCCTAGAGCACTTTTCCAATCGTTGCTAAAAGTTGATCTGGATTAAATGGTTTTACAATCCAGCCTGTCGCTCCTGCTGCTTTACCTTGTTGTTTTTTCTCACCGGTACTTTCTGTGGTTAACATCAGCATTGGAGTAAACTTGAAAGCAGGTAATGCACGTAATTCGGAAATAAGGGTTATCCCATCCATATTCGGCATATTGACATCTGAAATAACCAAATCGAATGTCGTACCTTTGGCTTTAGCTAAAGCATCAACACCATCCACGGCTTCAACAACATCGTGTCCGGCTCCCTTAAGTGTAAACGACACCATTTGTCGCATTGATGCTGAATCGTCTACTGCCAGTATTTTTGCCATTGAATCTGTCTCCCAACTTTGTTCTGCTAACTGTTAATTTAATTCTAAAACTTCTGTTAAACCGGTTAATCGTGATGCATCAAGCATAATCTCACCAGGATCAACCCATTCAATATTTATTTCTTTCTCTTTTGCATATCGCATATAGCTTGCAAGAACTTGCAAACAACTTGCATCGATACGGCTAAGGTCTGTCGTTACAAATTGAACAGTACTGTTTGCTGGAACTTCACCTTTTAATTGTGAATGAAATTTTGCTGCAAATGAGATATCCAAAATCTCACCAAAATCAATCGTTGTCGTATCAGCCATTGATGTTTCGCCTTCAGATTTATCTTCTTCGGGTTTTTTAGTTGATTGCCAAAATCCCATATTTTATTTCCTACAATTAAACCTGTTTAATAAGTGTCCAATCAGGTCATGTTTTATCCTATGTAACCTTCATCGTCCAAATACAGATAAGCTTTAATTAATTTTTATAAATTAATCATTTTTAACAAAAAGATAATATTTAGGCATAAGTATCAAGCAAACTATCGCTTACTATTTTTCTGGTTACTAAAACAGGTTCATCATCAAAATCAGAATGATTGTCGACTGAAGCATTAACGACTTCTTGCTCGGGAGAATTCTGTTGTTGGGTAAAAGATTCCTGACTAACATTAACATCACCGAGGGAAAGTCCACTTTGTTCAAACATTTCACGTAAACGCGGTACAGTGGTTTCGATGGCGTCGCGTACATGAGCATGCTGACTGGTAATATGAACATTGGCGACATCATTTATCACTTTAATTTTAATATCTAAAGTACCAAGTTCAGGCGGATCTAATCTTACCTCTGCTGTTTGCACATTTTGCCCAATCAGCATTTGAAGACGCGAACCTAAATTTGATTCCCATGCATTTTGACTTAAGTTAATCGGAGCTAATTGTGTTTGCGTGGTTGCAGCCTGAGTTGCGGTACCAAGTCCAACAGCTGCTAAACCATGAGATAGTGTCGAGCTGACAGCTTGAGTGGGTACCAGAGAATCATTTACATTTAATAATAAAGCATCTTTGGTTTCAGGATTAAATTGTGCAGCTGCAAGCTGCATATTAATACTGTTTAGTTGTAGTCCCGAAGGTGAGTCGCCAGAGCCCTTATTTTGCATTGCCAGAAGATTAAAATAATCCTGACTCACTAATGAAGGTGGTAAAGCAGGTTTCCGTTGAGACTCTATTAAACTTATACCTTCTGTCTGTGTGGGAACCAGATTTTGTGGCAGATTTTCATTTGGTGTTAACATGAACAGTGCCTGCCATAAAGCGGTTTGCTCTTGCTGCGGCAATGCGTTGCCATCTTCCGCCATGTCTAGCGGCAATAGTTCGTTTATTAGTTCTGTTACATTTTCATCTGTTTTCTGCTCAATTGAATCATTGTCCGACTCAGAATAACTGGCAAAAACAGCCGTAAAACCTGAAGAATCATCAGTTGACTCCAGATTATTCGCTGTTTCCTGAGATGAAAGCTTTGATTGTTGTGCAGTCGCACTGGCTGATGGTGATATTTGTATTGATTCGCTCATGGCTTCCTCGCATATTAAACCTTTCCACTAAGGGAATTTGCAAGGGGTGTGCCAATATCAAACTATGATTTGTTTTTGTGCCAGAACTGATTAGCAACATGCTCGTCAGAAAGTCGCTGTTCCTGTTTATTTTCGTTATAGCGCTCTTGTTTTTGATAACGTGTGATGACTTTCTCCAGCACCTGAGATTTTTGCCTTTCTACCGTCCAGTCAGCCCGGCTGGAATGACATGCTTCTGTCACTCGTGCGATATGTTCTTTTTGCTGGGTAATAGCAACCTCTAACTGGGAAATGAATTTTTGATAACTCTGAACCTGCATTACACTCATTCCCTTTGCAGCTTTCTCATTAAACTGCTTTGTATAATCCTGATAATAAGCCATTAATTCTGACAGTTTTGAGTGATGAGCTGACAATTCATTTTGAATTTTACCCAAGGTTTGCGCAGCCACATCTTCGCTTTGTTTTGCGATACTATGAATAGGTTTAAAGCGTTCTGATCTTTTTTGTGCCATATAAAGTTATCTTTTAAAAATATTAAGCATGACTAAAATGTTGCTACCAAGGGTGTTTCTGTTTCAGCGTTTGTTTCAGCTTGTTGCATATCCTGAGCGTTTTGTATAATCGCAGTCAACTGCTGCATACTCTCTTCCCAACTGACTGCCTCCTGTCTATCCTGACGCAGAAATTGTTGTTGCGTGATATGTAACCGAATCGATTCATCAACTTCCGCACTTGAACCTTCTGCATAAGCACCGACATTAATTAGATCTTTATTTTGCTGGTAAACAGAGTAAATCTGACGAAATTTTTGTGCTGCATGTAAATGGTCATCAGTCACTACAGCACTCATTGCCCGACTAATTGAAGCTTCAACATCAATGGCAGGGTAATGTCCACTTTCTGCAAGTTCACGGGATAAAACAATATGTCCGTCGAGAATAGCACGAGCACTATCTGCAATCGGATCTTGCTGATCATCTCCCTCTGTCAATACAGTATAAAATGCTGTAATTGAACCACCGCCTTCCTGACCATTACCTGCTCTTTCAACTAATTGGGGAAGCTGTGCAAAAACTGAAGGAGGATAACCTTTTGTTGCAGGTGGCTCACCAATCGCTAATGCAATTTCTCGTTGTGCTTGTGCAAAACGGGTTAATGAATCCATGAGCAATAAAACATCTTTGCCTTCGTCACGAAAATGTTCTGCAATACTGGTCGCCTGATAAGCACCATGCATACGCATAACAGGAGGTTGGTCCGCGGGTACTGCGACAACAACAGCACGCTTCATTCCTTCTTCACCTAAAATATCTTCAATAAACTCTTTTACTTCACGACCACGTTCACCAATAAGTCCAACGACAATAACATCGGCCGAAGTGAATTTCGTCATCATTCCCAGCAACATACTTTTACCAACACCACTGCCGGCAAATAATCCCATACGTTGACCCCGGCCTACAGTAAATAAACTGTTAATTGCGCGTACCCCGACATCAAGCGGGGTATCAATCGGATTTCGATTTAAAGGATTCACCGGTTCACCGGTTAAAGCACGTCGTTCAGATGTCACTAAAGGCCCTTTACCATCAATAGGCTCACCTCGACCATCAAGTACCCGCCCTAATAATGCATCTCCGACATGCGCTTCATAAATTTGATGAGTTGGGATTACCGTTGCATCAGGATGAATACCTCTTATATTTCCTGTTGGCATAAGAAACAGTTTTTCACCTGAGAATCCAACCACTTCTGCTTCTACCGGTTTGCTATTTTGACTTTTGACCAGGCAACGCGAACCAATTACCGCCTGACATCCCACCGCTTCAAGTGTTAAACCAACCATACGGTTTAAGCGGCCTTCTACAACAACGGGCTCCACTTGATCTATACGAGACTGGATATTTGATAATTGTTCTATCCAGTTTTTTCTATGAATTGAATATTGAGGGTTATTCATCTGATTCTCTTTCCCCTCCCATTAAAGTACTAATAACGCGATTCAGGCGTGCCTCAACAGTTGCATCAATCGTTGAATTTTCACTGGAAATTTTACAACCACCACGAGAAATCATTGGATCTTCAATCACTTTCCAGCGCTGCTCATCTGTTTCACTCACATCACTTAATGAAAACGCTGTACGAATTAATTCAGAATCATCAGGATGAATATTTAATATAATTTTACGGGTACTCGCAGGTAGTGCACTCATGGCTTCGCGTACGATGCCAACTATCTCGCCTTCTTCAGTATGTAATTCACGACGAACCACTTGTTTGGCCACAGCCATTGATAAATGTGAAAGCTGCTCAACAATCTCATCATCCAGCTCTTTTAATGGCTCACTCAATAGTTCGATGATTGAATTCAGTGTGACAAGTTTTTGTTCAAGCTCCTGAGTCTTTTGCTCATGACCTTCTTTTTGACCTAAAGCAAAACCTTCTTGATAGGCTTGCTGTTGAATGGTTTCTAATTCTTTTGCCGTTGCATTAGATGAAGATGCGGTTTCACCATTAACAAGGGGTAACTCCCAGCGTTCATAGGCTGTTAAATCGTCTGACACAATGACTTTAGATGTAGTCATCGCCACCACTACCGCCTAGATTGATTTCACCTGACTCGGCCATACGACGAGCAATGGTTAAAATTTCTTTCTGTGCAGCTTCTACCTCGCTCACTTTTACCGGACCTTTAGTTTCAAGATCATCTCGAAGCATTTCAGCTGCACGCTTAGACATATTATTAAGAATTTTATCTTTAACAGCTTCATCTGCACCTTTAAGCGCGACAATTAAATTTTCTGAAGAAACTTCGCGTAGTAAAGATTGTATACCACGGTCATCAACATCAATTAAATTATCAAAGACGAACATCAAGTCCTGAATCTGATCACCAATTTCTTCATCTTGCTGCTTAACACTTTCCATTAATGCTGCTTCATAGGATGAGTCCATAAAGTTAAGCATATTAGCCGCTGTTTTTAATCCGCCGACACCTGATGATTTAATTGAATCGGTATTACCGGCAAATTGTTTTTCTAACATTTCATCCAGTTCATACAATGCACTAGGTTGAATACCATCAAGCGTAGCAACACGAAGTATGACATCGGTACGCATGTTTTCCGGTAAGGATTGCAATACAGCCGCAGCTTGATCACTTTCAAGATAGGAAAGAATAATAGAAATAATCTGTGGATGTTCAAGTCGGATAATTTCTGCAATTGCGCGGGGCTCCATCCATTTTAATGTTTCCAGACCTTTGGCATTATGCCCCATTAAAATGCGATCAATAATATTACCCGCTTTATCTTCACCAAGCGCATTAACTAATACGCTACGAAGATAGTCTTCATTACCAACGCCAAGTTCAGTTTGTTCTCCAACTTCATCATGAAAGTCAGATAAAATACCGTCAAGTGCATCTCGATTGATATTCGACATTGAAGCCATGGCTTCACCAATTTTCTGAACTTCTTTTGGTCCCATTAGCTTCAGAACTTCAGCCGCCTCTTTATCACCTAAACTACGTAATAAAATAGCAGCCTTTTCCAAACCGCTATATGTTGGTGTTGTTTTTTCTTCATCTACCATATTTTACTACTTTATTCATTCATCCAGTTTTTAACTACTTGTACCACACGCTTTGGTTCTTGAGCCGCTAAATTTTGTGCAAGTTGTAAATTTTCTTCATAGCTTGCAACTTGTGACAAACGTTTTTGCTCTTCACCACTTAAACTTAGCTGATCTTCATCGAGCTCTTCACCATCTTCAGAAATAACTTTTGTGACCGCTGGCGCAACAGCTAACGTTTTCATAGCAGGTTTTAATACACCAAAGATGACAAATAAGACTGCAAGACCACCTAATACCTGCTTAACCACATCCCAAACCCATGCTTTTTCATAAATAGCTTCGTCGGGAATAGGCTCAAATTCTACTTTTGTAAACGGAACATTGATAACGCTTACCGAATCTCCTCTTAAACGATTAAACCCAACCGTCTCCTGTACTAAGGTCGTGATACGGTCAATTTCCTGTTGGGTATATGGCACCCGTTTTACCACAGCAGGTGTTGTTGGAGTATCTGCAGCCTGTTCATCAGCTGCAGGTTTATCAACATTAGCATCAACCTTATTATCCAGCACTACGGCAATCGATAAACGTTTTATTGCACCAGCCCTGTTTCGTGTATGACTAATTGTTTTATCCAGTTCATAATTTTTTGTCGTACGACGACTGGTTCTGTTTGGCCCTTGTTGTGTTGTGGCACCGGCTTCTTGATTAACCTGCTGTGGTGCTGTGGCATTAACGGGTGGTTGATTGCTTAATGCTCCCGGAATCCCGCCCTGGCTTGAACCCTGAGATTGCTCTTCACTACTTTGTTCACTTCGTACCGCTGGAAGATCCGGGTTAAAGGTTTCCTGTGTTGATTCTATCTGGGTAAAGTCAACTTCAGCTGTGACTTGTGCCCGAACATTCCCCATTCCGACAATCGGATTTAACATGCGTTCTATACGGGCAACAAATGTTTTTTCGATATTACGTGTGTAATCAAGCTGCGAGGTTGATAACCCCATCATATCTGCAGATTCTGCATTTGATAATAATTTTCCCTTATCATCAACAATAGTGACCTGACTGGGTTTTAAATTTGCCACGCTTGAAGCAACAAGATTGGTAATTGCTGCTATTTGATTTTTTTCTATATCGTGTCCCGGTACCAGATTAATAAACACAGATGCTGATGCCTCGCGTTTACTTCTAATAAAAGCGGTTTCCTTTGGTAAAGCTAAATGAACACGAGCCGACTGTATTGAACGCATTGAAGTAATGGTACGGGCAAGCTCACCTTCTATTGCACGCTTATAACGGGCTTTTTGTAAAAACGAACTGGTTCCAAAGCCCTGATCTTTTTCAATCATCTCAAAACCATGGCCGGAACTCAGACTCAAGTTTTCAGAAGCCAACTTTAATTTTGCTTCATTAACCTTTGTAGAATCAACCATAACCGAACCGGTACTCGGGTCAACATTATAGCCAATATTATTTCTTTCCAGCACACTAATGACATCATTTAATGTTTGCCCTGAAAGCTGACCCGGTAATTTTGTATAATTTGGTGTTTGCATCCAAAGTACAATCGCTACACCTAACGCAATACTTGCAGCCAGCCCTATTAAAAGACCTAACTGCCGTAATATAGGTAATGCACTCATTCCCTGAAAAGGAACACTGACATTTTCTGCTTTCACTAAATCCATATTTTTCTCACGTTATAATTTTAGACGTTATTCTCTAACAATAAAGGACTAAACCTGCATATTCATTATGTCCTGATAAGCGTTGACAAGTTTGTTTCTCACTTGAAGCATCGCCTGAAAAGAAACGTTAGACTTTTGTAATGCAACCATCACTTCAGACACCTGAACATTTGGATCACCCGCCTGAAAGGCATCTGCCAGTTTACTGGCGTTCATTTGCGTATCATTAACCTTTTCAACTGACTGCTTTAAGATATCTGAAAAATCAGACTGCCCTGTAACACCCTGACTCTCGTTTGTTTTACCTTGCGCCTGAGCTGCCATTGCACGCATTTGTGTCAATAAAGTATCTGGATTAATCGTATTATTCATTTTGTTTACCTGGTTTTGTGTACCGAATTAAGCATGTTCAGCGTCATTAAATTGTCAGATTAGTACTTATTAAGGTTATAAATATATTGTTTGCAAATTTCAGGCCAGTGAGACTTTAGCCAACGGATACTGATTGTCCCGACGAATCAGGAACGGAAATACCGGCATCTCGCATACGAGCTAATTTATAACGAAGTGTTCGTTCACTGATTCCCAGTTTTTCTGCTGTCATTTTGCGACTACCTTTCGCGCTCTTAATCGCCCCTAAAATTAGGTTCCATTCACGTTGTTTAAGGTCGCCGTTCAACGATTCGCTGTCTATTTCATTTATATCTTCATCGGAGACTGTTACTTTTTTCACCACTTGCAAGGATGGTTTAGCTTTTCTCGCAGTTTCATAGTGAATATCATCTTCCAAAAGAATATCACCCGCCTGTAAAATTAAAGCACGTTGTACTACGTTATCTAACTCACGCACATTGCCCGGCCAGCTGTAACTTATTAACTTTTGCTCTGCTTCTTCTGACAACTCGGGAATAGCCCGGTGAGCGGATAAGGCATGTTTTTCCAGTAATTTTTTGGTTAGAGGCACAATGTCATCAACTCGTTCAGATAAAGGTAATAAATGTAAAGGGAAAACATTTAAACGATAATATAAATCTTCTCTAAACTTGCCTTCTGCCACAACTTCTTGCATGTCACGGTTAGAGGTGGCCAACACGCGAACATCCAGTTCAATGATTTTATTACCACCTAAACGCTCAACTTCTTTTTCCTGTAACACACGTAATAATTTTGCTTGCAAGCCAATATCCATTTCTGAAATTTCATCCAGTAAGATTGTGCCACCTTGTGCCTGTTCAAACTTACCCGGACTCGCTTTATAAGCACCTGTGTAGGCTCCTTTTTCATAACCAAATAATGTTGCTTCGAGCATATTTTCCGGAATGGCAGCACAGTTAATGGCAACAAAGGGTTGCTCGACTCGGGAAGAATGACTGTGGATAAATTGTGCTAACACTTCTTTACCGGTACCACTTTCACCGGTAATCATAATAGAGGCTTCACTGTCAGCAACACGTTTGGCGATTGTCGCTAATTCAATTGATGCCGCATCAACTGCAATCATATCGGTATTAGTATCCGAGTCACCAATGTACCGTGCGACCATGCTAATTAATACTTCTGCCTCGAAAGGTTTAACCATGTAATCAACAGCGCCGTCTCGCATGGCATCCACAGCCTGTTCAATCGTTCCATATGCGGTCATCAATACAACAGGAATGTCCGGGTAAAGAGCTTTAACTCGCTTGAGTAAAATATCACCACTCATTTGCGGCATATTAATATCACTAACAATTAAGTTGACGTCGTTTGTTTCTAACTGACTTAATGCAATACGACCATGTTCAGCGATAATAACCTGATAACCTGCCGTAACTAATGTATCTTGCAGTGCTTCAGCTAGTGTCTGATCATCTTCAACGACTAAAATTGTTGAACCTTTCATATGAATACCCTCTTCGCTTTAAGCTATTTGTTGATGCTGAAACGTTTTTGTTTCAGCGTCATTAGTATTTGAATTGTTTTTCTCAAGTGGCAAGATGACATTAAAGGTGCAGCCTTTATTTTCTTTTGACTCAAGAGTGACATCACCGCCATGAGATTTTGCAATGGCTTTAACAACCGCTAAACCCAGACCTGTTCCCTGTGTACGTGTTGTATAAAACGGATCGAAAATTTGTTTTTGTACTTCTTCTGAAATACCCGGCCCGTTGTCCTTTAACGAGATACAAACATTGTTTTCAACTTTAGTTACTCTAACTTCTATTTTTCCGTTTTCTTTCATCGCCTGCATGGCGTTCATTGCCAGATTAGTTAAGGCACTAAGTAACATTTGCCGGTTGCCATGAATAAGCAAATCTCGTTGCGGGTTAACGGTAACAAAATGCGTTTTGCTGATTTCTAATTGAGGCTCTATCCCCTGATAAAGTTCATCAAGTAAATCCTGTGAAGTGAAATTTTCTTCTCCTACTTTCCCTTCGCGGGAATACATCAACATATCTTCAATTAACTGTTCAAGATGACGCAAGCGTGATGTCATCTTGTCGGTTAATGTAAAACGATCTTCATCAGACAAAACCTGACGTTTAAGATTGGAAACATAAAGTAAAGCAGAAGAAAGAGGCGTACGTATTTGATGTGCCAGAGAAGCAGCCATTTTTCCCATCGCCGCCAAGCGTTGTTGTTGCCCCATACGATCTTGCAAGTAACGAATTTCAGTGACATCGGTTATTAATAAAATTTGTCCCGGTTCTGAACCCAGCGGGCATGTGGAAATATTCACCTTACGACCATCAGACAATGAGATGTCATGACCATCATCACTTCGTGGAGCAAAAGAACGTTGAATGATGTCTGCCCAGGGCAGCCCTAATAACGGTTGGCCTAAAAGTAATTCGGCTGCCGGATTATGTTCTTGTACTTTACCTTCTGCATCGATTACAACCACTCCACCGGGTAAAGCATGAAGTAAACTGGCTAAACGACTGGCAACTCGCTCTTTTTCTGTTAACTCTTTTAGCCGTTCGTCCTGTTCTTTTTCCAGTGCCTGAGTTAAACCCGCTACCTGTACTTCGAGTTGTTGATAAGACTCTGTTAACTGCGCCGAAAGCTGATTAAATGCACCAAAGGCATCTTGCAACTCCTGAGCTTGTAATGGAAAGTCTGTCTTATCTTTTTGTTGTAATTTTAATTCTGTCATGATCAATGTCGTCTCGATGAAAAGATAAATATATTCATGAGGAGACAGAGCAAAAACTGCGCCAAAATACAAAACCGTTATAATTCAAAAGGTTATGCCATCTATTATTTAACCGAGTCAAATTTCCGGCGTTTTAAATATAGGTAATATTGACTAATAGGAGAAGAATTAAGAGAATTAAAAAGAAAACGATGTGCTGGAGAAGTGGAGAAGCTATCTGTATCTGTTTTATTACACGATAACGTTTTTAGATACTTGTTGAATCTTTAAGAGGCATTAGCCACACGCTGTAATCCGTACTTACGCATTTTTTCAACCAGAGTGGTACGACGCATATTTAAACGTTGGGCAGCATGTGCAACAACCCCATTACTTTCATCAAGCGCCTGTTTGATCAAGTTAGATTCGAGATCAAGTAAATGAGCTTTAAGATCGATACCTTCTTCAGGTAATCTACCCTGACTTGTTACCTGATTAATAATATGAGATACCACACGCTGTTGCAGTTCCGGGGTTTCTTTCTCTTGTGCCGGAGCAGACATGACAGGAGCAGTAAGATCTATCCCCTGGCGATATTTCTCTGGCAAATCATGCGCATCAACCACACCATTTGGAAACATGATTAATAATCGTTCTACAAGGTTGGATAATTCACGAACATTACCCGGCCAGTCATATTGCTGTAATGCTGACACCGCCAGAGGGGTTAAGCGAACAGAACCTCTTTTATTATTTTCCATTCTAATAATCAATTCTTCAAGTAATAACGGAATATCATCTACCCGTTCAGCAAGTGATGGCATATCAATAGGAAAAACATTTAAGCGGTAAAACAAGTCCTCACGAAAACGACCTTCCGAAATTTCGTCTTCCAGCTTTCGATGTGTCGCAGCAATAATACGTACATCAGCCTTAATACTCTTATTACTTCCTACTCGTTCAAAAACCCGTTCCTGAATAACGCGTAATAATTTGACCTGCATGGCTAGAGGCATGTCACCAATTTCATCTAAAAATAAAGTTCCGCCATTGGCTAATTCAAAACGCCCTTGTCTTGCACTAATCGCGCCGGTGAATGCACCCTTCTCATGGCCAAATAATTCACTCTCAAGTAAATCAGGAGGAATTGCACCACAATTAACTGGAACAAAAGGTTTATCTTTTCGTGCAGAATGAAAATGTAGATTACGCGCAACAACTTCTTTACCGGTACCCGAATCACCCAGTATCAAGACATTTGCATCCGTATCCGCAACTTGCTCGATTAATTGGCGGACTTTTGAAACTGACTGACTGACTCCCACCAGGCTGCGAAATAAGATTGATGACTGGGATTCTTCTGAACTACGCTCGAGATAAAACATCTTAATATTCTGAATCGCTATGCGCAGTTTTCTAAAGGTTGCGGGGAACTCGAGTGTATCGGTAACCAGTGATTCAACTTCAACGGAAAGAGGCTTATTTGACAGGACAAGAACCGGAATTTGTTCCTGGTATTTTTCATGGATCACTTCAAGTTGACGCATCATATCCGCATCATCTTCAAGGTTATCAATAACAATAAAATAGGGATCTTCTGTAAGGGTATTTTCTTCGATTGTATTACAAAAAGTAATGGAGCCGTATTCAATGAAATCAAAAACTGTTTTTATTCTAATCCGGGAGTCTGAATCAGGCTCAATAACTAAAATACTTTTGTCTTTAACATCATCCAAATCCATAAGTATTATCCCCTAACCCACATAAAAATATTAAATTGATAAACGACTTTATAAATCAAGATATTAGATAGTGAATTGGGCTATGTCAAAATCTTGGCAGTGAATATTGACGGGTTTTTGCAGAGTTTACGAAGATGTAACAATTGCCAATAAAATATCACAACTATGTAGTCATCTCAGAAGAAAAGAGGAAATAACATGACATAAATTAAACGTTACTCAGGTTTTTAAATATGCATTAACAGCTCGCTTACCTTTACCGAGTTCATTGAGCTGACTACTCATTTCCTGTAATTCAGACTCTCCCTGAATAATAACTTCAGCATCAAGCTGCATCACTTCATGTAAAATAGCCGCCATTGACGGCAAAGCTTCATTAATGTCAGGATGTGAAAATAGCTCCTGCATGGCAATGTGTCTCTCTGACTCCAGCTCTCTTGCTGACTGCCACTCCTGACGTTGTGCCAGCTCAGCAATATTTTGACTCAGTCTAAGCACTACTTTAGCGTAATGCTTTGGCAACATGTAACGAATATTTTCATCCATAATCTTAAGTTACAGGCTTTTGTGCTGACTATGGGCAGAGGCGTTTATATTTTGCTGACTTAAGCCCGCTTTGGTATGCTCACCCGGTACTTGTTCCCACGCATTTTTAACCGAACTCATTAATGAAGCAACTTCATCAAGAATATCAGCATTATTTTCAACATTAGCGCGAGCCAGACGGCGTGTCATATAGTCATACAAGTCATCCAGATTTTGTGCAATTTCACCACCAGTTTTTAAATCTAAACTTGCTCGCAGACCTTCAACGATAGAGATAGCCCAGCTGATATGACCACCTTTTTCAGCAATATTACCTCGCTCCATAAAACCTTTAGCAAAGGCAATTTTTTCAAGTGCACCACTCATCAACATTTCAATTAAGCGATGAGGACTTGCTGCTTCAACACTAGAGGATACGCCAACTCTATTGTACTGCTGTACAGCTTTATGCATTTTCGCCATATTCATAACTCTCTCCTGTACTCTTCGTTATTAAAATTAAGTTTTATTACTTAATTTTTTCTTGCTCTTTAGTTCTTTGCTGCGCCGGGTAAATTTGACAGTTTTTCAGCTAAAAAATTACTTGTTGAACGCATCTTACCTAACATAGCGTCCAGATTTGAAAATTGCTTTAGGTATCTTTGCTCGGAAACTTCAAGTTTTCTGACTAAATCATCTCGTTGTTTTTCAATATTTTTGATTTTAGAGTTATAGCCGTCAATTCTGGTATCAAGTAATCCATTACTTTCTAAAAAACTGTTTGTTAACTCGTCTAATATTGCCGCAATGCCGTTGGTGACCGTTAGAGAGCCTCTATTTCCAGTCTTATTTCCACTGACATCCAGTACAACACCACTTAAGGTGCCTTCTAATTTAAGTTTAGTTCCCTCACCAGTGAGATCGTAACCGTTTACATTTGCTTTTAAATCGCTACCCTGCTGACCTTGTGAAACAAATAACCCTGTTAGTGAAGCGATATTTTGACTAATCTTTTTTATAGCCACTGCTGAATTTGCGCCAACACTGTTCGAGGTTATTTGAAGTGCATTATTGATATAAGCGACACTGACAGATTTATCATTTGCTTTTAAATTAATATCCTGATTAATAACTTTTTCTAATTCAGCAGCAAACTCTTTACCCGAATTAAAATCACGCGGTAAAAGTTTTAATTCTGAGGTGGTGATTCCGTCGATAATAAAGACCATTTTTTCAGGAACACCTGAAATAATATTAGGAAAACTGAGAAGGCGATTACCGGTAAAAGAACCGCTTTTAGGAACCTGATTAATGGTAATGTCAAAAACGCCATCTACCGCCGGAGTCTTTTCGCTGCTAACACGAATTTTTGCATCAGAGGTTGTCACTGCGGCTGCAAATAAATGAGCTATTTCATCAGCATGATTTTCAAGCGCACTATCGAGCTTAAAACTATCCAGATTTAAAGTACCGTCCTGATTACTATTAATTCCAATACTTGAAAGTGCAGTAAGGTTTTTGTTAATACCATTAAATGAAGTCGACAATCGTCGTCTTATTTGATCTGTTATTCCACGTATTGCAGCATCCCCCGAAAGAGGGCCCGCTTCACCTGTTTCTGCATTAAACCCGGTTAGGGAAGAAACACTTTGCATAAGCTCATTATAACTATTCACAAAAGATTCTATTGATTGCTTTATACCTGAAGTTTCTTTTTCAACCTGAAACGATTCTGTACTTTCATTTGTCAGTTTTTTAAGCCTTAAAGTAATACCCGGTATACTGTTAGAAATTTCATTCTCCGCACTTGAAATACTAATACCATCGATACTAAATAAAGCATTTTTTGCAGTTGATGCTTCTTCAAGATTTTTACCCACTATCTCTGCACCATCAGCCCCCGCAACGGCAACCGGATTATAGGCAAGCGTAGATAGACCAAAACGATCTTCATTATTAAGATCATCATCTGAAACCGAAATTCTTAAACTATTTTCTACACCGCTCTTTTCTGAGCTAAGAATTAGACGGTTACCAGTACCATCATTAATGATACTGGCTTTAACACCAGCATTTGCCTGATTGATTGTTTGTTGAATTCCTCTAAGAGAACTGTTTTCTTCATCAATCTCAATACTTTGAGAAGCAACCTTACTATTAACATCAAAAGTATTGGCGCTTGTATTCACTTCACCAAATTCAATCGTTATTGTTCCTGTACCAATGGCATCAAACTCGGATTCAAATGCCTGTGATTTTAGTTTTTGTGATTGAGCAAGCTGGGAAATTTCAATATTGTAAGAGCCTGTTACCGCATTTTCTGCTGCAGAAACAGTAAATTTTTCTTCATTTGAAGATGTCGCATTAATCGACTTAAATGCATTATCTTTTTTTAATGGAGCAAGTGAAGATTGGAAATCGAGTAAGGCACCTTTGAATGTACCAATTGCCGATAGACCTTCTTGGATAGAAACTTCTTTTCTGTCTAAACGGGATGAGACCGGACCGCCTTCTGCTGCAACCAGTTGATCAACCAGATTTCTGACATCGAGTCCGGAACCTGAATTTGTTGCAGTGATCGTCGGCATTATTGACCTTTTTCTCCATTATTTGTGATTAAAAATCACATTGATTAAATAAGAGATCGGCTATGTTGCCATAACCGATCTTTATTATTGAAGAATGCAAATTCAGTACCAACTTACGCTTTCAATTCTATGAGAAACCCTTTGGGTTGTTCTGTTTCCAGACTTTCCACTAAGTGCCGGGAAATTGCCAGCATCTCTTCCGAGGGTATCTGGCGTATTACTTCCTCACTTTCTGAATCAATTACTCTCACCACAACACGTCCGGTTGCATCATCGACACTAAAATCGACGTCGCGTTGTGTATTTTGAATATAAGCATTTAACTGGCTGACTACTTTCTCCAGGGCTTCCTGGGAGAGCTCGACTTCAACATCTTGAGTCTCTACCTCAGCAACTTCCACGGCAATGGTTTGCCGTTGCACGGCCACCTTTTCCGTGGAGTCGCTGGAGCGAGTTTCAACTGCCCTCCCCAGCATAGCCACATTGGTAATAGACTGAGTCGCCATAATGTCACCTCGTTCCGGTTATTAAAGAAAGACTATAAATAGTCATCTTCAACTAGACCAACTTACTGAAGTAAAGTCAGTACGTTTTGAGGAGCGACATTAGCTTGCGCCAACATGGCAGTACCAGCCTGCTGCAGAATTTGATTACGTGTTAATTCAGCAGTTTCCTTAGCAAAATCAGCATCACGAATACGTGAACGCGCAGCACTGAGGTTTTCAGAGTTGGTTGACAAGTTCGCAATGGTTGAACCAAAACGACTTTGAATCGCACCAAACTTCGCACGTTGATTACTTACCGTATTCAATGCCGCATCCACTGTTGCCAAAGCAAGGTTTGCACCTTCTACTGAACTAACATCCAGGTTGGCAACCGCATTTAAATTTGATGCTTCAGTTGCATTAACAACCGTTTCACCTGCGTCACCAACAACACTGAATGATTTATCAGAATCGAAAGTTACCTGACCGGTTACAACAATACCGGATAAAGTTGAACCTTCATCACCAGCAGAAGACTCTGAACCGGCACGAATAGCTGCACCGCCCACATTAAAGTGACCCGCGTTAGTGTTATTTTCAACTTCTGTAATATTAATATTATTACCGGTTGAGTTGCGTAAAATAATACCCGTACCATCATCACTAATACGTGCTGTTACACCTGTTTTTGATGATAAATCATTGAATGCTGTAATTGCACCGGCAAGACCATCATTACCTTCTGTACCACTAATGGTGAATGCCACTTTTGTTGCTTCAGCATTATCCGACTTTAAATTAACAACATAAGCACCGGAAGAATCGAATGTTGCCAGTTCTTCAGTTAATGCAAATGCAGTTACACCAGTATTGTTGCTCTTACTTGCTACTGTTTCAGCAACATCACGAGCACTACTACCTGCTGCAACAGAAATGGTTTCTGCACCTAATGAACCGGTAATCGTTAAATTTTCTCCATTCAAACGAGCTTCTGAAGAAGCCGATGCACCCGCACCTTCTACTCGGTAGTTACCAAAGTTATTTGCCCGGAAGTTAGCCGTTGTTGCTTGAATTGTCTGGTTTGCATTTGCACCTACCTGGAAGATAGCTGTGCCAAATGTACCGTCCAATAATTTTTGGCCGTTAAATTCAGTTGCAGATGCAATACGATCTAATTCAGATACTAGCTGACTTACTTCTGATTGAAGAGCCTGACGATCTGAGGCCGAGTTTGTCGCATTAGCAGACTGTACAGATAGTTCACGAATACGTTGCAGGATATTACCGGATTCAGATAATGCACCTTCAGCAGTTTGTGCTAATGAAATACCATCATTGGCATTTCGAACAGCTTGATCCAAACCACGGATTTGAGATGTGAAACGTTCTGAAATTGCTAAACCAGCCGCGTCATCCTTGGCACTGTTAATACGAAGACCAGACGATAAACGTTGCAAAGATGTTTGCAATGCTGACTGGGATGAGTTCAAGTTACGCTGTGAATTCAGCGACATGATATTGGTGTTAATGACTTGAGGCATGACGCACTCTCCTTAACTATTTATCCACTGACCCAATCAAATCGTGTCAGGGAGACTTATCTTTTAGCGGATATACATTTCAATCAATGTATTTACCGCTCCCACTAACATTTGCGTCCCGTGATTATTTTTCTTTAGGGTAATAGTGAGAAAAAAGTATAAAACAGAAGAATATAACCCCTTGATTTTATTGAAAATATATTTTTATACAAAATTAATGAGAAATTATTTTAAAATAAGGGGAAACAGATGACTTTTAAGCTTTCCAGAAAACGAAAGGTTGGTGTAGATATTTCGCCGCAGCGTCGGGCTGAAGCCCGACCTACATGAAGATAGTGTTATATTGCAGGGCTGGCTTCAGCCCGAGTCTAAATCTACATTAAGAAAGGATTTTGTAGGTTGGGCTTCAGCCCAACGCGGCTGCATCAAAATGAACAAAATATGATTTAACAGTGCAGATACTCTTAAATATTTTAAAGAAAATTAAATAAAGAAATATCCTGAACTCGAGTAAAGGCTTTTTGCGATGCTTCTAACCCTGTTAGCTCCAAGTTTAAACGGCTAACTGCTTCAGCAAAATCCAGATCTTCTACATTGGATAATAATTCACGAATTTGTAAACGATACGCATCGTTTATTGTTTCCTGAGAGTCTAATGCATTTAATCGCGCACCAATATTCCCCCGCACTTCCAGTACATTATCCAATGTCTGGCCAAGATCAGCGAGAGAACGATTAATGGCATTATGAAAACCTATCTTGTCATTCGCCTCAGGGGTTTTTGACTGTAAAGCCCGAATAATATTTTCAAGCGTTGTAAAAATATCCTGATTTTGACTTGGTCGAATAATAAATACATCACCATCTTCCGGTTCACCTTTTATTGCGGTATGTACACCATTAAAAGCAATTTCTTTATTTGACTGAAATGGAATACCTGCAGAAAGAACTGTACCTTTAGAATTGACAACACTATAGGTTAAAGGAATTTCACCGGCCTTATCTGGATCGGCATATTCGGGAAAAGACTTATCAAACACAATCGCATAGGTATCTGCAATAAAATCACCCGAAGCACTACCGGGATCAATAACCCCTGTTCCTTTATTATCAACATTATCAAAAGTCGTAAATGTCCCGTTGCCATTTTTAATTTCAAGAAATACTTCTGAGCCTGGATCATCCACCGCAATACGACGGCTCATACTAATTTGGATTTCCCGATGGTTTTCATCACCATTGTATTCAAAACCACCGGCTTCATTACGGGAAAAAGGTTTAAACCGTCCTAGTGAACCGGAATATAAATATTCATTATTACTGTCAGTTGTATTGGCTAAATTTAATAATGCATCCTGTATTTGAATGACTTCTGCAGCAATATAAGAACGCGTACTATCATTTTGCGAATCATTGTTAGCCTGAATCACAAGTTCTCGAACCCGATGAATAGAATCAACTACGTTTGATAAAACACCTTCTGACAAAGTAATACGTGCTCTTGCTGCATCAACATTCGTTTGGTGCTGATCAATAGAAGATAGTGTGTCTTTTAGATTAACTATTCTGGAAGCTGCAACCGGGTTTTCTGAAGGTTTAAATATTTTTTTACCTGTTGCAACTTGCTGTTGAGTACGACTTAGCATTTCATGCCGTTTAAGCATGGCACTAATTGCACCTTTTTGCATTTGTGTTGTCGAAACTCTTGTCATTATCTTCTCAATACACCAATTAAAGTATCAAACATTTCACTTGCAGCACCAATTACTTTGGCGTTAGCAGTATAAGCCTGCTGGTAACGAACCAGATCAGCTGCTTCTTCATCAAGATTAACGCCTGAAACAGCTTCACGTTGAGCTTTTGCCTGCTCGTACAAAATACCCTGCGCTTCACGGTTAACATCTAACTCATGAGTTTTACTACCTACCCGACTGACAAGCTGACTATAAACTTCATTATAATTTGATGTACCATTATCCAGTGTTGCTTTATGTTGCAATGCACCTAACTCAAGCGCATTAGTGTTATCACCAACAGCATCTTTATTAAATTCAATAACAAAGGTGTCACCCGCCTTGGCTTTACCCGAGAGCTGTACGTTGTAACCTGTTTTCAGACCAGCAGGAGTCGGGAATAAATTCAGCCCGACATCAGGGTCATAAAAAATACCTTTTTCTATTTCATCTGCCGGTGTTTTTTCTTCATCATCATCTGACTCGGCAAGAGATTCTATGGTCTCGTTTCGCGACGAATGTGATGCCGATATTTCCGGTGTTTCAGGAGAACCTTTTTCTCCAGATACTCCCGGCGTTGCCGGAATAGATTTGTTTTGCTCATCTAACTGTTCGGCATGAATAACTTTACCTTTGTCATCAAGTAACTCAATATGATTTTCATCAATAAAACGAATGGTAATTGATGGTGATAAAACACCTTCGCTTGTGGTAAAGCTCGGCGCATTAATATCAGTCACACTGGTTAGTACTGGTTTCACATCTCCCATATTATTAACCGATGTGCGAATTCGTACTGGTGAAGCCGCTGCTACTTCATTGGCCCGTTCAATATCAACCGAAAACTCACGAGCCGCTGCACGTGTCGGACGAATCATATAGCTATCACCATTTTCAATTCTGGAACCGCGTTCTAGCTCAATGGTAAATCCTTCACTCTCTATTTCCTGAGGTAAAGAAGTAAACTTTCCAACAATTGCTTCATCAGCATCACGAATCAAAGTATACAGTCCAGCATTATAATTAAGATGATAATCACTTACCGTTAAGTTATCTGTATTTGTTATGGTCGTCTTAAGTGCATAGTCACCTTCATTGGTATTGCTTGGCAAAGTCAAAGGTGTTGAACTGTCTATGGCTTTAAAAAAATCACCGCCGAGTTCATTCTCTAATGTCATACCTTTATGATGCTGATCGTTAAATGTTTTAGAAATACCAATTGCAATACGGCCAAGTTCATTTTGAGAAGCACCTAACATTTTTTCACGAAACTCAAGTAATCCCCCTATTGTTCCACCTTTCATAAATTGGGTAACAATTGAATCAACACCCTGATTTTTATAAACCACTTCCAACTCGGAAGGGTCATGTTGATTTGCTTTTAAACCAAGAGCAGCTGCACGTTTACCTAAAACTAATGTTTGACCATTACCAACAAACACATTAAGGGAACCATCTTCCTGCTCGTTCGTACTAACAACAACTTTTTCTGATAACTGGTGTAATAAGCGTTCCCGTTGATCCAGTAAATCACTGGGTTCACCTTGTGTGACTTCCTTTGCTAGCACCACTTTCCAGTTCACATCAGCAATAGCCTGAGCTAAATCATTAACATCTTTTATATGACTCTTTAATGTTTCATTTGTCCCTTTACGCAAGCTTTCAAAACGACTATCAAGATATGAAAAACGCTCACTTAATGCTCTTGCTTCTCCAATTAAAACTTGCCGCGCAGACTGGGAACCGGGATCATTAGCTACATTGTTAATTGAAGCAAAAAATGAATGTAATGTAGGTGCAAGACCTGCATTTGGATCTGCCAGCATATTATCTATTTGGCTGGTAAAGTCATAATTTGTTTGCAAGCCACTTGCTATAGATGCATTGGTTCGCATTTCTGATGCTACAAACTCGTCATGAATCCGTTTAATATTATTAATTTTTACACCGGTACCTAAAGAACCAACACCGGCTAACTGAGGCGGCCGCGTATCAACTTCAACACGTTGGCGGGAAAAACCTTCAGTTTGCGCATTTGCAATATTATGACTTGCAGTTGCCAATGCCCTTTTAGAGGTTAGAGCACCCGATAAACCTATGGATAAAACATCTGAAGTAGCCATTAACTTACCACCTCTGATGTATTAATCACTTTCGCATGCTCTTGCATAGAGTCACGTTGTAAAATGTCTAGGACTTTGTTCGCGTAATTCGGATCGGTTGCATATCCCGCTTTATGTAAGTCTTTAATAAAGTCATGATCACCTGCTTTATTTGATTGATGCCGAAGAGCATCATCATAACGACTATTCGTACGGAGAAAATTAACGTAATCATCAAAACTGTCAGCATAAGAGTCATAGGCTCGGAAAGATGCCTTTTCATATTTTGCCACACCGTGATCATATTCCAGGGTCGATTTAATAACATGTTCACCTTCCCAGCGTGTATCCGCTTTTATATTAAACAGGTTAAAACTACTTGAACCATCTGCATGGCGTGTTACAGCTTTACCCCATCCTGTTTCTAAAGCAGCTTGTGAAACAAGAACCAGCGGAGAAACGCCCAGTTCTTTTGCTGCTTTTTCCGCATAAGGTAAAATATGTGTTGTAAATTCTTCTGGAGAATTAAAGTCGGTTTTATCCAGCATGGGCTTAATCGGCATTAACTCTGTTTTAGAGAGACCTCTCACCGCAGTTTGATCGACATACGCTAGCCGCTGTAATGAATGCGGCAAAACCTTGCCATGGTATTGCATTTTATTTTCAGTATTCTGTCGAGACTCAATATCTTCTGCTTTATTTGCTTTTGACAGATTCCCCCCTAATTGTCTGACCAATGAGTCGGCAATACCGATCCCCTTACCATTCGCCATATCAAGTGCGACTTGCTTATCAAACATATCCCGATACAACTTTGATTGATCACTGTCGAAAATAGCATCGCCCATGCTCGCATCACGCATACTTTTAAGCATCATTTGGATAAAAATACCCTCAAATTGCTTTGCTACCTGCTTTAAAGATGATTGTGGATCCACCCGTGCATGCGCACGCATTTCATTTAAACCACTAAAATCTGTATATGTCGGGTTGTTAAGCGTTGCACTCTGCATTTTTCTGCCTCATCTATTCAAATAGTTAAGTTGCAGAAAGCGTGCCAATTTTTTAAAAGAGGAAATATAAAGATTGGATATTTAACGCAAAGGACGCAGAGGCGCAAAGAAAAACCTATTATTTCGAGCTTCATGTTCGAGATATATCAAACTAAAAAGCTTAATTTTATAAATGCACCACGGCGGGAAGGTACCGGAGTCACATTAAATCAAAATATAGACTTTTCAATTAAAGCAATACTAAGTTTAAAGTATATGTGTAAAAGCAAAAGTGACTCCGGCACCTAAAAAGACCTTTACGTTAATTGCTTTGCTAATTAAATCACAACCAACTCGGCATTCAGAGCACCGGCTTCTTTAAGTGCTTCAAGGATAGCAACCAGATCACCCGGAGCAAGACCAAGCTCATTCATACCTCGAACAACATCATCGAGTGTTGGGCTATCCTGTATTTTAAAAGTGCGGTTGTTCTGGTTAATTTTAAGATCCGAAGTTGGAGTAACGACTGTTTGTCCGCTGTCTGCAAATGGCTGGCTGACATTATTACCTTCTGTAATGGTCACGGTTAAATTACCATGTGACACTGCCGCAGGTAAGATATGAACATTTTGTCCAATAATAACCGTACCTGTGCGGGAATTAATAACAATTCTGGCTGCTGGAACAGCCGGTTTAATCGTCATATTTTCTAACATCGAGATAAAAGCAACCCGCTGAGAGCTATCTTCCGGTGAATTAACAACAATTGAACCAGCATCTTTTGCATAAGATGTTCCGGGACCTATAGTATTGTTAATCACATGTACCAGACGATTTGCTGTAGTAAAATCCGGTTTAAACAAATTAAGTACAACTTCTTTATTTAAACCAAAAGGAGTATCTATCGCACGCTCAACCATGGCGCCATTTAAGATACGACCAACACTCGGTACATTAACAGTAATACGTGAACCATCATTACCTTCTGCACCAAAGCCACTTACTACAACACTGCCTTGTGCTATTGCATAGATATTATTGTCTGCCCCTTTTAAAGGTGTCATCAGTAAGCTGCCACCACGTAAACTTTTTGCACTCCCGACAGAAGACAAGGTGACATCAATTTTCATTCCTTCTTTAGCAAACGGTGGAAGTTCTGCATGAATAGCGACTGCGGCAACATTTTTCGCTTGCAGTGTCACGCCGGTAGGGATATTGACACCTAAACGGGACAACATACTTCTTAAGCTTTGTGTTGTCACTTCACCAGAGCCATCACCTGTCCCGTTTAAACCAACCACTAAACCATAACCAATTAACTGATTACTCCGTACACCTTCTACCCTGGTTAAATCTTTTACCCGCTCTGCACTTGCAGATCCTGAACCAAGACTCAATAACAAAACAATGCCGGCAAAAATAGTAAAGCTTAAGTCTTTTCCTGATAACATTTTATTCTCCAGTGATACTAACTATTAATAAGGCCATGCCTGACTTTGAAAGAAGCGCCCCAAAGGTCCCATTTTATTTGCCTGAGATAAAGAACCCTTACCGCCATAAGCCATGTGAACATTTGCAACACGGGTTGATTTGATTGAGTTATCCTGCTCAATATCTTGAGGACGAACAATACCAATGAAACGAACGTACTCATCAGACTGATTAAGCAACATCATCTTTTCACCGCGAACAACCAGATTATTATTAGGTAGCACATCAGCAACAGTAACTGAAATTTTCCCATTGAAACTACTGTTCATGGCACTGGTTCCCTGACCACTAAACTCACGTTCGCCTTTAAATTTATTATTTAAAATTTCAACGCCATCCTTTTTTACTTCCTGCCCGGCTAATGTTGGCCCGGGTAATTCAACTTTATTATCTTTAGAACTGTTGGTATTTGATGTTGCACTTGCATTTGTATTTTCAATTAAAATAATAGTTAACACATCACCAACATATTTTGCTGTTGTATCAGAAAACAAACCAACCCGCATACCCTGTTGATAGATAGAGCCATTATCTTTACGCGCAATATTTAATACTCTTTGTTTTACCGGTTTAAAATCTGCATGTTCTTTTTTTACGTCAATGGGTTTTAAACATCCCGTCAAAATAAAAGCAAAAGACAGAGGTAAAAGTAGCTGTTTAAAAATCATCATAATGTATCCTGACATTGAACAAATTAGTTACAAGTTATTATTTACATACTGCAGCATTTGATCTGCGGTTGAGATAGCTTTTGAATTCATTTCATAAGCACGCTGTGTTTCAATCATATTGACAAGTTCTTCAACCACATTAACATTCGAACTTTCTACTGAACCTTGTATCAATGAACCTAAATTACTGGTATCCGGGCTACCTACAACCGGTGCGCCACTGGCTCCTGTTTCCATCAACAGATTTCCACCAATAGACTGCAAGCCTGCGGGGTTAACGAAATCTGCAATTTGAATTACTCCAACCTGAGCCGGTGTCGGGTTACCAGGTTGTGTTACTGAAACAACACCATCTGAACCAATTGTGATACTTAATGAATTTTCCGGAATAATAATGTCGGGTTGCACACGATAACCGGATGAATTAACCAGCTGGCCAGTTGAATTAACCTGAAACTCGCCATTTCGGGTGTATGCAAGATCACCATTGGGTTTTAAAATTTGAAAAAAGCCTTTTCCCTGAATTGCTGTATCAAAAGTATTGTTGGTTTGAATCAAGTTACCCTGAGTATGGAGTTTTTGAGTGGCAACCGTTCTAACACCTGTACCTAAACTTAAACCCGTTGGTAATTCAGTTTCCTGTGAACTTTGTCCACCGGCCTGACGTAAATTTTGATATAACAAATCTTCAAAAACAGCACGGGCACGTTTATAACCTGTGGTATTAACATTTGCCAGATTATTACTGACAACAGATAATCTATTCTGCTGCGCTTCTAAACCTGTTTTTGCAATCCATAATGACTGACTCATTTCTTTTCTCCAAAACCTGCTTTTATGTCACATGCTGTAATATATTTAAAAAATGCATTTACTATGCCAATCATAGTGTTTAACCAAGCCTCATCATTTGAGCTGCTTGCGCATTATTTTCTTCTGCGGTTTTAAGCATTTTAATTTGCATTTCAAACTGTCGTGATAACTCAATCATATTTACAAGTGCCGCTGCTGCATTAACATTACTTGTTTCGATTGTTCCTGAGACAATCGAGACAGTGTTATCCGAAGCAGCATTCTCACCATTTTTTAACACAAATAATCCTTGTTCATTACGCACAAGATCTTTAATGTCCGGATTAACTAATTTAAGTTTATCTATAACCGTTGAACCACCACCGCCATCACCAATTTGTGTAATGCTGATTGTGCCGTCTTTACCAATATCAATTTTTGCTGCTTCAGGGATAGTGATGGGACCACTTTCACCAAGAATAATATGACCTGCTCCGTTTTGTAATACACCTGCACTGTCTGTTCTTAAATCACCTGCCCGGGTATAGGCTTCTGTTCCATCTTTAGCTTGCACGGCAAGAAAACCTTGTCCGGCAATCGCAATATCAAGATCACGTCCTGTTGTACTCATTGCACCCTGTTTAAAATCAATGCCTGGTTTTTCAGTCATTGAATAAACTCGCGTAGGATGACCTGCACCAAACACCGGCATACTTCTGGCCGCAGCAAGATCTGCGCGAAAACCGGTTGTGCTGATATTGGCCAGATTATTTGAGTTAATCGCTTGAGCCAGCATATTCTGCTTGGCTCCTGACATGGCGACATACAACATACGATCCATTTTCTTATCCTGTTTTAATCTTAACGAATATTAATAACGGTTTGAGTAACGGCATCAGCTGTTGAGATAACCTGTGCATTTGCCTGAAAATTACGTTGCGCCGTTATCATGTTGACTAATTGCCCTGTCAGATCAACATTTGATCCCTCCAGTGCACCAGACTGAATTAAACCTAAACTACCTGATCCCGGTGTACCAATAAGTGCAGGGCCGGAGTCAAAACTTTCTGCCCAGTTAGAATCGCCCAACTGACGCAAACCATTTGGATTAGAAAAATTCGATAAGGTAACCTGACCAAGGGTACGGTTCTGACCATTGGTGAATCTGGCGCGAACAATACCAGTGTCATCAATATCAATCCCGGTTAAGCGACCCGAGGTATAACCGTTTTGTTTAATACCGTTAACCGTAAACGCACCACCAAATTGAGTAACTGGAACAGCACCCTGCAGGTCCATCGTAAACTGAAGTGGATCTGCACCTGTACCGGTATCAATCGCAGGGAAAGCAATTTTACCCGGAGGTACAGCAATACCGTTAATATGAGATAAAGAACCGGCACCATCAAACTTGATTTTATCCGGATTAAATAATCCGGTAGCAGGATCGGCAGGACCTCTTAAATGTTTTCCGTTAATAAAGGTATGTAATTCCCATTCATTAGGAACAGCAGTTTTAACGTAGTACATACTTGCTAACGCAGGTGTACCTAATGAATCATAAACCGTGAGTGAAGTTGAATGAGTGAACGATGATGGACGTTCAGGATCAAAAGGATATGTATTTGGTGGAGCCTCTGAACTGTCCAGATTAACGGCAACTTCAACCAGGTTTGTTGCACTTGGTGGAATGTTTGAAGAGTCCAGTCGTAATGGACCTGCTGCTCCGGTTATGGCGCCATTTTCATCTGCCACATTAACAATCATTTTTTGATCATTACTGTTTACAATATAACCTTCTCTATCCGCCTGAAACTGGCCAGAACGTGAATACACTCTTGAACCATTGTCTTCGAGTATAAAAAATCCCTGGCCGTTAATTGCCATATCAAGTTTACTGTCGGTAAAACCAACATTACCTTGTGTGAATAACTGATCAACCGAAGCAAGTCGAACACCTGCACCAATTGAATTTGCTGTTCCACCTGAACTTGAAGCAGCATAAACATCGGAAAAGTTTGCCCGTGATTGTTTAAAACCCGTGGTACTGGCATTTGCTACATTATTACCGATAATACGAAGTTCTTGTGCGGCGGCATTAATACCACTGAGTGCTGAGCGAAATGGCATGATGAATCTCCTCTCTATATATTCAACTAAAAATATTTATAACGATAAATATTTTTATCTACAAAATTTCTTTTACGTCAGCCAATCCTGCTGAACCTGCATTAGCCAGAGTAAGTGAAACACCCTGACCACCTGAACCTAATGAAACACTTTGTACCGTATCACTGATTAAAGTCTTTAAAGATTCTGACTTACCATCAACCATGGCAACGGCATTAATAGAATAATTTCCTGAGGTAGCTTTTTTACCACCCTCTAGCATCCCATCCCATTTAAAGTGAGCAACACCGGCGGCTTTAGTCCCCAGGTTAATCTCTTTAACCAAGGCTCCACGGTCATCCAGAATGCTGACTTTTAAATCTGATACATTTTTATCCAGTTCAACCGCTGCATTCATTGGTGTTCCTTCAGATAATGTGCTTTTTGAACCCGAGATTAAAACTTTGCGTCCCACCATACTCGAAGCTTGTAATGCCTGACTTGACTTCAACGAGTTTGCTAAACTATTAAAAGAATCTTTAATTTCTTTTAAACCGGAAACGGTACTGAATTGCGCCATATCACTTAAGAAGTCACCATTCTCCATCGGTTTCATTGGATCCTGATGGTTCATTTGAGTGGTCATTAACTTTATAAAATCTTCCTGACCCAACTTTTGCTCTTTCATTGCTTGCTTGGGCTTTGCTAAACCAAGATTTTCTAAAACTTGCATATTGGGTTTATTTACACTGTCCATTTTAAGACTCCTGATTACTCTTTATTTCAATTCTGTTACTGACCTAACGATAAGGTACGCATTAACATTTGTTTTGCTGTATTCATCACTTCAACATTTGTTTGATAAGAACGTGATGCTGATATCATGTTTGCCATTTCTTCAATCACATTTACATTTGGCATATAAACATAACCTTCTTTATCAGCCAGTGGATGGCCTGGATTATATTCAGCTCGCGCCGGATCCTGCTTTTCAACAATACCTAAAACTTGTACGCCGACACTGCCATTTTCATCGTCAAATTCATTACTCATCATAGTGGCAAATACCGGTTGCCGTGCTTTGTAAATCTGATCTGTACTACTACTTGCACTATTTGCATTCGCTAAATTACTTGAAGTGGTATTTAAACGTAGTGTTTGTGCATTTAAAGCAGAACCGGCAACATCAAAAATATTAAATAAAGACATGCTTACTCTCCTCTAATCGCCGACAAGGTGTTTTTAACCCGACCTGACATAATGCGCAAAGTCATTAAATAGCGCATTGAGTTTTCAGTGAACTCGGCCATTTCAACATGAGGTTCAACGGTATTACCATCGAGTGATGCTTGAGTGGGTTGACGATACATTTCTTCAATACTCCCCATAAACAAACCCTGCGGCTGAATATGTCCGGCTTGAGTCGCTTTTAATGTTGTATTCATACTGCCGTTTGATACAGATTTTAATGCTGCCTTGAAATCAATATCTCTCGCTTTGTAATTAGGAGTATCTGAATTTGCGAGGTTTTGTGAAAGCAGCTGGGCACGACGTCCTTGCAGACGCATTGCGTTTTCATGAATTCCAAAAATGTTGTCGATACTAATTGCCATTTGTTCCATACCTCGTTTGTCTAGTGAGGTAAGTGCAACTGTCGTGCCAAACAACTTAAACAATAGATATCAATAAGTTAAGTTGGTAATGGGGCGCTGAAAAGTCTTTTAAGCGGCAACAACAAACCTTACCGGCAAATTAATTGCCGTAAGATGTGAATGTATTCAAATGTGAGAGTTTATAAAATAGGAATCAGCACAGAGCGTGCAGACTGTTAGTTTAGCGCTTAATAGTCGCTAATTAACCTGAGCCAGGGATAAGAGACGCTCGTCATTCCCGCATGCTTTTCATCCTTCGGGTACAGGTGAGCGGGAATCCAGTGACTCGAACTTTAGATGGTCCAGACCTGCTTCTCGACTGCGCCAGTCTCACCTTCTTCCGGCTAATAGCATGCCGGAATAATGGTATTTTTTATATTCAGGCTAACCAATCAATATAGCTTTTCTTATCCCAGGCTCAGGTTAATTGTTTAAACGATAAACCACACCATCAGGATAGCGTTTCATACCATAGGCTTTGGTATAACCCGTTGGCGATTCCGAGCCACCAAGAATCAGTGTACCACCGGGTTTTAAAATTTGTGCCATGCGCTCAAGTATGTCTTTTTTCATTTCAGTAGAAAAATAAATTAATACATTACGACAAAAAATAATATCGAACTTTCCTAAAAGCGTATAACTATTTAACAAATTTAATTCTGTAAATCGTGTACGTTTCATGATCTCGGGATTAATTGCCCAATCATCACCTTTTTTACTAAAAAATTTATCACGCCGCTCCGGAGATAACCCTCTAACAACACTCAACTCATCATATAAACCAAGCTTTGCTTTATTAACAACAGTTTGTGATATATCTGTACCAACAATTTCAACATTAGAAGTTAACTTACCAGGATTGGATTGTTGAAATTCAGATACTGTCATACTGATTGAAAAGGCTTCTTGCCCGGTTGAACTTGCCGCAGACCATATTTTAATGGGTGATTTTTTTTCTGCTAACTCAGGTAACAATTCTTTTTTTAATATTTCGAAAGGATAGACATCACGAAACCACATCGTTTCATTCGTTGTCATGGCATCAATCACTTTTTCACGTAACTTGCGATCATTTCCTTTTACTAATGTTGCCATCATTTCAGAAAGAGCGGGAAACCCGAATTCTTCCGTCACTCTTTTAAGGCGGCTGGTTACAAGATAGTGCTTGTTTTCACCCAAAACGATGCCGCACGCATCTTCAAGATAACGTCTAAAAGTATTATATTCATTTACTGCTATTGGTGATTGATCCACGGGATACTTACTAACCTTTATATTAATTTTAGTTATTTCAGTTTAAAACTAAATGACGCCTTTTTCGCTTAACAAGGCTTTAATTTCTACCACTAGCTCTTCTGCTTTAAACTTTGGAATAAATTTATCTGCTTTTACCTTGATAGTCATATTTTCATTAAATCCTCCACTTAAAGAGGAATGTAACATAATATTTAAATTTTTCATTCTATCATCTGAGCGAATCTCAGATGTTAAGGTATAACCATCCATTTCAGGCATTTCAATATCCGAAATTAGAAGTTTAAATTCATCAGCAACATCAATTCCATCATTCACCTTTTCTTTTAATATATCTAATGCTTCTTTACCGGTTGTTGTAACAACGCACTCGACACCAATTTGTTCTAATGTGCGTTGCACCTGATTTCTGGCGACCAAAGAATCATCTGCAATGAGGAATTTCATGGTATTACCGTCTTTATCCAGCAATTCCTGAGCATCTTCGAGAAACATATCCTCACCGATGATTTCCGAAAGGATTTTTTCCACATCAATAATTTCTACCAGCTTCTCATCAACTTCAGTCACTGCGGTTAAGTAATTATTTCGACCAACACCTTTTGGTGGCGCTTTAATATTTTGCCAGTTCAAATTCACAATTCGTTCGACCGCATCGACTAAAAATGCCTGCACCGTGCCATTATACTCGGTAATGATAATGAGATTATCCGGTGATGCTTCTAATGGCCGCTGACCAATCGCTGCTGCCAGATCAATCACCGGTACAGTCTTATTGCGGATGGTTGCCAAGCCACGAGTTGCAGAGTGAGCTTGAGGAATATTGGTTAAACGGGGACAAGACAAGACTTCCTGTACTTTAAAAACGTTGATTCCAAATATCTGACGCCCGTGTAGACGAAACATTAAAATTTCCAGTCGGTTTTCACCTACGAGATTTGTGCGTTTATCTACCTGATCTAAAATTCCTGCCACAATACGATCCTCTTCATATTCACAGCAGTATTATCGGCTTCATCACTGATTTACTTAAATAAAGTTTATGTACATTAAAATTAAAAAAATATGGCATGACGATTGCATTTATTTCTGCAGAAAACCGAATAACGGCCATTTTTAACCGATTTGTTATTGGAAAAACGTAGTTAGTCAGGAAAAGAGATGTTAAACAAGCCACTAAAATTAAATATGACAAAAATTGCCATTTTATTGACGGTTTTCGCCCATCTACCTGTTTATGCAAGTGGATTACAGAGTCATAGAGAAATTAGCCTTGCGGTAAAAAACTATGTTCTTCAACAACAAGTACCATTAAACAATGTTCAGGTTACTTTAACTTCTCTTAATAAGCAGTTACGTTTATCTCAGTGTTCAAAACCACTGCAAGTTAATATGGCTCCCGGTGCAAAACTGATGGGAAACACCAGTCTCTCGGTCACTTGCATATCACCGCAACCATGGAAAATCCATGTAGCAGCCCATATCGATGGCGAGGTTGATGCACTAATAGCTCGCTACCCTATTTCTCGCGGTACAATGATTCAGGAAAATGATCTTGAATTTGTTAGCCGTCGTTATTCACAACTGCACCATGGCTATTATGGTTCTGCAAAGTCTCTAATTAATATGGAAGCAAAGCGAAATATTAAAGCAGGACAGGTATTAACCCCCGCTGCTGTCAGGGCACAGAAATTAGTCCTGCGTGGTCAGCATATTACCATTATAGCGCAAAATGGCGGTTTAAAATTACGCGTAAAAGGCAAGGCGTTAATGGATGGACAGCAAGGCCAGACGATAAAAGTCAGTAATTTAAAAACGAAAAAACTTATCTACGCACGTGTTATTTCAGCTGGCGTAGTTAAAGTAAATTTTTAACATAAATATCAATAAGTTACCGGTATTTATATATTATAATAGAAGGCTAAAGTTTTTTATATTTGAGACGCTAACAAGTATGAGAGATGATGTAAGTTAGGAGTAGAATGATGAATGATATTACAAATATTAATTCAAACAGAGCACAGTTAAATTCAAGTCAGAGCAGCTCTGTAAAAAGTAAAAATGAAACCAAACAAAATACCGACAGTGGAAACACTGCAGCTCAGGCTGATCGTGTCACATTAACCAATACCGCTTCACGCCTGCAAGATATTGAACAACAACTAAGTAACGCATCTTCAATTGATAATGAACGTGTTGCTGAAGTACAAAGTGCCATTGCAAACGGTGAATATAACGTAGACTCCGATCGCGTTGCAGATAAAATGCTGGCTTTCGAAGACTTTATGAATAAGTAATGACACAACCTACTTCACAATCTCTCTCTCTCGAATCTATTTTACTTTTTACCAAAAGCAGAATGCAACGCCTGTTGCAAACCTTGCTGAATGAAAAATCAATATTAGCCAGGAATAACATTAGTGAGCTGGAAGAAATTACCCAGGAAAAAATCAAGCTAACGAATGATATTGAAAACAATGAACAGCAGCGCATTCAATTTTTAAAAGCTAAAGCACTTGATCCTGATGAGCCGTCACAATGGTTACTCAATAATAAATTAACTGTTATATGGAAAGAAATTAAACATCTTTCAGAAAAAGCACAAAAACAAAATCAAATTAATGGCCAGATTATTAATGGCAGTCATCGCAGGGTTAAAACAAAAATTGAAATTCTTAACACAGCCAGCCCCGCTGTTGAACTAACTTATTCTTCTTCAGGCGAAAACATAAACCAGAACAACTCTAAAACGCTGGCTCACGCATAACGCCCTTTTTCATGTTTAAACATATCACGACGGATAAAAATCATACTTTTATTAAATCGTCATTAGAAATATATAACTTATTAAAAACCATTCAAAAATCCAGACAGCTTATTTCATTATCATTTGAATCACTTCCAAAATATTGTCTGACTTCATTACTCGAAGTCCATCATGAAACGCAAGTATTAATCTTTGATGAACCTTACCCGGCATTGACTGATAAGTTAGTTGCCGCCAAAGATGAAGCAGAATTTTCTCTTAAATTAAACGGCTTGCCGGTTAATTTTAAATCCAGATTTATTTCAAATAAAAAAAAGAGCAGTAGTGATTTATATGTTCCCTTTCCGGATGAAATTTATTACCCGCAAAATCGTCAATACCACCGCTTTCGTACCGAGTTTATAGATTCAATTAGCGCAAAAATATATTTATCTAAAACCAGACAGTTATCCTGTTCACTCATTAACATATCACTAAATGGCCTCTGTTTACGCTTACCCTATTCTTTTGCATCCATGTTTCAGCTCAATCAAACCATTGATGATATTTATATTGAGCTTCCCAAACTAAAAGGGTTTTCAATTGCCGCAAAAATTAAAAATGCGCGTATCGAAAATAACTACTCTCACATTACCCTCGGTTTGGAAATTAACGAACGAAAGGCTAATATCGAAAAAGTCATTCAGCAATTTATTTTTCGTACTGAAAACATCTAAAATAATAAGATAAAATCGCGCTCTCAATCAGAAGGTTATAAAACACTTCGAGAAAAGGTAAATAAAAAAGTGAAGTAGCAGTTCACAGGCTTCCATAAATCTTGATACAATTACCAAAATGTCCCCGTGGCACAACTGGATAGCGCAATGCCCTCCTAAGGCGTAGGTTACAGGTTCGATTCCTGTCGGGGACGCCATAATAAATCATAAATTCAACGCTCCTGAAAGAAATTGACATTAATTTAGTCAATCATGAGCTTACGGGTGATCTACGTGATGTCCTTTAGCTATTGAATATCATCATTCAAAAAAGACTCTAACGCAAAATTCCCCCAAGCCATGTTTAAATCTCGATAGTATTCCAGTTTAAAGATAGATAGTGTTATTAACTGTGTATTGGTAACAAGAATAATGACAAGGCGCCCCCCATCATAAGTTATGAACATGCACTGCCAACTGCGTAAATTCATCCACTTCTCAAACTTTTTTGTGACAGCTAATACAGCTTAGTGTTTATATGTTGTGCATCTTTAAAAATATAAAAAGCCACCTCTCAGGTGTAATGCTGTTCACTTAAGCTTTTATGATTATCCCCCCCTCCCTCAGGGAGGGAGGGAGAGAGTTAGGGAGAGGAAACTTACTTTTAAAATTTATTTTCTGAACTGA
This sequence comes from Chromatiales bacterium, assembly GCA_027076405.1. The sequence goes on from JALTJN010000177.1 coordinate 74,301, forward strand.
TCGGTATTACCTGTCAGATGTTTTTTTTAATTTGTGCTAAATCGGTATCTTAAGTGGTTAATTTAGCTATTTTTCCCAGTAAACGCTGAAAGTCCACCGGTTTGGTATCGTAATCATCACAGCCAGCTTCAATGGCTTTATCTCTGTCACTGGACATAGCATGTGCCGTTAATGCAATGATGGGAATATTGGCGGTTTCATCATTATTTTTCAAAAACTGGGTGGCTTCCCAGCCATCCATGACAGGTAAACTCATATCCATAAGAATTAAGTCAGGCGTATCTTTGGATGCCTTCTCAATACCATCTTTCCCATCAACAGCAAGCGTCACACTATAATCTTTACGCTCTAAACGACGTGATAACATATCCCGGTTATCTTCATTATCTTCAACCAATAAAATTTTTATCATTGTCAAAAACTCATTCCCTTTTATATGCTTACCAAAGTAACACCTGTATCGATAAAATAGCAGGCTATTTAATTACTCATCAAGAAGATTTGTCAATTTTACAACTCGATATGCCAAAGGGAATATACGCCGGGCAAATACCCAAAATAGCCGTACCAAGCGGGATAGCACCAACAGCTCCCCACCATGATTGATAATAAAAGCCTGCACAAATAATAGCGATACCAACTATTCCGCGGAGAATTCGATCTGTTGTACCCATGTTACATTTCATCTTTTCATCCTCACTTTTTATAATATAAAATCAAAGCCTTTTTGAATAACGTATTTTAGCGTTAAACTTGTCGGTAGGTAATACACCAACAGCACGCGGGTAAATACTGTCATTAAGATACTTCATTTCTTCTTCAAGTTCATCCTCTGAAAGATCTTTATACCATGCTTTTCGTTTACCACTCTCCCCTGGAGACCAGCGATAGCCCCTTTTCTTGAGAACGTCTTTACGATCAAAAGGGGCACCTTCAGCCCAAAGTCGAATATCAGTTCGACGTGCACGCTTCAGTAAATGACCTAAAATTTGTTCACCACTTTTAGGAAATTTTCGACTTAATATTTCAATTCCTGCCTGACAATCGATCGTTGCCCTATGTCCTTCGTAAAAAAAACCAAATTTATAAGCAAGAAACTCAAGCTTAACCCCTTCAAAACCTTCTTTATTCCATTCAATATCGGCAATAGAACAGGCCCAGGCAATATCTTTAAAATCATCCAGTAAATTTTCAACAAAAGGACGATCAAAACGTGCATTATGGGCAATAACAATCACAGCATCAGATAGCATTCTGGAAACCTGTTGCAGATCAATAGATTGTCCTTTCACCATTTCATCGGTAATGCCGGTTATTTGCGTAATAATCTCCGGAATAGGTAAGCCCGGATCCTGAAAGGCATTATAAGCCGGTAATAAGCGGTAGATATTTCCCGCTTTATCAAACTCAAAAGGCACTAATGCTAATTCAATAATGGCATCATCATCTGCATCCATTCCGGTGGTTTCAGTATCGAGATAAATGCCAATTTTAAGATCATCTGCAGAACCCTGATTATAATATTCAACCGGCTTAAAGCGCTTGATAACTTTATAGTCACCGGTTTGAATCAATTCCTCTACAAGCTTTTCATAGTCCTTTGTTTCCATATTTTTCTACTTATTATTTAAAGTTAATTTTTATCATACTTATGCAGCAAAAAGAAAATCACGCCCTTCTTCTTTTCCCATTTTCACTAAAGCATTGCGAATTTTTTCTCGCGCTCCACGAGCACCCACAGCACCAATAATTAATGCGGTACTGGATTCAGTATACTGTTTTAATTCACTAAAATGTAATACTGGAAGACCTCTTTTAAGCCCGCCCACCCTACGAGGATTAACTTCAATAAAAGCGTCTACCGCAATATTTTGTTGCTTCAAAATATCATAGATATAAACACCAATCGGCCCTGTACCCCATATTATAGCTTTACGGTCTTTTAAATGATGACTGCGGGACAAGTAATGTGCCTTTGCTTTAATAAATAATTTATTATCATAACGATCATCACAATGAGTTAACCGCATTTCATGTTCTCGCCAGTGTAATATAATCCCCTTTGGCTTTCCCATTTTTATGCCTAACTCATGCGCTCTTAACCACATATCATAGTCTTCAGGCCACTCCGTATCCTGATAACCGTTTAATAACTCATAAATATTTCGTCGAAAAAAGGCAGTAGGATTAGGTATTGGACTTTCAATAAAAAGTTCACGTTCTATATCATCTGCCGAGCATAATTGATTTAACCACTTCTCATAAAGAGTAAAACCTTTACCAACAGGAGAAGCGCTAATAATCTTAACCTGTCCTCCGGCAATCCCAATTTCAGGATGATTCTGTAAATAAGTGTATTGTTTGAACAATCTGTTTGCTAGCGCGATATCGTCCGCATCCATACGTGCAATGTAATCCCCTTTTGCTAATGCAAAACCTGTCGCCATCGCTGCGACAACACCGCGATTAGTCGACAACACTAATTTTAAACGCTCATCCTGAAACAGCTCTGCCGGTAATCTCTCGATTGCTTTATCCCTAGAATGGTCATCAACAAGAATTAATTCCAGATTAACTTTTTGCTGATTTAAGATACTACTTACCGCTTCAAGTAAATAATCTCCCGCATTGTGAACAGGCATAATGACGGAGATAAGGGATGATGAATAACTCATATCCAGATATTTTAATTGTTATTTTTCACGATTTTCAAATTGACTATCAAAACCACTTAATAATTTAGATTTTGCTGACTCATAATGCTTTTTACTGATGACACCATCATCACTTAACCGACGTAACATTTTTATTTCTCCGGTTAACTGCTTATCGTCCGCAATATCCATATGCTGGCGAAAATTTTTAATTCTTTTTTCAAGAGCGTTTATAAATAATGAAAATTCTTTCTTTGTCGGTTTACCTGTTGCCAGAATAATAATGGGAACATGAGCATTTCGGGAATAAAAAATCTGATCTTTACTGCTATATTTCCAGAATAAAAATAAAGACAAAATACTTCCCGCTAGCCCTGAAATTAAAATCATCCCTAAATAAAGATTCTTATCTTCACCCAGATAGGCCGGTAATATTTTAAGCATCAAAAGCATAACAACTAAAAAACTCACTGACCAAATTAACCATTTCCAGGCAATAGAAAATGTGGATTTGCTTTTATCTTTTAAGGATAGAATATCAACAGAATAAGCTTGTTTTGACTTTTTGTTTCTAGTGGCAACCTGTATTTCACGACCATCGACTAATTTAATTTGAACATCAACACCAAGAGGAGTCTTTTGTTTCAAGCTAATATCATGTTCTGCCATAACGTCCTCTTTTAACACGGCATATAAAACAAACAACCCTACTTATAGCATGAAATATTCCCAAATTCAGCCAAAATGAAGCCAACACATATAGCATTATCCCAATCTGTGATCAGATTGTATGAAATTGCAGTTTATAAGATAATCGTACCTTAAATTTTTATGAGGATTTTCAAGTGAACAAAAGCATTATTACCAATAGTCTCGCTACTTTAGTCGTTGCTGCCGGTTTAATATTGAAAAATGAGCTGATTTTAACCATTGGCTTGTTTGCATTATCCGGAGCCATCACTAACTGGCTTGCTATTCACATGTTGTTTGAAAAAGTACCCGGTCTGTATGGTTCTGGTGTTATCCCTGCTCGATTTGAAGATTTTAAGCTCGCTATTCGCAATCTGATGATGGAGCAGTTTTTTACCGAAGAAAATATCGACCGGTTCCTCCGCGTCTCTGACGGCATTAAACCGGATTTGCATTTAGCCCCGGTCATCGAAAAAGTTGACCTTAGCCCTTCTTTTGAGACTCTCGTAAAAGTGATTATGGATTCATCATTTGGCAGTATGTTGGGAATGTTTGGAGGAGAAAAAGCATTAGAACCTCTCAAGGAACCTTTCATTGTTAATATGAAGCAGTCTCTCATTGATATGACACAAACTGAATCTTTTCTTGATTTATTGAGAGATGAACTAGAACAACCTGATGTTATGAAAGATATCCGTAACAAGGTCGAAAATATTATTGAACAACGTCTGGAAGAACTGACCCCAAAATTAGTCAAAGAAATCATTCAGGATATGATAAAACAGCATCTCGGCTGGTTAGTTGTCTGGGGGGGGGTATTTGGTGGTTTGATCGGACTAGTTGCTGCTTTGATACAAGTTTAAGTATTAAAAACATTTAAAATGGACTTTTATCTCAATGCCTCATCCTTAGGTCATTTTTCAGTAACAGAGCTTGGTCTAATTGCACTTATATTTATATGGACAGGCTTTGTCCGTAGTGGCCTGGGATTTGGTGGTGCAGCATTAGGTCTGCCTTTAATGCTGTTTATTTATAACCAGCCAATATACTGGCTCCCTATCATTGGCGCGCATTTACTCTTTTTTACTTCACTCACCTTGCGCTCACGCTTGCAGAATGTAGACTGGGCATACCTGAAAAAATCCAGTGTTTATATTATTCCTTCTGCGCTAATCGGTGTTTTTGGCTTAATTAATTTACCCAATAACTGGCTAATCATCTTTATATATTCAGTCACATTATTTTATGCACTTATTTGGTTTTTAAATATGAATATTCAAAGCAGTAATGAATGGGTAGATCGCTTTTTATTAGCTTTAGGAGGCTATGTCGCAGGCACCTCTTTAACCGGAGCACCGTTAATGGTCGCTGTCTATATGCGGAACGTTACCGCAGAAAAATTACGCGATACACTCTTTGTCTTATGGTTTATTCTGGTTACGATAAAAATGGCAACATTTAAAACCTTAGGTGTCGACATTCACTTTATTGATGCCCTCTATTTATTACCTATAGCGGCTATTGGTCATGTTGCAGGTCTTAAAACACATAGATTGATACTAAAGAACGACAAATTATTTAAACGAATTATTGGTGCAGTGCTTATCGTGATCAGCGTACTAGGACTTACTCAGGTAAGTTTTTAAGAGCAGGATGCAAACTTATATCAAGCTCATATTTTTTTTCAATCTCGTCAACCGGATAAACAAAAGAAAGCGAGCAGGCAGAAAGTTGTAAATCAGTAAGCTCATCCTTATTTCCATATCGACGGTCACCAATCACCGGATAGCCTTTCCCTGCCAAATGAATTCTTATTTGATGCTTACGCCCAGTCTCGATATCTACGGCAAGCAGAGATTTATTTCTCTTTTCATCATATTGAATTAGTGATATATGTGAAACAGCTTGTTTATTTCCAACAGGATTGTTGATTGTCATTCTTTCTGGCGGAAACTCTCCATGAACGATGACTTTATAATTTTTTGTAATTTTCTTTTTTTGAAATAAGTCAGCCAACAAAGCAGCTGTTTTTTTCTTATGAGCAATTAAAACCAGACCAGAGGCAAAGCGATCGAGTCGATGTACAATAAAAGCAGGACGTTGCGGTTCTAAATGTTGTTCAACCCAGCGATTAATCGCACAATGATCACCCCACTTGCTCCCCTGAGATAACATACCCCGAGGCTTGTACCAGACACTATAATCTCCTTCATCGGCGACAAGAAGAGCATCATCAACAATATTATTAAGTACGTTTGGATCGTAGTATAAATGCAGAGTCATTCCGGCACTTAGCTTTTTACTTTTACGGCGTAAACGATGGCTACCATTTTTGTCTGTCAGCCAGACAGCCCCCTTTTGCATAAACTGTTTTATTTTTTGCTTTGAAAAATCTGTAGCCGATGCAAGCAAGTCAACCGCATTATGCTCATCATTTACAACCTTAACATGGTATTCATTCGACTCTGATTGCAAAATATACTCACTGTCACTTATTCGGATTTTAAAAAAATTTTATGCCCACCTTAAAGTGAGCTAATATGAAAAACACTAAAACATTTCAACTGTTTTACCGAGCCGGGAACGAATAAACCCGAAACAGAATTTTAAATCATATTCAAAATTTTTAATTTATCTGATAACAAACTGATAAACTAAATTAACTAACAACACTCACTAACATCATTATTTTTATCCACATCGCCACAAGCACAATACATGATGCAGCAAAAACAAATAAACGATGCAGAATATGATTATAGCTGGTATGAATAATAGAATGCGCATAGCGCAAAACAACATATAACCATGCTGTCGTAATAAAATATCCTTGCTGCTGATTTAACAGTATCGCTAAAATGCAAACCACATAGAATAATATCGGAAGCTCAAGCAAATTATTAAAGTTTTGTGTAATAGTAACAAGCTGCTCCGGGGGCTCACCACCTTTGTTGATTTTAAAATAACGAGGGGATAACTTTCTACTGCGAACAGCGTTTACTCTCAAATAAAGCATCACCAGCATAATTGCTATTGTTAAAAAAACCAACGCAGCCATTGGATAAATAAGTGCAAACATAATTACTCCCTGTAATATTTATCTTTAATAAAACACATTAACCGGTAAAACAGATTTTATCAATTCAGCAATATTATTGAATGCCTGCTCTCGATAACTATTTTTTCTGTAAAGTAATCCAATACGACGATTAGGTTTAGGATCAGCAAATTCAATATAACGAATTTCGTCTGTTTTTCTTATTTTGGCTGGCACAGCTAACTCTGGCATCAATGTCATCCCCATCCCTTCACCAACCATGTGCCGCAAGGTTTCAAGACTCGTGGCATGGTACTGTCCCTCTTCTTTTACACCGGCAAGCAAGCACACATCCAGAATATGGCCACGTAAACAATGACCTTCTTCGAGCAAAATCAATTCTTGTTGTGCAAGATCCCCCATATTAATTGACTTCATTTTTGCCAAGCTGTTATTTTTATTCACCGCCAAACGAAAAGGTTCCCTGAACAAATCAATTTCTACAAAGTCATGCTTTTCAACAGGTAAAGCAAGAATCAGACAGTCAAGTTCTGCTTTTTCAAGTTTTTCTAATAGCACATGAGTCTGGTATTCATACAACCAGATTTTTAACTCTGAATATTGTTTATTTAGCTGAGGCATAATTACCGGCAAAAGATAAGGTGCTATGGTAGGAATAATTCCAACCCTGACATCCCCCACCATGGGATCATGAAAATAATTCGCTGTATCTTTTATCGCATTGATTTCGACTAATACATTACGCGCATGCCTGACAACAGCCTCACCTGCCTCGGTCATAGAAACCTGTCGGTTATTTCTTTCAACTAGAAGCACTCCCAACTCCTCTTCCAGTTTTTTTAGCTGGCCACTTAAAGTTGGCTGACTAACAAAGCAGCGAGCCGCAGCACGATGAAAATGCAGCTCTTCTGCCACCGCGATCAAATATTCCAATTCCCGTATATTCACTTTATGAACCATCGATAGATAACACCTATCAATATAGTAGAAATAAACGATTTTATCAATAAAAGAAAATTACCGATAATACTTCCGTGTTCAAGGCAAGCCGATTATTATCGCGCCTTATCAACTCATTCATATTAAATACAAAGAGAGGAAATTAAAATGGAAAATCGTGAAGGACAAAATGTTCCACAAGTTACATTTCATACACGCGACAATCACCAATGGGTAGATGTATCAACAGATGATATTTTTAAAGATAAAACTGTCATCGTATTTTCACTACCAGGTGCATTCACACCAACATGTTCTTCAACTCATGTGCCACGCTATAACCAGTTAGCGCCCACGTTTAAAGAAAATGGCGTTGATGATATTGTTTGTGTTTCTGTCAATGATGCTTTTGTGATGAACGAGTGGAAAAAGGGACAACATGCAGACAATGTGACCTTTATCCCGGATGGTAATGGTGAATTCAGTGAAGGCATGGGTATGCTAGTGGATAAGGATGACCTTGGATTTGGTAAACGCTCATGGCGCTATTCAATGCTGGTTAAGAACGGCGTTATTGAAAAAATGTTCATCGAAGAAAATGTACCCGGCGATCCATTTGATGTCTCTGATGCGGACACCATGCTGGCTTATATTGCACCAAATGCGAAAAAGCCGAGTGATGTAACAATATTTACTCGTCCTGACTGTGAGTACTGTGCTCGCGCTAAAGGTATGCTTGCTGATGCCGGCATGGAGTATGAAGAACTTGTGTTAAACCGTGATTATACTGAAGCAACTTTACGAGCTGTTGCCGGTATTTCCAGTGTTCCACAAATTTTCATTGACGGTGACTATGTTGGTGGTTCAGAGAGCTTAAAAGAATATCTCTCGACTGATGCTGTAGCATAACCATAAAAAGGGGAATCAATTTGATTCCCCTTTTTATTTCTTTTATATCCCCAATTTGCTCAGATCAAGTTTCGATTCCTTCATCGGCGGACTCCAGAGATAGGCGCCGGTAACAGGTTTTGTAAAACGCAATAAGGCATCCTGGATTCCATCCTCAAAACCAATCATCCTTTTTAAAATAGCATCAAAAGCCGCAAACGATTTTCCAAAAGCAACAAAAACCAAACCCGCATCCATCCCTTCTGCCCAGGGCATAGAACGACGTAGTACAAATGCTTCAGGAGTAAAGCTTTCCTGTGCAGCACGTTTAACGTGCGCTGAATCCGGTGCGCCATCAAACTCCTCATTGTCACTCACATGCCGGCCAATGGCGTCATCCTTTTCTTTTTCAGTCATCAAGTTCAGCATATCAAAATCATGTATCCACTGTTGTACTGCTACAAAGCTACTCCCATCCATGCCCTCTCCTTGCCCGCTTACAATCGCTGCGGTAATTGCTTCGTCATCCTGAGGGTTTTCTGTGCCATCAACATAACCACTTAAATCACGATTATCATCATATTGAAAACTATCAACAACATCGGTAAGTTCAAAAGAAGCGGACAACAATAACTCTAATTTTCTCGAACGATGAAATAACTCTCCGCGATCATTACCACGCAACCATAACCACAAGGCACAAGGTGTTGAGGGAATATCAACACCGGATGAGGCATACACAGGCATTGGCGTTAAACCACTAATTTCAACACCAAGCGCTTTAGTTAACGATTGTCCCAAACCAACAACAACCGATTCTCCATCAATGGAATTTTGTAACGTGCCGAGAGTTTCTTTAACCGTTTCGATATCTGCCAGACTAAAACTCATATAGCGAGCAAATTTATTTTCTGTTGCCAAAATACCTTTTTGAACTGTTTGCATAATCACACCTGAATAAATAGAAACGACATTAATATCATTGACTATTATTTGCTAATTTTGCTTTAAAAACCAGAAACAATACCCCATTAATTAAATTGTAACCTAACGTACAGACGCTAAAGATGAATCGCACTATACTTACGATCAGTAGTCAGTAATTCACATTTCAGGTACTTTTAAATGGAAAATAAAACTTCACAGATATTTTTAGATGCCTATCGTGGCAGTTTTACTTCCATGATGCGTTGGCCGCAACTAGATGATTTCTGGGCTCTATTAAATGAACAAGCTGATGATAGCTGGTTTATTTACGCTGTAGGTGAGCTGCCACCAGAGGTACCTGTCAGTAAAGATAAGCTGTTATCTTTTGTTAAAGAAATCAATATTTTATTACACAAGGATCATGATGAAGAATACTGTGGCATCGTTTATGCGGATGACAAAGAAACGCCTTCATTTATTAAAATTTATGATCCCAATAATCTCGGTGTCTCTTGTGGCTTTAGTGATAATCCGCCTATGCCCGGCTGGATACTATCAAAACTAAAACCCGTAGAACTAGAAGCTGCATTGAACCCGCCCAATAATCGCCGTCGCTGGTGGAAGAAACTATTTTCATAAAAATAATAATTATCAAAAATTTACAATGTCTATAACAATTACTGTAAAGCTAACTCACTGATATTACTGCAAATATAAATCTTTTTATACTACAACCAGCTTGTTACATGCTGTCCCAAAGTATTCTCGGTCGAAATTTTAAGTCATACTCCTTAAACTGGCTTGTCAGCCTAAGAGAGCCGTCATTCCTGCTCTTTATATTACTGCTAATTATTCAAGGTTATATCCATGGCCCATACAAATACCTGGACATCTAAAGGCTTAATCAGAAAATTCACCGGTGATGTTGAAGCCGAAGAAATTTTAAAATCAAATTTTGAATCTCACGAAAATTCTGGATTCATGAAAATAAAATATATTATAAATGACTTCAGTAACGTCAACGAAATACGAATAAATACCGAACATACAAAAATATATGCATTAACCGACGATATTATTTCGGATACAAAAGGTAAATTTAAAATTGCAATTGTGGCGACTAAAGATGAACATTTAATGTTAGCGAATAGTTACCGTAATGAAATGAAAAATTATCATTTTACCTGTGAAATTTTTCAAACCTTTGAAAAAGCGAAAGAATGGGCCGAATTGTAGTGAAGTAAAATAATCAGTACGGCATAATAATCACTTATTAAATCCCCCCACTGCATATTATTCATATAAGTATACTCAGTTTTTATCCATGTTTTTGATCTGAGTCACATTTTTTGCTCTTCCATTAAGATACATTTTAGGCTTTCTCATTGGCGGTTTAGACGTATCTCATGAAAAAACAGATTATCTTCATTATTACCCTCTTCGTGCTTAATACCCCTGTTCTGTATGCCGAAAAATTAGCATCAGTTTTATCCGGCAAAATTATTTCCCGAAATTTGGCTGGAGTCGAAATTATTATGAAAGAAAGTGATAATAGTATTTTAGATATGACCGATACGACTCCAACCGGTAGCTATAAACTCGATTTAACAATTATGGACACACCTTCACGAACTGAAGTGGATAAATTAATTATTGAAATAAAAAGTAAAACCGGTATCAAAAAGAAAGTTAATGTAAAAGACTACATGAGAATTTTTGATGATACCGTTTTATTGAACCCAATTATTCTCAATTAATATCGTTAATTTCAAAGACAAATAAAAACAGCCTCTTAACCAACAACAAACGCTGATGCATTAATACAAACCATAACTTGTCTGGTACGCTTATCCCCCTCTAACCTGGGCCGGTTCAGGTACAAGAAACATCAACTTTTTTTAATTTTGTTTTGTATCGAAGTAGCAACATAATTTGCGGCAAAAAAAAAGCTTACCTTTGCGGTAAGCTTTGATTTATATGGCGCGCCTGGCACGATTCGAACGTGCGACCGCTCGGTTCGTAGCCGAGTACTCTATCCAGCTGAGCTACAGGCGCTTTTGAGCGAGGTGCACTATACATGGAATCTATTTCAATTCCAAATATTTAATGCAATGTTACTTGTAAAAATGGCGGAGAAGGAGGGATTCGAACCCTCGATAGGGATTAACCTATACACCCTTAGCAGGGGCGCGCCTTCAGCCGCTCGGCCACTTCTCCAATATTTAACGAGCGCAAGGATACTGAAGGATAAAGCCGAGGTAAAGCCTTTATGACACTAATCGCTTATTTTATTACTCATTACCCGGTTGTTTTGTTTCATTTTGAATACGTTCGTAAATTTCTTCACGATGTACAGAAACATCACGCGGTGCATTAACACCAATACGAACCTGATTTCCTTTGACACCAAGGACGGTCACGGTTACTTCATCACCGATCATGAGCGTTTCACCGACTCGTCTCGTTAAAATCAACATACTATTTACTCCTCAAACAATAATTCTTTCGTTACAGTTCCTTCTGTGTCCTTATACAACCTAATAAAACTAGCCTATATGACACGCTCGACCTATATATCGACAGCAAAAAAAGAAACTTTAAAAATATTTAATGTCTTTACATTAAACAACACTTGGTTAAAAATTCACCAAAACAACTAACTCTTAGCCGCATCCAGACCAAATTCTGAATGTAGTGCTCGCACGCCCAGTTCCAAATATTTTTCATCAACCACAACAGAAATTTTAATTTCAGAAGTCGAAATCATTCGAATATTAATACCTTCATTAGCTAATGCTTTGAACATTTGGCTGGCAATACCCGCATGTGAACGCATACCCACACCTACTAGAGATATTTTTACAATCGCGTTATCACCAATAACTTCCCGAGCACCCAGCTCTTTCGCAGTTTTATTCAGAATATCTAGTGCGTTGTCGTAATCATTACGGTGTACTGTAAAGGTAAAATCAGTCGTACCATCATCACCCACATTCTGAATAATCATATCAACTTCAATATTGGCTTCACCAATTGAACCCAGAATATTATGAGCCACACCGGGTTGATCTGGCACACCTAAGATCGTGAGTTTGGCTTCATCACGGTTAAAGGCAATTCCTGAAATGGCTGCTTGTTCCATATTCTCTTCCTCGTAGGTGATCAGTGTACCCGGCCCTTCTTTAAATGAAGAAAGTACGCGTAATTTCACGTTATATTTACCGGCAAACTCCACTGAGCGAATTTGCAATACTTTTGAACCTAAACTGGCCATTTCCAGCATTTCTTCAAAGGTAATTTTTTCCAGACGACGTGCATCCGGTACAACTCTGGGATCAGTCGTGTAAACCCCGTCCACATCAGTATAAATCTGGCATTCATCCGCTTTTAATGCCGCTGCCAGAGCAACTGCGGTAGTGTCAGAGCCACCGCGACCTAATGTTGTAATATTGCCATGCTCATCTTTACCTTGAAATCCGGCAACAATGACAATACGCCCTATATCTAAATCTGCTCTTATTTTCGCTTCATCAATATTTAAAATTCGCGCTTTGGTATGCGCACTATCAGTCAAAATATGTACCTGAGAGCCGGTATAAGAACGTGCATCATAACCACGCTCTTTTAGCGCCATACCTAATAAGGCAATGGTCACTTGCTCGCCGGTTGACACTAAAACATCATATTCACGTGGATCCGGCTTAGCTGAGATTTGTTGAGCCATTTCGACCAAACGATTGGTCTCACCACTCATGGCGGATACCGCAACAACAACGTCATGGCCGGCTTTTTTCGCCGCGATCAGACGCTCAGCGACATTTTCGATTTTTTCAACCGAGCCGACCGAAGTACCACCGTATTTTTGAACGATTAAAGCCATGTTTTACCCACGCAAAAAGGACGCAAATTAAACACTAATTCGTCCTAGATTTAAAGAGAATGCCCCGAAAAAGGGCGTCTAAATGAGACTATCGTGCAAAAGGCACGTTATGTTTAGGTGATAATTCGCGTCATTGACACTCAAAAAACAGGAAACCAGGGAATACCCTATATTTCTGTGTAAACAATGACGACTAGGCTAATTTTTCCTGAACCCAATCTACCACACCATTAAGTGCTCCCGTGAGGTTTTCAGGTTGATCACCACCGGCTTGCGCCATATCTGGCCGGCCACCACCTTTACCGCCAACCTGACTTGCAACAGAATTAACCAAATCACCGGCTTTAATTTTATCTGTAGCATCTTTGCTCACTCCGGCTACTAAACTGACTTTTTGGCCACTGATAGCAGCAAGTACAATTGCAGAGGTGCCTAATTTATTTTTTAACTGATCCAGTGTTTCGCGCAGTGTTTTCACATCAGCACCTTCAAGATTTGCAGCCAATACTTTAATCCCTTTAACATCTACTGCCTGGGATGATAAATCAGAGCCCTGACTACTCGCCAGCTTACCTTTAAGTTGAGTCAGCTCTTTTTCTAATCCACGATTTTTTTCCAGTAATTGATTTACGCGGCTCGAAATGTCATCACGGTTACCTTTTAATAATCCCATTATTTCAGATAGCTGTTCTTCCGTTTTATCAACCCAGCTTAAAGCATAGTCAGCAGTAACCGCTTCAATACGACGAACACCGGCAGCCACACCACTCTCACTGGTAATCTTAAATAAACCAATATCACCGGTACGAGAAACATGTGTCCCGCCACAAAGTTCGACAGAAAACTCACTCATGCTTAATACTCGAACTTCATCACCATACTTCTCGCCAAATAATGCCATCGCACCACTCGCCTTGGCTTCATCCGGTGTCATGATGCTGGTATCAACAAGGTGATTTAAACGAATATGCCGGTTTACCAGATGCTCAACTTCTTTTAACTGTTCTGCAGTGATGGCCTCCGGCTGTGAAAAGTCAAAACGTAAACGTTCTGCCTGAACCTGAGATCCTTTTTGCGCGACATGTTCACCTAAGACTTTGCGCAAGGCGGCATGAAGTAAATGCGTGGCGGAATGATTGGCAACAATTGCCTGACGACGTTCGCTATCTACCTGGGTATTAACCATGTCACCCACTTTCAATGAACCTTCGAGCACTTCACCATAATGGCCAAAAACTGCGCCGCCTTGTTTTTGCGTATCCATCACTGCAAATTTTGCCGAGCCGCACGTTAATAAACCCGTATCACCCGTTTGTCCGCCTGATTCAGCATAAAAAGGCGTTTGTTCTAACACCAGCATGGCGCTTTGATTTTTTTCTATCTGCTGCACTTCTTTACCATCAACATAGATGGCAAGCACTTTTGATTGGCCTTCTAAATATTCATAACCGGTAAAATCTGTTTCGCCTTCAATATCAATGGTTGCCTGATACTCGCCGGCAAACGTACTGGCTTTACGAGCACGTTCACGCTGCTCTTCCATTGCTTTATCAAAACCTAACATATCTAGAGTCAGATTTCTTTCTCGCGCAATATCATTGGTTAAATCAGCAGGGAAGCCATAGGTATCATATAATTTAAAGACTACTTCACCCGGTATAACGCTACCCTTCATATCTTTAATATCTTGCTCTAGTATCGATAAACCTTTTTCCAGTGTTTCAGCAAAGCGCTCTTCTTCCTGAAGTAACGCTTTTTCAACTCTTGCCTGAGCTTCTTTTAACTCGGGATAAGCATCTCCCATTTCTTTAACTAAAGGCTGAACTAACTTATAAAAGAAAGCATCTTTTTGTCCAAGATTATTTCCATGACGAAGTGCACGGCGAATTATACGACGTAAAACATAACCGCGACCTTCATTAGACGGCAACACACCATCAACAATCAAAAAGCTGCATGAACGAATATGATCAGCAATCACCTTTAATGAGTTATTTTCTTTGTCTTTGCAGTTGGTTTCTTTTGCAACGGCAGAAATCAGGTTTTGAAATAAATCAATATCATAATTACTATGACCATTTTGCATAATGGCTGCTAGACGCTCTAATCCCATCCCGGTATCAACAGAAGGCTTGGGTAAAGGGTTTAAGTTCCCCTCCTTATCACGATCATATTGCATGAAAACAAGGTTCCATATTTCAATATAACGGTCACCATCTTCTTCCGGAGTACCCGGCGGCCCTCCGGCAATGTCTGCACCGTGGTCATAAAATATTTCAGTACACGGACCACAAGGTCCGGTATCTCCCATCGACCAGAAGTTATCACTTTCGTTTTTCTTGCCGCCCTTTTTATCTCCGATACGGGTAAAACAGTTTTTATCGATACCAATTTCATTTAACCAGATATCAGCCGCTTCATCATCGTTCTCATAAATTGTGACCCAAAGCTTTTCTTTCGGTAGCTGTAAGACTTCGGTTAAAAATGTCCAGGCATAATTTATTGCCTCTCGCTTAAAGTAATCACCAAAGCTAAAGTTACCCAACATTTCAAAAAAGGTATGGTGACGTGCAGTATAACCAACATTTTCTAAATCATTATGTTTACCGCCGGCACGTACACATCGTTGTGACGAGGTTGCCCGAACATAACTGCGCTTGTCCTGACCGGTGAAAACATCCTTAAACTGGACCATCCCCGCATTAGTAAAAAGCAAGGTAGGATCATTACCCGGAATAAGTGAGCTGGAAGGAACAACTTCATGCCCCTGCTCTTTAAAAAAATCTAAAAAAGCCTGTCTTAATTGACTGCTGGTTTTAATGCTTGTTTTCATATAACTATTCTTTAAATTTACGTTTGTATACAACGGAATTACTTTATCTCTACAGTGACCCGATCATATCATCACTAACAGCTTTTTGGAGTAATTCTAAACAAAATTTAAAGGGAACAAGGATTAGACGGGAAGAGAGCCATTTAACCGAATAAAAGATTAAATGGCTCAATTGACAAAATTAAATCATTCTTCGGTATTTACCCCTGAAATCCGGTTATCTGCGAACATAATATGCATAAAAGGTTGTTCCATGCCATTTGGTAATAGAAATCCTGTGGGCACTGGAGACATGACAGGTCCATTTGGGGTGACAGCTATATTGGGTAGTAAAAGATGTGTATGTAATTTTGTACAATCAACATCTTTATCGAAGACAAGTTTATAGCTCGCATCACGCACACCACAAGTTGTCATCATATGCACCACTCTATTATTAGCGACTTCTATGCCATTCACTTCCAAACGACCAATGCCCCAAAAGGCCACATACGTAAATGCTGTCGGCATTAATTTCGTCCCGATACCAGTCATGCCATGTTGTACAAAGTTAGTCGCTACCCCGCCTAAAAAAGGGTGTTGTGGTCCTACAGGAATAACCTTATTCACAGTCAATTTATAATAATTACTGCCATCCGGACTGGTAAATTTTGCAACAAGTTTAACTTTATCTTTTGACAAGGTGCTGTCATAAATTGTTTTATCTTTAACCTTTAATTTGAATTTCCCCGTTATCATTTTATAATTATCTGAAAAAGGGGTTGGCATTTTTGTTGTCGTCCATGCCGTACCGTCAGCATTAGTTTTACGGGCAGTAATGGGTACCCCAACATCCGCTTCAAAACCTAAAGGAGCAGCTGGCGTTCCAAATATTTTTGGATCAAGCTTTCTTAAACCGGGTAATATCCAGCGAACATCTCCTCCTTCTTTTGCTTTAACATGTACTTCAACACTTTTTCCCGCAAGTGTAGCTGTGCGTCCCTGTATTGTAGTTGCACCATCGCTTGCAAAACCAGACTGGCTATAAATAGATAAAATAGAAATACTAATAACAGTTTTAATGGCGACTTGACACTTCTGATTACAAATACTTAATATCATGTTGTATTCTCCTTTTGTAACACGTAATAGTGTGTTCAATCAGGCAATACAAGCTTCTGTAAGTTTCATACAAATAAAATTTAATGTGAAATAATTAAGCGGAAGAAATAGATCATCTACTTAATGTGTTACAACTATTCTTTTTACTACACGCTATTAACGGTTTTGATAACGATTCAAATCAAATAACCCTGACAAGATCGGCTTACGCTTTTTATAATATGCCTGAAACCAGTCTGATGTTTCCCAAAAAGAATCATTTGTTCTTCTTACCCCATAACGATCAACAAACTTTTCATAATCTGCAGCATTCTTAATCAATGAACACTGATGACTAAACATTTCAATCTCTGAGAGTTTCACCGAAAAAAAGAAATTAGGATATGAACCTTCCAGCCATTTCACTACCGTCATTGTATCGCGCATAACATCCGCACGATCACGTTCACGTGCATCAGCCAGAAAGGACGTTACATTTTTATACGCCTTATTACGAATCAAACTATAAACAAGATCATTTTTGGCTTCATCAGTTTTTATTCTAACAAAGGCCACATCAGGAAAGGCATGTAATTTTTCACCTTGTAATTGTGCAATTTTAATCATCGCCTTATCGACACGTTGTACGATACTTTTATCAGACTTGTTCTGACAAATAGCAGCACCACAATCATTCATTGCCTGCGCAAGTGGTTTAATTTTTTTAATTCTTTCTTTTATCCGCTGATAAAGTTCATTTTGAGGATCTTCTGTTTGATATCCTTTTACTGATTCTGTACTCAACCACTCCTGAGGGGCAGAAAAGAGTTTTTCTACCTGCTCGCGTTGTCCAACATACCACTTGTCACGTATTTTTTTACGGCGGTTTACCGGTAAAAAAGCAAGAAAAGAATCTTCACCTTCCATACGTAAAAAATCCATATAAATTCGCGTACTCATACGATGACCAATATTGCCATAGACATCGAAGTCTGCCACCAGCAGATAATGAATACGCTCCAGCAAAGGGAAATCAATCACCCAGGTCGTTTCCGGCGCATTACCTAACAATCCAAAAGACACCGAACCACTATCAAAATGTCTAAATACTGTTAATGCAGCATTTGGATTTTTTTTATCACCATCCCAAATATACTCCATCGCGTGATCAAGCTCATGTGTACCTAGTTTTTTAAACCACGCTTGTTTATGTTCCATATAACGCCGCTGGCCTTTCCAGTAGTCTGACCAAATACGTAACAAATCAAAATTATTATTAAAGTCAGCAGGCATTTTTAATGCACCCGCCATTTTTTTCAAAAAACGACCATCATTAGTAATCATCTGTTTATCAGGGTTAAAAAAGACAACCCAAAACTGATCTTCAATCACATTAAGTGCAAGTTGTCCGCGACATACAGGCCCCTTAATAAAACCTTCAATAAAAAAATGAGCATCATCTAACATAAAGCGATATCGGGACACCGCAGGGATAGCAGAAAAAACTTTAAATGGATTAGACGCTATTTTAGAACCATATTCAGGAAGTTTAGGCACGACATATTCAGGCTGTAAAAATAATTCTATAAACCTTTGCCGACGTTTATCAGAAAATTCATACACAATATGATTTTTACTCACAACACTCGGAGTAAAACGAAGTAAACGATAATAAAATTGTCGTTTACCCGGATCATCCAGAGGACGCAGTGTTGCTATCTCATTTATTGCCTGCCCCGAAGGTGTGCTTGAACGAACCAGACGATAAAATTCTCGCTTTGGTGAGCCTGCAAAATGAATATGAGCATGGAATAAATGTTCATAAAGATAGCGGTTAACCAGACGTTCCTTGTTTGATGTTTTATTAAAAAAAACTTCCCATTGTTTTATTTGAGGGCGAACAATTAACGATGGTTCAGGAGAAGCAGCTGACTTTGCACCTTGTGCAATCCAAGAAACTAAAGTCCGGTATTCTTGCTTGGGTAAATCAGGCATTGCATAAGGCATGCCCCACAAAGGGTGTTCTTTACTATAGTCTTCAACACTCTCGAGCTTTGGACAACTCTGCTCACGGTCTAGCTCTAGAGTAAAATTCTCTGGTAATTTTTTTGTATCAGGTTGTGGATATTCTTTTTTAAGGCGTAACAAGCGATATAAAACTGAATTTCGTAAATTATCATCTGAATTTTTATTCCCCTCATTTAAGACTGCATAAAATCCTTTCTTCCGCCATTCAGCAGTAGACTTTGCGTCAATAAATAAACGTGTTGGGGACATATTTTCAATACGCCGGGGTTCATAGATGCGTTCATCACTTGCACCACGTTGTAATCCTTCACTCGAAGAAAGCTTTAGCTGGCAGGGTGCATCGTAACAACCATGACAAACAATACAGCGACGTTCTAAAATAGGTTTTATTTGTTTTTCATAACTGACGGGGGATGAAAGTAACTCAACTGCTGGAGTAAGTGAAAAAGGTTTATAATCAACTTGATAGGCTGGAGCGTGAGATTGAAAAAACTGATAAATAAAACCCGCCAACAATATTATAGCAATTACGGTAACAACACGTTTCTTGTTCAAGATTTTCCCCTCGTTATCAAGCCATCATAACAGAAACATTTCTACGCAAGATGACAGTGTATTACACTGTGTTAGATAATGCGTAACGAATTTGCTCGGAAGAAAAGCCGCGTGACTGTAAAAAACGTGTCTGTCTGGCTTTTTCTTTCATATCACAGGGAAGTTCCGTACCATATTTTCTGATTCTTACTGCTAAAGCCATTTCCTGCCATTGTTCATAATATATAGCATTTAATAAATCACTTGAAATCCCGTCATCAATACCCTTTTGTCGTAATTCTGCCCGAATTTTTAAAGGCCCGACACCACGATGAAAACGTTGATTGATAAACGCTTCGGTAAAACGTTCATCGCTCAATAAACCTTGTTCGGTTAAGCGAGCTAACGCATCAGAGATATCATCTGCTTCATAGTCACCTTTCGCCAAAAGTTTTTGAAATAATTCATGTGTTGCATGTTCACGGCGGGATAGGTAATCCATTGCTGCAACACGAACTGTACGAAGTGGTTTTGCCATTGGGATAATCTTTAATATTGATCCCTCTCTCGATAATGGAGAGGGAATAAATATTAAAAGCAAATAGTTAAGCCTCGACTAAATCCTCTTCCTCAGCCCCTTTCTCGGGCTTAACATCTTTCGCTTTCGCTTTTTCTTCAGCTATCTCTTCTTCCGGCATTTCTGTTGGTAAGACAATGGCACGTATTCTGGATTCAATTTCAGCAGCCATTTCAGGATGTTCCTTAAGGTAATTACGTACATTGTCTTTACCCTGACCAATCCGATCTCCATTGTAGCTATACCATGCACCGGCCTTATCAACGATTTCGTGCTTCACACCTAGGTCAATAATTTCACCGTGGCGTGAAATTCCTTCACCATATAACAAATCAAACACAACTTGCTTAAATGGTGGTGCAACTTTATTTTTCACCACTTTAACGCGGGTTTCATTCCCAAGAATTTCATCACCTTTTTTAATCGCACCAATACGACGAATATCCAAACGCACAGAAGCATAAAACTTCAAGGCATTACCACCGGTGGTAGTTTCCGGGCTACCAAACATAACACCAATTTTATGACGTATTTGGTTAATGAAAATAACCAGCGTATTTGAACGTTTAATATTTGCTGTCAGCTTACGTAATGCCTGCGACATTAAACGCGCCTGTAAGCCCATATGAGAATCACCCATATCACCTTCAATTTCCGCCTTCGGCGTTAAAGCCGCAACCGAATCGATAACCACAACATCAACCGCAGCGGAACGAACCAGCATATCGGTAATTTCTAACGCTTGTTCACCTGTATCAGGCTGTGACACAAGTAACTCATCGACATCTACACCTAGTTTCTCTGCATAAGCAGGATCAAGCGCATGCTCCGCATCAACGAATGCCGCAGTACCACCCAACTTTTGCATTTCAGCAACCACATGCAATGTCAGTGTTGTTTTACCTGAAGATTCAGGCCCATAAATTTCAACGACACGACCACGCGGTAAACCACCTATACCCAAAGCAATATCAAGCCCGAGTGAACCGGTTGAAACAGAATCGATATCTCTTATCGCGCTGCCATCCCCCATTTTCATTACGGAGCCCTTACCAAACTGCTTCTCAATTTGACCCAGTGCCGCTGCCAATGCTTTTTTCTTATCTGCGCTCATATCAGCCATGTCTCTTCTCCTGTTAGGTATTCTTTAACTGTTCTTATAATTAGTTACAACGGCTAATTTTGAATTCAAAATAACGCTAGACGTTGTGCGATGGTTGTACTTTAGTTGGTACTTATTCCTATGTCAATACTTTTTACCACCTAAATATAAAATACCATATAATATTTTGTATGAGATAGTCTTTTATAGTATGTATAATTAAAGTCAACGAATTTGAGCCACAAAGCGCACGGGGCGCACAGATCTAGAAAAAAATAAATTCTGTGTGCCGCCGGAGTTTCTGTGGTGAACATGTTTTCATCGCGGTTAAATATTCAAGAAGGAAAAGTATTTTGGCAGTCGATCAATCCGTCAACGGCATAAAACGCGCTACTCAACAGCGACTTCAGTATATCGAGCTTATGGCCTATTACACCGGCGTCATCACGCGCAGTGACATTGCTAAGGCATTTGGAATATCAGATGCAGCGGCCACAAAAGATCTTAAATTCTACAGCCAGATTGCCCCGAATAATCTTATCTATAAACACAATGTGTTTGGTTTTGTACCAAGTAACCAGTTTGAAGAGATATTTACCGACCTCGAACCACAACATGTGTTACCGATGATTGCTGCTAATCTGCCTTTTGTCGGCCAGAGTATCGAGCAAAATTTATTATATGGCGTGCATACCGAACAACTGCCATTGCCACAACGACTCCCCGCTAAAGAAGTCGTCGCACAGGTGATTCGGGCAATAAAGCAAAAATCCAAGCTTAGTCTGATATATAGCTCGTTATCAGACAGTGATAATAGCGAAAGCCGAATCATAGAACCTCATTCATTAATTAACACCGGCTTACGCTGGCACGTACGGGCTTATTGTGAAGAGAGTTATGATTTTCGCGATTTTGTTTTGTCGCGGGTTCAACGCGCCCAACAACTTGGCGAGAAAGCCGAGTCAAATCCGGAATATGATGATGACTGGATGGAGCCCATCAACCTCCAGCTCACTCCGCACCCGAACCTCAGTGAAAAGAAACGGCAAACCTTAATGACCGATTATGCAGCTGAAGACGGTGTGATTGAATTTACAGTACGACGCGCGCTGCTTGCCTATGTATTACAGCGACTATCGGTAGACACAACAGAAGACCATTCACTCAACCCGAATGCTTACCAGTTGATAATAATGAACCGAGATGAAATAGAACCTTTTGCCGGCTGGGCATTTTTGTAATCAGAATTAACCCTTGCCGCGAAAAGTTAATTCTCTTGTTTATTTTAGATTCCATCTTTTTAACACGGTATATTGTGCACCGTCGGCCGCTGTTTGCGATTCAACTAAACAAAACGCTGTTACTTTTAACTCAATAGGCTCAACAGCGGCAACTGCAGGTTGTTTTTTCGCCTTTCTGACTAAAGTAATATGGGGCTGAAACTCTCGCGTATCTTTTTTAAAACCACACAATTGAATTTTACGCTGAAGCTCTTCTTTTAAATGCTTTAAGGCATGAGGAATTTCTATTGGCGCTAACCAGGCCACTTTAGGCCGGGGCCAGTAACCGCATATTGACAACTGTAATTCAAAGGGCGGGCAGATAATCTTAGCTGCCTGCTGCTCCAGACATGCCTGAAAATTGGCATCAGCTGAACCAAAATAAGCCAAAGTAATATGCCAGTTATTCGAACCTAACACCCTGCCCTGACACGGTGAAAAATATTCAATGACATCCATGTTAATTTTCTGGACTGCAGCCTTATCCAGCCAAAGAGCAAAAAAGAGGCGTTTAGGTTGTGATGGTAATTTTAACGGATCCTCATTGCTCACTTTAATTAACCATAATGATCAACAAGTAATTTATTTAATTCACTTAGTGCAAACTCCACAGCCTGCAACCGGACTGACTCACGGTCACCTTTGAAGAGTTGTTTAGCGGAACTTAAAATATTTGAGTTTGCTTCTTCTTTAACCGCCCAACCAAACCAGACCAGGCCAACCGGTTTTTCATCGCTACCACCGCCGGGGCCTGCGATACCACTAACCGATAAACTAACATCAGCACGACTATTCTCCAGAGCACCCAACGCCATTTCAATCACCGTTTCCTGACTCACCGCACCAGAGTTATCCAACGTGGCTTCTTGTACCCCTAGCATTTCTTGTTTTGCGTGATTTGAATAAGTCACAAATCCGCGCTCAAACCAATCCGAACTCCCTGCTAAATCAGTTAATACTTTTGCAATGCCGCCGCCCGTGCACGACTCTGCTGTGGTGAGCTTTTTATTTTTCTGGATAAGTCGCTCAGCAAGTTGTTTAACTAGGATGGCTATTTTTTTATCGGGCATAGTTTTTATAGAGTAAAAGTAGATTTTTTCTCAGTTATACACTAAATATAAAGGCTAAATAAGTCATGGTACTGAATGTGAATACTCAAATCACGCCATACAGAGCACTAAATACGCTATCGCGCCTGAAGTTACCGGCAAAATCTTTGCGTTCTAATCAACTTATTAATCCGGACAAGCCCGGCTTATCTAAATCAAAGTTCATATTTATCCCGGCAAAAAAACAGACACAAAATATTAATAGCCTGTTTATATTAACGAATAACAAGCCTCGTTCAAAACAACTTTTTTCTGTCGGGAATATAAAAGAGATACAACTTTATCAACAAATAGAAAGCGATAAAGTGTTTTCAGGTAAAGCGGAGCTGGTAAATCGATTTAATTTTAAAGCATAAAAATTAATCGTCATAAATATCCTTAATTACCGCACCAATCTCGTAACCCTCTTCATGTCGCTGCTTAATCACTCGTACTACTTTTACATTTGCATGCAAAGAAGGAGTTAAAATATTAGCTGGCTTAATATTTATTTCAAAAATACTGTTTTTCTCCAGTTCAGTATCGCTAATAAACATCATTCCTCTTCCGCTTAAATTGGCAACTTGCCCGATACGCTCCTCTTCATCAGAGTCCGCTTTTTTAAACACAATCTCGCAGTCGATATCGATACGAATAAAATCACGTTTTTCGTCATATTCTCGCGTCATTAACGCCCCCTAAAAAGAATATATAAAATCTTCCTTAACTTTATGGGATGATTCACCTAACTGCAAGTTTTCAGTAATTTACTCAACAATTGTTTACATGTATTTATAGTATGCATGAGGTTTTTAATTAAAAAAACCGGCGTATAACTTTATTTTAGTAAACTCTGAATTCTTTCCAAGAATAATCCTGTAGAAAAAGGCTTATTAATGATATTTTTCAATATTCCGTGTCAGTGAGATGTTTTGACTTCATCTACTCTCGTGTTTGCATTTATCAGTGCTATCTCTGACGGCAACAAAACAGTTCTTGCTTCTACAATAATTCTTTGAAACATGGTTTTTGCTGTTAAGTCATAAAAACCAGCATGATCTGTTTTAACAAAGGGGGGCTCATCGGCCAGAGGTAATAGTTAGAGCAGCATTTATTGATGAACTCATTAAAATACAAAGAGGCAATACAATAGTAAATAAAATTCTGTTTTGTTTAAACAGTATGTAATTGATTCCCTACCAAGATTTTAAGTAATCGAATTTACACCAAATTTACCATATAAAAATAACGATTCTTACTGATAACGGCTATACTCTTAAAGTCTTTAAAAACAATATGACATTATTCAAGTAATTCGCGTATTTTATTTAATAAAGCTCGGGTGCTGTAGGGCTTTTGAAGAAGACTTTTTGATAATCCGCTATCAGTATTCCCAATATTCTGCTCATCAGAAAAACCACTGACTAACTGAATTTTTATTTTGGGGTATTTTTTCTTCACAATCGATGCAAGCTCATAGCCATTCATATCAGGCATAATAATATCTGAAATCAATACGTCAACAGACTCTTTATTAAGAATCTCCAGAGCATCTCTGGCATTTTCAGCACAAAAAACAGAATAACCATGACGATTTAAAGATTCACAGGTTAAATGAAGTAAAGCAGTTTCATCATCAACAATTAATAAAGTTTCTTTACCTTTTAAATTATTCAAGCTTTCTGTGACAGATTGATTTTTATTATTATCCTCTCCGATAAATTTAGGGAAATATAATGTAAACTGACTACCCTGCCCGGGTTGCGATTCAACCTGAATACTGCCATCACACCGCGTAATAAACCCATATACCTGACTCAATCCCAACCCCGTTCCTTTGTCACCCTTGGTTGAATAAAACGGATCAAAAATTCGTTCTCTCGTTACCTCATCCATTCCGCAACCGGTATCAGTAATTTTCAACAGCACATAATCTCCCGCCTGCAAATCTAGTAAGTTTGCATCAAAAGAATCAATTTTCTTGTTCATCGTCTCTATTATCAATCGACCATTATTTTCAATGGCATGCATGGCGTTAATACTGATATTTAATATTGCATCTTCCAGATCACCCGCATCAGCACAAATCAAATCAAGCTCATCTTCAAGAACTAAAACAAGTTTAATACGTGCTGTAAGTGTTTTTTCCAGCATATGCTGCTCATCAAGCAAAACTTTGTTAAGTTCAATAGCTTCTGCATCTGTCGATTCTTGCCGTGAAAAAGAAAGCAGTTTTTTTGTTAATTTTGCTCCACGCTCAGCGGCATGATATATTTCATTTACATAATCCAGTAATACAGGATTGCTGTTTAACATACTTTGTAATAGTTCAGCATAACCCAGTACAACGCCAAGCATATTATTATAATCATGGGCAATCCCACCGGTCAGTTTGCCTAATGCTTCCATTTTTTGGCTACGGCGAAGTTGTTCTTCATGTTCTTTCAATTTTGTAAGATCAGTACAGGAACTTATAAAACGTCGTTTGCCATCAATGGCAGAAGGCAACTCTTCTACAAATATACGCATTGGGAATATTGTTTTATCTTTACGTAAGCCAGTAACTTCCCTGCCTTGACCTATGACTTTTGTAATCCCTGAATCCAGATAATTTTTCAGGTACTGATCATGTGAACTGCTATAAGGTTCCGGCATTAGACAATTAATATTTTTTCCGCTAATTTCACTAACAGAATACCCAAATAACCTCTCCGCAGAGTGATTAAATGTATTTACAATACCTTCCTCATCAATGGTAATAACAGCATCTACCATAGATTGTAGAATTTCCCGCTGTTCCTGCTCCTTTTCTTGAAGTTTTTCACGCAGCTGATATTGTTCAGTCACATCATTAAAAACCAGTACCATGCCAAGTATTTGTTTGCCATCTCGAATTGGCGCAGCCGAATCGGCAATATGATATTCATGACCATTCTTTGCTATTAGTGTCGTATGATTACTCAGATAAACAGTCTCTCCATATGCCAATACTTTTTCAACCGGGTTGGTTATCGGTTTACGACTTGTCGCATTAACAATTTTGAAAACACTTTTTAATGACTGCATATAAGCTTGCTTGTTTGTCCAGCCGGTAAGTTGCTCAGCGACAGGATTTAAGCGAGTAACAAATCCCTTATCATCAGTTGTAATTACCGCATCACCGATACTGTTCAATGTTTGTGAAAGATATTGTTTCTGATGCTCAATTTCTGAAATTTGTTCATGCAACCTTTTATGCATATCATTGATCGATTTCACTACGGCATCGAATTCATCTTGAGATTTATTATTTCTATCAAGTGTAAGTGAAGTGTTGTTTGATAAAGGATCATGCTGCTCAGAGAATTCGGAGATAGTAGATAAATGCCTGGCAACCAGTTTATAAAATAAAAAATAAATAAAAAGAGCAACCAAAGATGTTTTAACAGCATTTACTACTAGTATCACCCATACCTTGTCATATAATCGCTGATATACTCCATCAAGACTGACATTAACCATTAAAGTACCAATACTAAGATCCTTATTTCTATGTCGATATTTCATTGGGTAATTACGCTGAATATTATTGCTTCCCCTAATCTCTCCTGCTTTTGCCCATAATTTTTGCTCATCACGTATTTCAACGTACTGCATATCTCTTATTTTCAATATACCTTCAATGCTGGTTTGCAATAATTTCCGATTTGATGCCCATAAAGCAGCAGTCAAACTGTTAAGATGAACACTTTCAATTTGATCTAACTCAGTGTGAATAAGACTTATATCAGTGTTGTAATCGCGATATAATTGAAAAGCAGTAATAATAAGTGTAATAAAGGAGCTGAATAAAACGATATAGAAAATAAAACGACGGGCAATTGAAGATCTATGAAGTGGTGATTTTCTCATAAAATTTGCTTTTTATTTTTACTGCATCAATGGTTTTAATATTTTATTGTACATACGATCGATGAAACCATCTCTTTTCATTTGCCTGATAGCTGCAGCGAGCCGGGGGACAAGCTTTTTATGTTTTTTATGCAGGTAAACATAAAATTTTGGCCGAGCTAAAGGCGGCTGAAGAAGATTAACGTCTTTAATATTATGCGCTTTTAAATATCCCAAACCGGACCAATTGGAATATGCAATAAAATCTACCCTGTCTTTAGCCAGCAAGGTAAATGATTGCTCTGCATTATCTGTTTTAATAATTTCGACCTTGTCTCCCAGTTTGCCAAAATTTTTCTCCATAATTTTCCAGCCGGAGATAACTGCCAGACTATGTGATACCACACTATCCCACCCTTTTACTTCAAATGATGGCATATTTTTTGAGAACAATACCATATCAATGGTCATCACTGATTCCGGTACCTGAATCAAATTAGTATATTTTTTTTGTAAGCCGGCAACCCGTGCCAGATCACCATCATCAATGCCACGATTTGCATTAATCAATGCTCTTTCAGCAGGCAAGTGTACTGTTTCCAATTTATAGCCGATACGTCTAAAAGCTTCAGCAACGACCAAATCAGCAAAGCCAGTCTGAGCTTTATTGCTTACAGGGGGAGCAAAGGCAGTGTTAAGAACTATTATCTCTTGTGATAAAACAGATTGACTGAAAAAAATAAATAAAAAGACAAATAGCGATTTAAATCTCTCGCCAAAAAAATCATAATGGATATTCAGACAATATTTCATATAAAGCATAAAGTTTTTATCAACTTTTCCCCTTTTACAACATACAATATAATAGACTTTACGTAACTTACAAATCAAAATTACCCTTACTGTAAAGAGGGTTTAATGGTGTTCAAAATATTATTAAATCAATAAGACAATAAATAGTTCAATTTGCTTAATTATTTCTACAAATAATTAATAGTATTTGTCTGACCTTATATTTTAATTTTTATACCATATTGGCGGTCGAAGACTAATCCGTAAAATATAACACTTAAATAAATATACTTCTATTCAAAGAATATCAAGCTAACTAACTATATGATAAATATCGATATAAAGGGCTACAAACAGTGAAAGAGGGGATTAAAATAAAGCCTGAAAAATCGCAACACACCCCAATGATGCAACAATATTTACGCATCAAAGCAGAACACCCAGACACACTGCTGTTCTACCGCATGGGTGATTTTTACGAGCTTTTTTTTGATGACGCGCGTGAAGCAGCAAAATTATTAGATATCACACTCACTGCCCGCGGCTCATCTAATGGCAATCCTATTCCTATGGCCGGTGTCCCCTACCACGCGGCCGATACTTATTTAGCCCGCTTACTGCGCAAAGGCATGTCGGTTGCTATATGCGAACAAACTGGTGATCCAGCTACATCAAAAGGCCCCGTCGAACGTAAAGTAATGCGTATCGTAACGCCCGGTACAGTCACCGATGAGGCGCTACTTGAACAGGGCAAAGAAAGTTTAATCGCAGCCCTGTCTATAGGAAAAGACAAGCAGTTTGGCATTGCCATGCTCGATATGAGTAGTGGCCGTTTCTCAGTCACTCAAGCTGGGGGAGATGAGGCATTATTTGGTGAGTTACAACGCTTACGTCCAGCCGAACTATTGATTAGTGAAGATACTAATAGTGGTCCCTATCAAAAATATGCCGCAACTATAAAGCAACGTGCACCATGGCACTTTGATACAAACTCGGCGACAAAAGAATTGTGCAATCAATTTTTAACAAAAGATTTAAACGGGTTTGGTTGTGCTGAGTTACCTTTAGCCATCTCAGCTGCCGGATGTTTACTCGCTTATGTAAAAGAAACACAACGTTCAGCCCTACCCCATATTCAGGCATTACATACCGAATCACGTGAAGACTGTTTAATTCTCGATGCATCAACCCGTTATAATCTCGAGTTAAGCGAAAGTATTTCCGGCCATAATAAAAATACCTTAAGTGCTATTCTTGATCACACTGCCACTCCGATGGGGAGTCGGCTGTTACATCGCTGGATTCATCGCCCTTTGCGCGATCATAAATGCTTAAACAACCGTCAGGATGCGATTGAATCAATTTTAGAGTCTCAAAGCTATGTTGGGCTCAATGATATATTGCAAGGCATTGGCGATATCGAACGAATATTAACCCGTGTTGCACTTAAGTCTGCACGTCCTCGTGATCTTGCTCAGTTAAGAGATGCGTTAGCACAACTGCCCACACTACAAATAAAATTAGCGCAGCATAAAAGCACACACTTAATCAACATCAGTAAAAAAATCAGTGAACATCCAACGATCCATACTTTATTAAACAAAGCGGTGATAGAAACACCACCGTTATTAATTCGGGATGGTGGCGTCATTGCAACCGGTTACGATAAAGAACTTGATGAGCTACGCAGTTTACAAGAAAATGCCGGTGAATTTCTTGCCGCACTCGAAGCAAAAGAGAAAAAGGAAACAGGCATCAATGCCCTTAAAGTCGGTTACAACCGGGTGCATGGTTATTACATTGAAATTAGTCGACTTCATTCAGATGTTGTGCCTGAACATTATCAACGCCGGCAAACTTTAAAAGCTGCAGAGCGATTCATCACTCCTGAATTGAAAGCACTTGAAGATAAAGTATTGAGTGCCAATGAACGGGCTTTAGCGCGAGAAAAAAGTTTATACAATGAATTACTCGACAAGCTAAATGACTCTTTCTCAGCATTACAACTCTGCGCACAAGGATTATCTGAACTTGATGTCTTGCACAATCTGGCTGAACGAGCAGACTGTTTAAATTATGTGCGACCAAAACTGGTAGGTAAGACAGGCATTCAGATTAAAGGTGGTCGTCACCCTGTTATTGAACAGGCTCAGGAAGCGCCGTTTACCCCTAATGATATTTCGCTATCTACGCAACAGCATTTACATTTAATTACCGGCCCTAACATGGGGGGTAAATCAACTTATATGCGCCAGACAGCTTTAATTGTTTTGATGGCGCATATTGGTTGTTTTGTACCCGCTGAAAGTGCCGAAATCGGGAATATTGATCGTATCTTTACCCGTATTGGCGCATCGGATGATCTTGCCAGTGGCCGTTCAACCTTCATGGTTGAAATGACCGAAACTGCAAATATTTTACATAACGCAACCGAAAACTCTCTGGTGCTGCTCGATGAAATTGGTCGTGGCACCAGTACTTATGATGGTCTTTCTCTGGCCTGGGCATGTACCGAACAGCTGGCATTAAAAACAAAAGCACTCACGTTATTTGCCACCCACTATTTTGAACTAACCAAATTAGCCGATGAACTCAAAGGCTGTATTAATGTTCACCTTGATGCTATCGAGCATGAAGATACTTTGGTCTTTTTACACAAAGTAAAGACAGGCACCGTCAATAAAAGTTATGGTTTACAAGTAGCAACTCTCGCAGGTGTCCCTCGCAATGTGGTTAATAGGGCGAAAGAAAAATTAAGAGAACTGGAATTAGAGCAAATTGAACCAATAGTAAACGATTCCCATTCCACTATGACTACTGCTATTGTCGAATCAGAACTTGAAAAAATTGTCGAAAATACCCAACCCGACGAGCTATCTCCCCGCGAGGCGCTTGAGCTAATATATCGAATGAAAAAACTATTGTGAGTCGAATTTAGGCGCATTTTGCTTTATTATAGGCCCACAAATTTTCCAAAGTAATCATTCTTTTCAGGAGCCACGACATGACATATGTAGTAACCGACAATTGTATCAAATGCTTATACACAGATTGTGTTGAGGTATGTCCTGTCGATTGTTTTCATATAGGCCCAAATTTCATGGTAATCGACCCTGATGAATGCATTGATTGCACTTTATGTGAACCGGAATGTCCCGCAGAAGCCATTTTTGCCGAGGATGAATTACCCGCAGGCACAGAAAATTTCATTGAGTTAAATGAAGAGCTGTCGCGCGAATGGCCAGTCATTACAGAACAAATCGATCCACCTGCCGATGCCGCAGAGTGGGATGGTAAACCGGATAAACTGAAATATCTCGAACGTTAATCTCGTCCTATATGGTGAGAGAACACATAACACTTATTCCCTACGGTGATGATCCCCTCGCCCTGCTTGCACAGCACTTACTCGAAGACTATGCAGAACAACTGCCCGACCTGACACAGGCCGTTATTCTTTTAGCCGAAGCCCATGCAGCAAAACGTTTACGTCACCTTTTACTTCATTACGCAGAGCAACGTGGTATACAGGCATTACTTTGCCCGCAAATTCTAAATTTGCGTGACTGGGGAAAACGCCAGTTTAAAAATAAGCAAACAAATCAAAATACTATTTGCGGACAACACCAACGCGAACTTATTTTGTTTGATGCTTTAACACAACATAAAACATTATTGGGTAGCGGCAGCCCATGGCACTTAACCGATGATTTACTCAAGTTATTTGATCAGCTAACGTTAAATCAAACTTTATTACCCGATAATTATGATGAATTTGAAAAAATAATTGCAAATAGTTACGGGCTTTCTTCAGACGATTTTCCGGCTCTGGGTCATGAAGCAAAATTAGTACATACCCTGTGGAATGCATGGCACACTCAGTTAAATGCTGAAAACCTTTTTGATAGTGAAGCAGCATATTTACTTGGCTTAAATGCAGATATTCAAAACAATAACAATACTCTTTATATTGCGGGCTACCATGACTTTACTATCGCCGAACAAAATTGGTTAAACCAGCTTATTGACAAACAGCGTTGTCAGTTATATCTGCATGGACAGCAATTTATTACGACAGATTCAGACTCATCTGAATATCATCCTGACAAACCCATTTCAAAATTACTTAATCACTTTAATATTACAGAAAATAAGCCGGTTAAAAATAACTATACCCGATTTATCAATAGTTGTTATGCACAGGAACAAAATAGTTTTTTAAAACGAACAACTGATTTTTCTAAAACAAACTCCGCTGATATTAGTCAACGCCTCAAATTTTTATTTAGTAAGGGACATGAAGAACAGGCCCATACAGTTGAACTACAAGTTAGGCGCTGGTTACTCGCCGGAAAAACGAATATTGGTATTGTCACAGAGAATCGTCGACTTGCCCGACGAGTACGTGCACTTTTAGAAAGAGCCGATATTCCATTAGAAGATCTAGCCGGTTGGGCACTATCAACAACGCGAGCAGGTGCAGTACTAGAGCGCTGGTTAGAATGTATAGAAGAAGATTTTTCGCACCAGCCTTTGCTTGATATATTAAAGTCCCCCTATATATTTGGCGATTTAGATCCGCAACAGGTTAAACATGCAGCTTATCGTTTAGAACATGACATTATTCGTCAGGAAAACATCGCAAGAAATTTACATCACTATAAAAAAACCATCCAGGCCAGAGAAGAAAAATTACAATGGTCGTCGCAAACAAGTGAAACGCTCTTTGTTATTTTAAACTCTTTTCTCAGTGCAAGTGACTACTTAACACCTATGCTCAAGGGTATTCACCAGGCCCATGAATATATTGAAAATCTGATTGCCAGCTTTAAGCAACTGGGAATGATTGCATTATTAGAAAATGATGCTGCCGGTGTGCGTATTCTCGAAATGTTAGAAACACTGAAACATAGTGCCATTCAATACCCTTTAAAATTTAACTGGGCAGATTTTCGTACCTGGCTTGGCCGTAGTCTTGAAAAATTTGTTTTCGTCCCGGAAAAAACATCCAGCCCGGTGACATTAGTTGGCTTAGGGCAAAGCCGTTTACAACAATTTGATGCGTTAATCATTGCCAGCGCAGAACATGAACACTTGCCGGGAAAAACGAACATAACTCCGTTTTTTAATAATGCCGTGCGTCTACAATTAAATTTAAGTACGACTCATGATATGTTAACGGAACGTTTCCACCACTTTCGACGCTTGCTTGAGGCAGCTCCGGAAATTTTAATTACCGCAAATAATGAAGAAAATGGCGAGGAGGTACCGTTAAGTCCCTGGCTAGAAATACTGCACCGGTTTTATTATCGAACCTATTCAACTACTCTTGAAGACAACGAATTAAAAGAGCTTATTAGCCAGGCTGAAAGTTTTGTTATTCGAAGCAGCGATAAATCTCTTCCGGAAAAAACTGTACGAGCAAAATCATCTTTACCTGAAAAGTTGTTACCTCAACAATTTTCACCCAGCAGTTATCAAACCCTAATGAATTGTCCTTATCAATTTTTTGCAGCACGCGGCTTAAATTTATCGGCAAGTGAAGAGGTACAGGAAGCCTTATCAAAAAGCGATTATGGTGAACGGGTTCACCTCTGTCTGGAAGCTTTTCATCAGAATGTGGCCTGGCTGCCAGGGCCATTTAAAGAAACACTTAGCGAAAAAAACCGTACCTTAGCAATAGAAACCTTAAAAGACATTGCACAACAGGTTTTTTCACCTGATCTGGATAATAGCTTTGAACACAGCGCCTGGCTGGAACAATGGCTCAAACTTATTCCCGACTATATTGATTGGCAAATTAAAAATGCTAGCAAGTGGACTTTTTATAAAGCAGAGCTTCAAAGCAAAATCGAATGGCAACAAAATATCAGCCTGCATGGGCGATTAGATCGAATCGATAAAAATGACAGCGGTTTAAGTATTATTGATTATAAAACAGGCAACTCTGCCAAAATAGCCGATATTGAACAAGGTGAAGCCGTACAGCTCCCCTTTTATGCACTGCTGGCAGAATCAGAATTAAAACAAAATGTTAGTCAAGTCAGTTATCTCACTCTTGGTAAAACAGTGAAGTATGCCGCTAAACTTTCAGGCGACGAACTGGAGACCATTAGCCAGCAAATCGCTGAAAGGCTTGTCATGATTATTAATGACATAAAACAAGGTAAAGAGCTCACAGCCTGGGGAGATGAAGGTACCTGCAATTACTGCAATATCAATCGGCTTTGTCGAAAACAGGCATGGAGTAATTAAATCAGGGAGTAATTAAACCAGCAATATTAGTAATAGGTAATATAGGCAAAAAAATAGGCGACCAAAATATTGGCCGCCTTTATTTGAGTTCCTTTCAGGCTAATCCCGCCTGTAGATATAACGTGCAGATCCGTAGTTAACGTAAGTTAATCAGCATCCTTTGCTTCTGCAAACCAATCCTTTTTGTGCTTCCTTTAGGCGATCCTGCCTGTTCACATTTCCTTGTGTTATATCCTCTACTGAATGCTTTAAAAAAACATTTTGTTCGGGTATGACTAGAGACTACCAGCGTCGGAAAGTGAATCAAGCTTTCATTTTCAAAACATGATATACCTCACAAACTGCATTACTTTATAATTTTAATGGAATATTTAGCGTGCAAATTTCAACCATTTAGACCGAGACTAAAAATTTTCATTAAATCTACGCAATCTGGCATAATAACGCCAATATATTCTTCTACACAAAAGTGCTCTGCCAGAAGAATGATTTATACTATTTCTTACCGATAAATAAAAAAATCAGTCACATCATCATTATGAGTGTTTCAAGTATTTTATGACATCCATCGAACAACTTAGTGGTCACACCACGGTTCAGGCTTCTGCAGGTAGTGGCAAAACCTATCTTTTAATTAGCAGAATAGTACGCTTACTGTTAACCGGTGCTGAAGCCGGAAATATCCTTGCCATTACATTTACCCGGAAAGCCGCAAATGAGATGCAAACACGCCTGCTAGAAAGGTTATATGAACTAGCCACCTGCGATGAAGCAGATCTTAATACTATACTTAATGAGCTTAAACTCGAAATAACACCTGAAACCATAAAACTCAGTCGCTCCCTCTACGAAAAAATCTTGCGTAGTGAAGCTCCGGTTAAAACATCCACATTTCATGCCTTTTGTCAGGAGCTACTACGACGCTTTCCAATGGAAGCTGATATCGCCCCCGGCTTCGATTTATTAGATAAAACAACATTATTATATGACGAGGCATGGGATGCACTCATGGCTGAAGCAAGTAAAGACAAGGAGTCGGAACTTGCCTGTGCATTACACTCTTTATTTAAAGAGCTTGGGCTGTACAACAGTAAAAAAGCATTAATCAATTTTATTGAACATAGAAGTGATTGGTGGGCTTATACAAAAAACCAATCATCTCCGGTTACTTTTGCCAAAGAAATATTACAAAAGCAACTTAATGTTGATGTATCAGCCGAACCGGTTAAAGATCTCCTTAATGATGAAAACACAATAAACGTATTAAATGAATTTCACGTTTTATTATGTAAGCATGATACAAAAACAAATTTAAAAATCAGTGCGTTAATATATAAGGTGATTGATGAAAGTATTCAGCCATCTTTACGTTTTGAATTATTTAAACAATGTTTTTTAACACAATCCGGCACACCGTTGAGAACACGCAAAGAAAGCGCAACACAGGAAAAGAAAATGGGCGCAGAAGGCCAGCAACGGTTCCTTGAACTTCATCAGATTTTGAGTGAAAAGCTTGTTGCAGCCAGCTTAAAGTTAGCCACATTACGTACCTACGAAATCAGTTCTGCCTGGTACATTGCCGGTCAATATTTTCTTCAACACTTCCAAAAATTAAAAAAGGCACAACGTTTATTAGACTTCACGGATCTTGAATGGCAAACCTATTTACTCCTTAATGAAAGTAATAATGCACTATGGGTTCAATATAAACTCGATCAACGTATTGAGCATTTATTGATTGATGAATTTCAGGATACCAATCCAACACAATGGAATTTAATTTTACCCTTGTTACAAGAAATGGCAGCAAGTGAAGATGAGCGAAAACGTAGCGTCTTTATTGTTGGAGATGCAAAGCAATCGATCTATCGTTTTCGACGTGCTGAACCACGCCTGTTTATCTCGGCAGAAAAGTGGTTAAAAAACAATTTAAACGCATCAACTTGTCCGCTTAGTGATTCATGGCGCTCAAGCCCTGCAATTATTAACTTTATTAATCGTGTTTTTACTCGGGAAAAATTCACAACCTTACTCCCTTCATTTTCAGAACACAGTACACATAAAAAAGAGCTTCCGGGAAAAGTAACTCTGCTGCCATTGTCACTAAAAGAAACAGCAGAAGACGATGAACAAGAAAATATTAGTTTACGTAACCCGTTAGATGAAAAAAGAAAAGAGATAATAAGCCTGCAATACTATAATGAAGGCTTAACCATCGCTAAAGAAATACGATATCTTGTTAATAATAATATCGCTATTGAAAGTAAAGAAGGCCAACAGGCGATAAATTATAATGATATTATCATTTTATTAAGAAGTCGCACCCATGTAGAAGACTATGAACAAGCTTTAAGAGAAACGGGAATTCCGTATATTGGTGCCAATAGAGGCGCATTATTAGAAAGTCTTGAAGTTAATGACATGCTTGATCTACTACAATGGCTTATTCTTCCTTTCGACAACCTTTCGCTAGCAGGAATATTACGCTCGCCCATATTTTCAGTCACAAATGAAGATCTTATAGCAATTAAACAAGCTGCTAAAGGAACCTGGCTTAATCGATTACAAAGTTATGTACTCGAAAACCCTCAACATACTTCATTAGTACGAGCATTGAATTTATTAACACAATGGCAGGATGATGCCAGTAACTTACCCGCCCATGATTTATTAGATAAAATTTACAGTGAAGCCAACGTATTAGCCCGTTATGTAGCGGCTTTTCCTCCACACTTAAGTCAGAGAGTTAGCGCTAATCTGAATCGTTTCCTTGAACTGGCATTGGAAATGGATAGCGGTCGATACCCGAGTTTAAGCCGCTTTTCTTCATGGCTAAATGAATTACGACAACTTGAAAATGAAGCTCCTGATGAACCTGTTGCTCCCGCCTCTGCCGAATCAGAGCAACGTGTACAGATATTAAGTATTCATGCCGCTAAAGGCCTTGAGGCGCCTGTTATCTTTCTTGCTGATTGCGCCAACAGTCAGCCAGGCAAAAATGCCTATACAACATTAATTGACTGGCCTGCGGAGAATGAAAGACCGGAATATTTTTTATTAACCACAGCAAAAGATAAACTGGATGAATTTAGTGAAAATTGTTTAATACAGCAAGAAGCCTTTGAACAGTTTGAAAATGCTAATCTGCTCTATGTTGCATTAACGCGAGCTAAACAAATGTTATACCTGAGTGGTAGTGAACCACGCGGTAAAGACTATGGCTGGTATGGCGATATATGTTCAGCCTTTGAAATAGAGTGCAAAGACAATATTGAGCCTGTCACTTTAGAAACCGAAGGCGAAATAGAGGAGCTAACTGAAATTACAAATATAAAAACAGCTCATAATAAAACAGCTATACCAAAAGCACTGACTTTACCGATATCAATACAATATCAAGAAACAGATATTTCACCCAGTCAGCAAACATCGTCGTCTAAGATCAAGAGTAAAAGCCTTGAAGGTAATACATTACGCGGCACGATTATGCATCAAATGCTAAATAACCTGTCTCGCTCAAACAACAATCAGCTATCAAAATTTTACAGCCCTGAAATAGTTGATATATCAACTGATGATTTGGAAACATGGTGGAAAGAATGTCAGGATATCATAAAAGATAAAAAGTTTAGCCATTATTTTAATCCTGAAAATTACGATCATTTTTATAATGAAGTACCAATACAGTTTAAAAATAATAGTCAGCAGGTTTATGGCATTATTGATCGTATTATTATAAAAGATAAATCGATCACTATTATTGATTACAAGACACACCCTTATGTCACCAGTAAAAATATAAAAGAAATTGCACTTTCATACAAAAACCAAATGCAGTTATATCAAAAAGGTGTTCAACTCTTATGGCCAGAACATAATATATCATCAACGATTTTATTCACGGCGATTGCAAGCGAGTATATTTATTAAATGGAAAACAATATGACTGAAGAATCAGCACTACAAATAGCCATTGCGCATTATCAAAAAGGTGACACTGAAATTGCACTGGAAAAAATGCAGGCGCTACTCATCGCTGAACCGCAAAATCCTGACGTACGAATTGAGTTTGCCAACATACTAATGCGAGAGAAACGTTTTGATGATGCCAGAGATTTACTCAACAGTTTGTCTGCTGATGACAAAAAAAATCCTACCGCCCAAATTCTTTCTGACCAGCTAAATTCTATTGAAACCGTCGTAAACGCACCGGATATAGATGAATTGCTCTCGAAAATTTCACAAAACCCGAAAGATTGTCTAATTCGTCAACAGCTCAGTGCGCATTATAAATTACGCGGTGATTATAAATCTGCAATGGATCAATTATTAGAAATTGTACGTTATGACAGGACTTTTAATGAAGATGCAGGTCGCCATGAACTATTAAATATTTTTGAATCACTCGGTCAGGAGCATGAGCTCGTCGGACTATACCGACGTAAATTAGCTCAACTATTAAATTAAAAAATCAGCCTATGCTCCTTTTATATCAAATTATTTTTTTTCTTTTTTAACCATATCTAAACCTTCACTTAATCGGGCTGCTGGAATGTAACCGGGAACAATTGTGCCATCTTCAAGAACAAGTGCCGGAGTACCATTAATTCCCATCATCCGGCCTAAAGTATAGTGCTTGGCAACCGGGCTTTTGCAGCTTTCACTTTTCACCGCAATATTATTTTTTGCATCTGTTAGCGCTTTTTTTCTATCCTTGCTACACCACACCGCTTCAGCTTTTTTGAAAGAACCAGAACCAATTCCCGCACGCGGATAGGACAGATAACGAATTCGGATACCAGCATCATTATATTTCTTAATTTCACTATGTAATTTACGACAGTAGCCACAATCTATATCAGTAAAAACCGTCACGGTATGCTTTAATGATTTATCGCCAAAAATAATCATCGAATCTTCATCTACAGAATCAATTGCGGTATTTACTGCCTGATTGCGTGCTATTTGTGAAATATTTTTGTTTTCAGCCGTGTCAATTAAATCACCTTTAATGATATAACGCCCATCTGCACTGACATAGTAAATACGAGGTGGTGCACTCACCTGATAGATACCATCAATTGGTGATGGCGTAATTTTATCTGTTGTCACGCCATTAAAAAGTTTTGCTATATTTTTCTTTGCTGTTGCCATATCAATTTTTTCAGCGTAAACAGGAAAAACTAACAAACAAATACTTATTGCAGCAAAGACATTCTTTAATACTTTTTTCATTTAACTTAAAACCTTCAGGTAATTTAACGAATTCAAAGGAGATTATAGCAACTGTAGAAAACTATATTGTGAGGAATTTGACCATTTAAAGCTTAATTCGTTCCCTTTGTCACTAAAATAGTCATCCGCGTGGGTGATGCCTGATATGGAGTGATTTAAGACGTTCCTTCGCAACATAGGTATAAATTTGAGTTGTCGATAAATCACTGTGACCAAGTAACATTTGCACGACTCTCAAATCTGCGCCATGATTTAATAAATGTGTGGCGAAGGCATGACGTAATGTATGAGGTGATATCGCTGCGGTAATTTCGGCCTGAAATGCATAACGTTTAATCAAATACCAGAATGCCTGCCGAGTCATTGCCGAGCCTCTATTTGTCACAAATAACGCATCCGTTACCTGGCCTTTTAATAATTCTATACGTGAATTAGCAAGGTATTTTTTTATCCAGTGTATTGCCTCTTCACCAAGCGGAACTAAACGTTCTTTATTTCCTTTCCCGGTAACACGTAATACACCTTGCTGAAGATTAACCTCTGATATTTGTAAACCAATTAATTCTGATACCCTCAGACCTGTAGCATATAAAACTTCCAAAAGAACACGATCTCGTAAACCTAATAAGGTTGATGTATCTGGTGCCATTAATAAAGCACTAACATCTTCTTCTGTTAATGTCTTTGGTAATGAACGACCTAATTTTGGTGCATCGATCAATGCTACCGGATCAATAGCTATCTTTTTTTCCCTTAATAAATAGGCATAAAAAAGTCTCAAACTGGATAACAACCGTGCCCGGCTTCGCGGACTTATTTCCCGTTGTTCTAAATCAGATAAATAATCCATCACTGTTTCACGATTCACATGAATAATATTTTTAGCCTCTGAATATTGAGATGCTTGAACCAACCAGAGAATAAAATTTTTAAGATCTGTGCGATAGGCGGATAAAGTATTTTCACTTAAACCCCTTTCCATCCATATCATGTCAATAAATCGTTCGATGACATCAGGCATTTCAAAATCCTGATGTTTCATATCACTACCCCTTCATGTTTTAATAGCCAGCGCTTGATATTTAACTTCTCGCCATCAACCTCTCCAGCATACCCCCCCATTCCTTTTGCTGAAACCACCCTATGACATGGAATAATAATTTGAATAGGATTATTTCGACAGGCATTACCCACAGCACGTGCACTGGAATTCAGTATCTTCGCTATATCACCGTAGGTTCGGGTTTCACCTATCGGAATTTTAACTAATTCACGCCATACCAACATTTGGAATTCTGTTCCATTTGCAGTTAATGGAATTTTTTTAAAAAACATAGCTGAAGTAAAATAATGTTCTAATTGCAGTGTAAGTAACTCTTTAATTTTATTATCGGCATCCGTCATGCTTATATTTATTTGGCTTGTTTTTGCCGGATCTTCATCAATAACAAGCGATATGACTTTTTGTTGCTCTAAAGCAA
The DNA here is from genome assembly GCA_027076405.1 of Chromatiales bacterium. The sequence goes on from JALTJN010000177.1 coordinate 115,492, forward strand.
CTAATAAGCGACCAATTTTCGATGGTAAAGAGAATGTAGTTATAGAACCCATACTAAATATGCCGCTAATGAAAAATAATATAAATATACTAAAATTTACCACACATTGTGTGCTGAATAATTAAAGATTTTTCTTAATCCGCCGAATATACATACTATCAGCTATTAAATTACACAGCTCAGGAGAGTTATTGTATGAAGTTTTTATCGTTTATTTTCCTCATTATTATGTCAAGTTCATCATTTGCAAGTGGTGGCAGCGGAGGTGGCAGCTCTTCCCCCTTTATTGCTCTGAATCCACCTATCGTTGTCAATATTATGGATGGACCGCATATTCGTCACATGCAAGTCATTATCGAAATTAAGCTGATTGATCCGGCGAAATCTGACAAAATAGATTTACATAAAGGCCCTATTCGTCATGAGTTGATTCTATTATTAAGTAGTCAGGATGCTAGCACCATTAGCAGCGCACATGGCAAAGAACAACTCAGGAAAGATGCGCTGGAAGCCGTACAAAAAGTTTTACAGGAACTAGAGGGTGATCCGATCGTAGAAGCTCTTTATTTTACCAACTTTATTATTCAGTAAAATTTAGTCAGAACTTTTTTCTTCTTGAGATGATTTATCTTGTGGTGCCCGAAGTAACCAAAGTTTCTGTAGCTCGTGTTTTAAAACAGCCCGACGCGCAGGCTCTTTGGTGACATCCAATAGCTGTTGATATATGGCACGGGCATCCTGATACATTTCTGCTTTAGCCAGCATTTCAGCCACCTGATATCTCGCAGTTTGTCCCCAGGGATCTAAACCATTATTTCCGGCATACAAAGCCGAGCGCAAATAAAATTTTGCGGCATTCGCATATTCATGCAGCACTTTTTTTGAATCTGCCATCCAGTAATAAATTTCTCTTTGTAAGACAGCATCATTAATTTTTGGTAAAACTGCAGTAAATAACTTAAATGAAAAGTTGTGAGCTTTTGCAGTTTGCAAATCAAATACAACCTGTAAAAACTTCTCAAGCTGCTTTTTCGTAAAACTCTTATGACTATTTAAAATTGTCGTTAATGCTTCATAACCTTTTTCAGGCTTACCACCCAATACAAAAATACGCGCACGACGTAATTGCCATTGATAGTCATCAACGCCTTCAGGAGCGGCTTTAATTGTCACCATTAAATTGGATGCCAGTTCAATTTTAGAGCGACTTAAAGCAATATTAACCAAATCATAACGAATAACCGCAGGAATGGATTCTATAGACGGGTAGTTTTTTGATTTTAAAAATAACTTAGTAACCAATTCTGCACCACGCTTGCGCTTGTGCATCAAGTTTAAAAAGCCTTTTGCTGCTCGCTCGCGTGTTCCCTTTGTTTGTCCTTTAAGCATAACCATAGCAAAAAGAGAACGCGCTTTAACAGGCTCTTTTTTCTGAGCTTTAACGGCAGCATTTAACCATGGTTGATCATTACCTATTAATAACTGAGCTCGATTCCCCAGATAAAGCGCATAATCAATGTAAGCATCCCATAATGAATCGGCAGTGAAATAAAATAATCCATGTGGTAATTCTAATTTTTTATTTCCAGCCAGTACAAATTCAAGTGCATTAGCAGTTGAAGGCAGATCATGACTGCGCCGTGCAGATTCTGCCACTACTGCCCATAACATATATTTTAATTTACTATCTGCCCACTTACCGCGCATTTGACGCAACGCAGATTGTAAAACTTTTTGTGATGGTCGTTCTTTACTGCGCAACTGTGCTAATAAATACAACATCCCGCCCTCAGGATGTTTTGTATCTTTCATCAGTAACTTTACAACTTCTTCTTCTCGTTTATTGATTAAAAGAATACGCGCCCACAATAAACGATCTTCAATCGTGTTACCCGGATAGTCCTGATAAAAACGTTGTGCAGCTAACAAAGCATCGCTGCTGGCATTTTCAACCAGATAACTTTGTATCACTCGCTTTTGCCATACGGGTAACCACTGCTTTTTAAATTTAGTATTTTTTTCATTTGTGGATTTATTATTCCAGATTAAGTTTTGCAAAATCTGACGTACTCGTTGCCCTTTCTTAAGAATTAATAAAGCATCCACTTGTAATTGTTTAGCCCAAAAATAAAAATCATCAGGTAAATCTTCTTTATAACCATTAACCCGCTTATCTAAAAGCTGCCAGCGTTTACCTATCTGATAAATAGATAAACGTTCGCGTTCCCATTCCAGCCATGCTTGTAATTCATTTAAATCAAAAGCGGGTTGTTGTTCATCAATCGATTGTAAGGCTAAAGAAACTGCACCGGTATGTGCGATGACTCTGATTTCAGAAATAGCATCAGACAGCTTTTCTGCAGAATAAACAGAAGGTGGATATGAAACAGAAATGAAAAGTAAAAAAGGAACAACAAAAAACGGATAGCACTTTCGTACTACCCGTTTTTTTATAGAACTTAGCTTATCCGTAAGCACTATCTGCTTCGATAAAAAAAGTAAAATTAAAAATTTAACTCAACTTTTCTTTAATACGTGCAGCACGACCCTGCAGGTCACGTAAATAATAAAGTTTTGAACGACGTACATCACCACGACGTTTTACTTCAATGCTATCAAGTGCAGGAGAGTAAGTTTGGAAAACACGTTCAACGCCTTCACCGTGAGAAATTTTACGTACTGTAAAAGCAGAATTAAGACCACGGTTTTTAATAGCAAGAACAACACCTTCAAAGGCTTGTAAACGCTCGCGAGTACCTTCTTTTACTTTTACCTGAACAACAACCGTATCACCTGGTGCAAAATCAGGTATGTCCTTGCTCATTTGTTCTTTTTCAAGTTGCTCGATGATATTGCTCATGCTTTTCTCCAAACTCTTTTCGAGTTTATTTAAATGTTTTCTTCATGCTCGCGGATAAACTCCGCTAATAACTTTTCTTGTGCCTGAGTCAGTGTTAACTTTTCAAGCATATCCGGTCTGCGTAACCATGTACGGCCTAAAGCCTGTTTAAGTCGCCAGGCTTCTATGTTTTTGTGATGACCACTCAACAAAACATCAGGTACTGCTTGTCCGTCTAATACTTCCGGACGAGTATAGTGAGGTGTATCGAGCAGGCCATTTATAAATGAATCCTGTTCGGCTGACTCCTCATGCCCTAAAGCACCGGGAACCAGTCTGGTAACACCATCAATCAATACCATGGCTGCCAGTTCACCGCCGCTGATAACATAATCGCCAATCGACCATTCTTCATCAACTTCACTGGCTATGAGTCGTTCATCAATACCTTCATAACGACCACATAATAAAACAAGTTCTTCGTCTTCAACTAAATGCTGCAAAGCCGTCTGATCTAACTTGCGGCCCTGAGGTGACAAATAAATCACTTTAGCCTTACTACTTAATTCTTTTTTGGCTTCACGAATTGCTGCTCGCAATGGTGAAACCATCATAACCATACCGGGGCCGCCACCGTAAGGACGGTCATCGACAGTATTATGTCGATCATCAGTAAAGTCACGGGGATTAACCATCCCCAGTTGAACCAGTCCTTTTTGGATGGCTCTGCCTGTCACACCATTGTCTGACACAGCGGAAAACATTTCCGGGAAAAGCGTCACCACTTTGATGTGCATGCTTAACTTCTCCCTACTATTAACTCAATGAAAACCTGAAGCTAAAAATCAGAATCCCAGTCAACAGTCATAATACCTTCATCAAGATTAATATCTTGAATCACTTCTTCGAAAACAAAAGGAATTAAACGCTCGCGTTTCTTACCTTTACTGTTCTTTTCACCATTTTCACTCAGCGTTACGATGACATCATTCGCGCCGGTTTCCAGCATTGAAGTAATGATACCCAACTCAATGCCTTCTAAATTTTTTACTGACAAACCAATTAAATCATTCCAGTAATATTCACCGGAGGCCGGTTTAGCCAGTTGCTTACGTTTAATTGCGATTTCAGAACCAATTAACTCGGCTGCGATATCGCGATCAGTGCATCCCTCTAAATGAGCAATAACACCTTTACCGTGAGATTTACCCGAAAGAAGCTTAAATTCTTGCCACTGCCCGTTACGTTTTAAATACCAGGGAGAATAAGTCAGAATATTTTCTTTCGGTTGAGTGTTAGAAAAGACTTTCACCCATCCTTTAACACCAAATAAACCGTTAAGTTTACCGACAGAAACCCACTGTTGTGTCCGGTCATCGGTAGTCATAAGCAATCACAAAACAAGCGAGTTACCCCGTCTGTTCAAAAAAGCAATTAAGCTGCTTTTTTCTCTTCTTTCAATAGCTTAGCAACACGTTCTGAAGGTTGTGCACCTTCACCCAGCCAATGAGCGATACGATCACTTTCCAGGTTTAAACGAACTTCCTGGCCTTTAGCCGATGGATTAAAATAACCCAGGCGTTCGATATAACTACTGTCACGACGAGCACGACTGTCAGTGACTACAATATGATAAAAGGGACGCTTCTTTGCGCCGCCACGAGCTAAACGAATGGTTACCATTGCGCTAAATTTCCTCGAAAAAACTAAAAATTAGAGGGCTTTTCTGTTCAAAAAACAACCCACTCACGTAAGAGCGCGCATTTTACTAGAAACTACAGAAAAGTGAAGGGCTTAGAGCACTTTTAAGTAAAAAAAGGTGATTTAAACGGGTTTAAATCCAAATATGCGAGAAATGCGGTATTCGATAATAAAATTTCTATTTTTAGCACCGCGTTGGCCTAAAGGCCAACCTACAAAACCAACAAAAATAGGTCATTCTTTAGACTGACGATACGTCCCATCATACTTCTGAGAGTGAAGTACAAGTTAAAGTACAAGGCGGGAGCTAACGAAAAAGCGGAGTGTACGATCAGTACATGAGCATTTTGAGGCAGTTTCCAACGCCGTAATTTAGCTTGTACTTCGCTCTCAGATTACATCATACCGGGAGGGAGTTGCCCTTTCATACTGCGCATCATCTTTGCCATCCCACCGCCTTTCATTTTCTTCATCATCTTCTGCATTTGGGTAAATTGCTTCAACAGGCGATTCACATCCTGAACTTGTAAACCACAACCAGCGGCAATGCGTTTTTTACGTGAGCCTTTAATAACATCCGGGAAACGACGCTCTTTTGGTGTCATTGAGCTGATAATTGCTTCTAAATGCAGCATTTTCTTATCATCAACCTGATCCATTGCTCCTTTAGGAATGTTTGGCATACCGGGTAATTTACCCATTAAGCTGGCTATCCCTCCCATATTTTTCATTTGCTTTAGTTGATCGCTAAAATCTTCTAAATCAAAACCTTTGCCTTTTTTTATTTTATTCGCCAGCTTGGCTGCTTTCGCCTGATCGACACTGTTTTGAACATCTTCTACCAGACTAACTACATCCCCCATCCCCAATATTCGTGAGGCAATACGTTCTGGATGGAAGGGCTCTAGAGCAGACATTTTTTCGCCGACACCAATAAACTTAATCGGCTTACCGGTAATAAAACGCGTTGATAATGCTGCACCACCACGCGCATCACCATCTGTTTTCGTTAAAATCACACCGGTTAACGGTAAGGCATCATTGAATGCCTTTGATGTATTAGCCGCATCCTGTCCTGTCATACTATCGACGACAAACAAGGTCTCGGCGGGGTTGACTGCGGCATGTAATTGCTTAATCTCGCCCATCATTTCATCATCAATATGCAGACGACCGGCGGTATCGATAATTAAAACGTCATTATTTTGAATTTTTGCTTCTTTGATTGCAGCATTGGCAATATCAACCGGATTCTGATCGGTACTCGACGGGAAAAAGCTCGCTCCGACTTCAGCTGCAACGGTTTCCAACTGTTTAATAGCGGCAGGACGATAAACATCCGCACTGACCAACATAACAGATTTTTTCTGTTTTTCTTTTAAATAACGCGCTAATTTAGCTGCCGTTGTGGTTTTACCTGCACCTTGCAAGCCTGCCATTAAAATAACAGCAGGTGGTGTGACATTTAAATTAAGGCTTTCATTGGCTTCGCCCATAATGAGCGCCAGCTCATCATTCACTACTTTAATCAACGCCTGACCGGGCGTTAAACTTTTTAAAACATTATCCCCCAGCGCTTTTTCTTTTACATGATTAGTAAATTCACGTACTACGGGTAACGCTACGTCAGCTTCAAGTAAAGCCATTCGTACTTCACGCATGGTGTCTTTAATATTGTCTTCTGTTAAGCGACCTACGCCACGTAAATTACGGACTGTCTGGCCAAGGCGTTCTGATAAGCCGTCAAACATAATGCTGGATTCCTAAAAAATTGCTTTGAATTGGAAATTATAAACTGAAATACGACTTGAAATATATGAAGAGAACAAAAAGGAGGAAATTAAACTGTAAAACTATGCCCACCCGACATCGGATGAATAGAATGTGTCGTAATGGCTTTTTGGCACTCGCCAAATATCTGCCCTTCTGCACCCGGCTTATTATGGCTAATATACACCTCTGGTTGATGATTAAGTTTAGCTAAATCAGGGCCGAGTAATTCAGCACAATAATGACCCGACAAATGACATAAAGTCACATCTTTATTGGTAAAGGCTGATTCAACAATCAGTAAATCCAGACTTCGATGCTTGTTCAGGGCAAACCAAAAAGTATCATTGGTTGTTGTATCACCGCTAAAGGCAAACGAGCCCGTTGTTGATTCAACCCGATAACCGACCCCCGGAACAATATGATTCACCTCAATCATTTCAAATTTGCGGTTATCAATTTCAACAATATCACCCGGTATCATGACCTGATACTGCATAACGGGATTATCCGAACTGGGTAAATGAGAAAAATCAGGCCAGATAATGTTATTAAAAATATGCGATTTTAATGCATCAATGGTTTCTGCAAGTCCATGAATAATAATAGGTTCTTTAATGGCATCAAATAGCGTATCGACCAGAAAAGGAATGCTCGTAATATGATCAAGGTGCGAATGTGTTAAAAATATATGACGAATAGATGCCATTGCCTGCAAGTTCAAATCACCAAGACCGGTGCCTGCATCAATTAAAACATCATCATCTATGAGCAATGTTGTTGTTCTAAGCTGACCACCAACTCCGCCACTACACCCCAAAACTTTCAATTCCATTAAACCGCGACCACCCCTGATTGCCACAATATTTTTATAAAACAGGTCAAATGTCTTTATGACTATTTTTCTGGCCACGATACTGACATATTTAACTAAAACAAAATGCTACGCGGGTCACAAGTCATTTACCTGCACTTAGGCAATGATACCATCCAATTTACGATCATACAGAGAAATTACACAGATGTTCTGTATGTAAATAATCTCCGTTATACTCTAAATATATTAATACTAACTTCTTTTCAGTTAGAGCACCTTGTGCGATCATAGTCGAAAGAGAATAAGAAATAATATGATGACAATTATCTTCACTATATCAATTTTACTGTATGCCATAGCAACCGGTTTACTACTCAAACTATGGCTATCGGCTAAAAAAGAAAGCAATCAAACACCCTCGTATGTTGCGCTAGCGGCTGCCTTTTTTCACGCCTTCGCTTTATACAACGTTATTTTTACTCCTCTCGGGATTGATATCAGCTTTTTTAGTGCGCTTACATTTACCGCCTGGCTAATGGCGACACTTCTGGTTGCATCCAGCTTTTCTTGGCCGGTTGGTTGTTTGGGTTTACTGGTCTATCCTTTTGCCCTTGTTACTCTGATTCTTCGTCTGGGCAGTGATCAACAATACATTTTGACCGACATACTGACAGCCGGTTTACAAACCCATATTTTATCGTCTCTCATTGCCTACAGCCTGCTAAGTATTGCTGTTGCTCAAGCCATTCTGCTTGCAATACAAGACAAATATTTACACAACAAACATCCTTCCGGCTTTTTACACAGTTTGCCTTCTCTCGAAACAATGGAAAAACTGTTGTTTAGAATAATCGGCTTAGGCGTGATCGCTCTGACCTTTTCACTGCTCACTGGCTTTATCTATCTCGATGATATGTTTGCCCAACATCTGGTACATAAAACCATATTATCAATTATTGCATGGGCTGTTTTTGTTGCTTTATTATGGGGACATTATAAATTTGGCTGGCGAGGTAAAATAGCCATTAAATGGAGTATAAGTGGTTTCACACTCCTGATGCTGGCCTACTTTGGCAGTAAATTTGTTGTTGAGTTTATATTACAAAAGTAACTTAGCAGACTCCATGCCAGTTATTATCAATGAATAGCTTGACAGCTCAGTCCGAACTCCATTTAATTAGACTATTGTAATTACAAAAGGTTATTCCCTCTTTGGACGACATCTCCATTAGTATGCTTTTTAGCATACTCATCTTCCTGATACTTGTTTCTGGTTTTTTCTCGGGTTCTGAAACAGGCTTAATGAGCCTGAATCGTTATCGGTTACGACACCTTGCGGATAAAAAAAATAAGGGAGCCATTCGTGCTTTTCGTTTATTAAAAAATCCGGACAAGTTAATCGGCTTGATTTTACTCGGAAATAATTTTGTTAATATTCTTGCCTCTGCAATTGCCACAATTATCGGTATCCGTTTATTTGGTGAAACCGGCATCCTGATAGCAACCATTATTTTAACAATTGTTGTGCTTGTTTTTGCTGAAGTCACGCCAAAAACACTGGCAGCCATGCACCCGGAAAAATTTGCCTTACCGGCCACACTTATTCTCGAGCCACTTTTAAGATTGCTTTATCCGTTTGTCTGGTTTATTAATCTTTCATCTAAAATTATTTTTAAAATTTTTGGAATTCAACAAGGCGCGAATAGCGACAAATTAAGCAGTGAAGAGCTGCGTATTGTTGTCAATGAAGCCGCCACCATGATCCCGAAAGGTCACCAGAAAATGCTCTTGAGTATTTTAGATCTGGAGAAAGTCACCGTTGATGACATTATGGTTCCTCGAAATGAAATCATCGGCATCGATCTTGAAGATGAATGGTCGGACATCATTAAACAACTTGCCGAAACACAACACACCCGGTTGCCGGTTTTTGAAGGTGATATTGATCATATGATTGGTATTATTCATATACGACGTGCCTTACGTTTTTTCCATATGGATGACGCTACAAAAGATGACTTTCGTAAAATTATTAAAGAAGCATATTACGTTCCAACCGGCACCCCGTTAAATACCCAGTTGCTGAATTTTCAGCACGAGCGCCGTCGTAATGCCATGGTGGTTAATGAATATGGTGATATTTTTGGTCTGGTGACACTCGAAGATATTTTGGAAGAAATTGTTGGCGAGTTTACCACCGACCCTTCTGCCAGTAGAAAAGATGTTCAAACCAAAGAAGATGGCACCTATTTAATCGATGCCAGTATTACGGTACGTGAATTAAACAAGATATTAAGCTGGAAACTCCCTATTGAAGGCCCGAAAACGCTAAATGGACTTATTATTGAGTATCTGGAGCATATTCCTGATCCGGGGACAAGTATGCTGCTGGAAAATTACCCCATTGAAATCATCCAAACGACTAAAAATGCGGTTAAAACCGTTTTAATTGATCCTAACTGGAATAATTCACAACCTCCCGAATCAAGCTAGGCAAAATTGATATTTGCAGCAAAGTTGTAGAAATTACCGGACAGACTTCGCCTATTGTACAATTAGATTAAAAACAGACTATAATCCCTAGAAATCATTACAATTTTTGGAGTTTTATGTGTCGAAATTGACACTTTCTTTTAAAGGCAAAGTGCTGAAAGTTTTTCCCGTTTTGAAAGGGAGTATGATCATTGGCAGTGACCCGTCCTGCACGATTTTTATTGATAGCTTAGCGTTACAACCTCAGCACGCACAAATTGATACAGTCAATAATGAGTCTGTATTGCGTGATCTTGCCACCGAAGAAGGCACCTTTGTTGGTACCTCAAAACTCGAAGCGCTGCACCCGTTAAAAGATGGTGATGTTATTCGTGTTGGAAAACACACTCTGGCCTATTCATACTCCGAAGACATTAATAACACAAGTGAAGAAAGTGTGGTTGACGAAAGTGTAGCCGAAGAAACTCCTCCTCCCATTAAAATGGAAGCGCAGGAAAAAACTCAGGGCTGGCTACAAATAATGAATGGCGCTAATCTGGGTAAAACCATGAGTTTAAATAAAGCCATGACAAACCTGGGTAAACCCGGAATCTCAACCGCTGTCATAACCAAACGTCATGATGGCTATTTTATTTCACAACTCGAAGGTAATCATCCACTTCTCATTAAAGATAAAGAGTTGGGAGATAAAAGTGTTCAATTGGCCGATGGTGATACCATACAGATTGGAAATATCAAAATGCAGTTCTACCTTGAATAAGTATTAATTTTCAGGAGTCTTTGCTATGACAAAAGAACAACGCCACTTCACTCGCATTCCTTTTAATGCTACTGCGACAATTATCAATTCGCGCACAGCAAAAAAATTTACTGCTGAACTTATTGATATCAGCTTTAAAGGTGTTTTAATCAGCCGACCCTCGGACTGGGAAGGTATAAATGGTGAACACTTCACTGTGCACTTGCAGCTAGCAGGAAAAGAGATTGAAATAAATTTAGCGGTTATTGAAGTTCACAATGAAGGCGAACACATAGGATTTAAAACTGAACATATGGATCTTGATTCGGCAACTCACCTGCGCCGTCTGGTAGAATTAAATTTGGGAAATGAAAGCTTGCTGGAACGTGAGTTGGCAGAACTTATTCAGCCAAAGTAATTTATTCAATCGCAGTAAGTGCTTCACTCAATCTTGTCACCCCAATGACCTCTAAACCTTTAATTGGTTTTGCCGGCATATTACCTTTAGCAACTAATGCTCGTTTAAAACCATGCTTGGCCGCTTCATACAGGCGTTCCTGACCATTAGGAACCGGACGAATTTCTCCTGCCAAACCTACTTCAGCAAAAACAATCACATCATTTGGCATAATACGATCAACCAGACTCGACTTAATGGCAAGAATAACCGCTAAATCGGCACCCGTTTCAGTCACACGAACACCGCCAACCACATTAGCGAAAACGTCCTGATCATGCGTAACGATGCCACCATGTCGATGCAATACTGCCAATAACATTGCAAGCCGGTTATGTTCCAGCCCGGTCGTAACTCGACGCGGATTACTTAAATGGCTCTCATCCACCAATGCCTGAACTTCAACAAGTAAAGGACGGCTACCTTCCAGCGTTACCATCACCACACTACCGGCTACTGCCTTTTCATGTTGAGAAAGAAATATAGCTGAAGGATTGCTGACTTCACGCAAGCCTTTATCTGTCATCGCAAATACACCAAGCTCATTTACCGCACCATAGCGATTTTTAATCGCACGGATTAAACGATAACGACTGCCGCTGTCGCCTTCAAAATAAAGTACAGTATCAACCATATGTTCTAAAACACGAGGACCGGCCAGCGTTCCTTCTTTTGTTACATGTCCAACTAAAAAAATGGTTGTTTGTGTTTGTTTTGCATAACGAACTAACTGTGCGGCACTTTCACGTACTTGTGCAACCGCACCAGGGGCTGATTGTAATTCATCGGTATACATCGTTTGAATAGAGTCAACGACCATAACACGCGGCTTTTCTTTCTGAGCGGTATTTAAAATATCTTCAACCCTTGTTTCAACTAATAATCGTAACTCATCGGCCTTTAAACCTAAACGAAAAGCACGTGCACTGACTTGCTGTAATGATTCTTCACCGGTAATGTATAGTGGATTCAATTCACCCAGTTGAGTAAGAATTTGTAATAACAAGGTTGATTTACCGATCCCCGGATCGCCTCCCAATAAAACAACAGAGCCGGGAACCAACCCTCCCCCGAGTACCCTGTCAAACTCACAGCTCCCCGTTTTAAAGCGGGCGACATCATCCGGATTAACCTCGTCAAGTCGTTGAACTTTTAAACCTTTGGCTTCACCTGCAAAACCGGCGTATCGGGTTGTACGTGAAGAAGCCGGCGGTAATGAGGTGATTTCAACAAGCGTATTCCATGCACCACAATCACTGCACTGTCCGGCCCATTTTGGTGCTTCAGTGCCACATTCATTACAGCTATAAAGGATTTTTGCTTTTGCCATGGTAATAATAATTCTTATATTTTATTAAGTTAGAGGCTGTTGCTCTTTCATATAATAGATGAAAGCTCAATAGCGACTAATATTAACACGAATAAAATGCTCGAAAACACAAATTCTGTGAAACGGTATCATGCCTTTGTCACACGAATGAGATAGAATAGACCCCATGTCATGGTTTAAAGAAATAATTTCAAACAAGAAAAAAACATTGGCTAAACGCGCAGAGGGATTACTGACAGCGTTAGCGAAGTCATGTGTTTACGCATGGAACAATCCTGAAGAACTCGACAAAATACTTCAGGACAGTCTTAACATGCTGCCCTATTGCGATCTTATTTATGCAGTTGACACTGAAGGTGTACTCACTTCATCAAATATCGAAGCGCATAAAAAGGACTCGACGTTACGTGGCCGGGTCTTAAGTGGCCGTCCTTACATGGAAAAAACCTTGCCCTATAAAGGTTTTACGATGTCACCGGTTTATATCAGTACACATAATGGAAAATCATGTATTACTGTCATGCAGTCGGTCACTGACGGCGACAAAGTACTTGGTTTTATTGCCGCTGATTTTGATGTTGAAAAACTGCCTGTTGATAAAACAATTAAAAAAGTTGAAACCAAATGGCAACAGTACAAGGGTGATCCTGCTATTCGCGGCACACTTTTTTTACAAGAGCGTGTTCTCAGCGCTATGGATAAACAACTTGATAATGTAACAGAAATTATTAAAGAAATGATGCAACACCACGGCATCTTTCACTGCAAGATTCATTATTCAAGTTCGCGGGTTTCATTCTGGTCAATGGAAAACCCTTATGAATACCATATTCATATGCTCGAGGATCTGGTTGATCCGGAACGGTGCCTTGCCTATCCACGTCAGGAATATCCAGACATAGCAACAGTACCACAAGATAAAATTCCAGAAGTAATGGACATGTTAAAGGTACTACGTAATATGGATGAAACAGTTTATTTACGTTCAGCGTCTTTTAACATTGTAAATGGCATTGTTGGTTTGACTTTTTCATGTGACGGTTCACATTACATGAACTATGCTGAATTTCTTGAGTGGGATTTAGAAACCTGGTTTGGTCATAAAACTGATCCTGAAAAAAATAAATCTTAATCAATATATTGAAATTCAACCCGCTTGGTTACACCGCATAATAAATCGTATGCAATAGTCTCAGAATGTTCAGCTATTTCTTCAACCGGCAAACCTTCGCCCCATAGCACAACATGATCATTCACTTTAGCATCGGGCTGTTCACTTAAATCAACACAAATCATGTCCATTGAAACTCGCCCTAACAATGAACATATTTTCTTGTTCACCAATACCGGTGTTCCTGTTTTTGCGTGTCGCGGATAACCATCACCGTAACCAATAGCAACAATACCGACTGTCATATCTTTATCACAGACATAAGTACCACCATAACCGATTGATTCACCTTTTTTTATTTCTTTTACAGACACTAAATGCGAATGTAATGTCATCACCGGTTTTAAATCGTGATCGTTTGCGGTGCTATTGACAAAGGGTGATACACCATAAAGCATAATACCCGGACGGTTCCAGCTAGCATGACTTTGTGGCCAGCCTAAAATACCGGCTGAATTCGCCAGGCTCACTTCAGCTTGAGTGGCACCTTCAATGCTTTGGTAAAATTTTTCTATTTGCTTTAATGTTTTATCATCCTGTTTATCATCCGCATTCGAAAAATGAGTCATGAATTTAACAGGAGCACTAACACTCTCGCACTTTTCCAGTCGCTGTGAAATGGAAGTGACTTCATCCGGCTCAAAACCCAGACGATGCATACCACTATCAATTTTGATGATCGTTGTAATGGCTTTTTCTTTTGATTGTTCTAAAAGCTGAACTTGAGTTTCAGTGTGAATAACACAATCTAATAGATATTTTTGAGCCAGAGCAAGTTCACTGGCAGTAGTAAAACCTTCTAGCAGTAAAATGGGAAGAGTGATTCCTGCATTACGTAATGTTATGGCTTCTGCAATACGTGCTACCGCAAAAGCATCTGCTGCTTGTAAGGCTTTGGCAATTTCTACCATGCCATGACCATATCCATTGGCTTTGATGACTGCAATACATTTAGAGTCCGGTGCGGACTTTTTTGCTACCGATAAATTATGACGACATGCAGAAAGGTGGATAACAGCACGATTTGTTAAACTTGAATCCTGCGTCATTCATAGTCCTCGGCATACCCACCCGAGTTAGTATGATTTTCAAAACGCGTATACTGACCAAGAAAAGTTAATCGCGCCATACCGATTGGACCGTTACGTTGCTTACCGATAATTATTTCAGCAGTCCCTTTGTCTGGACTGTCTTCGTTATAAACCTGATCACGATAAATGAAAACAATCAGATCGGCATCTTGCTCTATCGCACCCGATTCACGCAAATCAGACATAATAGGACGTTTATTAGGACGTTGCTCCAGACTACGATTAAGCTGTGATAACGCTAATACCGGTACCCCTAACTCTTTGGCTAAACCTTTTAGTGAGCGTGAAATTTCAGAAATTTCTGTTGCCCGATTTTCTCCCGAGCCTTTCGCAGATTGCATTAACTGTAAATAATCGATGACGATCATCCCCAGACCATGCTCTCGATGAATACGGCGTGCCCGTGAACGAATCTCCATTGGGTTCAGGCCCGGTGTATCATCAATAAAAATCGGCGCTTCATTTAAAATACCCACCGCAGAGGTTAAACGCGGCCAGTCGGCATCGTCTAACTTACCAGTACGAATTTTATTGGAATCTATTCGGCCAAGGGAAGCCATCATCCGCATAACAAGCTGGTCTCCCGGCATTTCCATACTAAACACAGCAACCGGTTGTTTATGTTTAATCGCGGCATTTTCTACCAGATTCATCACAAAAGAGGTTTTCCCCATAGAGGGGCGACCGGCAATAATAACCAAATCCGCTTTTTGCAAACCGGAAGTCATATCATCAAAATCATCAAAACCGGTTGGAATACCGGTATAGGCATTATCACTTTGATAAAGCTCATCAATTCGATCAACCGCTTTTACCAATAAGTCCTGTATCTTTGCATAGCCGCCTTCAGCGCGACCACCTTTTTCAGCAATTTCAAATACCTGACTTTCAGCCATATCAAGGAGTTCTGCACTACTGCGACCGTCCGGATTATAAGCAGAATCTGCAATATCGGTAGAAACGCGAATAAGCTGACGTAACACTGAACGCTCACGCACAATTTTTGCGTACGCTTTAATATTGGCTGCTGTCGGGGTGTTTTTTGCCAGTGAACCTAAATAACTCAGGCCACCGACATTATTGAGCTCATTGCGCGAATCTAACCATTCAGAAAGTGTCACAACATCGTAAGGATTATTTTCTTCGGCAAGACTGAAAATTGCACTATAAATCAGACGATGATCTGCGCGGTAAAAATCAGCTTCCATCACTACATCAGAAACCTGATCCCAGGTTGCATTATCAATCATCAAACCACCTAAAACCGCTTGTTCTGCCTCAAGTGAATAAGGCGGGAGCTTTAGCGACTCTGTTTCAGCATCCATTGGATAAGATGAATCAGGATAAGGAGGTGCTGCTTCTTGCATGAAATTACCTACGAATTAAAAATGGGCTTTTGCGAAATATTTATTTTAATTATTTTTCGGCAAAATATCGTTGCTAAAAATAATATCACAACCACTCCGGTTGGTACTCACTATCTTGGAAATATGTGAAACCCTATGGCACAAGGATTGCTCATACGCTAAACAGAAAAAGGCTGGTTAAATATTAACCAGCCTTTTTTAAACATCTAAAGTTTATATTTTAGTCGTCAGAGCAAAACATAAATACTCGCAGAAACTGTATTCAAATGCAGCACAGCGACTAAACCAGCTTTAGTTGTACTTACTCAGCTTCAACGACTAACTGAATAGCCTGCGCCACATCTGAATGTAGTTGGAATGAAATTTCAAACTCACCTGTATGACGAATAGCTTCCGGTAAAGATACTTCACGACGCTCAACAATAACACCTGCAGCTGCAATCGTTTCAACAATATCCGTGACACCGATAGAGCCGAATAATTTACCTTCTTCACCGGCATTAGCCTGAATAGTAATTGTACCTACCGCAGCAATCGCTTCAGCACGAGTTTGAGCTGTTGCAAGTACTTCTGCAGCGGCCTTTTCAAGTTCTGCACGACGTGCTTCAAAATCTGCAATGTTTGCAGCATTTGCAGGTACCGCTTTTTTGCTTGGTACTAAAAAGTTACGGCCATAGCCAGCTTTAACATTAACACGATCACCAAGGTTACCTAAGTTAGCAACTCTTTCTAATAAAATGACTTCCATCTTTTTATCCTCAATTTAGATTACGTTTGTAATGTAATCTTTAATTTAAATGTCTTGTGCTTTATTTGCACATAAACGAAAACGTAAATTTAACCAATTGTCTGACAAACCAATTATCGAAACGAGTAATAATACAATTGCACCCTGCTGCAACGTTAAGAGCATAAGTACATACACTCCAATCAGTAATGATGGGTTTAAGCGGCATTTATTCACAAGATGGTGAATTACTGCCAAACCTTGAAACATCATTAAAACAATCGCGATAAAGAACAGGTTTAAAGCCAGTTCATTCGCTGTAGTCATTGCAAACACTGTTACTACAAAAGCAATATTGGCTGCTACCTTACCAAAACGTAACTGACGAAATTCCTCTCCAAACCCGTTTGGGTTATACAACATGGACTGCCAGTAACGAGCAAGTAACAAGCTCATTGTTTGTAATACTAAAAATAATGCTAATGCTGATCCCGTCATTACTTTTGACATGAATAACCAGAGCTTTTCAGCTTTTGGCCCTTCCTGAATCTGCATTCCAGCTTCTTTTAGCATGGGTAACAGCTGTTTATTAATTACTTCATACCAATATGCTGCCGGCTCAGTAAAAAAATATACCCCTAATACCAGCAAAAATGCTATTGCCGCAGCTACAACAATGGCAAATGACATTGAGCTTCTGGTTGAAACAATGCTTGCTAAAAACCAAGCAGGTAACCAAAACTTTAATGCCAATTCCAGGCCGATGGCCGGTTGATTTAGTGTAATCCCGGTAAAAACAGTCAGTATCGCTGTTGAAACCAGAAGATTAACCAGTCCTTCCCGGTAACCATGAACCAGTGTGACTAAAGCAACACCGGCTGTTGTAAATATGGCCAAGGGTGAAACAATTAATGAAAACAGTGCCAGACTGACAACCGCTCCAATTGCTTGCACCCTACCATGCATAATAAAACTAGCTAATGCGCGCATGGTTTGTTTCCTTTAGTTCGCCAAATAAATTGGTGCAACTAAAATACTCTCCTAATCGTGAGAGTCAGTGTATGGCAATAAAGCAATAAAGCGAGCGCGTTTAACCGCTGTTGCCAGCTGACGTTGGTAACGTGCTTTTGTACCGGTGATACGGCTAGGTACAATTTTTCCACTTTCAGTAACATTGGCTTTTAATGTTGCTAAATCTTTGTAATCAATTTCTTCAACTTTATCTGCAGTAAAACGGCAGAACTTTCTACGACGGAAATGACGTGACATTTTTCGTCTCCTATTTTAATTTAGTTATAAAGCCTGCTATTCAGCAGCAGCTTCTTCAGTTTTCGCTTCTGCAACAGCGGGAGTTTCTTCTGTTTTTGCAGCGGCCGGCTTTTCTTCACGACGTGGGCGATCATCACGACCTCGACTATCACGCTCTTCAGTTTGCGCCATAGGAGATGGTTCTGTGATTGCAGCTTTACGACGAATAACTAAATTTCGAAGAACAGCATCATTAAAACGGAAAGCATTTTCCAACTCATCCAGTGTCTCTTGATCACATTCAATGTTCATCATGACATAATGAGCTTTATGGATTTTTTGGATTTGGTAGGCCAGTTGACGGCGTCCCCAATCTTCTAAACGGTGGATAGTTCCTTTTGCATCTTCGATCAGTTTACGATAACGATCGATCATTGCGGGAACTTGTTCACTTTGGTCAGGGTGGACCAAAAACACGATTTCATAGTGTCTCATAGCGCTCCTCGTGGCTATTGAGCCTCCCGAACTATTCGGTGAGGCAAGGAGTTTACTGCCCCGTATTTAGATGAGGCAGCAAGGGCGCGATTTTACTGAAAAACCCAGCCAAATACAAGGAAATAAAGGGAGATATTAACGCAGAGGACGCAAAAACAACGCCAGAACATGCGGAGAACGCAAAGTTTTCAAGGGGATAAATTCGGGAAGTTTCATATCACTTCTGCATGCACTTAGTGGAAATACAGTTTATCCAAAAATGGATTCCGGCTAAAAGACTGCCGGAATGACGGTGATTAAACTATTTAGCTGCTGTCCGTTGTCGCACGGCCTCATAAAGACAAACTCCGGCACTCACTGAGACATTCAGGCTCTGAACAGTCCCAAGCATAGGCAATTTGACCAAAGAATCACAATTTTCAGCAGTTAATCGACGTAACCCTTTTCCCTCAGCGCCTAATACCAACGCCAGAGAGCCGGTTAAATCAGCCTGATAGATATCAGGCTCAGTATCAAGCGATGTTCCAATCATCCATACCCCTGATTGCTGTAAGTCTCGCATCGTACGCGCGAGATTAGTCACCTGAATAAAAGGTACCGTTTCTGCAGCGCCACAAGCGACTTTACGTACGACAGAAGTCAGTCCCGAGGCTTTATCTTTAGGTGCAATCACAGCATGAACACCTGCTGCATCGGCTGTCCGTAAACAGGCTCCAAGATTATGTGGATCCTGAACCCCGTCTAAAATAAGTAAAAAAGCCGGTTCAGTGAGATTTTCAATAAGCTGTTTTAAAGTCTTTTCATTACCAGCGGGGGTATCTTTACTCAGTGCAACAACACCCTGATGGCTTGCATTTTCACCGACGAGCTTATCAAGTACATCTCGCTTGACCCGCTCCGGTTTGACCTTTGCATCATGAGCTAATTGTAGAATTGTTTTTGCTTTATCATCACGGCGTGAATTTTCTAACCAAACTCGGGAAACCATTTCCGGTTCGCGTTCGAGTACCGCTTTAACCGCATGTAAACCGTAGATGTAATGTGTGTTCATTGTTGCCATATATAAAATAAAAAATTAAGCCGGTTCAGGAAATTTTGTAGGTCGGCTCTTTAGGCCGACGACGCAATAAAAAAAGCTTCATAATATTAAATCACTCAAAGCTTAATAAAGAAAAATATAACCACGTTAGTATTCACCTTCAGTCTGAAGTCTGAAGTCTGACCTACTTTTTAAAACATTCCGATGCTATAACGAATGATAATACGTTATTTTTTCTTCTTTTTCTCTTTGTCTTTCTTTTTCTTCTCTGCAAGACGCTTTTTAGCCTTTTTATTTAATTTTTTCTTTTTAAGCCTTATTTTTTTTCCATCCGCATCGCGTTTTTTATCTGATATTTTCTTAGCCGTAGTTTTCTTTTTCCCGCTTTTCTTTTTCTCGGTTTTCTTTTTGCTTTCTTTTTTATCAGCGGAATCTTTTTCTGCAGAGTTATTCTTGCTGCTTTTCTTATTAGTTTTCTTCTCAACAATATTTTTTTCTGACGCTGTTGTTTTCTTTTTAGATGCCGTTTTTCTTGGCGTTCTTTCAGCAGAAACCAAATCAAAATCTATTTTTTTATCTTCAAGATTCACTTTGGCAACACTGGCAACAATATGATCTCCCAAGCGAAATACCTGCCCGGTGCGTTCACCAACTAAACGATGATGTGAAGCATCAAAATGATAATAATCATGTTCCAGTGAAGTCACATGAATTAAGCCTTCAACATAAATTTTATCCAGTTCAACAAAAAGACCAAAGCCGGTAACACTGGTGATCGTTCCTTCAAAGACTTCACCCACTTTATCCATCATAAACTCACACTTGAGCCAGTCAACAGCATCACGTGTTGCTTCATCGGCACGACGTTCTGTTTGTGAACAATGTTCACCAAAACTGCGCATGGTATTTTCAGTGTAAGAATAACTCGCCGTGTCACCACCACGAACGATATGACGAATACCACGATGTACTAGCAAGTCGGGATAACGACGAATAGGAGAAGTAAAATGTGCGTAAGCTTCATGTGCCAACCCAAAGTGGCCATTATTATCCGGGGTATAAACAGCTTGCTGCAAACTACGCAACAAAACCGTTTGTATTAAATGCATATCAGGTCGGTCCTGAATGGATGCCAGTAATTCTGCATAATCACCCGGCTGCGGATTTTCACCGCCCCCCAAAGTTAAACCTACTTCAGCTAAAAACTCTTTTAAACCTTCTATTTTAGCTTCTTTTGGACTTCCATGAACGCGGTATAACGCAGGAATGTTATTTTTAAGCAGGAATTTAGCCGCACTAACATTAGCCAAGATCATAAATTCTTCAATCAGCTTATGAGCATCATTGCGAACTAAAGGAATAATTTTATCTATTTTTCTGTCTTTACCAAAAACAATACGTGTTTCAGTAGTATCAAAATCAATCGCCCCTCTTTTCTTGCGACGTTTTAACAGGACATTAAACAACCCGTGCATATCTAATAATTGCGATACAAAATCTTTATATTCGGTACGTAACTCACTATTCTTGTTTTCAATAATTTCAGCAACTTTAGTATAAGTGAAACGACAATGCGAACGCATTACACCTTCGAAGAAGTTAAAAGATACTACCTTGCCCTTTTTATCCAGCTGCATGTCACAGACCATGCATAAGCGATCAACATCCGGGTTAAGCGAACATAGACCATTTGATAAGACTTCCGGCAACATCGGGATAACGCGCTCGGGGAAATAAACCGAGGTACCACGTTCATAAGCTTCTTTATCTAATGCAGAATTCATTTCAACATAATGAGAAACATCAGCAATCGCAACCAGCAAACGCCAGCCTTTATCATTTGGCTCGACGTAAACAGCATCATCAAAGTCACGCGCATCTTCACCATCTATTGTCACCAAAGGTAAGTCACGAATATCGATACGGCCTTTCTGGTTTTTTGCTTCTTCAGGTACTTCCGGCGTTAAATTTTTAATTTCAGCTTCAACGTCATTCGACCAGTTAGTGGCAATACCGTGTGAACGCATAGCAATATCAATTTCCATACCCGCCGCCATATGATCGCCGAGTACTTCAACCACTTTACCTACAGCCTGACGATGTCGAGTTGGTTCTTCGACAATCTCAACTGAGACAATCTGGCCATGATGAGCATTACCAATATTTTCCTGTGGCACTAATACGTCATTACTGATGCGTTTATTGTCGGCAACAACATAACCAACACCACTTTCAATAAACAAACGTCCAACAATAAAAAGATTGGCACGTTCAAGCACTTCTACCAAAGCTCCTTCACGACGACCTTTTCGGTCAATACCGGAAATTCGAACAATGGCTTTATCACCATGAAATAAACGACGCATTTGAAAAGCTGTTAGAAATAAATCATCACTTCCATCTTCAGGACAAAGAAAACCGAAGCCATCTGCATGCCCTATTACCCGCCCGGTAATCAGGTCCATTTTACTGATCAGCGCATATTCTTTTTTGCGCGTAAACATTAACTGGCCATCACGCTCCATCGCACGTAAACGCCGGCGTAAAGCTTCAATCCCATTTTCGTTATCAGACAGACCTAATAAATCCGTAATTGCCATTCGATCAAGCGGTTTTCCCGCTTCTTCAAGTTTTTCAAGGATATATTCACGACTGGGGATAGGGTTGTCATATTTGCTCGACTCACGTTTGGCGTGTGGATCAATAATGTTTTTATTCTCTGTACTATCTGTCATGTGTATACGGTATCTTGTGTAATGTTAATAATTAAAGGGGGAAATATTGATTTTTATAGCCTTATTTTACTACAAAAAGCAATATGATGTTGAACTATAGAGAAATCAACATGCAAAACTGAATGTTTGACATCATCCGGTACTGCCGGTAAAGTTTGCGGGCTCAGAAATCAGCTCATCTTTGCCGAGGTGGCGGAATTGGTAGACGCGCTAGCTTCAGGTGCTAGTGGCCGTAAGGTCGTGCGAGTTCAAGTCTCGCTCTCGGCACCATTATTAAAGTTTATATAAAACAGTTAAAGCATTACCCTCTTCCGAGATTATGACTTTCTCACTAAAACTCCGAATAATCTCAAGCCCCCGCCCATGTAATAAATCATCTGATTTTTCTATGCTTTTACTGCTGTAACCCTGACCACTATCCCGAACATCAATTTTAATAAAATTTTCGTTACTTTCCACATAAAAACTAAAATCAAAATGAATTGATGCTTCTTCTAGCCCCAAAAGAGCTTTATCACGCCTTTTATAGTATTCAACAAAACCTTTATCATTAACTTTATCAGCACTTTGTATACCTAAAATCCCGTGATCAAGTGAATTTGCATATATCTCAAATAACAAAACATACAGCACTCCTTTATGTCTGGATACACACGGCATAGCACACAAAAAATTAGTTAAATTTTTAACAGGATCGGAACTTCGCATATCATCCACAGATAAAGAAACAGAAGTCTGCCATGACAAAGGATATTTCTGACAATGACCAGGTTTATTTTCTATTTTTACCGGTACCCGACAACAGGTTAGCTCAACAAGAGTAATATCATCATTTTGATTTTCATCACCAGTGAATTCATTTAATTTATTAAGAACCGTTTTAAAGCGAACATCTTTACCTAAAACCAATGTATGCTTAAGTCGTTCATCGCCAAACTGTTCTCCTTGCAGATTTTTAGCCTCAATAACTCCATCACTATAAAGATAAATTTTATCGTTTTGACTAATATTAAAAACTTGTACTGCCGAGTCAAAATCATCATCATTTAAAATCCCAAGCGGCATATGTTGTGAGTGAATAATATGTTTTAGTTCTCCAAACTCGTTAAAACAATAATTTTCGGGCATTCCACCCATCCAGACGGACATATTTTCGCAACTTGCACTCATCTCGATAAGTGTGGCAGTAAAAAACATGCCGGGGGGCATTAATTTATGAAGTTGATGATTAATTTCATGAGCTATATCTCCAACTGCAGCAGACTCCGATACCATTTTAAAAAATATCATAGCAACAGGCAGAGTCCCCATAGCAGCAGATAAACCGTGCCCAGAGAAATCCCCCAATATCATATAAAGACCTCCTCGTGGAGCCTGCTCAACGAGTAACAGATCTCCATTAAAAGCAGACATTGATGACATATGATATTGAATAATATTTTTATCGAGAAAACTTTGCTTGATTGCATTTTCAAAAAAATATTCTATTAAGTTCTGTTCATGCGTTAAATGATGATTGTGGCTCGTTAATAAGTTGTTTTTTTCATTTAATTGTTGAGTTAATTCTCTAATACGCAAATGAGCATTAATTTTTGATGCTAACACTTCAACATTAAACGGTTTACTAATAAAATCATCACCACCTGCGGCTAATGCTGTCGTTAATGAATCTTCAGAGCTTAAGGCTGTAACAAAAATAATGGGCACAAAATCATCTCCCATTTTAGCCTTTATTAATGTTGTCGCCTCACGACCATCCATGTCTGGCATCATAATATCCATTAATATAAGATCAGGCTTCTCTTTGTCATACTGGATAATCGCAGCACTACCATTTGCAGCCTCAATGATTTCATATCCACCTAAAGCCTGTAATGTTTGTCTTAATAGTGCACGATTAGTAATTATATCATCGACTATGAGTATTTTTTTTATCATTAAATATTAAATTTCTTTTCAAAGTTGGTAATATGAAAAATTTTCCTCACTACATCATTACAGTTAATAATTTTAATATCTTTATCCTGCTTACCCAGATCGGCTTGCATATTAAGCAACATACCTAAAGCTGAACTATCTACTGTTAGTGTTTTTCTAAGATCAATAACGATTTCTTTATCTTGTAACACATCAACATCACTGTATGACTTTCTAAACTCATGCAATAAAGAAAAATTAAAGTCACCCTCAATATATATTGTAAAGACAGTGTTTTCATTTGAAAACATCGTGGTAATTTTCATACTTACACCTTTTTATATTTTATTATATTACATCACTTACTATTTCGATTAATTTAGCGATATCCATTGGCTTTGTTACATAACTTACAAAACCAGCCTCTAAAGCAGCATCAACATCCTGTTGTGAAATATCTCCACTAATTGCAATTACCGGAATATTATCAAAATCATGATTACCCTTAATTTTTTCAAGAACCTCATACCCAGTCATAGATGGCATATTAATATCCATCAATATAAGATGTATTGAGTTATTCATTAAAATATCAATCACTTTTTCCGGTTCAGTAGTATCAATAATGTTATGATAACCATGAAAATTTAATATTTTACTTAACAATAAAATATTCGCCTGTTCATCATCAACAATTAAAATACAGTTTTCATTATTGCTATTCATTATTGTTACCTGTATTAGCCATTTTAAGTTCAACCCAGAAGGTACTATCTTCGTTTACTTTAGTTTCAACCTTAATATTACCACCCATTATATCAACCAATTCTTTTGTAATTGTTAACCCTATTCCTGTACCTTCAATATCCTCTTCTACATTAAAGCGTTCAAATGGCTCAAACAACTTACCCAGTGATTCCGCGCTTATTCCAATACCAGTATCAGATATGCCTATTCTTAAAACATCATTTACAACTTCATACCTGATTATGATTTCTCAATTATCTTTATTGTATTTAACCGCGTTTTTTAACAAATTAAGCATAACTTGTTTTAATCTAACTGGTTCTGCGATAACCAGAGAATTATTTATACCAACATTATTAACGTCAACCGTACTCAGTTTGATCTTTTCTTGCCCTGACTCAATCTCTGACAAATTTAAAACATCATTAATCAATATTAAAATATGATTTCCTGCTTTAAGAATATCATTAATATTTTTCTTTTGTTTTTCTTCAAGATTTTCTCCTGTCAGAATCAACAGCTGTCCAAACCCAAGAATAGCATTTAAGGGAGTTCTTAACTCATGACTCATTCGCGATAAAAACTCGGATTTTGCCTGACTTATTTTTTCTACCATTAAAATTTCTTTTTGTAACACTACGTTTTTTCAGTATATATTTTTTTATTTTAGATAACGAATAAACATAACTATAGAAACAACACCGAGCAACCAAACCATAATATGACCAAGTCATAAATTAACACCGGCATGCTTGCTGTTTTCCATATATTTTTCTAATGAAATTGCAACACCTACTCCACCTCTAAGGTCACCAATCTTAAACCCAAGATAATCATGACATTTCATACAACTTTGCTCCATATACATTGGGTGCATGTAACGTAGATAAGGCTTGCCATTTATTAAATCCACTTCAGTGATTTCTTTTACACCTTTGTCGAATTTATCCAGAGCCTTCAATTCCCATTCATCCGGGGCATTTATCAGGTTCAGATAAACCCGACCTGTTATTTTTCTTTCACTCCATATAATTCGGCATATTCATTCATCATTTGTCTTAACATGTAAGCTGGATTCATTAAGGTTAATTTTTTTCCTTTTGTTGTTACTACGTCCCTGTCCGGAATGTGCGCCAACGCAGGATTTGGAGGCGTACGTTCATCTGGAGTGACATATACACCACCATGACGCGAACCCCATAAACGAAAATCCTGATCTTTATTAAAATCTTCCTGTGCTGCAACTGTTGCCTGCTGAATTATGTGACTTTGATTATCTATAATATTCCAGCTTAATGAGACCGCAACCAATATTGTCCAAACAATAACAAAAATAAAATTTGTATTTTTCACAATCATTTAACAATCTCTAACTGAAGTAAAACCACATAAATTATTTTCAGATTTATAATAGTTAACCCATAATTATTGTTTAAATCAGAACCAATTTTTATTGCACTTTTAGATCAAAGTTCATTTAATTTTCTTTCTACAGTACTTAATAAATCGTTCACATTAACAGGTTTTGTTATATACCCGTCAAAACCTTGCTGCAGTGCCTTATTGATATCTTTAGGCATTGCATTTGCACTAATAGCAATAACAGGAATACTTTTAGTTATTTCATCTTTGCGCAATTTATCAAAAAATTCATAACCGTCCATACCGGGCAAATTAATATCTAGTAAGATAATATCCGGAATGTTTTCTCTAGCAAGCTCAAGCCCAAGTAATGATTCTGGTGCACTCCACATATGTAAATTGGGTATGCAACTTAATATTTGCTCAACCAACCTTAGATTGGCCGGGTTATCTTCAACATATAGAACTGTTTTCATATTTTTCGTCTGTTCTATTTTTTCCGCCATCCCCCTATCCTCGTTACATGTATCATCTGTTGTTTCAGACATCTCACTTTCAGGATTAGTTTGAATATAAGGAAGCTCTATCCAAAATTCACTGCCTTTATCAACCTGACTTTCAACACCTATATCACCGCCCATAAGCTCAACTATTTTTTTTGTAATTACCAGACCAATACCTGTTCCCTCTATACCTGAGTTTTCTATTCCCAATCGATCAAACACGATAAATAAACGTGATTGCTGTTCTTCACTAAGCCCATTGCCTGTATCCATTATACTTATACGAAAACGGTTGTTATTTTTTTTACTATAAGAAATTGTAACCCTGCCATTTTCGTTATTATATTTAACCGCATTACTCATTAAGTTTAACAAGACCTGTTTTAAACGAGTCTTATCTATAACAACACTATCAGTAAAATCATCTAACATATTAAATTCAATTTTTTTATTATTTATTTTTACATCAATTCTAATACCTTTTTTTTGCGCTAAAGGTTCAATCAGATGCAAGGATTCCGTAATTACATCTTTCAGCAGAACGGCCTCACATAAGAGATCAATATGTCCTGATTCTATTTTTGACAAATTTAACACTTCATTAATCAAGCTCATAAGATGTTTACCAGCCACCATAATCTCATCGACATTTTTTTCTTGTTGATCAGTAAGAGGCTCTGACTTGTTTATTTTTAGCAGCTGACTAAACCCCATAATAGCATTCATAGGTGTACGAAGTTCATGACTCATACTGGAAAGAAATTGTGATTTTGCACGATTTGCATTTTCAGCCTCTTCACGTGCAGCTATAATGTTTTTTTCGGACTCTTTAATTTTAGTAATATCACGTACTACACCAAGCATCTGCTGAGGATATCCCTCTTTATTTCTTACTACATCACCACTTTCATGAATCCAATGTACACTCCCATCAGGCCATACAACTCGATGCTCAATATCATATTCCATATCATGCTCGACACAACTAGTAATAGCATCCATTACTCGTTGTCGGTCATCAAAATGAACAGCATAAATAAAATTATCATACGACATTTTTGTCTTATCCTTCGCATATCCAAACAACGACCAGATACGATCAGACCAATACATTTTTCCAGTGTTTATATTCCAATCCCATGTACCAATATTTGCAAAGTCCTGGCTACGCTTTAAACGTCTTTCATTTACCCTGAGTTCAGTTATATTTGTACGAATTGATACATACTTATAAGGCTTCCCTTTTTCATCAATAAAGGGAACAATAGTTGAATCTACCCAGTATTCATCTCCATCTTTAGTCAAGTTACAGAGTACCCCATGCCATACTTTTCCGGATGATATAGTCTCCCAGAGAATTTTGAAAAAAACCTGATCATGGTGCTTAGATTTAAGTATACGATGATTTTTCCCCATCAGTTCCTGTCTTGAATAGCCGCTAATTTCACATAATTTATCATTGACATGAATAATCCTACCACTAACATCAGCCACGCTGACGATTGCATGCTGATCTAAGGTTGATAGTTGATATTTGTTTTCTCTTATTAAATTTTTTAAATTTTGATTAAGCTTTACACTATTTCTTGCTCGCTTGGCGGTTGTGGTAATTTTTACCACAAGTTTTTTAGCATTAATCGGCTTTACCAGAAAATCATCCGCCCCCAGAGCCATAGCATCAAGTTGATTGTTGATATCTTGTTCTGCAGATAAAAATATTATGGGAATTAATGACCATCGGTCATCTAATCTTATCATTTTAACCAGCTCTTCTCCTGAACAATACGGCATAGAAATATCTACAACAATAACATCAGGCTTAAACTTTTCTATAGATTCAAACCCTGATAATGGTTTTGAGATAGCTTCTACTTGAACACCGGCATCTATCAATATAGTTTCGTAACAGTTTAATAATGGTATATCGTTATCTATAATCAAAACACGATACGGCAAGGTATCTGATGGTGTATTTAATGTTTTAATGGTCTGTAGAAGCTTATCCAATCTAACTGGTTTACTAAAATATCTTTCTGCGCCTTCTCTTACTACCAATAATTTTGTTTCAGTTTTAGTAGAGCTGGACATGTAAATCACTGGCACTAAGGAATTTACATTTTTCCTTATGAATTCTATTAACTTTACTCCTGTTATATCTTTATCACTAAAATCTTCATCTACCAGAATAACGATAGGATTGTTGGTTTGACAAAACTTCTGTAGTTTTTCTAATTGTGTAAATTTCTGTGCTGTATATGAATGCTTTTCTAAATTTTTAAATATGTCATCTTCAAATGTTTTATTATTTATTAACATATAAACAAGGTCACTCTCCATTCGACGATTTTCCTTGATTTCTTCATCTTCCTTTGCATCAGATCCTAACCATATATCTGTAGTTTCTTTCAGTTTTTTTATCCAGCATCCCATTTTATTTTTTATTTCTTTATCTTCTTCAAATGAAATATTTTCGTTAATTACCTCCTTACAGGCCAATTCTAATTTTCTTGCGAAATCACTAATATCTACAGCACCAAATGTTCCACCCGCATCTGCAAGCCTTAATAAATCGTGATGAAACTTTTCAAACACCTGCATATCAAAATGATAATTAAGTAAATCCCAGTCGGACTGGATACTTGTAACAGCAATTAGCAACTGTATTTTAAATTCAGCCAACAACGTACCAAATTCATTCCTGTTATTCATACTTGTTGAGGATTCCATATCTTCTCTCGTGTATTTCCTTCAGTTATACTTACACAAAGTATTTATAAATACTTTTTATTAACCAGCGACTCTAATTTACTAAAAGACACCGGTTTTTCAAGAACCATCACATCTTCTGTAATCCCACCTTGCTTCTTTATTTCGTCTTTAGTTAATGCACTAACAACAATTAAAAAACTATTTGACAGTTCCTGATTTTCTTTTATCGCTTTGATCATCTCAAAGCCATTCATATTCGGCATCATTAGATCGGTAATGATAATATCAGGAGTTACTTTTCCTATTCTTATTAAGCCAGCATAACCATCATTTGCCATAGATAACTCAATATCAAAATCCCATAATTCAAAGTGTTCTTTATACAGTTTTTGATCTTGTGGATTATCCTCTACTACCACAATCGAAATAGTTTTAGCTC
The DNA here is from genome assembly GCA_027076405.1 of Chromatiales bacterium. The sequence continues at coordinate 145,188 of JALTJN010000177.1, forward strand.
CCGTTTTATTTTTATTGCCAAGCATTTTTTCAATAGAAGATTTTGTTATTCGACGATGACCACCGACTGTTTTCCAGGAATGAAGCAATCCATTATTTGTCCATTGCTGAATAGTACTTACCGCAACATCTAACAATTTAGCGGCTTCTCGACTAGTCAAGTATTCCTTAGCTTTTGCCATCAAATCCCCACATTTTTACAACTGAATCTACTATATAATAATCGTCATTTTCGTCATAATAATCATTATCGGCATATTTAAAGTAATACTTTAGTAAAATAATCATGAATAATGAAAATATATAATTTAAATGACAATGACATGCGCATTGACGATGGTCGTCTACAATTAATTCAGAAGAGCTGTAAAATATTGGCTTAAAGACCAACTTTAAGTAATTGCTCATCCAGATGCTCAGAAAAGAGAGTTATAAAATGGGCCAGACCACAGACAAACGGCAATCTATCCACTTAGATGTTCGGATTCACGCAAATAGCATTCAATAAAATAAAAGAGGATCCACCATGGGTGTCCATAAATAAAATAACATGGAATAAAAGATTATTTTTATATTACCGTATTAACAATCTTTTTTATTTAGGGAAATAAACTGAAAATGAGTAACCAATGAAAGCTCAACAAACTATCCATTGAGTTTTTCATCAGCAGCCGTTAATAGCTCATTAATGTTAAAGGGTTTTGTAATGTAATAATTAAAGCCAGCATTGAGACCTTTTGTATATCTTTTGGCATTGCATTTGCGCTAATTGCAATCACAGGAGTATTTGTCGTCTCAGCTCGTTGCCGTAATAAATCAAGAACTTCAAACCCATCAATTCCCGGCAAATTAATGTCCAGTAAAATTAAATCAAGCTTATGTTCTTCTACCAGCTCAAGTCCTAATAAGGATTCGTGTGCAGTCCACATATTGACATGCGGTAAGCGCCCAAGTAATTGTGAAACCAAACGAAGATTAGCCGGGTTATCTTCAATATAAAGTATACTTCGTGTTGCTTCGAGTATTACATCAACATTATATTTTGATGTTTCATTTTCTTCTGTTCCGTCAGATATAATACTGCTTAGTAATTCAAACCAGAAGGTACTACCCACATCAGGCTGACTTTCTACACCAGTCCCCTCCATTAAATCTATAATATTACGTGAAATAATCAGACCAATGCCAGTCCCTTCGACGTCAGTGTTTTTAGCACCTAAGCGGTTAAATGTGGTAAATAATTGTTCTTGTTGTTCATTATTAAGTCCTACTCACGTATCTGAAATGCTTATTCTCACATTTTCATTTGACTCGCAGCATACAACTGTAATTTCACCTTTCTCAGAATTATATTTTACTACATTACTAAGAAAATTAATTATCACCTGTTTCAGGCGAGTATAATCAGCGCGAACATTATTTTTTATCTCTGTTAAATTATTTATACTGACTTCATTTTTGTCACGATACAATTTAATTAAAATCCCTCGTTTATCTGCAAGCGGTAAAATTAACTGTAATGACTCTGTTATTACATCGCTAAAATAACATTTTCAATCGACAAATCAATTCTTCCCGCTTCTATTTTCTCGAGATCTAAAACTTCATTTATCAATTCAAGTAAATGATCACTAGCTTTCAATATCTCATTAACATTTTCACTTTGATTTTCAGTTAGTGGAGATCTGCTATCCATTTTGAGTAACTGGCCAAATCCCATTATAGCATTCATTGGGGTTCGAAGTTCATGGCGCATATTGGATAGAAATTATGATTTTGCATTCAGCTTCTTCTCTAGCATCTATTAATGCACACTCTGCTTTTTTTCTTTTTGTTATATCCTGAACCACACCTAACATGTGTTGTGGTTTATTGTTTATATCCCGAACTACATTACCACTTTCATGTACCCTGTAAATACTTTTATCCGGCCATATAACACGATGTTCAATATTGTAATCCACATCACTTACCAAACAATTTTTGACGGCATCAATTACGGATTGTCTGTCATCTGGATGTATTGCTGCTAAAAGATTTTCATAAGTGGTATTGGTTAGCTCCTTAACATAGCTAAATAAAGGCTAGATACGATCGACCAGAACAAATCACCTGATTCAATATTCCAGTTCCAGGAACCAATATTAGCAAACCTTTGACTACGTTCTAAATGTGCTTCACTTTGTATTACTTTAGTTACATCAGTTCTCGCAGAGACATATTTATAAGGTTTACCATTCTCGTCTAAAAAAGGAACAATCGTCGATTCTACCCAATATTATTTATTATCTTTAGTGTGGCTGCACATCAGTCCATGCCAGTTTTTTTCGTTTGAAATAGTTTTCCACATTTCTTCATAAAATGAAGCAGGGTTATGCTGATTCGATGCTATTAGTTAAAATTCACTTTCACGTAACGATACTTCTAAATCATGATTAATTTGATGGGTGCGCAGAGATATTTTTGCGCTTGGCAATCACTGCTGAAATTAAATGATTCGCAGAAACAGGCTTAAGTAAAAAACCTTCCCCTCCCAGACTCAGAGCATCCAGCTGAATATCAAGACTTGTATCTGTTGAAATAAACATTATTGGTGTTATTGCCCAATAATCATTCTGGCGAATGACTTGAGCAACTTCTGGCCCTTAGCATTCTGGCATATGAATATCCAGAATAATAACGTCCGGTTTAAACTCATCTAATGGTTCTACTCATTGGATTAGAAAGTATTTTAACTTTCAGACCAGCCCCACTCAGTATGCCATCATAATATTCAAGTGTCGCGATATCATCATCGACTAATAAAACACGATATGTTTCATTAATCGTATGTTCAATAAACCCATTTAGTGTTTTAGATAATCTGTTAACTTTAACGGGCTTACAAAAGAAGCGCTACGCGCCTAATTTTGCACAAATTAGCCGTGCTTCCATATCATTTCTGGATGATATAAAAATAAGAGGAGGGAAAATATGTTGTTCTTTTTTTAATTTATCGAATATCTCCGCATATTCAATAACATCAGCTTTAAAGATTACATCTAATACAATTACATCCGGCTTTTTTATCTTGAATGCATCTGAAAATGCCATTAAATCGGGATAAACGTCAACAACAAACCCATTTTTTTCCAGTTTTATTTTTAATTTTTTGCCAAAAGTTCGTCATGTTCTACCAGATAGATTAATTATCTTCACTATCCGTTTAATTCTTTAATGGTATAACATAAGATATTTTTTCCGGTTGCCAGTCAATAATACTTTTATTTAGTATTTTTATAATGTCTGAAACTTTCGATTCCAATCCATCAAACAACTCATTATCTTTTAACAATTTCTTAAAGCTCTCAACGAGTTCTTTCGAATACTTACAAACTTCTATAGCACCAAATGTAGCTGATGAGCCCACCAGATTATGTGCCATTAAATAACAGTTTTCGATAATAGTTGTGTCTGGCTTTTGTTTATCGAGAGAAAACCAGAGTGATTCCAGTTCTGCTAACTTAACAGGTAATGCAGCTTTAAATTCTGTTTGCAGCGAAGCTAATTTTTCTCTATCTCTAGTTGGCTTCTTGTAACCATTTATTTTCTCTTAAAAATCAATTAACCATCTTAAATATTTTTTATATTATTCCTGATATATATCGTCGGTTGTAGCAAGTTCTTGAATAATTAACAAATGTTTACTCTACTTACCCCTATTTACTTCAAAAAGACCTGATTTAATAATAATGATGAAAAAAAAAGCCTATCTGTTGGATAGGCTTTTTTAAACTAATTTAAAGTTAACTTAATCATATGGATGTCTGAGTACCATTGTATCTACCCGATCAGGTCCGGTTGAAATAATATCAACAGGTACGCCCACAACTTCTTCAATTTTTTTAATATAAGCTTTTGCATTTTCAGGTAAGTCATCATAGTTCTGAATACCTACCGTGCTTTCTGTCCAGCCGGGCATTTCAATATATTTTGGCACACACTGTTCATATGCATCAGCCCCTATTGGTGGCGCATCAACTTCTTCACCATCATGATCATAACCTATAGCAATTCGTAGTGTTTCCAGCCCATCAAGAACATCCATTTTAGTTAAACAAATACCTGTCAAAGAATTAATTTGAGCAGAGCGACGTAAACATACCGCATCTAACCAGCCACAACGACGTGCGCGTCCGGTTGTTGCTCCAAACTCATGGCCTTCTTTTGCAAGATGAGCACCAACAGGATCATTAAGTTCTTCACCATTATACAGTTCTGTTGGAAATGGTCCTGCACCAACACGTGTGGTATAGGCTTTTGTGATCCCTAAAACATAATCAATATCTTTTGGACCAACACCGGTACCGGTTAATGCTCCACCGGATGTTGGATTTGATGAGGTAACATAAGGGTAAGTACCATGATCGATATCGAGCAATGTACCTTGTGCACCTTCGAACATAACGTCTTCGCCCTTTGCACGCATCTCATGTAACATTCCTGTTACATCCGCAACCATAGGACGAATAACTTCTGCCATTTCTAACCCGTAATCGAGCACTTCCTGGAAATCGACAGTCGGTACTTTAAAATAATTTTTTAATGCAAAGTTATGATAATCTAATACTTCACCTAAACGTGCAGCAAAACGCTCACGGTGTAACATGTCGCCGACTTTTAAGCCGCGACGTGAAATTTTGTCTTCATAAGCCGGGCCAATACCACGGCCTGTTGTGCCAATCGCCTTTTTACCGCGCGCAATTTCACGCGCCTGATCAAGAGCAATATGGTAAGGAAGAATTAAGGTACAGGCTTCACTGATAAACAAACGACCTGCTGTATCAACACCGCTTTCTTTTAACATGTCTAGCTCTTTAACAAGAGCATCAGGCGCTAAAACAACACCATTACCAATCATGCATTTAACATTGTCACGCAAGATACCTGATGGAATCAAATGTAACACTGTTTTTTTACCATCGATAACTAAAGTATGACCTGCGTTATGACCACCCTGAAAACGTACCACAGCATTTGCACGTTTGGTTAGCAGGTCAACCACTTTACCTTTGCCTTCATCACCCCATTGAGTGCCGACAACAATGACATTCTTACCCATAATTACTTTCCATTATTTAATAATTTATAAATCTTTTGTAGCCCGCTTTCAGAGTAGCAAACATCTCTTTACGGATTTTTTATTCCGTGTCGGCTTAAAACCGACGACACAAATCAAACTATCACTTAACTTTCCAGCTTGAACCGTCTTTAACTAATTCACGATCACAACCCATCTCTTTTGCATTGCCCGTTTGTTCAGGCAAAGCACAAATGACTCTTTCACCTTTTTGACGTAGTTTAGTGATTGTTTGTTGTAATGCCGGATCATTGTCCGCGGGGGCGTAAATTGCTGCAAGCTGATTGTTTTTATACGTGGATAACGAAAGCAATGTTTTCAGATCGGTACTAAAACCGGTAGCAGGTCTTGCTCGTCCAAAAACCTCACCAATATCGTTATAGCGACCACCCTGAGCAACAGCCTGTCCCCGGCCAGTGACATATGCGGCGAAAACCATACCTGTGTGGTAGTGATAGCCACGTAGTTCGGCTAAATCGTAGTTCACTTTTAACTCGGGCACACGTTCTTTAAGTAAATCTGAAATATGGGTTAATTCAGCTAATGCACTTTCAACACCTTTGCCCATATTTTTCAAAATAGTTTGCGCATTTGCCAGTACTGTTTCATCACCATTTAACTTAGTGAGTGCAGCAATAGCTGTTGCAATATTCTTGTCCAGATTCCAGTCTTTTAAATAAAGCGCAATTTCTGTGTTTGCTTTACGTTGCAAACTATCAAATAAAATAGCTTCCTGCTCTTTATTCAAGCCGGCTTGTTTAACCAGTTCCCGATAAATCCCAACATGGCCTAAATCGACAAAAGGAGTTGTAACACCAGACATAGCTAATGTTTCTAACATCAGGGTAATAACTTCAACATCACTTTCAATACCGGCGTGGCCATAAAGTTCTGCACCAACCTGAAGCGGGCTACGTGAACCGGCAAAACCATCGTTACGGGTGTGTAAAACTGTACCAATATAACAAAGACGTGTTGGAGTATCCTGATTCAACTGATGCGCATCAATACGTGCCACCTGCGGTGTCATATCTGCACGAATTCCCATTAAACGACCGGTTAATTGATCCGTCAGTTTAAAGGTTTGAATATCTAAATCATTTCCTGTGCCGGTTAACAAAGATTCGAGATATTCAATAAATGGCGGGATAACAAGATCATAACCCCAGCTTTCAAAGTTATCTAATAATTTTCGTCGCAATTGTTCCAGTCGCTTTGCTTCTTTTGGCAAAACTTCTTCAATTCCTTCGGGGAGTAACCAGCGGTCTGTTTTATTCATGTTAGTATTAAATTTTAAAAGTAAATTCTTATTGAGTTAATAAATAAACGACAACTGCACCGATTGTCATACTGATCAAACCCATTACACGCAAAGAGCTTTCATCAAGCTCTCTTACAGTACTCATTGTTTTTTTAAATGCTTTTGGATTAAGTGCAGGCATTAAACCTTCAATAACCAGCACCAAACCAAACGCTATCCATAATGAATCCGGCATTCGTAATACTTACTTTGATTTTTTAAAGTATTTGAAAAAGTCAGAACTCGGATCAAGTACCATGATGTCATTTTGCGAATCAAATGAATTTTTATATGCCGTTAAACTGCGATAAAAAGAATAAAACTCACGGTCTTTATTATACGCTTTAGCATAAATTGCTGATGCTTTACCATCACCATCACCACGTGTTTTTTCAGCATCACGATAAGCTTCAGCTAAAGTTACAGTACGTTGACGATCAGCATCGGCACGAATTCTTTCTGCTGCTTCTGCACCACGCGAACGGTAATCTTTTGCAACACGGGTACGCTCTGCTTCCATTCGACGATAAACCGAATTACTAATGTCTTCACTAAAGTCGATGCGTTTTACACGAACATCTACTACAGTAATACCAAATTTTTTGACTTGCTTGTTTGCAGCACTTGTACTGGTATCCATTAGTTCTTTACGTTCACCGGAAATAACTTCCTGAATCGTACGTTTACTGAATTGCTCACGTAAACTGTCATTAACAACAGTGTATAAACGCTCAGCAGCAATACGCTCGTTACCGCCTGACATGGACTTATAATAAGTTGCGACATCATTAATGCGCCACTTTACAAAGAAATCCACATTCACATTTTTCTTTTCTTTTGTGAGGTAATTTGCTGGTCGTGCATCTAACGTCAGAATACGTTTATCAAATTTCCTGACATTATTGATAAAAGGAAATTTAAAATGAATTCCCGGTTTAAAATCCGTTTTAACAATTTCACCTAAACGAAATTTTAATGCTAACTCGCGTTCATCAATAATAAATACTGACATTAAAGCAATTATTAAAACAACAACTGCTGCAATTAGACCTGATGTTTTTATATCAAACATGATTATCTACCTCCTCGGCCACGTAAAAGATCACGTGAACGTGATGTGCTGGTATTACCTGATGATCGAGGTAAAGACTTCTGAATGTTTTGCAAATCTTGTGAAGTGATTGAAGAACCTTGACGAGACTGTAAACGGTCTAACGGTAAGTACATAAGGTTATTACCTTTCTTTACATCAATCATGACTTTATTATTATTCGCTAACACTGCTTCCATGGTATCCAGATATAAACGCTCACGGGTAACGGCAGGTGCTTTTTTATATTCTGTCAAAACATTTAAGAAACGCTGAGCTTCACCCGTTGCTTTGGCAATAACTTCAGAGCGATAGGCTTCTGCTTCCTGCCCCATACGTGCAGCTTTACCACGCGCTCTTGGTAAAATGTCATTTGAATACGCTTCTGCTTCATTCACTAAACGTTCTTTATCTTCACGCGCTTTAATTGCATCATTAAAAGCATGCTGAACCTGTTCAGGTGGCTGGGCATTTTGCATGTTGACATTAGTCACCACTAAACCTGTTTTGTAACTTTTGAGGATTTCCTGCATTAAATCTTTTGTACCGGTTGCAACCTGAAGACGGCCATCTTTAATAACAAAATCCATTCCGTTCTTGCCCACAATTTCTCGCATTGCAGTTTCAGTCACCTGACGTAAAGTAGTATCTGGGTCTCGAACATTAAAAAGGTATTCTTTTGCATTGCTGACTTTATATTGAACAGCAAATTGTATATCGACAATATTTTCATCATGGGTCAACATGAGTGACTCATGTGTGGTGCCACCAATATTGATACTACGAACACGCTCTACATCGACAATTTCAACTGTTTCAATAAAACGCGGAAACCAGTGTGGACCCGGCTCGGTTATACGATCAAACCCACCAAAACGTAATACCACGCCTTCACGACCTTCATCGATAATATAAATACCTGACAGCGCCCAGAGTACTAATGCGATAACTGCAATAAAACCAAGCCCTTTTGAACCGTTTGCAGATGAACCACCACCGGAACGTCCACCTTTGCCACCAAAAATACTGGTCACTTTTTCATTAAGCTTTTTAAAAACTTCATCTAAATCGGGTGGCCCATCCTGATTATTTTTGTTGCCCCATGGGTCTTTTGGTTTATTACCATTACCACCGGGCTCGTTCCATGCCATTTCATGGTTAGATAAAACAGGTTTTGCCTGATTCAGTTCTGAACTCTCTTCTTTCGACATTATTTGTCTCGTCTTTTACGTAAAATTAGGTTTATTGTATGTCACACACAAAGGATGACATTCTATTGGGGTTAAGCCTCAGCCGCAAGCTGGACTTTGACTATCTTGGTGATCATGGGGACGAAGCGATGGTTTATCAACGATATATTGGTCAACTGCTTCATATTTAACCAAACTTTCCCAATCTGATCGTCTCAAGCTGACATTCATCAACCAGCCTCCATTTTCCTGACTTTCATCCTTATTAACCGAGCCTGATTCAAATAAACGGGCGTGTAATTTTCCAGCCTGAGCCGGCAAGGAAAGTATCTGGTGGACCATGTCAGTATTGACCCGTTCAGCCATAGCCTGACTCAGTAAATCAAGACCATCGCCAGTAAGAGCCGAAATCCAGACCCGTATCGGAGTACCGGCTTCATCACGATCGATACGAGCAGACATGCCCTCTAATAAATCAATTTTATTAAAAACCAGCAATTGCGGTCTGTCTTCAGCACCAATTTCGTCAAGAACCAGATTGACCTGATCCATATTATCATTGCGCTCTTCACTGGAGGCATCGACCACATGCAGTAATAAGTCCGCATCTTGTGTTTCTTTTAAGGTAGAACGGAATGCCGCAACTAAATCATGAGGCAACTGACGAATGAAACCAACGGTATCAGCCAGTACCACAGGAAAACCCGCAGGCAGTTTTATTTTACGCAAAGTCGGATCAAGTGTTGCAAATAGCTTATCCGCGGCATAAACATCAGCATTCGTCAGATTATTAAAAAGAGTCGATTTACCGGCATTGGTATATCCCACTAAAGAAATAGTTGGAACGTCAGCTTTTTTACGAGCTCGTCGTCCCTGCTCTCGCTGCCGTTGAACCTTTTCCAACCGTGATTTTAGTGTGCGAATTCGATGACCAATCAAACGTCTGTCTGTTTCGAGCTGGGTTTCACCCGGGCCACGCAGGCCGATACCGCCTTTTTGGCGCTCAAGATGTGTCCAGCCACGAACAAGTCGAGTGGATAAATGACGTAATTGCGCCAGTTCCACCTGAAGCTGACCTTCATGGCTACGTGCTCGTTGCGCAAAAATATCCAAAATAAGACCGGTCCGATCAAGTACCTGACATTCGAGTAGTGCTTCGAGGTTACGCTCCTGAACAGGAGAGAGTTCATGATTAAAAAGAACCACATCAGCATCTTCCGCTAACACCCTCTCTCGTATTTCTTCGGCTTTACCTGTACCAACAAAATAGCGGGGATGAGGCACAGAACGTGAACCGGTCACTACCGCAACAGGTTCTGCACCAGAAGAGACCACGAGTTCTTTAAATTCTTCGAGAGATTCATCATCAAAACCGGTATGTAAATTGAGGTGAACCAATACCGCGTGTTCACCCCCTTGAGGACGTTCAAACAATCAAAAAATCCTCAAAGGAGAAAAGCAAACTATAAGAATTAAACATTACCACCGTGACTATCCGTAGTGCTTTTGCCTTCATCAGCAGTAATTGGCATTTTAATATTTCGGGCAGGCACGACAGTTGAAATAGCGTGTTTATATACCATCTGACTAACGGTATTTCGAAGTAAAACAACAAATTGATCAAAGGATTCAATCTGTCCCTGAAGCTTAATACCATTAATTAAAAATATCGATACGGGGATACGCTCTTTACGCAAGGCATTAAGAAATGGATCTTGCAGAGATTGACCTCTACTCATAATTATTATCTCCAACTATTTGTTTTTATTATAGATAGGTGAAAACAAACATTCTCACACTACCAACGAAACACACATCGCACCCTCGTTGAGCAAAAAGTCGTCTAACGATCGCTAACTAAAAATGGTTCTTTAATATATTTCTACCTATAGCTACTTATTTAGGTACGTTTGAACCGTTTTCAAGACACTTTCCTGAATATGTTGCTTAGAATATCGGCTTAAATCGTAAATAGTTAAGCCTTTTTCTGATCGCAACCAGGTCAACTGTCTTTTTGCCAGCTGGCGAGTGGCAATAACACCTCTTTCTTGCATTTCAGTATAGTCTATTCTGTCATAAAGATAGTCCCACACCTGTCGATAACCTACTGCCCTGATTGCAGGTAAATCCTCATGCAAATCCCCTCTGGATTGCAGGGTTTTTACTTCTTCGATTAATCCATGCTGCAGCATCTGAATAAAACGTTTTTCAATACGTTGATGTAATACAGCACGATCAGAAGGAATCAGTGCCAGTTTGAGTACCTCATAAGGTAAAGGTTCCGCTTTTTGATCTTTTTGTAGCTGGCTCATTGGCTTGCCCGTCATTTCATACACTTCAAGAGCACGTGAGATACGCTGAGGATCATTCGGATGAATACGGTTTGCCGCCTCAGCATCTACTTCAGCTAACCAGTCGTGCATTTTAGCCCAACCAATTTCTTTTGCCCTGAGCTCGAGTCTTTTACGGGTAAGCTCATCAGACTCGGGCAATTTAGATAAACCTTCCAGCAAAGCACGAAAATAAAGCATAGTGCCGCCGACTAATAAAGGAATGCGACCGGCAGCAGTAATCTTCTCCATTTCATACAGTGCATCTTTTCGAAATCGGGCTGCAGAATATGCTTCGGCCGGATCAACCACATCAAGCAAACGGTGCGGAGCTTTCGCAAGTTCTTCTGCACTCGGTTTTGCCGAACCAATATCCAAACCTCGATAAACCAAAGCAGAATCAACACTGATAATATCAACCGGAAAGTGTTCCGCCAGAAAAATAGCCAGATCCGTTTTACCCGAGGCAGTCGGCCCCATTAATGTGATTGCTTTTGGTAATGATAATGTCATTTTATTATGATGTTTTGAAAAAAGCCGCTAATTCTTTGTCGGTAATTTGATGAGAAAAATCCTCAGCAAAACCATATTCTTCCAGTTCACGTAGCAAATTATTCCACTCTGCGGGATAATGACTAAAGTCATCATTAACAATAATTTCAGCCAATGCCTCTGCACTGCCTTTATGATTGATGACAAGAAGACGAATAAATTGTTTAAGCGTTTCTTTAATATCCTGAACATTCAACATTGCCGGCACTTGTCGAATCATAATATCGTTTTCACCTAATACAGCAAAATCGAAGCCCATTTGTTGCAGCTCATGATGATTTTCATCAACCCATGTTTGTGCATTAATTTTGTGACTTGCGATATTCAAGCTAAGACTAAAAGGAATCAGTACCGGTTTTGAAATCAACTTTTTCTCTTCTGACAAGACATTTTGAATTTGCTGTTTAGTTAACACATATCGAGCTGACTGTAATTGAATAACTAACAAGCCATTTGTATTTTGTGCCAACAGGTAATTATTTTTTAACTTTGTAATCGCTACACCTAGCGGTTTATTTAAGTCTTTATCACTAACTAAATTTTGGTTAGGAGATACTGAATAAGCTGTTGCTGACTCAGAAACTGAATTCATATTATTAGAGTTAAAAGGAGAATATGACTGTCCGTTAAAATGATTCGCTTCTCGTTTAAAACCATCGACTGCGCCAGCACCAGATTGCTGAGTTAATGCTTCGCGCAAACTGTAAAATAAAAAATCATGAATCAGACGTCCCTGCCGAAATCGAACTTCATGTTTTGTCGGGTGCACATTGACATCCACTTGTTCAGCATCCATTTCAAGCTGTAAAACATAAACAGGAAAACGTCCGGGATAAAGCGTATCCTGAAACGCTTGCCTCACGGCATGCGTAATCACTTTGTCTCGAATCATACGACCATTAACGAAGAAATATTGCATATCGGACTGGCTACGCGAGTAGTCTGCATTTGCAATCCAACCTGATAATTTTAGTCCTGCATTTTCATACTCAAGTTGAATAGCCGACTGTATAAATTCTTTACCAATGATACGACTCAAGCGTTGTAATTTATTTTCATATGAAGTGGCAACAGGTAAAGTAAAAATCTGACGCTGATTATGTTTAAAATTAAAAGCAACATCAAAGCGTGCTAATGCTAATCGTTTTACCACATCTTCAACATGCTTGTATTCGGTACGTTCTGCTTTTAAAAATTTTCGCCTTGCCGGTGTATTATAAAAAAGGTGATTGACTTCGACTGTTGAGCCTTTTGGATGTGAAGCAGGTGTTAAATCAAACCGACCTTCTTTCGCCTTGATGCTCCATGCCATATCCTGATAGTGTGACGTTAATGTAAGTTCACTTACAGATGCAATACTGGCAAGAGCTTCACCACGAAACCCCATACTCACGACATGAATTAAATCATCCAAAGAATGAATTTTACTTGTGGCATGAGGAGTTAATGCCAAAGCAAGCTCATCTTGTGGAATTCCGTGACCATTATCACGAATACGAATAAGTTGTGTGCCACCCGCCTGAATATCAATATCAATTTGTGTTGCAGCGGCATCCAGACTATTTTCTAGCAACTCTTTAATTACTGAAGCCGGGCGCTCAACTACCTCGCCTGCGGCTATTTGATTAGCTAACTGCGTAGGAAGTTGATGGATAGATGATCTGGATAAAGGCATTAAGAGATATTAACGCAAAAAACACTTTCACCACAGAGCTCATCGAATGAGACAGGGAAAATATTATAGATAAGAACGATTGATATCAGAGAAACAGGGAAAACACACTTTTGAATGAGCATTAAATAAGCAATAGAATTTTTGTACTTAAACCATGATGAATTCTAAATAGCAGGAATCTTTAGTGTTTTACCGATACGTAAATTATCACTATGTAAATTATTGACACTACGAATTGTTGCCATACTGATTTGATATTGTTTCGCAATACCACTCAACGTTTCACCTCTGGCTATACGATGCTTCCGATCACGAACAGCTAACAATGTTCCAGGAACAGGATTTGAGCGAAAATAAGAACGTGTGCCTTTAAAAATTGCTCTGGCTAAAGCACGCTGGTGTTTACGACTGCGTAATTTTCGCTCTTCACTTCTGTTTGAAATAAAAGCAGTTTCAACCAATATTGCGGGACGCCCTGCTTTTAGTACTCGAAAGCCCGCTTGTTCTACCGTTTTTTTATGTAAGTGGTTAACGCTTTTCAAACCGGATAAAACCTTACTCGCAATTTGATGACTATCTTCTAAGGTTGAGTTTTTAACCATGTCAGCTAAAACCATATTCAGCAAATTATCATTGCTGCCACTGACGCCACCATTTAAATCTGCATTATTTTCACTATCTGCTAAAAAGCTGGCTAAATCAGAACTGGCACCACGTTCAGATAAAATAAATACCGAGGTACCCCGTGCTTTACCATTTTTAAATGCATCTGCATGAATTGAGATAAAGAGATCCGCTCTAGCAAGTTGTGCTTTTTTAACCCGCTGCTTGAGACCGATATAATAGTCACCGGTGCGTATCATCAGAGGCTTCATACCACGTTCACGCTTAACCAGCTTTTCGAGCTCTTTGGCAATTTTTAGCACAACATCTTTTTCACGGGTACCACGTTGTCCAATTGCCCCCGGATCTTCTCCTCCGTGACCTGCATCAATAGCAATAACTAAATCACGCGCTTTCTTTTTTGACTGATAAACAGGTCTTTTAACAACGACCTTTTTTGTTTTTTCTGCATCAAATAAATCCACTACTAAACGGTTACCGTAAGCACCATGAGGTTTTAATACAAAACTTTTAGGTTTAACTGCATTTTTTAAATCCAAGACCACACGTAAACCGTTTTTCCCCCGCTTGGCATAGCGAAGACCTTTTATGCGTGACTCATTATATGCGACAGAGGGTAACGCCCCACTCACTCTGGTATTTTTAAGATCAATAACAATGCGATTAGGATTACGTAAAGTAAATAAACTGTGCTCAGCGGGTGCGCTAAGATCGAAAACAAGACGGGTATTATCCGGAGCCGGCCACATGCGTAAACCACGCACTTCTGCCGCAGACAACATATTTGGTAATAAGACCATTACCAAACATAAGAATGTTACAAATCGAGATCGTATTTTTGATAGCAAAATAAACACTTGGATCCCCCCTCTACCCATGGTTATGACTAATAATGGATAAAAAATGAGTCAGAATCAAGTTTTTTCTATATATTTTATATAGATAGAGTGCTTATCTCGACTGAATCGAGAAAAAAGGCAAAATCAAACGACTAATTTAGTCCAAGTACCTCTTTCCAACGACTCACAACATTAGAAAGCTGAGTTTTCTCTAAACAAGACACTTCCGGTCAGCCATTTTTTTGCCAATCCAGCATTTTATTCACAACCGCTTTAGAATTTTTACCATTAACAAGCTGTTCAGTATTACCAATCACCTCTGTTGCCGCCCCAAAGGGGTGTCCCAGAATAGGAGTACCAACACAATTTGCTTCAACATAAACAAGTCCAAATGTTTCTGCATGAACAGGTTGCGGATAAAACACACAAAATGAGCTTCTTAAATGCGCAATAATCTCACTTTTAGCAAGTCGCCCTAAAACAGTCACCGAATCAGAAGGCAGCAACTGTTTATTAAGATCATAATTTTCTAACTGCTCGGCAGTCGCACCTGCAATATACAAATGATAGTCTGGTGCCTGTTTTAGCAATTCTGCAAAATGCTTTATCACTTCTTTTAGTCCCTTGTTAGGAGTACTAAAAAAGAAAAGTTTATTCCTGTCATACGGCTCATCTGTTTTTGTATAGTCACTATCAATCACATTATAAATATAAGTTACAGGTACGCGTTTAAACTGAAAAGTCAGCAAACGAAAAAACAAGAGAGTGCGCCATTAAAAATTTTATCAATGTGATCACAATGAGATTGAGAAACACAAATCACCTGTGCTTTAGCTTTTAACACCCGGTGTCGCCGACTAAGAATGCCATGGTTTTGAAAGTTATACGCCCAAACAAACATTTTTGGCTTTGGGTAGACCAATCCATAATCTTTAAGTAAACGGTACTTACTTCTTATAATAACAATATCGGGGACAAATTCTTTTTGTGTCAAACTGTCAGGATGATGTATATAGGTAATGCCTTCTTCGGTATAACGCTCAATGCGATTAAGTTGTGAAATATACACATTATGTTCACGCGCTAATTCTCGTGCGACTCTTAAATATAGTGGATTCAGTTCCCCCTAAAAAATGGGATTCCATATAATTAAAGTCATAATTCTCCGGTGATTTATAATCGACTATAAGGATGTTGATTTATTTTCCATCTTTTTATTTATTTTATCGCATACCGCCTTGCCTTTATCCGAGCAGGCAACAAGTTCAATATTTCTCCCTTCATCATGATATGCAAGTGTGATTTTTAAATCCGGTTCAGTAAGCCAGCCTTCACCACGCTGAGGCCATTCGACCAGACAAACAGTGTCTTTAGCAAAATAATCACGACCACCCAAATATTCCAGCTCTTCTGGATCACCTAGTCGATAAAGGTCAAAATGATAAAGCTGATGAAGCTTATTGGGATTGTGTATTGAGGCACTAAGATCATAACCTTCGACTAAGGTATAGGTTGGACTTTTAACTTTTGTCCCGGGTAAAAATGACTGTATTAATCCACGAACCAATGTAGTTTTTCCCGCACCTAAATCTCCGTAAAGAAAAACATTAAAGCCTGCCGGACATAAATTTGCCAGTGAGTTAGCCAACCCAATCGTGGCCTCTTCATCCGCAAGAAAAACTGACATAATAATAAAAACTAACCTAAATTTATTAAACGACGAATAGCCGGCATTAAGTCACTTGCAAGTAACCCGCGTTCGCCAGCTCCTTTAGCTGCCGCATCAGCGGCAGAAGAATGAAGATGTACACCAATCTTAGCCGCTTCTGTGACAGAAAAACCTTGTGCAAGTAAACTGCTAATAACACCGGTTAACACATCACCCATGCCACCACTTGCCATCCCCGGATTTCCTTTATCACATAAATATGTGGTGCCTTGAGAATAAATCAAAGTTCCATTCCCTTTTAAAACGACAGTACCACCATATTTTTCAGCAATTTTTTTTACTGCACTAAAACGATCTGCCTGAACCTCTTCGGTAGTAACTCCCAACAACCGGGCTGCCTCTCCCGGATGAGGAGTTAAGACCCAGTTGTCACGCTGATGAGGTTCAATGGCTAATAAATTAAGAGCATCTGCATCAACCACTAGTGTTTTTTCACTATTGAGCGCCGTGGCTAATAAAGTGGCAGCCCATTCACTTTGTCCTAAACCAGGTCCTATCCCTATCACACTGGCTTTTTCAATTAAAAAAAGTATTTCACTTTCCCGTTCTGCGGGATAACTCATAATTTCAGGACGAACACTGCTGATCACTGAAGCATGGGCATAGCGTGTTGCCAGACTCACTAAACCTGCTCCCGTTCGTAATGCGGCTTCACAAGCTAATCGTGCAGCACCACTCATACCAACATCACCACCAATCACAAGCACATGCCCAAAAATACCTTTGTGGGAATCTTTATTCCGCTTTTTAAATATTGCGAGTGGAATCTCGAGGCGCTTTACTGAAGTGGGGACTTTAAGTGATACAGCACTCGGAATTTGTAAATCATCAAAAATAAGCTCACCGCAATAGTCCGGCCCTTTTGCGGTTAATAGCCCCCGGTTCAGCCCGACAAATGAAACGGTAACATTCGCCTGAGCCGCTTTGCCTAAAACATGCCCGCTATCGGCAATAAGTCCGGAAGGAATGTCTAAAGATAAAACAGGGGTTCCATGCTGATTAATAGCATCGATGGCATAAACTGCATCACCACTAACTTCCCCCTTTAAACCAGTACCAAAAATAGCATCAACAACCAAATCAGCTAGTGGCAATTTGCCGTTACCGTAGACCTGTGTCACAACACCACATCCTTCAAGCCTCTGCTTTGCTGCAAGCGCATCACCGGTAATTTTATTGCGGTCACCCACAATGAGTACTTCAACCTGAAAACCTTGCTCATGAGCCAAACGAGCTAACACAAAACCATCTCCGGCATTATTGCCTGTACCACAAACAATGCAGATAACCTTTGCATCAGGCCAGTGTTGTTTTAAGAGCTCAAAAGCAACTGTACCTGCACGCTCCATTAATACGGTACCGGAAACTTCAAAGTCCTCTATCGTGACGCGATCCAGCTCACGAGTCTGTACGGATGTGTATAAATTGTTTGGTAGTTGCTTCATGCGCGTTATCATAGCCTGTATGAGTGAAATTCAGAACAAGTCCCGTTCATATAATAATGAACATCTTGCCCGGTTAGCGCAACAAATTAAAATTTGGGGCCGGGAATTAGGTTTTCAGGAAATTGCGATTACTGATACTCAGTTAAATCAGGCCGAAGACACTCTAAGCAACTGGCTGGAGCAGGGCTGTCATGGCGATATGGACTGGATGGCACAGCATGGCACTAAACGAACTCGTCCGGCAGAACTGGTAGCGGGGACTCATCGTGTTATTACCGGTCGCATGGATTACTGGCCGCCGGATATTATTCGAGCCGAATCCGTTCTTGCTGATCCGGATAAAGCCTATATTTCACGCTATGCACTTGGTCGTGACTACCACAAAGTTTTACGCAAGCGGTTACAAAAACTCTCGAATAAAATTGAAAATGAAATTGGTGACTTTGGATACCGCGTCTTTGTCGACAGTGCACCGGTCATGGAAAAACCATTGGCAGAAAAAGCAGGCTTAGGCTGGATAGGGAAACACAGTAATCTGTTAAACAAAAATGCCGGTTCGTGGTTTTTTCTCGGGGAAATATATACCGACTTGCCTCTGCCAATCGATAGTCCTACTGAAAAACATTGTGGTACTTGTCAGTCATGCATCGACATATGCCCAACAAAAGCCATTACTCAACCTTATGTGGTTGATGCCCGCTTGTGTATTTCATATTTAACGATTGAGTTAAAAGGTGCCATTCCTGAAAACCTACGACCGTTAATGGGCAACCGAATATATGGTTGTGATGATTGCCAACTCTGTTGTCCATGGAACCGTTTTGCCACTGAGTCTCCTGAAACAGACTTTATGCCGCGACATCATCTTGATGATATTACTTTAATTGAACTTTTTAACTGGGATGAAGAAACATTTTTAAACAAAACAGAAGGTACCGCCATCAGACGAATTGGCCATGAGCGCTGGTTACGTAACATTGCCGTTGCATTAGGCAACGCTGTTAGCTGTGAGAAAATAATTACTGCGTTAAATGAAAAGCGAGGTCATCCATCAGAAATAATTAGAGAACATGTTGAGTGGGCATTGCAACAACATAAAACTTTACTCAGTTAATCTATTCACTACGCCCTTTCATCAACAAAGCGACCTAATGTATCATTTTCAGCTTTAACAACTTTACTGGTTACAGCAACTTCCTGTTCAGCCTGTTGCAGATTAAGTAAAGGTTGCACGGCACTCTGAACACTGTCAGACCCCGTGGTCAACTTTGCGACTTCCCCTGCTGCTTTTTGCGCATTATTAACACCAACCTGTAATCCAGATAACGCTGTCGTTAATGTCGTTGTCATATCCGTTTTCATAACTATTCTCGCAATATAAAAAATTTAGTCTCTATCGTGTGTTCGATTTTTCATACGACCATCGTCTTCATCATCTTTTTTACGTTTATGTTTTTTATTATCACGCAATCCGCGGCCATCATCTTTATACCTATGTTTATTTCGGTATTTCTTGTCCCGCTTATGATGTTTATCCTTATATTGATTTTCCCGGTACTCGTGTCTATTGCTTTTATTATTTAAATAACGGCGTTCGTTCTTATATTCTCGAGTCCCGTCATTTAGAAGATTTTGCCTCATTCCATGTCTTAATTTATATCGATGACCTCTGTATTTTTTTTTGTAAAATTTATGCCGACGATAAGGCCGGTCATCATCCATTTCAATTTCAACATATGAACTTGAAAGATGACTGCGTAAACGTAACGGCAAGCGTACAGAAGAACGCCAGTGTGAACCCGAGTCAAGATAAAAATACATATTACGGCCGATATCAAAATAGAATTCGGCCTCAGGATAATAATAATACCTGTGCAGTACTCGCCGACCATAAGCTGGAGGATAATATGGAGTAGAATCATATGTTGTATCGACATAAATCCCGCCTCCAACTGTCTCACAGCCGGTTAAGGAAAAAAGTCCAAACAGACTGAGTAATACTATTTTTTTCATACTATTATCCTGTACTAAATTTTTTACATACCATTATATTATCGACCACTTCTACTATAAATTTTAGTAATAAATCCCATCTTTACCAATTTAATACCACTTTTTTCGTTATAATTCGCCAAAATCCCATATAACTGTATAACTATGACAAAAAGTAGAGAACAAATTACCGCAGTCATTCTGGCCGGAGGCAAAGGCTCACGACTTGCTCATGCCGATAAAGGTCTGGTCACACTGGATAATATCCCTCTGGTACAACACCTGATTAACCGTATTAAGCCGCAGGTGAATGAAATCATTATTAGTGCAAATCGTAATATTGAAACCTACTCCAGTCTGGGGCTCACTGTTTTTAAAGATGATATGGATGGCTTTGCTGGCCCTCTTGCCGGCATATTAAAAGCCTTACAACAATCAAAAACCGACTGGTTGCTTGTTACTCCGGCAGACAGTCCTTTTATTCCGACTGATCTTGCTTTACGTTTAATGCAAAATAGCGGGGAGAATAAGGTTGTGATACCGCATGATGGTAAATATTTACACCCCACTTCTGCGCTTATTCATAAAAGTTTAATTGCTTCATTAGAAGCCTTTTTACAACAAGGTGAACGCAAGGCCCGCGTTTGGATGCAACAACAAACCCATGCCGTTGTTGATTTTTCAGATCAACCGGATGCTTTTATGAATATAAATACTCAGGAAGATCTTGAAAATGCAGAAAAACATTTTAAAGAAATTATGAGATAATCCCACTTCAATTTACTAAGAGTTAAATCGATGAACAAATCAATCCCCGTTTCTTCTGCGTGTGATACACCGCAAAAACAAAGTCCCTGGTTAAATGTAAACGAAGCCATAGTTCGTATGACAGGAGCAGTAACAAAAACTCAGGAAACTGAAGTTGTTAACCTGCGAGACGGTTTAAATCGTGTATTGGCAAAAGAAATTATCTCCAGTATTAATGTACCGCCCTATGCAAACTCGGCAATGGATGGTTATGCCTTTAACTCAGTCGATTTACCGGCTACAGGCGAGAACACCTTAACTCTGGTTGGCAAATCATTTGCAGGCATTCCTTTTGAAGGAGAAGTAAAACCCGGAGAATGTGTTCGTATTATGACCGGGGCACAAATAGCAAACGGCACCGATACCGTCATTATGCAGGAACAGGTACAGGTTGATGGTGATGCCATTACCATCCAAAGTGGCCACTGTAAAAATGAAAATGTACGTCACATTGGTGAAGATATTAAAGACGGAGATACTGTTTTACATATTGGACAGCAACTCACTCCGGCGGAACTCGGTGTACTGGCCTCACTCGGTGTTGCAGAAGTCACTGTGTATAAAAAATTACGTGTGGCATTTTTCTCAACTGGCGACGAGTTACGTAATGTTGAAGAGCCTCTGGATGAAGGTCAAATATACGATAGCAACCGTTACACAATTTTTGGCATGTTAAAAAATCTTGGGGTTGAGCTTATCGACATGGGTATTATCCCTGATGACCGTCAGGCTATCGAAAATGCTTTTACACAAGCCTCGGAACAGGCTGATGCTATTATCACTTCCGGTGGTGTATCTGTGGGTGAAGCCGACTTTGTAAAAGAAACTCTCGATAAACTCGGTAAAGTCGACTTTTGGAAAATTGCGATGAAACCCGGTAAGCCTCTGGCTTTTGGTTTTGTTAATGATGCCGTATTTTTTGGCTTACCCGGAAACCCCGTGTCTGTTATGACAACCTTTTATCAATTTGCCCTGCCTACATTAAAAACAATGATGGGGCTTAATATAACTAAAGCACCTGTGGTTAAAGTTGCCTGTCAATCAGACTTACGGAAAGCACCCGGACGTACTGATTTTCAACGCGGAATTTTACAAACCAATGATAAAGGTGAACTCATTGTTGAAAGTATTGGCATGCAAGCAAGCCATGTTTTAAGCGGAATGAGTAAAGCGAATTGTTTTATTATCTTGCCGCAGGACTGGGGCAATGTAGAAGCAGGAACATTAGTTGATGTTCAGCCATTTAGAGGATTAATGTAAATAATATTTGCCACCAAGAGCATAAAGAACACAAAGGTAAAAATAAAAAAACAAGGTAAGTACAGGTAAAAATTTTATTGCTTTAGCCTGTATTCCCCGTGATTTAATTTTTTTCCCTTCGTGTTCCTGGTGCCCTTCGTGGCTATATTAATATTAAGCTGAAGCTTCTTTAGCTTGTTCTTCTGCAATTTGCTTATGAACTTCTGCCATGTCTAATGCTTTTGCTTTTTCAATAATATCTTCTAATCCCGCAGCGGGTAATGCACCAGCTTCAGAATATAAAACAACTTGATCACGCATAATCATTAATGTTGGAATTGAACGAATGTTCATCATTCCTGCAATTTCCTGTTCTTCTTCAGTATTAATTTTTGCAAAAACAATATCGGGATGCTTTTCAGAAACTTCAGTGAAAACAGGACCAAACTGTTTACAAGGTCCACACCATGGAGCCCAAAAATCGAGGATCACGAAATCATTATTATCAATCGTTTCTTTAAAATTACTGTTGTTTAAATCTACTGTTGCCATGTGAGCCTCCGACGGGATCAAGTTTAATATTAGAGAATGCTTATATTGTAACTATTTAGGGGTGAATTTGCGAGTTTCAAGGCTATATCACCATTTTCAATCAGCTATTCTTAAATCCGCCACTTTCCCGGATTCTCTGAATTTTCTATAATCTTCAAGTACTTGCGCATGATCAAAGGCTAATGGCTCGGGTAAATGTTGCAAATCAAAGATTGCTACATTTCTCGCATCATCCGCAGCTTTAGGTTCACCAGTGGCTTCAGCAACATAAACAGCCGATACGGTATGACCCCGGTCATCGCGAGCAGGATTGGAATACATGCCTAATAATGCTTTGAGAGATACATTCAGACATACTTCTTCGAGTGCTTCACGAATAGCGGTTACTTCAAGACGCTCTCCCACATCCATAAAACCACCCGGAATAGCCCAACCATAAGGAGGATACTTTCGTTCAATTAAAACAATCGGTCGACTGGGTTTATCTGATAATTCAATAATGGTATCTGCAGCAATAAGTGGTGTCGTGGGCCTTTTATTTAGTTTTTCCGGAGCTGGCATTAATTTTCCCTGTTAATATTTTTAAAGCGAATAATTCGCCGTCGATCACGCTTATCTGGCCGACGTTCAGCATGTGGAAATTGAGCGGCATCGAGTTTTCGTTGTGCCGCCAAAGTTTCCCGCTTTTGTCTACTTTCTTCAAGCTCAGTATAGAGCAGTTGTGCTTCTTTAGCCGGCCCGCGTCGAACACTTAATCCCTCGACTATTATTTCGAAAGTAAACGGTGTTTTATGTATGGTTAACTTATCGCCCACTTGTAAAATACGTGAAGGTTTTACGCGATGACCATTGTAATGAACATGCCCGCCATTAATTGCTTCTGCAGCAAGATGACGTGTTTTATAAAAACGGGCAGCCCATAACCACTTGTCTAGTCGGGTTTTTATTTCTGTTTTCGTTAATTTTTGTTTTGACATTTTTTAATCTGTTTAAATACTATTAACACCTAAATGATATTACGTATGTTGATTAACGGCTATGAATGTAAGGTTAAATATAATGCTTAGAATCATAACGCAAGCTGCGGTATCATTAAGGTATGACATCAGCAACAAAAGATAACCGAAAATCACTGCGTAAATATTTACACCAAATTTTGCCGGCCGCGAATATTCTCGAAACCGAAGAACAAACACGTCCCTATGAATGTGATGGCTTAACAGCTTACCAGCAAAAACCCTGGATCGTTGTCCTGCCTGAAACTATTGAGCAAGTACAAAATATTCTCGCATTATGCCATGAAGAAGGAGTACCCGTGGTAGCACGGGGAGCCGGCACAGGTCTTTCCGGTGGTGCATTACCGCTTGCTAATGGGTTATTACTTAGTCTGGCAAAATTCAATCGAATACTGGATATTAACCCGGCTAATCGAAGTGCTATCGTTGAACCCGGTGTACGTAACCTTGCTATCTCTCAAGCGGTTGAAGAATTTAATTTATATTATGCGCCTGATCCCTCATCTCAAATTGCCTGCACCATTGGGGGCAATGTGGCAGAAAATGCCGGCGGCGTACACTGTTTAAAATATGGATTAACCGTACATAATATTTTACAACTTAAAATAGTTACTGTAGATGGCGAACTCGTCACAATTGGTTCACAGGCTTTAGATACTCCCGGTTATGATCTTCTGGCACTAATGAGCGGCTCTGAAGGTATGTTAGGAGTCATTGTAGAAGTAACAGTAAAACTATTACCCCGACCTGAGCAGGCACAGGTTATTCTTGCAGCCTTTGATGATGTAGTTAAAGCGGGTGAGGCTGTCGGCGCAATCATTGCCGAAGGAATTATCCCCGCCGGTCTTGAAATGATGGATAACCCGGCTATTCGTGCAGCAGAAGATTATTCCCATGCTGGTTACCCTGTTGATGCTGAAGCAATTTTACTTTGTGAACTTGATGGCACACATGAAGAAGTCACGGAACAAATTAAATTTGTTGAAACATTATTAACAAATAAAGGCGCAACCAGTTTACGTACATCTGTAGATGAAGCTGACCGTTTAAAACTCTGGTTAGGCCGAAAGTCTGCCTTCCCTGCTGTTGGAAGGATTTCCCCCGATTATTATTGTATGGATGGAACCATCCCCCGTTATCAGCTTCCAGACATTTTAAAAAAAATCAGCGAGCTGTCCAGAGAATATAATTTATTAGTCGCTAATGTCTTTCATGCAGGCGATGGCAACTTGCACCCTTTAATTCTTTATGATGCAAATATTAAAGGTGAACTGGAACGTACTGAAGAATTTGGTGGAAAGATTCTTGAGCTTTGCGTAAAAGCCGGAGGCACCATCACTGGCGAGCATGGAGTTGGTAAAGAGAAGATTGATCAGATGTGCGTACAATTTAAATCACTTGAGTTACAGATATTTCATGACATAAAACATTCTTTTGATCCACGTGAACTGCTTAACCCAGGCAAAGCAGTACCTACTTTACATCGTTGTGCTGAACTAGGCGGTATGCATGTACATGATGGTTTACTTTCGCATCCCGGATTGGAACGGTTTTAATTATGACGTGGTTTTTAAAATGAAAAGCATAAACCGAACCCAGGAACTGCAAGATCGTGTACGTGCAGCTTATAACGATAAAACAGCGTTAGAAATTATTGGCGGCAACAGTAAGCGGTTTTATGGTAATAGCAATAGCTGCAAATCAGAAAAGCTGGAGACACGAATTCATCAGGGTATTATTAACTATGAACCAAGCGAGCTGGTGATTACAGCACGCGCGGGTACCCCTTTAAAAGATATACAGGCAGTACTGGCAGAAAATAATCAAATGTTACCTTTTGAACCACCCCACTTTAGTGAACATGCAACATTGGGGGGCGCAATTGCAACAGGATTTTCAGGATCGCGTCGCCCCTTCACCGGCTCTACCCGAGACTTTGTTTTAGGAACAAAAATCATCTCCGGTAAAGGTGACATCATGTCCTTTGGCGGGCAAGTGATGAAGAACGTCGCCGGTTATGATGTCTCGCGCCTAATGGTTGGTGCATTAGGGACACTGGGAGTATTACTGGAAATATCAATTAAAGTTTTGCCCATGCCCAATACTGAATTAACTCAGGTGTTCGCAATGTCACAACAAGATGCATTAGAAATGATGCACGAGTTAAATCAAACGCCCCTACCCTTATCTGCGCTGGCTTATGAAAATGAAAAACTTTATGTTCGCTTAAGCGGTGCACAAAGTGCTGTCAATTCGGCACAAAAAAAAATTAGTGGTGAAACATTAGTTCATGCAGATAATTTCTGGCAACAACTTAATGAACAAACTCATTCTTTCTTTACTGCAGACAAACCGCTATGGCGATTATCCGTGCCATATACAGCTAAAATAAAAACAGATGAACCCTGCTTTATCGACTGGGCCGGTGCCTTGTATTGGATACAGAGTGAAAAAAATGCCGAGGAATTACAATTAATAGCAAACCAGCAAGGTGGTTCGGCAACATTATTTAAGCTTTCAGATAATGAAAAAAGCAGCGAAATTAAAGAACGTTTTCCACCGCTACAGGCAAAAATAAAACAATTTCAGATTAATTTAAAAATGCGTTTTGATCCTTACGGTATTTTAAATTACGGTCGCCTTTACTCCTACTTGTAATATTCAATTAAAGACACTAATGAAAACAAAAATAGAAAAAAACTTTTTGCAAACGGCTGACGGCAAGCTTGCCGATAAAATATTACGTAGCTGTGTTCATTGTGGATTTTGTACTGCAACCTGCCCTACATATCAAATATTAGGTGATGAGTTGGACGGGCCTCGTGGCCGTATTTATCAAATTAAAGAAATGATTGAAGGAGCAAAAATTAGTCAGGAAACGCTACTACATCTTGATCGTTGTTTAACTTGCCGGGCATGCGAGACAACCTGTCCTTCAGGCGTTGAATATTCTCACTTGCTTGAAATAGGAAGAAGTGAAGCAGAACGACGTATTAAACGACCTTTTTCACAAAAATTATTACGACAGTCATTATTATTTATTTTACCTTATGCAAAACGCTTTAACTTATTATTAAAAGCGGGACAATTATTCAGGCCGGTTTTACCTAAAGTATTAAAACAACAGATTCCGGTAAAAAAAGAGCTGAAAAATATCCCGACACAGTCACACAAAAGAAAAATGTTAATTCTTGATGGCTGCGTACAACCTTCTCTATCACCGCAAATCAATTATGCAACACGTAAAGTTTTAAACAGCCTTAATATTGAACTTATCTCTTTCGCTGGTTGTTGTGGTGCGATTAACCAGCATCTATCCGACGAAGAGAAAGCATTGGTTGTTATTAAAAACAATATTGATCGCTTAATTTCGGAATTTGATAATAATGTTGAAGGTATTATCATGACCGCAAGTGGCTGTGGTGCCATGTTTAAAGACTATCCACATTTATTACGTAATGACGATCAGTACCGAGATAAGGCAAAACAAATTGCAAATAAAACTTTTGATTTAACTGAAGTCATAAACCCGGAAGAATTAAAAACCAGATTAAAGTGTTCAACCACTGCAATAGCAGTACATACTCCCTGTACACTACAACATGCACAAAAACTACCTTCCAATATCGAAAATATTTTATCCAAATGCGGTTACTCTTTATGCCCGATAAAAGATAAACACTTGTGCTGCGGCTCTGCCGGAACTTATTCCATTACCCAGCCAAAACTATCTGCAAAACTTCGGGAACAAAGACTTTCCGGGCTTATGTTTGCTCAACCGGAAATGATCGTAACCGCCAATATTGGTTGTTTACATCATCTAAATACGGGCAGTCCTGTACCCGTACGGCACTGGATAGAGGTTGTTGCAGAAGATCTGAAATCATAATTCCGTCCTGTAATATTTAAGTGAAAAATCAGATTTCAGTGTGTATAATTAAGCTTTTCTAATACTTGATATTAAATCCCCCTATGACTATAAATTTCAGCCCCGCTCCCGGCCCGCATGAGCGACATTTAAAACGTCGTTTATTGAACCCCTTATTTCCCAAACCGGAAAAAGAGATCACACAACAAGATATTGAAACTGCGCAACAAAAAGATGAAGAAGACCTGATTTCATTTATGACTCATTTTCAATCGGTTGTACAAAAAACAACTCAACTCGGGAGCAATAGTGAAAGCGATATTGTACTGGAAATTAAAGAACAACTAGATGAATGCTATGCCACAAGTTGTGCCATGCCTGGTGACCATAGCAATTTAAAAATAGCGATTAAAAAGTTAATAGAAGCAATTATGGCAGCCATTCGCAAAGGTGCCGCAGGTGATACAACCGCATTAAAAAAACTGGATGAAGAAGACATCGCTCGTAAAATGCATAATGAGCTACATGAAAAAAAATTAATTGCTGATCTCATGCTGGAAAATTCGCCAATTTCAGAAAATGAATTGACCCCAACATTGCTAAATGAAGAAGCAGAAGATCTGGATGCCGCATTACAATTATTTACAGCAGAACAGCTGGAAGTTATTGTACATGATTCTCAAAAAATTCTTGAGTCACTTCGTAAAGATGGCCATGAGATCCCTCATGCATGGGAGCGTTTTCAACAAATTAAAAATGCATTGGAAAGTAAAAAGCAGGATAGTTAAAAAAATGTCTGATAAACAAATCGAATTAGAATGTCACATCTATAAAAGTTTAAAAAAAGATGAAACATATGTTTTCATTCCTGTAACAACAGAACTGTCTGACTTACCTAAAGAATTATTAACTGTACTGGGTCAAACAGAAAAAATTATGACCTTGAAACTGACACCAGAGAAAAAAATGGCAAGAGGAACTGCTGAAGAAATTTTAAACAGTATTGAACAACAGGGATTTTATTTACAAATGCCGGAAAACCCTCAACTTAATGTAAATCCTCTACCGACAATTAATGAACGATTCCTCGATAAAAATATCTAGTCCAGAATTAATGATTTTTTTTCTGAATTTAAAACAGCCCACTTTATAGAAGAAGCAATGGTTTTCATAACCAAACGTCCGAGTATTTCTCCAAAAAGAACATGCTTGCCGCAGTATGCTATCGTTTCTTTTCCATAACCACTCACTACCGCAACCGAATCGGTTCCCGTGCCTGTTGCTATTTTATTAGAGACAGGACTTATAATTTCTGCCTCTTGTAACGCAGCAGCTTTCGCTTCTGTTACAATTAACAAAGCTTCAACCATTGCCGCATCTGTTAATGCTGCTGAACTAAGAACAACAATATTAATAGTACCGGCTTCTCCCGAATGTAAATTCATTATTCGGTTTTCGGCATAATCACCGACTCTTCTTGAATTTGATAATCCTGACGTTACCAGAACAGTAATCTCAACACCTTGCTCAGATTCTTTATTAATTCGAAAAGAATTCATAGAAGCGGCTGTCATCATACCAACCATTGTTCCCCGCCAGCCGGCAGTCGCAGCATAACTTAAAAGTGTTTGCTCTGGTGATTCGGCTGATGTGTCATCTTTCGAAACTTTCATGTTAATAATGTGACTAGCCTGAACAACGCCGCCATTTAATACGGCAGAACTAATGACTGTGTGAGGCTTGGTAAATTCTATGTGAACATGCTTTTCTGTGTGCTGTAAAAATGCAAAGTTAGTTAATTCCATTTAACTGTTATTTTCCACCACCTAAACATGGTGGCGACATCGGTGCACCGTTAGATTCTTCTTTCCATTCATCTTCTGTATAGGTATGAATAGCTAAAGCATGAATAGTACCATTAAGCTCATCTGCCAACGTTTTATTTATTAACCGATGTCGGGCTAGTAAATTTTTACCTGCAAAAGCAGGAGAGACAACAACCACCTTAAAATGTGATTCTGAACCTTCGGGTACATTATGATTACTACTTTCATTAATAACTTCTAAATGTAATGGATTATAATCATCCGCCAACTTTTGCTCTATTATTGCTTGTACAGTCATATTTACTCACTTATCATTTTTAGGTTCTTTATCTTCATCGTGTTCATCACAATCATCTTTATGTTGATCATCGTGCTTTAATGCGGCTAATTCAAGCAGACGTTGCTCAACTTTGTAATTTAATGAATCTTCAGGAAATTCACCTTCACTGTTTCGCTTACCCGCAGTTAAGCCGGTTAAAAGAGAAATAGCTTCATCAGCATTATGAACAGGATAAAGAAAAAATTGTTCATTTTCTATTGCTTCGACAACATCATCTCTTAATATCAAATGTGGTATGTTTGCTGCCGGTATAATCACACCCTGTTGATTAGTAAATCCTTTTAATTTACATATATCAAAAAAACCTTCTATTTTTTCGTTGATACCGCCAACAGCCTGAACATTTCCATGTTGATCAGCCGAGCCGGTAATAGAAAATGATTGATTGACCGGCACTTTCGCAATGGCAGACAGTAAGGCACACAATTCACCAACTGTTGCACTATCACCATCAACACTGCCATATGATTGTTCAAAAACCAAACTGGCGGATAAAGAAAGCGGTTTGTTTGTTGCGTAACGCGAACCCAAATAAGAAGATAGAATTAACACCCCCTTGGAATGTAATGCACCGCCAAGATCAACTTCACGTTCAATATCAATAATGTCACCATCACCAATACGAACATTCGCTGTGATACGAGCCGGTTGAGCAAATTCCAATCGTCCGGATTCAATCACAAACAAACCATTTACCGTTGCGATTTTTTCACCCGTCACATCAATAAGAATCGTGCCTTTCTTTATTTCATCATAAATATTCTCTCGGCTTCGATCCGCCCGGTAAATTTGCTTTTCAATAGCCAGTTTTACATCCTCATCACGAACCACTGACTGATTTTGTTCTTTAGCCCAATAGCCTGCTTCAACTAAAAGTTCCAATATACTGTGCATATGTGTAGATAACTGGGTCGTATCTTCAATTTGACGCATACCATATTCAATTACAGCCTTAACCGCATTTTGAGAAAAAGCCGGCAAATTATTTTGTCTGATTAATGTCGCAATAACCCGAGCATATTGATTTAATGATTCTTTTGTACAATCAATCGTGTCAGAAAAATCAACTTCAACCTTGAATAACTCGGAAAACTCATCATCGTTATCAACTAACTGGTTATAAATAGAACGGCTGCCTATCAATATGATTTTTGCATTTAAAGGGATAGGCTCCGGCTGCATAGAAACCAGAAACGCATTTTGTGCATTAGGATCGGATGACGGAATTTTAATTTTCTGACTTTTTAATGCTCGCTTAAAAGTTTGCCAGACCGTCGGTGCCTCCATAAACAATTTGTCAGCATCTACAATAAGGTAGCCACCATTTGCTTTGTGCAATGAACCTGCTTTTATATAATGATAATCTGTTACTAACGACCCCATTTGTGAAACATATTCCACTTGTCCAAATAAATTGAGAAGAGTGGGATCATCTTCAAAAATAACAGGGGTGCTTTCTGAGGCAATGCGCTTTACAAATAGATTTACTTCATAATTTTGAAAAGCCAAAAAGCCAACACACTCTTCATATGGACGATGTGAATCTTCACTCAAACAAAACGAGGTTAAACTGTTCATAATCTCATTTTGCAGGCTAGCAAGATAACCGAGAATATTATGACTATGCTGGTATTTTTCTTTTAATGCATCGATATATTTTGAAATTGTATGCTGCAGTGATTTTTGAAATTCACTTTCATTCTTAAGCTCAAATATTTTAACTAAAGCAACATCGAGATCATTGGTAAACTGCAACATATCATTTTTAAATTGAAGCCCTGTGCCTGCCGGTAAACTGATGGCTTTGGGTACATCGGGCTCATCAAAATTAAAGACATAACACCAGTCATCTGCTGCAGTACTTTCTGAATTTGCCTTATCTAAAAACTGCTTTAATAATGTATGTTTACCTAAACCATTCGAGCCCATCAGGTACATGTTATAACCCGGTTCTTTCATTGCAATCGCAAAAGTAAGAGCATCGATAGCTCTGTCCTGTCCGACAATACCATTAAAATTAGGGATATCTTTTGTCGTTGAAAATGTAAATTCTGCCTGTTCGCAAAAATTTCGTAATTGTGGGGCAGTTAATGATTTAATTTGTGACATATTAAGCAGTTTTTCTGTGTTATTCATTTAGTAGAAGGTTTATTATAAATTAAAGCAGCATAGACATGTAAATAAACTGCTTCAATACAGGGATGAAGTTGACATAATTATTTGATTCTCTTAATAATTATTTGAAGTTACACAGTAAGCAATTGAATAACCGAGTAATTCACTTAGAATTAACAATTGTTCACATAAACCATATTGTCAATGTGTCTTTAAGGTTCTAACTTTAGTCCACAAATAAATTGTTTAGGGAAAAAACAAAAGGGGCAACACCATTATGAAATTATCTTCGCGCGCGCATTATGCTATAAAAACAGTCTTAGAGCTCTCAACACACGTCAATGAACCAGTTACCCTCGCACATCTTGCTCAAGCTCAAAATATTTCAATCTCATATTTAGAACAAATTTTTGCACTATTACGTAAATGTGACATTGTTAAAAGTGCACGTGGTCCAGGTGGCGGATATATGCTTAATAAACCATTATCAGAAATTTCCATCGCTTCCATTGTTAAAGCCGTCGATAAGGCAACCGTTAAAGAAACTAGCGCAGAACCAGAATTTAATAGTTCAGATAGTCATACACTCTGGTTACGTTTACTTGAGTTAATTGGCGGTTACCTCGATAGTATCAGCCTTGCAGAATTACACAGTCTTTACACCACACCGGATGCAACTGAAACACCAGCCGACTCGGATAAAGAAAGTTCTATTCAAGTCGCCTAGTAAAAAAATAAAAAAAGTAAACGACTATCGCTACACAGATTAGTTATACACACTAAAAAAACGGGAATAAATCTTTATTCCCGTTTTTTTATGTATCTGCTTCATCATTTCACACTTATATTTACAAATATTCGTCAATTACTTGACACAGACCATTAAGCAACCTATTTTACTGCACCTGCACAAAATTTCGTCAATTTGGAAGAGAATAATATAAGCATGGATTTCAATTTTGTGACTGATATCCCAGCACAATGACTGGAATATTTATAATAATAAGACTGAACAAGGGGATTCCACCATGCAACTTACATTACCGTACATCGTAATGATCACTGCCGCACTTCTTATTGCGCATAGCATCATTTGGGCTTGATCACTGACAACTCGAGCATTCATTTGCTCGAGAGCAACTCCTCTCTTTATCTTTAAATAACTATAAAACTTAATCTTCACTATTTAATTTTACCTTCATCCTAAGCTGAAAATTTTCACGCAACAATACCAGTATATCCTTCTATTCTAATAAATTAGTTTATTGATCCAGATCAATTTTCAAAAAAATTTGTATGTCAGCATTTGCTATAAACAATAACAAGGAGGAAACATCATGTTGATGCAAGAAGGTGACAAAACTATTTTAGCTAATGTTGGAAAAACCGTTTTAATCTTAACCACTTTTATGTTTATCATTATTATTGCCGCGAATTTATTAGCTTAATAGACTAATACTTTATCTTTACCACAATGCGTTCTCCGCGCTAGCCGGTTTTTTAACCGGCTTTTTTAATTTTTATGCGTCGCGATATAATCTAATGACTGATTTGCCTGCTGAATAAAATGTTTAAAGCTGTCAAAACTTTCGTTATCAAGTTCTCTGTTACTCGGTTGCCTGTCCGCATAAATTAAACCTATTATTCTTCCGGACACGTTCAGGGGCGCAATAAAAAATTCTCTGCTTGCTAAAACCATACGAATACTCTCACTCACATCAATCTTGCTGGATTGAGAATCTTTCACCCAAAGGGGAGTAGCATCGTTAATGACTTTTGAAAACACATTATTCGTTTGTAAGCTAAAATGAAATTTATTAATAAAATTTTGATTATCTTTGCCTAAAGCATACTTTGCTTTTATCGCTTTTTTATCTGTCGTCAACATTGCGAATACCGTTCTATCAAGCCCGACACCTCTATAGATACCTTCCAGAACAATTTCAAGCACAAGATTTAAATCCGGCTTATCAAGTAAAATACCTGAAAGGTCACGTAAAATATTTAATTGCACTAATGGGTCAGCAACAGGACAATTAGCATCGAATAAATGTTCATCACTCTTCGTCTCAATATAGTCTTCATCGATCGGTAAATATTTAATAATCGAACTTGCACCAAATAACTGAGCCACTTCTGCTGCTTTTTGTGCATTGTCACGAAGTAAAGAAATTATTTCTGATTTTTTAATATTAAGATGTTCTGCAATTTTATATGCTATTTCTAAAGTAGCTTTATTATTCCAACTGATACTACTAGCAGCCGAAAGCTCTAATGAATAAATAATATCCTGTATTCTCGGGTTATCCATTTGTGGTTTATTAATTGCACTATGAAGTAGATCACTGATATGCCAGTCACAAGTTAAACCCACCGTGAGCTGATCTAAAGTAAAACCAAGGACTTCCTGTTGAGCCAACTCTGCAGAAAAACCACGTTGTTCCATTAATTCAATAATTTGCTCACCTTCTTCACCGGCAACACACCAGAATGTAATTTCGCCAACATAGCGCAATAATGCCGCAATGAATATTTCTTCAACGGCTTCATCACCACGACGTTCAGCAAAATCACGAGCCTGTACCGCAGCATGAAAAGATCGAGCCATGAGTTTTAAAGCATGCTCTTTTGTTTTACCACTAAGTAATGCTTCAATAATAGCTAAAGACATACTGAGATCACGAACAAGATTAAAGCCTAAATAAACAATTGCGCGACTAACGGTACTAATTGTTGAGCCTGTCACATTATAGCTCGCGCTATTTGCAAGCCGTAACACGCGAGCAGTTAAATTTGCATCCCGTAAAATGATGCGGGATAAATCAGAAGTCGACGTTGCATCTTTAGACACCACATCATTAATGGCATTAACCGTATAATTAAATATCGGCAATTCATTTTCACTGATCCGTTCGATCCAGTTATCAAGGTTTTCTGACATAAAATTTAGAAACGAGTTTTAATAAATTAATATCAAAGATAGTCGGCAGATCTTTAGAAAACTTTAGTGATATATGAATATTGATGATGATATTTCATGGCTATCATAATCAATTTTGGGCGATAAAAAGCAAGAGGATGGTAATATTTATTTAAATCATGTTAAATTATTTATGCCATTTCGCCACAAAGCGATCTAACTGATTTGCAAACTCACGACGATCACGCTGATTGAGTGGTGGCGGCCCTCCACCTGTTATTTCTCCACTCCCTCTTAACTCATCCATCAGATCCCGCATCACTAATTTTTGCTTAATCGTTTCAGTAGAATACAACTCACCACGTGGATTTAATGCGTGCCCGCCTTTTTCAATTACTTCTGCTGCTAATGGAATGTCTGCTGTAATAATTAAATCATCCTTTTGAACTTCCTGCACAATAAAATTATCAGCAACGTCGAAACCTGAAGCAACCCGGATACTTTTAATAAAAGGTGATTTAGGTATGGTTAGACTCTGATTTGCAACCAGAGTCACTTTAACTTTTGCGCGATCAGCGACACGAAATAAAATTTCTTTTACCACTTTAGGACACGCATCGGCATCAACCCAAATTTGCATATTTTTACCCTTGCCCCAATACTTCTGTCATTGCTTGTGAAGAAACAGGGTGTTTTAAAACAGCATGTAAAGTAAACAGATTAACCAGTTTCGCCACATGTTTTAATTCTTCCTTTTCTACCATAACGATAACTTTTGCATCAGGCGCGTACTTTTGCAGGCTATGTAAAAATACATCCAGATTACTCACATTCACCCCTGCATAATTATTACCGTAACCATAAAAAAATTCCGCGACAACATAATCCGGTTTCTGCTTTTTTAACTGAGAAATGGCTTTTCGCATTGAGCCAAATTGCACATTCTCAATATCCAGACTCTGGTACAAATCAATGAAATTGGGGTGTAAAGGTGACTCGATTATGGAATATAATACTTTTTTGCTCATTCGATATATGACTTTAATAGTAAAATAAAGCGCTACAATATCGTATTTTGCTGTAAATTGTCATATAAAACAGTATAATGCGCGTCCTTTATTCTCGTCTGCTCTGGTATTTTACTGGACACGTATTTTTTGGCACTTCGCCATAACTTCTTTTACAGGATTTTTTTGATGTCTAAATCTGACACTTTACCTTCTTTTAGTGAATTGGGCCTTTCAGCGCCCGTACTCGAAGCCTTAATTTCAATAGGTTATGAAACCCCTTCGCCGATTCAGGCAGAAATGATTCCTTATGTTATGGAAGGACGAGATGTTTTAGGACAGGCTCAAACCGGAACAGGGAAAACAGCCGCCTTTGCACTCCCTATCCTGTCACAAATTGATATTAAAATTAAAACACCGCAAGTTCTTGTTTTGGCACCAACTCGCGAACTGGCTATTCAGGTTGCTGAAGCATTCCAGAAGTACGCAACAAAAATGAAAGGCTTTCACGTCTTGCCTATTTATGGTGGTCAGGATGCACGCGGCCAGATTCGACAGCTAGATCGTGGCGTACATGTCGTTGTCGGTACCCCCGGACGAGTTATGGATCTGATTCGCCGTAAAAGTTTAAAACTCGATGCCATTAAAACTCTGGTACTTGATGAAGCAGATGAAATGCTACGAATGGGTTTCATTGATGATGTTGAGTGGGTCATGGAACAATTGCCAAAAGAAAGACAAATTGCCCTGTTCTCGGCCACCATGCCAACACAAATCCATAAGATTACGCAAAAGTACCTAAATAATCCGAAAGAAATTGTCATTAAAGTTAAAACCACTACCGCATCGACAATAAGACAACGTTACTGGATGGTCAGTGGTCATCATAAGCTTGATGCTTTAACCCGCATTCTGGAAGCAGAAACATTTGACGCCATTATTATTTTTGTTCGTACCAAAAATGCCACAACTGAACTGGCAGAAAAACTTGAAGCCCGCGGTTACTCATCTGCTGCTATCAATGGTGACATTGCACAAAATCAGCGTGAAAAAACCGTTGAAAATTTAAAGCGTAAAAAAATCGATATTTTAATTGCAACCGATGTTGCTGCACGTGGTTTAGATGTACCACGTATAAGTCATGTTATTAACTATGACGTACCTTACGATACAGAATCCTATGTACACCGTATTGGTCGTACCGGTCGTGCCGGTCGCGAGGGGGATGCTATTTTATTTGTTGCGCCTCGTGAAAAACGTATGCTGCAACAAATTGAACGAGCAACAAAACAAAAGATAGAAATGCTGGAAATGCCTTCGACTGAAATGATCAACAACAAACGAGTTGCCCGTTTCACACAAAACATTAGTGATGCTATTGCAAGTGAAGGGCTGGAATTTTATGCCAGTATTCTTGAAAAATACACACTAGAACATAACATTCCAGCGATTGAAGTGGCTGCCGCATTAGCAAAGATGGTTCAGGGTGATGAACCATTATTATTATCAAATGCACCTGTGGCACAAAAATCAAACCGAAATGATCGCGGACGTGATAATGACCGTGGTGAGAGAAAAGGTCGAGATCGCGGTTCACGTCGTGACCGCGAGGAGCGCGGTGACAGAAGTGAACACCGCCCGCGCCGCCAGGACGGTGAAAAAGAAGAAGGCATGCAAACCTATCGTATTGAGGTTGGCCATGATCACGGCGTGAAGCCTGGAAATATTGTAGGTGCCATCGCGAATGAAGCCGGTATCGATAGTAAGCATATGGGTCGCATTCAAATAAATGATGATTACAGTACTATTGATTTGCCAGAGGGCATGCCGAAAGACATTTTTATGGACCTCAAAAGTGTTCGTGTTGCAGGACAAAAATTAAATATCAGCGTATTTGGTAATGAATCTTTAACTAAAAAACGTGAAACATTAAAACGTAAGCCTCGAAAGGATTCCGATCGTAAAAGTCCTGCAAAAAAACGAAGGAAAGAACCCGCACATAAACCACGTCGTAAAAAATCAGATTAAGAAAAAATAGAGCAGGATTATGTATCCTGCTTTATTAACGTCGACGTAAAAATTTATGCACTTCCATTACAATTAAAACGGTAATAGAAATAAGAAACATATCAAACCAATAAGATAGCGGTACTGGTTGTATATGCAAGACGTCATTAAGCCAGGGAGTGTACATGGCCCCAATATGTATTAGTTGTGCAGCTAAAGTACCAAATAATAAAAAATGATTACGAAGTGGATTATGTTTAAAAACAGAACACGTTTCCGAACGACTGTTAAACACATGAATATTTTCAAATAAGACCATTAATAATAGCGTTCCATTTCTGGCTGCATCCAAACCATAGCCCTGCATGTATAAATATTTGAAAACAAAAAAAGCTACAACGCCAATCACTAATGACGAGAGTAATACCCTTTCAATCATTATTCTATTGAAGATCCCTTCCTGCGGTGGGCGTGGTGGCTGCTTTAATTCATTGCCTTCTGCTGGTTCAAAAGCTAAAGCAATATCTTGGATACCATTTGTTACCAAATTTAGCCACAACAGTTGCACCGCAAGTAAAGGTAACGG
Organism: Chromatiales bacterium; assembly: GCA_027076405.1. Next base: position 183,355 of record JALTJN010000177.1, read on the forward strand.
TAAACCACTTAATAATGCCAGTGTAAATAAAACAATTTCAGCAGCACCTGTAGAAATAAGAAGAAATATTACTTTACGTACATTATTATAAGCAATTCGTCCTTCTTCAATCCCTGCAACAATTGAAGCAAAATTATCGTCCGTAATAATTAACTCTGATGATTCACGTGCTACATCAGAGCCATATTTCCCCATTGCGATACCAACTTCTGCTGCTTTTAAAGCAGGAGCATCATTTGCACCATCGCCTGTCGCGGCAACAAAATGGCCGGTTCTACGTAATGAATTAACTATTTTTAATTTTTGTTCTGGTTCAACACGCGCAAAAACTTTTGCACTTGTAACCACTGCATCAAACTCATTAATATTTTTATCTTTTTGTTTAAGCTCATATCCCGTCACAACCTGCTTTTGATTATTAGCTAGGCCTAATTCACGAGCAATGGCATATGCAGTAACAGGGTGATCTCCTGTCACCATTGCCACTTCAACCCCCGCTTGTTGACATGCTATAACAGCATCTTTTGCTTCACTCCGCAATGGGTCAATAACACCAAGCAAAGCAAGAAAAGTCAGGTTATTTAACTGCTCTTCAGTAAAAGATGTTTCATCTTTTATTTCACCGGCGGCTAGCGCTAAAACCCGATAACCTTGTGTAGCAAGTTTTTCTGCCTGCTCAATAATAAGGTGTCTATCAATTATGACATCACCATTAGTTATCGCCATATGGCTACACATTGGAAGCAATTTTTCATAAGCTCCCTTTACCGAAACAGCTGAAACTGTTGCATTTATCTGGTTGAAACTTGCTGCAAATTGACGTTCTGACTCAAATGGAATCATCGCTATCTCAGTATATTGTTCTTTTAAGGCATCCTTAACAACACCGGCTTTATGCGCAAAAACCAATAAAGCAATATCCATCGGATCACCATGTGTTATCCAACTATGGTTACGATGTCCTAAAAAAGCCTCATTCGATAACACGGCAACCTGACATATTTTTTCTAGCTGTTGTTTCTGATCCAATTTTAATGGCTTGTCGTTATAAGATATTTTCCCTTCAGGATTAATTCCTTCTCCACTTACATCCCAAATAATACGGTTTGGTAATGCAATTTTCTGCACCGTAAGCTGATTAGCTGTTAAGGTACCGGTTTTATCTGTCGCAATGTAGGTACATGATCCTAAAGCCTCAACCGCGACCAATTTTTGAACGATAACATGGCGCTTTGCCATACGGCGCATACCAACAGCAAGTGCAACCGTCAGAGCGACAGGGAGTCCTTCCGGAATAGCAGAAACAGCCAAGGCAACAGCAAGTAAAAACACTTCGTTAATGGGCATACCTTGCATCAGCGCAATAATTGACATAATAATAGCTGCAATACCAACGATAATGGCAACACGATGAGTAAACTGCTCCATGCGAATCAATAATGGCGCTTTAGCCGATGACTTACCCAAGACTGATGCTGCAATATGTCCTAATTCAGTTGATAATGAAGTTGCTACCACAACTGCATGCGCGCGCCCACGAACCACTAAACTACCGGCAAATACCATATTTACTCTATCTGCAAGAAGTGTATCTTCACTAAGAATGATATTTGCATTTTTAAGTACGGATAATGATTCTCCGGTCAAAAGAGATTCATCAATTTCTAGACTGTTATCTTTTAATAAGCGCATATCCGCAGGAACACGATCACCTGACTCAAGTAAAACAATATCACCAGGTACAAGCTCTTCTGATAACACCTCATAACTATCACCTGCTCTTAATATACGAGAGCAGGTCTTAACTAAATTCTGCAGTGCTGATGCTGCTTGCTGAGCTGAAAATTCCTGTACCGTACCAATAATTGCATTAATCAACAAAACAGCAAAAATAAAACCTGCATCAGACCACTCTTTAATTAAAATTGATATTGCAGCAGCAGCAAAAAGCACATAGATTAGCGGACTCAAAAATTGGTGAATAAAAACAGCTATTAAGCTAGGCTGTTTTAATTTGGGAAGAGTATTTAAACCATATTGCTGAAGGCGTAGCTCAGCTTCATCTAAACTCAAACCATGATGACTGGAAGATAATAAAGTAAGAATATTTTCTGCTGACTCTGTATGGGGTTTAAAATTGACATGAACCACCATAACATTCTCCTGCAATAGGTTTTATTCTCTAATATTAGATAATTAAATTCATGCTGGCTGTATAAAAATACACAATTACCATAATAAATATTACAATTTGATATATGAACCAGCTACCAACTATCACTATTTCGTATTCCTCAGAAGAAGTAAAGCATGCAGCCATGACTTTTTCGAAAAATAATGGTTACCCTTGTGTACCTGATGGAGATACTCAATCAGCACTAAACCTTAATTACACAACAAATTTTGTTGAATTACGTGACATAGAAAAAAATCTTAGTATCCATATCGATTTCCTGTCTGGTGCTCTTGCTCATCGACAAAAATTTGGAGGTGGACGAGGTCAAAGTATTGCAAAAGCAATCGGTCTTAAACAGGGAATATCTCTACCAAGCATTATTGATGCAACAGCAGGCTTGGCAAAAGATGCTTATGTACTTGCCTGCCTTGGCTGCTCTATGACGCTAATCGAGCGTTCACCTGTTATTAGTGAACTCATAAATGATGCTATTAACCGTGCTGAACAAGATGAACATTTCAGAACTATTCTTGCTAATGGCTTTAAGGTAGTTACCCAAAGCAGTATTGATTATTTAAAGCAGCTTAAATTATCTTCTGACAACCTGATACCGGATGTTGTATATCTTGATCCGATGTTTCCCGAACGAAAAAAATCAGCAGCCGTTAAAAAAAACATGCAAATTCTGCAAAAATTATTAGGGCAGGATAACGATATACAAGAATTATTCAACATTGCCTTACAAACGGCTAAAAAAAGAGTCGTGGTAAAGCGCCCAAAAGGGGCTCCTCTTATTTCAGAAAAAAAACCGGACTACACAGTTGACACTAAAAAAATGCGTTATGACGTCTATATTATAAAAAACTAGTCCTTTATTTTATTCTTTGCTTCAATCCATTGTGACATGTACATTGCACTTTTCATTGTATGATGACGTAACATCATTCCGGTAAAATTATTTTTTCTCATTTTTTGCAGGCTATTTATCGTTGAGTTTAGTTTGTTAACAAAACGACTTTCATTTTGTTCAAAATTAAATACATTGTTGATAATATCCAGACCATTAAATTGTTTTTCCTTCCACAGCTCCTGTTCTTTGTATAACTCAATAGCAGAACTTGCAAGCTCTGTTTCACTTTCACAGATAAAACCAGGCCAACTATAATTTCCTGACATAGATTCAGCACCAATTTGAGTTGTAATACTGGGTGTCCCGCATAACATAGCATCAACCAGCTTACCTTTCATTCCTGCGCCAAAACGAAGTGGTGATAAACAAACACGATGTTGACTCAATGTATCGAGAGCATCATTTGCCCAACCTTTAATTAAAAACCCCTGCTTCTCATTATGTAATTGTTGTGCTTTTTTGGGTAAATAAGAACCATATATATGCAACTCAATATCTTTTAATTCTGAGCGAATGATTGGCCACACAGTATTTTTTAAATATAAAACTGAATCCCAGTTTGGTGCATGGCGAAAATTTCCGATAGTGACAAAATGCCGCCTGTCAGTAAAATCCGGCCATTTATTTTCCATGCTCCCTTTATCTATACTGTCATACATAAAAGGCAGGTACAGTAGTAAATCTTTATTAACATGAAAGACCTTATTTAAAATTTTAATTTCCACTTCTGAAATCAGTAAACTTAAATCACAACGTAAAATGCTAGCAACCTCTCTTAATGCCAGCTCATTTTTAAGTTCAAGAGATTCAATCGCAGTCGCATCAATATTTTTTTTAACCGCTTCATGCCGGGCTTGCCTTAAACAATGTAAATCCACGGTTTCTAACAGTCGAATAGCATCAGGACAGTATTTTTCCACTCGCCATGAAAACTGCTCTTCCATCATAAATCGATCGAACAAAACGACATCCGGATTTAACTCTTCAATAAAGTTGTCAAAACTGCTGTCATTTAATTTTATTGATACTTTTGTAATCGATAGCGCTTCGAGATCGGCCATATGCTCACTAACAACAGCAGGTGAAGCATAAAAAATCCTGTACCCCTGTTTACTAAAGACTTTAAGTAGCTGCAACATCCTGCTACCGGCGGCAGATGAATTAGGCTCTGGCCAGACATAGCCTATAACAAGTAATTTTTTCATTTCATCAGTATATCAGCGTGTAAATATTTAATTTTGTAAACATTTACACTTTTTAACAATAACTACTCATGGAGCTAAAAACAAATAAATACACAATAAAATCAATAACTTATAAAAAATAAAATGTGCTTTTCAATATAATAAAAGTGTTATCTAAAACATTTAAGCCATAAAAAATTCAAGCTGCTGTATTTTCGACCGATCATAACTGTAAGAGTGAATAATACTGAGGATTTTGCCATGTCATATGCCAATACTGCTATCAACCTTCATGAACATAATAATTTTGAAGAGCGCGCAATTGATACTGTTCATACATTATTACTAAATGACAGCGTTATGCCGATGACCTTTCTTTGCGAAACCAGTACGAATAAACAACTTTTAATTCTCTATTTTATGACCGATCAAAATGAAATTGAAAATAAAATTAATATGGTTCGGGCATTAATGTTATTAAATGATGTTGAGCGATATATCTTTGCTTCGGAAACTTTAATCCCCTCTATGCCCGGACTAAATCCGCATGAGGATAAAAATGCTAAAGATGGTTTAGTCTTTCTGCATGCTGACAAATATGGATTAAATAAAGTCACCCAATATATTGTACGTAGAAAAAATGGTGAAATAAAATTATCAGGAAAAACGGAATCAAATACTCTTGAAACCAATACGGATTTAAGTTCTTTACTTACAGGCCCGCAAGTTTCATCCGAGCAGCGAAAAGAACTTGAAATGATAATATCAACTTTACCACGTAATTATCCGGTAAAAGCATTTGAATATAGTGAAAAAATAAATACCTTTCAGCAACACACATATAATTAAAAATAAAAAAGGCGACCAAAGGTCGCCTTTTTTATTGCTTAACAATCAAATTTACATTGTTTCTAATAACAACTGATTAATCCGTGTAACAAAAGCAACAGGATCTTCCAATTGTCCGCCTTCACTTAACATTGCTTGATCAAACAATAAATGAGTCAAGTCACTGAACTTGTCATCATCCTGCTCTTCACTAAGACGTTTAACTAACGGGTGCTCAATATTTATTTCTAATATTGGCTCAATATTAGGCACTTCATGTCCGGCCTGCTTTAATATTTTTTGCATGCTAACCGCCATGTCCTGCTGCTCAACAACCAGACATGAAGGTGATTCTGTTAAACGTGTTGAAACCCGGACTTCTTTAACTTTTTCACCTAAGCTTTCTGTCATTTGCTTGAGTAATTTTTCATTATCTTTAGTGGCTTTTTCAGCTTTCTCTTTCTCTTCTTTATCTTCAAGATCACCTAAATCAAGCTCACCTTTAGCAATATTAACAAATGACTTACCATCGTATTCACTTAAGTAAGACATCATCCATTCATCAACCCGGTCGTGCATTAAAATAACTTCAATACCTTTTTTCTTAAACAGCTCTAAATGAGGACTATTCTTGACCGCGGCATAAGAATCACCCGTAATATAATACAGCTTATCCTGACCTTCTTTCATGCGACTGATGTAATCATCTAAAGAAACATCTTCTACATCAGAGTCATTATTGGTTGTCGCATAACGGAACAATTTGGCAATTTTTTCTTTGTTTGCAGAATCTTCTGCCGGGCCTTCTTTTAAGACGCGACCAAACTCTGTCCAGAAAGAAGCATAATCTTCCGGCTTGTTCTTTGCCATTTTTTCTAAATGACTCAGAATTTTCTTGGTTGAAGCATTACGAATCGTATCGATGTGCTTGTTCTTTTGTAATATTTCACGAGAAATATTCAAAGGTAAATCGTCTGAATCAACCACACCTTTGATGAAACGTAAATAATTCGGCATTAACTGATCCGCATCGTCCATAATAAAGACCCGCTTCACATAAAGCTTGATGCCCTTTTTCTGCTCGCGTTCAAACATGTCAAACGGTGCACGCTTAGGTACATAGAATAATGTAGTGTATTCCTGTGTGCCTTCTACGCGGTTGTGTAACCAGCTTAGAGGCTCATCAAAGTCATGGGCGACATGTTTATAAAATTCTTTATATTCTTCGTCACTAATTTCAGATTTCGGACGTACCCATAATGCAGAAGCTTTATTTACTGCTTCTAATTCATCGGTTTTTTCGCCCTTGTCATCAATTTTATGCATTTTAATCGGCAAAGAAATGTGATCAGAATATTTATTAATGATTGAGCGTAAACGCCAGTCATCGGCAAACTCTTGTTCATCTTTTTTCAAATGAAGAATAATTTTTGTACCGCGATCTTCTTTATTGATATTTTCCAGATCAAATTCACCTTCACCCGTCGATGACCAACGCACACCATGCTCTGCTCCTAAGCCAGCGCGGCGCGTTTCTACCGTAACATTATCAGCAACAATGAATGAGGCATAAAAACCGACACCAAACTGGCCAATCATTTGTGCATCTTTGGCTTGTTCACCGGTTAGATTATCAAGGAATTTTTTTGTACCTGAATTAGCAATAGTACCAATATTGGCAATCACTTCTTCCCGGTTCATACCTATACCATTGTCTGAAATGGTGACTGTGCCGGCTTCTTTGTCAAAATCGACCAGGATTTGAAGATCATTATCATCTTCAAATAATGCACTATCACTTAATGCTTCAAAACGTAGCTTGTCACAAGCATCGGAGGCATTTGAAACCAACTCACGAAGAAAGATTTCTTTATTGGAATAAAGCGAATGGATCATGAGGTTTAGCAACTGCTTTACCTCGGTCTGAAAACTCAGGGTTTCTTTTTTAGCTTCGACCGTCATATTACTCTCTCTATAAATTAATGTTGAATTTGATGCTACTTTATATATTGCCAAAAGCAGTGAAATTCAAGGCTGATATTTGAATTTTTTTAAAATATTTATGGCAAAAATGTCCGTGAGCCGATTTTGAGCATATTCATGATATTTGATGAAACTTCTTCAATTGACATACTGCTTACATCAAAATAAGGGATGTTCTGCTGTTGAAACAGGCTTTTCGTCTGTCGTATTTCATACTGACACTGTGATAGCGACGAGTACTGACTATCAGCACGCCGTTTTGTGCGAATACTTTGTAGCCGCTCAGGGGTCACTAACAAGCCAAATAATTTGTCTTTATGCACCTTTAAAGGTGCAGGTAATGAATGGCTGTCGAGTTCTTCATCCACAATCGGGTAATTGGCCGCTCTTAAACCATAATGCATCGCCAAATAAAGACTGGTTGGTGTTTTGCCGGTACGTGAAGCACCAATCAAAATTACATCAGCCTGAGAATATTCTCTTGCTCCAACCCCGTCATCTGTTTTTAAGGAATAATTTACCGCTTCAATTCGCTCGCTGTAATAGGCATCATCTACAATGCCATGTGCCCTGCCCAATCCGAGTTTAGCCTCATAACCAATTTCTTTTTCAATCGGAGCAATAAATGTATCAAAGACATCAAGATACAACCCATTTGCAGTTGCCATAATCTGGCGTAACTTCGGCGTCACTAAAGTGCTTAAAATAATTGGGCGTAATCCGGTTTCTTCTGCATATTTATTAATCGTTTCAACAGCTTCTTTTGTCTTATCAACTGTATCAATAAAACGTAATGAGTGAGACTCAAATTGAGTGGATGAAAATTGATACAACAAACTACGACCCAATGTTTCCACCGTAATACCCGTGCTATTAGAAACAAAGAAAATAGCCCGGGAATTTTTTATTATATCTTTCATAATCATTGATTTATTAACTGTCCACGCTTACATTATATTAATAGTATAAACCAATAACATAGTATAACAATCTGGTATTCCCCTATGACAAGCACTCAATACATCTTATGGTTTGATGAAGTAAGTTTAAAAGACCTTCCTCAAGTGGGTGGTAAAAATTCATCACTAGGCGAGATGATTAATCACTTGTCCAAATCTAACATAAATGTCCCCGGTGGTTTTGCCACAACCTCTGATGCTTTTCGTTTTTTTATCAGTGAAACAAACCTTAAAACTAAAATTCATGACGTTCTGGATAAACTTGATGTACATGATGTTAGCGCATTAAAAAAAGCAGGCAAAGAAATTCGTCAGTGGGTGTATGACGCGACAATGCCTCAACAACTCGAAGACACGATACGTACAGCCTACCAGAAACTTGTTAAACAATATGGTGAACAGGCAAGTTATGCGGTGAGATCATCTGCAACAGCAGAAGATTTAGTCGATGCCTCTTTTGCCGGTCAGCAAGAAACTTACCTAAACATTCAGGGTGAAGAGGCCATATTAAACGCGATACAAGCTGTATTTGCTTCTTTATATAATGATCGGGCGATTGCCTATCGTGTTCATCATGGTTTTAATCATGATGATGTCGCTCTGTCGGCAGGTATTCAATTAATGGTACGTAGCGATCTTGGTAGTAGCGGTGTGATGTTTACACTTGATACAGAATCCGGTTTTGACAATGTGATATTTGTCACCTCAGCTTATGGCCTGGGAGAGTCAGTGGTTCAGGGGAGTGTTAATCCTGATGAATTCTATGTTTACAAACCTGCTTTAGAAAACAATAACAACGCAATATTACGTCGAACACTCGGTAGTAAAAAACGCAGAATGATTTTTACTGACACTCAGGATCATAATAATTCAACCATTACGATTGATACCACGGATGATGAACAGAATAAATTTAGCTTAAGCGATGATGAAGTTATGTCTGTCGCAGAAATGGGAGCCGAAATTGAAAAACATTATGGTAAACCTATGGATATTGAATGGGCTAAAGATGGATTAAGTGGCGAAATTTATATTGTTCAGGCACGGCCTGAAACCGTTAAAAGTCAGGATAACCGACATGTCCTGAAACGCTATGAATTAAAATCCGGGGTAGCGAAACGCAATATTTTGGTATCAGGAAGAAGTGTTGGACAACGTATCGGCAATGGTAAAGTGCGTGTCATATTAAAAGCCAGCGAGATGGATCAACTTGTAGATGGCGAGATTCTGGTAACCGATATGACCGATCCCGATTGGGAGCCGGTCATGAAACGGGCTAGTGCCATAGTAACAAATCGAGGTGGTCGCACATGTCATGCTGCAATTATCGCTCGTGAATTAGGCGTTCCTGCAGTTGTGGGCACAAGTGATGCATCCCGCGTTTTACAAAATGGTCAGGAAGTCACTATCAGCTGTGCTGAAGGCGATGAAGGCTTTATCTACGAAGGTATTCAGGAGTTTGTTATTAATAAAATTGATCTTCAGGAAATGCCCGAGCTCCCCTTCAAAATAATGTTAAATGTCGCTACACCTGATCGTGCTTTTGATTTTAGCTTTTTGCCTAATCATGGTGTTGGTCTGGCCCGACTTGAATTTATTATTGCCCGTTCTATTGGTATACATCCAAAAGCCTTATTACAATATAACTTACAAGCGGATGAAATTAAGAAAAAAATAAATGAACGTATTAAAGGTTATGCAGATCCGGTTAGTTTTTATATTGAGAAATTAACAGAAGGTATTGCAACCATTGCTGCAGCCTTTTATCCAAAGCCAGTTATTGTGCGCTTATCAGACTTTAAAACTAATGAATATGCCAACCTGATTGGTGGCGAACAGTATGAGCCTCATGAAGAAAATCCCATGATTGGTTTTCGCGGTGCTTCACGCTACATCGATGTAAAGTTTCAGGACTGTTTTGAACTTGAATGTTTTGCTATTAAAAAAGTTCGTGATGATATGGGCTTAACTAATGTTGCGATTATGATTCCTTTTGTGCGAACCGTTGAAGAGGCACATGAAGTCACTAATCTGCTAAAGGAAAATGATCTGGTACGTGGCGAAAATGATTTAAAAATAATGATGATGTGTGAAATCCCGTCGAATGCTTTATTAGCTAAACAATTTTTAAAATATTTCGATGGTTATTCAATCGGTTCAAATGATATGACGCAGTTAACTCTGGGTTTGGATAGAGACTCTGAACTGATTGCAGAACGATTTGATGAACGTAATGAAGCAGTTAAATCTTTACTAAGTATGGCAATATCTGAATGTAAATTTTCCAATAAATATATTGGCATTTGCGGCCAAGGTCCATCTGATCATCCCGACTTTGCCTTCTGGCTAATGGAACAAGGTATTAATAGCGTTTCACTGAACCCCGATAGTGTTATCAAGACATGGTTATACCTTGCAGAAAATATTAAATAATTTTAATCATAAAAAAACCGCACTTGGCGGTTTTTTTATGACTTGTTTTAAGTAATTATTTTCCCAAAACTTCTTTTAATGAACTTAAACAATAATCAACATTCTTTTCATTGCAAGCATGTCCCATTAAACCAATACGCCACACTTTACCGGCTAATGTACCTAAACCAGCACCAATTTCAAGATTGTAATCATTCAGTAACTTGCTACGAACTTCAGCATCATCGACACCTTCTGGAATATAAACAGCATTGAGTTGTGGTAAGCGATCACCTTCTTTAACAACAAAACCAATTCCCATATCTTCAAGACCGGCTTTTAATTTCAAATGCATATCCATGTGGCGCTGCCATGAATTTTCCAACCCTTCTTCCTGCAATATCACTAAAGATTCATGTAAGCCATAAAGCGTATTAACTGGTGCAGTATGATGATAAGAACGTTTTGCACCCGCGCCCCAATACCCCATTACCAGACTCATATCTAAGAACCAACTTTGTACTTTAGTTTTACGATTTTTGATAATTTCCGATGCGCGCTCATTAAAACTGACAGGAGATAAACCCGGAGGTGCAGATAAACATTTCTGTGTACCGGAATAAATAGCATCGATATCCCACTCATCAACTTTTAATGGTGAACCGGCTAATGAAGTCACTGCATCAACAATCACTAAACAATCATGATCATGAGCCAACTTAGTCAGTGTTTCTGCATCTGACATTGCTCCGGTTGATGTTTCGGCATGAACAAAAGCAACAAATTTAGCATCAGGATTCGTTTTTAGTGCATCTTCAACTTTTTGCGGGCTAACAACTGTTCCCCACTTGTCTTCAACCATAATTGCAGTTGCGCCAATGCGTTCCACATTTTCTTTCATGCGGCCACCGAAGACACCATTTTGGCAGACGATAACTTTATCACCCGGCTCAACTAAATTAACAAAACAGGTTTCCATTCCCGCCGAGCCCGGCGCTGAAACAGGAAACGTTAATTCATTTTTTGTCATAAAGGCATACTGTAATAAACTTTTCATTTCATCCATCATGCCGACAAATTCAGGATCTAGATGCCCAATCGTTGGTCGAGCCATAGCTTGAAGTACGCGATCACTCACATCTGAAGGACCCGGTCCCATTAATGTACGTTTAGTTGGTTGAAATGATGAAATTGTCATAGGAAACCCTTAATTAAAATAATTTGATGATTTTATCAGCGGCTGATTCTATCACCTAGTGCTTTAGTCAGGAATAGCTAGTCTCATTATTTAGCCGTAGATTTCGGAAAAATTTTGTCCCAAACATAAGAATTCTATTTATCATCACTTGGGGAACCAAATATTTTTCCGCTATACTATCTCGTCTTATTTCCACACATTTAAGGCGTATTTATGTCTGCTCAACTCCCACTCATTATCGAACCCACTGAATTACAGCAGTATTTAAACGATGAAAAT
>JALTJN010000178.1 GCA_027076405.1 Chromatiales bacterium
CTTGCGCACCCGCAGCTTGCCACATGTCACGAATTTTTTTTATATCGGCTTCTGTATTTTCTTCTAACGGCGTTAAAATAACTCGACGTTTTTCATACAGCGAATCAAAGGCGGCTTCGGCGCCGGAACTTTCTGTTCCCGCAATGGGGTGTCCCGGAATAAACTGATTTATTTTTGTTGCAAAGGATTCAATCGCCGCTTCTATAATAGTGTGCTTTGCACTTCCACCATCGGTAACAATGGCCTGTTTATGTAAATGCGGCGCAATTTTTTTAAACACATCTGGCATTGCGCCAATGGGTACTGCAACAAAAACAACATCGGCATGAGATACCGCTTTCGCGTAATCAGTTTCGACATAATCAATCACGCCTAATTTTTTTGCCGTTTGTAAATTTTCAATGCTGCGCCCCAGCCCAGTAACCTGTTTTACATAACCGGCTTTTTTAAGCGCCAACGATAACGAGCCACCAATTAAACCCACTCCAATTACGCAAAGATGATTTATCATTTAAGATAACTCCTACAGCACTTTTTTTAATGCGGCTAATACACGATTATTTTGCTGTTCATTGCCTACGGTTATTCTTAAAAAATCAGGCATATTATAGCTGGCAACGGGGCGCACAATGACGCCCTCTCTTAATAAGGCATCGTAAACCGGCATGGCATTTTTATTGACATTAACGGCAATAAAATTGGCAATGCTGGGAATAAATTCTAAATTCATTTCAGTAAATGCTTTTTGATATTGCAATAAACCCAGGGCGTTTAATGACGCACTTTTTTCAACATGTGCGGCATCATCAATGGCTGCCAATGCTGCTGCTTGTGCTGGCATATTGGTATTAAAGGGCTGCCTCACTCGATTTAAAATATCGGCAATATCGGGATGCGATATTGAATAACCAATTCGCAAACCCGCCAAGCCATAAATTTTAGAAAAGGTTCGCGTAATTAATAAATTTTTAAATTGATTTAATAATGTCAGCGTATCGGGTTTATATTCAGTTGGCATATATTCATAATACGCTTCATCTAAAACCACCAACACATCATTCGGCACTTTATTTAAAAACACATTTAATTCATCTAATTCAAACCAGGTGCCGGTTGGGTTATTGGGATTTGCAATAAACACAACGCGCGTTGTGTTTGTGATTTGTGAAAAAATAGCAGACAAGTCATGACCATAAGGCATTTTTTCATGATCGCTTGAAAGTGCTTTTGCAACTCGCGCCTGCGCACCCACTGCCTGCACAACCAACGGATAAACTGCAAAAGAATATTCAGAATAAACCGCTGAACTTTCAGTCGATAAAAAGGCACGACCCACTAATTCTAAAATGTCATTTGAACCATTGCCCAACGTAATGCACGAGGCATCAACACCGTGCTTCGCCGCCAG
>JALTJN010000179.1 GCA_027076405.1 Chromatiales bacterium
TCTCTTCGAAGAGGAGAGGGGGCGGGGCTTGCCCGGCTCCGTCGGGCCTGCCCTCCAGCCTCTGGCGGGGGCAAGACTGCCTCTGGCGGGGGAGAGGTCTTTAAAAACACAACCGCGCCGTACTGCCCCTTTTACCCGTTTAGTTCCTACAGAGCCAAACGGCAAGGCTTTCTTTTTTAAGTTAAGAATCTTCTAGTATCTCTGCTTCAGTAGCTTTGATAAATATACTAAAACCATCCCCATCAATTAGAAAATTATAATCTCGCTTATTCTCCTCGTCAAGTGAATATTCTTTTCCAAGTTCAGGTAAATAGAATATCTCAGCTATACTAATTACATCCCATTTTTCGTCCGTCCATTCCTTTTCTATTTTGTATTTCAACACTCCATCAAATACAAGAGAAATACCTCGAGTGATATATTCATCTGTAATTAATAAATCGAACTTTAAAACATTATGCCTAAAATCAAAATCAATTGACTTTATTTCAGAACCATATAAACCATTGAGTATATCTTGATTTAATTTCATAATTCTTCGTTGGTTCTAATTATCTGTTGAATTTGCTCCGTTGGGTCTCCGGAAAAGTTAATATGTGTTGCTTCTCTGTCATTATTAAAGCCTCCTGTTACATCAATAGCTCCTTTACCTGATTTACTTATTCTGAAATATGGGTTAGTTCTTTTCCCACCTTTGTACATAATTCTCACCATATATTTACCGTACGTTACAGTACTACCATCACCATTTGCTTTTTTGGCAGATCCACCCAATGAGTTTGCAAGATTAGCAGCATAATCTCTAATAATATCAAAGCCAGTTAAATCTCTAATTTTTCCTGCATTAAAGCCAGGTAAGTTTGACAACCCTCTTGCCACAGCTTTGGAACCATACTTAGATGTTAAGTCTCCAAGCCCACCACCTACAAGGTCTCCAATAAATCCGACCGCAAAATCTTGTACAGCTTGCTCAGTAGAGTAACCTGATATATCATTCAAGTAATTTACGGTAACATCTCCTGTAGCTGTCAATGCTGCTTTCCCTAGCCTTCCACCAGGTGTTTTCCAAGGTATCACTCCTTCAAACCCTGACCTTGCGATTTGCCAACCATTCACATCGCCTGCGGATTCTTCCCAATTTCCAGCCGTTGACGGATTGAAATAATAGTTCATTACTGTTTGAGCAAACCAATCCGCAACTGCATTTGTACCAGCTTTTAAGAGAAGTGGAATCGGTATTCTGCCATCTGAGTCGGTGTAAAGAACAGGGTTGTTAAAGGTGTAAGAGTAAGGCGACCAAGCTGTCATCTTGTGTGTGAGCGGATCAACGCTCCCCCACCGCCCAATCGCCGGGTCGTAGTACCTTGCCCCAAAGTAGTACCAATCCAATCCCCCTTCTTCGTCCAG
>JALTJN010000180.1 GCA_027076405.1 Chromatiales bacterium
TAACGCCGAGTTAACCGGGAGGCGCGTTTTTTGCGCCGATCCGGTTTAACGATTTGTTATGCCATTTTTTGCTCATGGTAACAAGAGTGACTTGTTCACTCTGAACGCCCTCATATATTTCTGATATTTTTTCTGAGGCAACAGTAAAGCCCATATGTAAAAAAGCATAAGTATTTCCTGTTTCTTTAATAGTGCTCAGTACTAATTCAGTTTTACCTTCTTCTTGTGCTTTTAGCATAACATACTCAACTATTGCTCTAGCAACTCCCTGTTTACGATGAATAGGAGAAACTGCTAACCCACGAACTAAAATACTGTTTTCATAAATAAGATATTCCGCTGAGCCGACCACATTTTCTTGAATGATTGCAACAATACTAATTGGTTTTTCAATTTCATTTTGTATTTTAGTTTTTATCGGACGATAGATAGACCGTAGTTCATCAGTTGCAGCAGTAATGATATCTTTAACAGCCTTTATATCAGGTTCAATTTGTTTCCTGATTTTGATCATTTTTTATTGGGCATAACGACTTAAGTAAGGGGCTTTTAAAAAGCGAAGCATAGCGCCGCTTTTTAAAAGTCCCAGTGAGCGACTAGCGAACGATCTTGACTTGCTTGTTAGATTATTTTTTAAATTCATTTGCTACAACCCCTAAAAAGGATAAGCCAATTATTGCTCCATGTAATAATGAGCCTAATTCAGTATATATTGATTCTAGATTTGATTCATATGACCAAGAAGGAATCATAATCATGGAGAGCCCAATAACTGACCAGATAATGAATGCGAAACGTGACCAATTATAAAAAAGATATAAACCACCAAGAGACACAAAACCTAAAACAACATATGACCAATATATGGTTTTATAATAATTAGCAATAACCGAATAATATTCAGTTACAGATTTAGTCCATTCAGCTTGTACAGCAGATGGAATATTGTTTTCACTAAACTCAAATAGCATCGATGCCAAAAAGAAAAAAGTATAAACAATTATAAGGACGCGGAATGTGTTATTGCTTTTGTTCATATGTAATCTAACGATTAGCATAAGGGGCTTTTAAAAGAGAAGCGATAGCGCCTCTTTTAAAAGTCCCAATGAGCGGCAAGCGAATGTTCTTGATGCACTTGTTATGTTTTTTCATTTTCTGCTTTCCTTATATTGGAAAGTTTTCGAATACAATAGCTCAATAATAAAATAGTTATAACTGCTAAGATTAAAGAACTTATTGCCTTTACACCTAAGTTACTGACCCAAGCACCATTTGCATTTAACCATACATAGAATATTGCTAGCCCGAACAGATAGAAGCTCGAAAGAGCACTAATTATTACTCCAAATGTATACCATGTTGCTTTTTTAGAAATTCCATTCATTTTTTATTTTTAAACATAACG
>JALTJN010000181.1 GCA_027076405.1 Chromatiales bacterium
TTTGGTTTATGACTTCTGCCATGTTGGCCTATCCTCTAACTGTCCAGACTATTAAGATTAAAACTTCAGGTGTACTTACAACATGTAATTCGTCGAATCATAAATCAAAGACCTGACCCCAAAAATTTTCTAAATCAAAGACCTGACCCCAAAAATTTTCGTAACGAAATTCGTGTAGACTCACCTACAACACTCACCCTATATGCATACGTTAGCTTTCATTGGTAAAAGAAGGCAGCAAGAGCATTATGCAACATAACCAAATAAGATCTTATAGCGCATCAATAATGACAAGTATAAAAAGTAAAACCGATTACGATGTATCATTTCCTGACACGGTAAAAAAAGAAGCTTTAAAACAGGCCCTCGATATACGAAAATTTGAAATCGAACTATATTGGAAACGCGCAACTTATTTTTGGTCTTTAATTGCCGCAACATTTGCAAGCCTATAGGGTCAGGTCTTTGGTTTATGACTTCTGCCATGTTGGCCTATCCTCTAACTGTCCAGACTATTAAGATTAAAACTTCAGGTGTACTTACAACATGTAATTCGTCGAATCATAAACCAAAGACCTGACCCCAAAAATTTTTTTGGTGCAATTTACGGTCTATATTTAGGAATAACTATATCTATTTTTATTTATGGTATATTTAGCGGTATAATTGATACAATATCATAGCTAATTAGCTGTTGTGTTTAAAAACAAATGAATATAAAAAACTTAGCCAGCGGCACACTATCCATACCCATATTCATAAGTGCGTGGCTAA
This sequence comes from Chromatiales bacterium, assembly GCA_027076405.1. The sequence goes on from JALTJN010000181.1 coordinate 775, forward strand.
TATTTATTTATTCAATAGTACAGCTTATTTATGCACAGTTTTATATAAGAAACAATCTAGATAACCCATGGCTCTATAGCACTTGGCTCCTTTTATTTTCATTTGGCCTAATATCTATTTCAACAATTATTGCATCAAAATCAAATTTCATAAATTCAAATAAATTAAGAAACACATTCAAATATTCACAAATTATTATTTCTTTCTCATTTTCAATATATGTAATTATTAATATAGTTTTAGCCTTAATAATCTAAACCATACAAGCCGCTCAAATCTGACCTTAAAAGTTACGGAGCCTATAGGGTCAGGTCTTTGGTTTATGACTTCTGCCATGTTGGCCTATCCTCTAACTGTCCAGACTATTAAGATTAAAACTTCAGGTGTACTTACAACATGTAATTCGTCGAATCATAAATCAAAGACCTGACCCCAAAAATTCACAACATGTAATTCGTCGAATCATAAATCAAAGACCTGACCCCAAAAATTCACTGATAAAGAGTGCACTAAGACCAAGTTTAAAGAAGGCGGTCGAATCACTGGTAGCGTGGGTGGAGGCATGGCAGGCGGCTTCTTATCTTCATATGTAACATGCAATGTTATATTTGGTATAGAAA
>JALTJN010000182.1 GCA_027076405.1 Chromatiales bacterium
CATGGCAACAGCCCGCGCTGGTGATTGGCGAAAAAGTGATGACTGCGAGACAACCGGTTTGTGGTTCGTTTAAGTCAGAGCAAATGCAGGCATTGTTTGATGATGCCGATATTCAGTCCGCCGGTATTGTTCCTCTGGCAAAAGATCAAAATAGTAAAAACTGTTACGGCATTATCGCCATTGGTAGTTATGATCCACATCGTTTTCGTGCAGATATGGGAACACTTTTTCTTTCTTTATTAGGTCAGGTGTTAACCCGTATTCTTAAGCGTCATCTGGAAGACTAAGCCTTGCAGGCCAATATAAAATGAATAAGACTGCAATGAAATGGATAGAGTCATTTCTTGCTAAGTTACGTAATGAACGTAATTATTCTTCTCACACCTTAAAAAATTACTCCCGAGATCTTCAATCTTTAACCGCTTATTGTGAGCAACACAAAATAACACAATGGTCTGATATTGATGACCAGCATATACGTTCGCTTATTTCACAGCGTCATCGACAAGGTTTAGGTGGTGCAAGTTTGCAGCGCATGCTCTCCACTTTTCGCTCTTTTTTTAAATACCTGATGATTGAAAATGAAATAAAAAATAATCCGGCCAAAAGTATTCAGGCACCAAAGTCTGCTCGTAAGTTACCTCACACATTAGATGTTGAACGTGTGACCCGGCTACTTGAAATAAAAGGTAATGAAGCAGAAACGGTAAGAGACAGGGCAATACTGGAATTATTTTATTCATCAGGATTACGCTTATCAGAATTATCATCGCTTGATCTGGATAAGGGGATTGAAATTCAATCCGGTGTACTAAGGGTCACGGGGAAAGGGAATAAAGAAAGGGATGTGCCGGTCGGTTCAAAAGCCATTATCGCAATACAAGAGTGGTTAAGCCGGCGGGCAGAACTGGCGAATAAAGATGAAACCGCTTTGTTTGTGGGTAAGCAAGGTAAGCGTATTCATAACTCGGTGATTCAAAAGCGTTTTAAATATTGGGCACAAAAACAGGGGCTGGATTTAAATGTGTTCCCGCATATGTTGCGTCATTCTTTTGCCAGCCACATGCTAGAAGCAAGTGGTGACCTGCGTGCAGTGCAAGAGCTGCTTGGTCATGCAGATATTTCGACAACACAAATTTATACTCATCTGGACTTCAGGCACTTAGCCAAAGTGTATGATGAAGCACATCCTCGTGCCAGGATTGTAAAGAAATAAAGGCCGGTTTACTTTGCTGAATTGAGCTTTAAATTAAGTTACTTAAATTTCCAAGGAGGGAAATAACATGAAATGCACTACTCTGCTAATCGCCATTTTACTGGCAATATCATTCTCGTCTTTTGCTGCTAAATCTGAAAAAAATGCCCGTATTGTGTCTGCCGCACAGTTACAAAACTGGTGTAAAAAACTATCCTATCGCTATTTTCGGCACAAAAAACAGCAGCCCTATAACTGGTCGGCTTCGACTATTCGGAATTTTAATACGTACCAAACCACGGGCAGCTGGAGGGTTAATAATGTTGAAAAGCATATTTATTGCGAAATTCAAGTCGGAAAAAAAGCAAAAAAGACAAAAATAGAAATACGTTGATTTTGTAAGCGATTGATTTTTATTAATTTACTCAGTTATTTTGAGTGAATAATGAATATTTAATTGATTATTCATTATTCATGAGATATAAAGGCAATCCTTTTGAAAAGATAAATGTAGTTGCACGGAAAAGATTAATGACAGAAGAAATGAGTACAAAGATTTTAGATGCCGCTGAAGCACGTTTTCGCACTTATGGCTATGGCAAAACAACGATGGCGGAGATTGCGTCTGATATTGATATGTCAACGGCGAATTTATATCGCTATTTTGAGAACAAGCTGGCGATTGGTGCAGCCATGACCGGGCGTTGTTTTAATGCACGAGAAATGATTTTGCTTGAGGTGGTTCAGCGTGAAGGATTAAGTGAGTCAGAAAGACTCGAAGTATTTGTCTTGGCAATGCTGAAATATGGACACAGTCAGTTCAGTCAGGAACCGAAGTTGTCTGAGCTGGTTGATGTGATTATTAATAAATTACCTGAATTAGTTCAGCGTCAGATCGATAGCGAGAAAAAAATGATTGCCACCATTTTGCAGCAGGGCTGCGATCGTAAAGAATTTAATATTGCTAATGTTGATGAAATGTCAGCCTATGTACTTGCTGCCGTAGTAAAGTTTTCATCGCCCTTTTTTATTGCAATGTATCCTCTTGATGAACTGGAACGTCTTGCAAAAGGTGTAGTTGCATTAATTTTAAATGGACTGCTAAAAAAATAATTTAACAAACAGGAAAATTGATATGAAGGATTTAGAATCAAAATTAGGTCCATGGGTGATTAAATACCGATGGATGATTATTTTATTATCATTTGTGTTGGTCATAGGGGCAGCAAGTGGTGGTCGCTTTCTGGTATTTAAAGCAGATTATCGCGTGTTTTTTAGTGGTGATAACCCGCAATTACAGGCATTTGATAATTTAGAAAAAAAATACAGTCGAAATGATAATGTACTTTTTGTTTTAACACCAAAAGATGGTGATGTTTTTACCCGTAAAACATTAAAAGTCATTGAAGCCTTAACTGAAAAAGCCTGGCAAATACCTTATTCAACACGGGTTGATTCTATTTCAAACTTTCAATACACCTATGCTGAGGGGGATGATCTCATCGTTGAAGATCTGGTTAGCGATGCCGAAAACTTAACGGATGCCGATCTTAAAAGAATAAAAGAAGTTGCTACCACAGAACCATTATTAAGACAAAGGCTGGTTTCTCCTTCCGGTCATGTTACATCAGTCGCAGCGCTTATTACTTTACCGCATGTCGATCAAACAAAAGAAGTGCCCGAGGTTATGGCATACGCACGAAAGCTGGCAGAAGAAATTCGTGTTATGGCACCGGATATCAATGTGCGCGTTTCTGGCATGATCCCGATGAACAATGCCTTTGCAGAAAGTGCACAAGGTGATATGAAAAGTCTGGTGCCAATAAGCTTTGCTGTTATGTTTATTATGCTTTTAATTTTGTTAAAAAGTTTTTCGACTACTTTTGGCACCATACTTGTTATTTTTATGTCGATACTGGTTGGCATGGGAATGGGCGGTTATATCGGGTTCCCTTTAACCGGGCCTTCTGTTTCATCAATGACCATTATATTAACGGTGGCTATAGCAAACTCTGTTCATGTCTTGACAACCTTTTTACATGAAATGAGAAAAGGTAAAGATAAAAATGACGCCATCATTGAAACATTAAGAATTAATTTACAACCGGTTTTTCTGGCCAGTGCAACAACCATGGTGGGCTTCTTAACCATGAATTTTTCAGAAGTGCCGCCGTTTCAGCATTTAGGTAATTTTGTTGCAATGGGGGTAGTTGCATCATTTATCCTGTCTATCACTTTTTTACCCGCTCTTATTTCAGTCTTGCCGGTTAGAGTAAAAGCCGTTGCAGAAGACACCGATACAATGATGGTGAAGTTAGGTGATTTTGTCGTGGCGAAACAAAAGCAGCTTATTGTTGCTATGAGTGTGCTTATTATTTCACTTGTTATTTTTGTACCAAAAAATGAATTGAATGATGTGTTCGTTCATTATTTTGATGACACTATTACCTTTAGACAAGACTCCGATTACATCGACAAAAATTTAACCGGTCTTTACATTGTGGACTATTCATTAGAAAGCGGCGAAGAAGGTGGCATAAATGAACCTGCTTTCTTAAATGAAGTTGAAGCCTTTGCAAACTGGTATCGTCAGCAGCCTGAAACACGTCACGTTAATGTCTATACTGAGGTGATTAAACGTCTTAATAAAAATATGCATGGTGATGATAAAAAATGGCAGAAAATTCCTGAAGAGCGGAATTTGGCAGCCCAGTATTTGTTGATGTACGAAATGTCATTACCGTATGGGCTGGATTTAAATAACCAGATTGATCTTAATAAGTCTGCATTACGTATGACAGTGTCAATCAAAACGATGTCAAGTAACGATATTATTAAACTTGAACAACGGGCCGCTGACTGGATAGCGAAAAATGCCAAAGCAATAAAGTCTGCGAAGGGTTCCGGGCCGACGGTGATGTTTGCAAAAATTGGCCAGCGTAATATAAATAGTATGTTAATCGGCACAACATTAGCCTTGGTGTTAATTTCAATTATTCTTATTTTTGCTTTCCGTTCTGTTAAAACAGGCTTGATTAGTATGGTGCCTAATCTGGTTCCGGCAGCAATGGGTTTTGGTTTGTGGGGTATTTTTGTTGGCGAGGTCGGTTTAGCTCTTTCTGTTGTGACTACCATGACACTCGGGATTGTGGTTGATGATACAGTACACTTTCTAAGTAAATACCTTCGTGCAAAACGCGAGTATGGTTATACTGCACCTGATGCGGTGCGTTATGCTTTTACCCATGTTGGCCGTGCGTTATTAACAACATCGGTTGTTCTTGTTGCAGGCTTCCTGGTTTTGGCACAATCACACTTTTCGCTTAACTCGGGGATGGGTACACTAACCGCAATTATTATAACTTTTGCATTACTGGCAGATTTCTTTTTCTTGCCACCACTATTAATGAAGTTGGAGAAAAAATCATGAAAGGAATAATTCTATTATTGAGTTTAGTCGCTTTTTCAAACGCGATATTCGCTGAAACGGCAGAAGAAAAAGGTCTGGCCATTGCTGTTGAAGCAGACAAGCGAGATCAGGGCTGGGGGGATCAGGCTACTGTATCAAAAATGATTTTACGCAATAGTCAGGGTGCTGAAAGTATTCGTGAAATTCGCGGTAAGGCGCTTGAAGTAAAAGGTGATGGTGATAAATCTCTCACCATTTTTGATACCCCGCGCGATGTTAAAGGGACTGCCTTTTTAAGTTTTACCCATACACTGAAGCCGGATGAACAGTGGTTATATTTGCCTGCTTTAAAACGGGTAAAACGTATATCTTCATCAAATAAATCAGGCCCTTTTATGGGAAGTGAGTTTTCTTATGAAGATATTTCTTCGCAGGAAGTCGCAAAATATAAATATAAATTTATTAAAGATGATAAATTTAATGGCCGAGATGTCTTTGTCATAGAACGTATTCCACAATACAAAAAGTCAGGTTATACCAAACAGATAGCCTGGATTGATAAAGAGATGTATCAGCCTTTAAAAATAGATTTTTATGATCGCAAAAAGAGTTTGTTAAAAACATTAACACAGCATGACTTTAAGAAATATTTAAATAAATACTGGCGCCCCGGCCGTTTGGAAATGGTTAATCATCAAACCGGTAAAAGCACAACGCTTTTATGGAAATCTTATAAATTTAAAAATGGATTTACAAGCCGGGACTTTGACCGCAACAGTTTAAAACGTGCACGCTAAAATTTTATAAGCGGGTTGATTATGAAAAAATATTTATACTTGTTGATGCTGGTTTGCTCAATGCCTGTTTTGGCTAACGAGTGGTCGGGAAATATTGCTTTTGAATATAAATCGTTTAGTCAGGATGCTTTATCATCGTCGCAATTTAACCAGTATGGTTCGGTCTCTATTCAACCTGAATGGTTTCATGACTGGGATAACGGCAAGCAAAGCCTGACTTTTGTCCCTTTTAGTCGTTGGGATCAGCATGATAAGGAACGTACACACTCTGATATTCGGGAACTAAGCTGGTTAAAAGTTTTTAACGAATCCGAGTTGCGAGTTGGCATTCGTAAAGTTTTTTGGGGGGTTTCCGAATCTCAACATCTTGTTGATGTTATTAATCAGACTGATTTGGTTGAAAGCACAGACGGTGAAGAAAAACTGGGGCAGCCCATGATTAACTATGCGTTGATTAATGATTGGGGGACGGTTGATTTATTTATTCTGCCGTATTTTCGAGAGCGAACCTTCCCCGGCGTTAATGGTCGTTTACGCACATCTTATGTCGTGGATACAACGAATCCTATTTATGAATCTCAAGATAAAGAAAATAACATTGATTATGCGATACGCTGGAGCCACAGTGTGGGTGACTGGGATCTTGGTTTAAGCCATTTTGTCGGTACCAGTCGTGATCCTTCTTTTCAGGTAGGGCTTGATACAAACAGCAATACGGTTTTCCGTCCGGTTTATAATCTTATGCATCAGACAGGGATAGATGTGCAGGCAACCAAAGAAGCCTGGTTATGGAAGTTAGAAGCAATTAACCGACGCATAAAAGGCAAGAGTTATAATGCCGCAACAGCAGGTTTTGAATATACTTTTTATAGTATTTTTGAAAGCGCATCCGATATTGGTCTGGTTATGGAATATCTTTATGACGATCGTGGAAGTAAAGCACTCACGCCCTTTGAAGATGACTTGATGCTGGGTTTACGATGGACTAATAATGATGAAAATGACACCACGATATTACTGGGTGTAGTGGCAGACAGACAAGATAGTTCTCGTTTATACAGCATAGAAGGAAGTCGTCGTATCGGCCAAAACTGGAAGCTCAATATAGAAGCACGACTTTTTGAAGATATTGTTGCGAGTGACAAGTATCTTTATCCCTTTCGTCAGGACAGCTTTGCACAGGTTGAGTTAGCGTATTATTTTTAAAAAGATTTAACCATAGGAGCACGGGGATCACAGGGTAATATTGATATAAAACTAAGACAGGCTATAAAAAGAAAACAAAATGTTAAATGTATTTTCCCTGTGCTCCCCGTGCCCCCAGTGGTTTATTTTTCTTTGTACCTAACATCTTGACGTTAAGCCGAAAACTCAACCAAATAGCCAGCAAATTTCCGAATATTTAAAACGCCGGTATCGAGTATAAGATACTGGCCTTTTATCCCTTCAAGTATGCCTTCAATTTCAGGAGTTTTATCAAAATTGAATGACTTTACTTTTTCCGGATAAGTATCAACCGGAAACTCGATATTGATTTGTACTTCATCAAGTAATTCTATTTCAGATTTGCCAAACTCATCTTCAATCTCTTTGATTTCAGCTGCAGCGAGCTTAACTAACTCATCACGTTTAGCTGTTAAATCAACATGTTCGGCTTTACTTTTAAGCATTTTCCGCCAATCTGTTCGATCCGAGACATGGTTTTTAATCGCCATTTCTAATTTGCCGGACAAGAGTCGGCTCGTTACCTTAAAAATTGGCAGAGCTTCGCTTGCACCCTGATCAATCCAGCGAGTAGGGATTTGAGTACCACGGGTAATCCCCACTTTTATTCCCGATGAGTTTGCTAAATAAACATAATGTGGCTTTAAACAAAACTCCTCTCCCCATTCAGGCTGACGGCATGTTCCCTCATGATAATGGCAGGTTTCCGGTTTCATAATACACATATCGCATTTGGCGAGAGACTTGAAACAGGGAAAGCAGAAGCCCTGATTGTAGCTTTTATTGACTTTTCGGCCACATTCAACGCAATGTATTTCATCAAGGTATTTAAGTCGTATTTTTTTGCCAATATAAGGATTTAGCAAAACAGATTCATCATCCAGTGGCAGTTGATACTGGACGGGTGAGTCGAGAGAGGTATGCATTTTTTGTAGGTGGCCGGATTTTTTCATAGCCGAATTTTCTCATATTCTATAGTGGGGCGCGAATCAAAAAGGGTACTTTTGAATAAAATACATAATCCTCAAATAAAAGTCCTTTTAGCGAATAAAACTGCAAAATAAGTTAAAAACACAAATTTGAAGCCGATATATTAATGGAGTGAAATTCATTTTATATAGTAGCGTGAATGTTAAAAAAGCAGACAAAACAGCTCTTTAAACTGGGAATTAGACAAAAAGTTTTACTTATTCTTATGTTGGTGTTGCTTGTGGCATTGTCGATTAGCGGCTGGTTTGCGCTCGAAGAAGAAAAAGAACGTGTATTTGTTGAAGTAAAACAACGTGGTACAGATATAAGCCGGTTTGTTGCTAAGTCATTATCTTACAGTGTGGTGGGTTATGACTATCATACGATCGATTTATTACTGAAAGAGGTCGTACGCTCTGAAGATGTCGGTTATAGCAAAGTGACTAACCTTAAGGGAAATACCATGGCTGAAGCAGGGCTATTAATTGAAAATGATGCTTCGAAAATGGTGATATTTAAAGAAGACATTTTACTGAACAACGACATTGTCGGCTATCTTACATTAGGTTTTAATACCACCAAAACAATGCAACGAATTGAGCAGCAAAAATTTTCATTAATTAAGCGAGAAGCATTAATCATTTTATTGATTGCCTTTGGTGAATTTATTGCACTTTCTTTCATTATTATTAAACCGGTTAGCTCAATCACAAAATCCTTCAAAGAACGTGAAAATGAACAAGGAATGGCTTTAGGTACTATTCCGATAACCAGTAACGATGAGTTTGGTGAGTTAGCAAAACAATTTAATGAATTAAGTAAAAACTTAAATATTGCGAACAGCGAGTTACAGTCGAGAATTGATTATGCAGACAATCAGTTAATTAAAACAAATAATATTTTACTGGAACGTTCAAAAGAATTAATGGAATTGAATGATGAATTCAAGAAATTATCAGTAACCGATTCATTAACCGGGCTTTATAACAGAAGGTACTTTGAAAAAACATTAATTGACGAAATTGAACTAAGCAAAAGACATGGCGATGTTTGCAGTTTATTAGTTATCGATATCGACCATTTTAAGAAAGTTAATGATACTTATGGTCATATGCATGGAGATACGGTTATAAAAATGATAGCCGAAGTCATGCACCAGAGATTAAGAGAGACAGATGTTTTATGCCGTATAGGCGGTGAAGAATTTGTTGCAATTTGTAAGCGTACAGAAGAAGCTGCATCAATCAAGTTGGCTGAAGAAATAAGACTGTCTGTTGAAAACAAAGTGATCAGTGTTGGTAAAGATGAAATAAAAGTCACCATATCAATTGGTATTTCAACCATCAGAAAATCAAATGTTTCAATGTATGAAAATAATTTTTTTAAATATGCAGATATTGCACTTTATAATAGTAAAGACACCGGGCGTAATCGAGTGACTCACTATAAAGATATTCTTAAAGAATAAGGAGAGGTGTTGGACATGTTAAAGAAAAATCTATTTACGCTGTTTTTAATGGTGTATTCCACGATAATATTGGCGTCCGAAGAAATTGTATTTGGTTCTGTTGCAATGGATATTCCTGCCATTATGCACAAAAGACTTAAACCGCTAACCCAGTATTTAAGCAGGCGACTTAATAAACCGGTTGTATTAAAACTTTCTCCTAATATGGGGGCGGCAATCAATGAAGCAGCAAATGCTACCGTTGATATTGCTTATTTAACACCGGTGGCTTATTTACATGCGCATGAAAAAGGTGGTGCTCAGCTTATTGCAAAAACAGTAACAAAAGGAAAGGCCAGTTTTAAGTTAATGATTGTTGTTAAAGAAAACAGCCCGATAAAATCTGTGAATGATTTAATTGGAAAAAGTTTTGCTTTTGGTGATGAGCGAGCATTATTGCAGCGTGCTGTAGTGGTGGGTGCAGGTATAAATTTGAATCAGTTTAAAGAGTACCGTTTTATCGGTCACTATGACAATATTGCTCGCGCCGTTATGAATAATGATTTTGATGCCGGTATTTTAAAAGATACCATGGCATATAAATGGCAGGGGAAAGGTTTGAAAATTCTTTATGCTTCTCCGGCATTGCCGCCTTATAATATTGTTGCGAGTAAAAATATAGATAAAAATATGTTAAAAGAATTAAAACAGATATTTTTGTCGCTGGATAAAAATAATCCTGTTCATTTAAAAGTCATTAAAGCGATTGATAAAAAATATGACGGATTTGCTCCGACAAATGATAAAGAATACGATATTGTACGGAAGTTGGTTGCGCCGTTTGAATAATATTTAATTGTTAGTTGTTATAAAAAAGCTCTCATAAAGAGTGCTTTTTTATATTGTTTATTTATGATATTTCGGACTGAGTTCATGAACTGCTTTAATAAAGGCTTTTGCATGTTCAGGGTCAACAAATTGATGAATACCATGACCCAGGTTGAAAACATGGCCTGAACCATGACCATAACTCTCTAAAATACTAGCGACTTCTTCACGGATGCGTTCAGGTGAAGCATATAGAACAGAAGGGTCCATATTACCTTGTAAAGCAACTTTATCGCCAACACGTTTGCGTGCTAAACCAATATCAAGTGTCCAGTCTAAACCCAGTGCATCGGCTCCGGTTTCAGCTTGTGCTTCTAACCACTGGCAACCGCCTTTACTAAACATAACAACCGGTACTTTACGCCCCTCGTTTTCACGGTTTAACCCATCGACGATTTTTTGCATGTAACGTAATGAAAATTCTTTGTAATCACGCGTTGTTAGTACTCCGCCCCAGGTATCAAAAATCATCACTGCTTGTGCACCGTGTTCAATCTGGGCATTGAGATAGTCAATAATGGTGTCGGCAAGTTTATCCAGAAGCTGATGCATAAGCTGTGGTGTATCGTAAAGCATGCCTTTAACTTTGGCATAATCTTTAGAGCTGCTGCCTTCAACCATATAGGTTGCCAGTGTCCACGGACTGCCGGTAAAACCAATAAGAGGAACACGACCGTCAAGTTCACGACGAATCATACTTACCGCAGCCATAACATAACCCAGCTCTTCATCCATTGCCGGCGTGAAAAGTTTGTCGATATCTGCTTTGGTGCGAAGTGGGCGTTCAAAACGCGGGCCTTCACCTTCTGAAAAATACAAACCCAAACCCATTGCATCGGGTACCGTTAAAATATCGGAAAATAAAATTGCTGCATCAAGTGGAAAACGATCCAGAGGTTGAATGGTTACTTCAGTGGCAAGCTCTGGTGTTTTACACAAGGTCATAAAATCACCTGCTTTGGCACGAGTGGCTTTATATTCCGGAAGATAACGACCAGCCTGACGCATCATCCAGACGGGGGTAATATCTACAGGTTCTTTTAATAATGCACGCAAGAAGCGATCGTTTTTTAATTCTGACATTTTTTATCAACCACAAGGTGGAGGTGAAACCCTAGGTTGAGAGACTAGCCTGGGCTGCACAGAGGTACACAGAGAAAAGGTTGTTTTAATCTGTGACTTCTTCGTTAAAAGAGAAATTATTATTTTAATAACCACTATCGGTTAAGGAAATACAGAAGTAACTCTGTGTGTTTCCGAATCCTCTGTGGTTAAAGTTTTTATATATCTAAATAGTCGAGAATGCCTTCAGCTGCCTGTCGACCTTCGTATACCGCGGTGACAACTAAATCTGAACCGCGCACCATATCACCACCCGAGAAAACTTTCGGATTAGTTGTCTGGTGTTTAAATTCTTGTTCCAGTGGCGCTTTAACACGACCACGATCATCAATGTCTAAATTGAAATCTTTAAACCAGTCAGCAGGACTAGGGCGGAAGCCAAAGGCGATAATGACAGCATCGGCCATTATAATTTCCTCGGATCCTTCAACCGGTACCGGACTGCGACGACCGCGTTCATCGGGTTCACCCAGTTTGGTCGTAATCACTTTTACACCTTCAACGCGACCATTACCGACGATTTCAACCGGTTGGCGATTCCACATAAAGCTCACGCCTTCTTCTTTAGCATTCGCCACTTCTTTTTTCGAACCGGGCATATTGGCTTCATCACGACGATAGGCACAAGTAACAGATGCTGCGCCCTGACGAATAGAGGTGCGATTACAATCCATTGCGGTATCTCCGCCACCTAAAACAACAACATGCTTACCTTGCATGTTGGTGTAGTCTGCAGGATCTTTTTCAAAATCATAACAGTGATTAACATTTGAAATTAAGAAATCTAATGCAGCATAAACACCGGGGTTGTCTTCACCGGGAATGCCTGCTTTCATAGAGTTGTAAGTACCCATTCCGAGGAATACAGAATCATATTCATCCAGAATCGTCTGGAAGGGAATATCTTTACCAACTTCTACATTTAATTTAAAAGTGATTCCCATTTCTTCAAATATCTTACGACGGTGTTGTACCACTTCTTTTTCAAGCTTGAATTCAGGAATACCAAACATGAGTAAGCCACCAATTTCCGGGTGACGATCAAAAACAGTAACATTTACACCATTACGTGTAAGTACATCTGCGCAACCTAAACCGGCAGGGCCTGCTCCGATAACAGCCACTTTTTTACCGCTATCTTTTACTTTAGAGAGGTTTGGACGCCAGCCCTGTTCAAAAGCCGTGTCGCTAATGTATTTTTCAATCGAACCGATTGTCACTGCACCAAAGCCATCATTTAATGTACATGCACCTTCACATAAACGGTCTTGCGGGCAAACACGCCCGCAAATTTCCGGCAGGCTATTGGTTTGATGAGACAGTTCAGCCGCTTCAATAATGTTGCCTTCAGCAATCAGTTTTAACCAGTTTGGAATATAGTTGTGTACCGGACACTTCCATTCACAATAAGGATTACCACAAGCTAAACAACGGTCGGCTTGTTCTGCTGCTTTCGCAGCATCAAAGGGTGCATAAATCTCGCGATATTCTTTTTTACGTACATCGGCGTCTTTCTTTACCGGATCGGTTCGATTTACTTGTAAAAACTGAAAATTATTTGCCATCTTTTATATTTTCTATTCGTTATGAGTTACAAAATTTAATTATGCTGCTGCGCTTTGCAAATCAAGCAGCAATGATTCCATACTGGCTGCTTTTGGTTTAACTAACCAGAAGTTGCATAGTGCGTCTGCAAAATTATCAAGAATATCCTGACCACGCTGGCTACCTGTTTCCTGTACATGCTGTTCAATGACTTCGCGCAAGTGGGAACGATAAGCTTCCATGGCTTCAGCACCAATACGTTCGATATCAACATCCTGATTGATGCGGTCTGCAAAATGATTATTTTCATCATAAATATAAGCAAAACCACCGGTCATTCCGGCTCCGAAATTCACACCGGTATCACCTAATACTGTCACCAGACCACCGGTCATGTATTCACAACCATGGTCACCAATACCTTCAACCACAACGTGTGCGCCCGAGTTACGAACGGCAAAACGTTCACCGGCTAAACCGGATGCGAAAAGTTTGCCTCCCGTTGCACCGTACAAACAGGTGTTACCAATAATCGTTGTTTCATGGCTCTTGAAAGCACTGCCTTTTGGTGGACGGATTGATAACTTGCCACCGGCCATACCTTTACCAACATAATCGTTAGCATCCCCTTCAAGGTTCATGTGCAAACCGCCGGCATTCCAGACGCCAAAACTTTGACCTGCTGTGCCGCTTAAATTTAAAACAATGGGATTTTCTTCCATGCCTAAATTACCGTGGCGTACCGCAATTTCACCGGATAGACGTGCACCAATCGAGCGATCAATATTTTCTACCTGATAAGTGAATTCGCCACCTGTTTTATTTTCAATTGCAGAGAGAGTATCGGCGACCATTTTTTCTGCCAATACACCTTTATCAAACGGTTCGTTTTTAGGTTCAACGCAATAAGAAGGCATTTCTTTTGCCACACCGGCATCAGATAATAACGGGCTTAAGTCCAATGCATTTTGTTTGGCTGTATTACCTTCTAAAATTTCCAGAAGATCTGTGCGACCAATAAGATCGGTTAAGTTTTTAATACCTAAACTTGCCATTAACTCGCGTACTTCCCGGGTAATGAATTTGAAGTAGTTCATGACCATTTCAACTTCACCAATGAAGTGTTTCTTACGCAAGATATCATCCTGAGTTGCAACACCGGTGGCACAGTTATTTAAGTGGCAAATACGTAAGTATTTACAGCCCATCGCAACCATAGGACCGGTGCCAAAACCGAAACTTTCTGCGCCTAAGATAGCGGCTTTAATAATATCTAAACCGGTTTTTAAACCACCATCTGTTTGCAAACGCACTTTGCCGCGTAAGTTATTTGCACGCAGAATTTGATGCGTCTCGGTTAAACCGAGTTCCCATGGGCCACCGGCATATTTAACCGAAGTTAAAGGTGAGGCACCGGTACCGCCGTCATAACCGGAGATAGTAATTAAATCGGCATAGGCTTTTGCAACACCGGCGGCAATGGTGCCAACACCGGCTTCAGAAACCAGTTTTACAGAAACTAAGCCGTCTGGATTAACCTGCTTTAAGTCATAAATAAGCTGAGCCAAATCTTCGATAGAATAAATATCGTGATGCGGTGGTGGAGAAATTAATGATACACCCGGTTTGCAATAACGTAACTCGGCAATGTAATCATTAACTTTATGGCCGGGTAATTGACCGCCTTCACCGGGTTTAGCACCTTGTGCAATTTTAATTTGCATAACTTCAGCGCTACGTAAATAGGCTGGTGTTACACCAAAGCGGCCAGATGCAACTTGTTTAATTTTAGAACGCTTCACTGTGCCGTAACGTTTAATATCTTCGCCACCTTCACCTGAATTAGAACGACCGCCCAGTTCATTCATGGCCTGGGCTAATGTTTCATGTGCTTCTGGCGACAAGGCACCAAGTGACATGGCTGCCGAGTCAAACCGCTGAACAATATTTTCGAAGGATTCAACTTCGTTGATATCGATGGCTTTTATACCGGCGTGTTTAACTTTTAATAAGTCTCTTAATGAAATAGGTGCGCGGTTATTAATTTGATCGGCATAAATTTTATAGTCTTCATACTTGCCGCTCTTGACGGCAACTTGTAATGCATTGACCACATCCGGGTTATAGGCATGATCTTCACCACCGTGAACAAACTTTAATAAGCCACCTTGATCCATTTTCTTGCGTGTGTTCCATGCGAGTTTACAAAGTACACGTTGCTCGGCTTCTATTTCTGAAAAATGGCTACCCTGAATGCGGTTCGTTGTGCCTTTAAAACAAAAATCAACAACTTCCTGATTGAGTCCAACAGATTCAAAAAGCTGTGCGCCACGGTAACTCGAGATAGTCGAGATCCCCATCTTCGAGGTGATTTTATATAAACCTTTATTAATGCCTTTACGGAAATTTTCGTTTAATTCTTTTGCTTCATAGCCGCTAATTTCTTTGCTGCGAACCATGTCGCTTAAGCAGGCATAAGCAAGGTAAGGGTAAATGGCCGTTGCACCATAACCAATTAAGGTCGCAAAGTGATGCGGGTCTCGTGCTGTTGCCGTTTCTAAAACAATATTCGCATCACAACGTACACCTTCAGCAATTAAATGATGATGTACTGCACCGGTTGCCAGTAAGGCATGAACAGGGTAGCTGTCTTCACTGATGTCTTTATCGCTTAATACAATAATAACTTTGCCGGAATTAACCGCTGCTGCTGCTTTATTGTTGATGTCATCGAGTGCCGTTTTTAAATCAATATTTTCAGGGTAATTTAGTGAGATCACTTCATGTGCATAATCACTATTTGTTTTGCCTAACTCAATGAGCTTGGTAAATTTGGTATGTGATAAAACAGGTGAGTTCACTAATAAACGTGAAGCGTGCTCGGCTGTTTCTTCAAACATGTTTTGTTCACGGCCAAAGCAGGTTTCCAGAGACATAACGATTTGTTCACGGATGGGATCAATCGGCGGGTTAGTCACCTGTGCAAATTGCTGGCGGAAATAATCGTAAGGCGAACGTTCTTTACGAGACAAAACAGGGAACGGGGTGTCGTCGCCCATTGAACCAATCGCTTCCTGACCGTCTTCACCCAAAATACGAATAATCTGATCACGTTCTTCAAAGCTGACTTGAAAAAGCTTTTGGTAGACATCTAGCGTATCCACGTCCATGGCATCTGCGCCATTTTCTGCTGCAAGATGTGATTCAAGGTGGATGGCATTCTCGCTCATCCATTTTTTATAGGGGTGAGCACTCTTTAAACGTTCATCCACCATTGCGGGCAGGATCAATTCTCCCGTTTCTGTATTGACGGCAAGCATTTCACCTGGCTTGAGTCGACCTTTTTGCGCCACGTCTTCAGGGGCATATTGATAAACACCAATTTCAGAGGCAATGGTGATATGGCGATCTTTAGTGATCATCCAGCGTGCAGGACGTAAACCGTTTCTATCCATACTACAGGCAGCATGACGACCATCGGTTAATACAACACCGGCAGGGCCATCCCACGATTCCATGTGCATGGAGTTGTATTCATAAAATGCACGTAAGTCGGCATCCATATTTGCCACATTTTGCCAAGCAGGTGGAATCAATAAGCGCATGGCGCGGAAGATATCCATGCCTCCGGCGAGTAATGCTTCGAGCATGTTATCCATGGAGTTTGAATCTGAACCGGTCATTGAAACCAGTGGGCGAACGTCTTCCATTGGAATATGCGGGCTTTCGAATTTATGACCGCGTGCGACAGACCAGTTGCGGTTGCCTTGCACGGTATTAATTTCACCATTATGCGCCAGGTAGCGGAAAGGCTGAGCCAAACGCCATTGCGGCCAGGTATTCGTTGAAAAACGCTGGTGAAAAACAGCTAATGCTGTTTCAAAACTTTCATCATTTAAGTCTTTATAAAAATGAGGAAGGTGTTCTGGCATCACCAGACCTTTGTACGAAATAACAGATGATGACAGGCTTGGAACATAAAAAGCATCATCATTGTTTTCCAGCGCTTTTTCAGTACGACGACGTGCAATATATAAGTGTCTTTCAAAACTGTTGCTGTCCATGCCTTCAGCAGCATTGATAAATATTTGCTCGATTTGGGGTAATGACTTTAAGGCTTCTTCACCACAAGCGGTCTTATCAACTGGTACAACACGCCAGCCTGCGATAGTAAGTCCTTCCTTACTAATTTCGCTTTCCAGTTGTTGACGTGCGGCAGCAGCTAACTTTTCATCGGTATTAAGAAAAAGCATACCAACGGCATAGAGTTCAGTGAGATTTATTTTGAGATCTGCAGCGGCGGCTTTTAAGAAACTGTCGGGTTTTTTTAATAGTAAACCGCAACCATCGCCGGTTTTACCGTCAGCGGCAACTGCACCACGGTGGGTTAAGCGGGCCAAGGCATCAATTGATGTTTTCAGTAACCAGTGGCTGGGTTTTCCGTCCATTTGTGCCATGAGGCCAAAACCGCAGTTATCACGTTCAAATTCCGGACGGTAAAGCCCACCGTTCATGCCAGAATAATTGGGGTGTTTTGAGTTGGAGTTGTTTGTCTTTATAGTCACTATCTTCTTCACCGGATAATCGTCTTAACGTAATAATATCGTCTTATCGTGCCAATCTGAGCCTGTGCTCCTGAATGGCAAACAGCCTAAAATTCGTCCATTTTTATGAAAAATCTCAACGGGAACGCTGAGCGAAATGGCCAAGCAGTATACAGCGGGAGACGATTTGCTTCAATCCAAAAAGAGACTAGAAGGGAGCGGAAACCAATAGAAATAGAGGGTTATTAGGGGGAGGGATGGGACACCAAGGACGGTGCCAGAACGTGCGTAGCAGGTTAGGGTAATACTGACGAAACGCGTAGCGGTTCATTAAGTGCGAAGAACATCAAGTAAAAAGTGAGGTTAAAAATTATGATAAAGCTAAGTTTTAACTATTTAAATCGCCAGCCCCTTCTAAAGGGGGAGGCTTTCTTATTTCTTTATGCTCTTGCTGGCTAATTATTTTTTAATTCAGCTCTGCATGTATGGCGCTAAAGTTTCTCGGCCACGGTTTTGCTTTTTGTACAGCCGGTGGAAGGGTGGCAATAGCCTGTTTTGCTTTTGAGTACCCGGGATAGCTGCCATAAACCAGAATATACCAGTCTTTACCGTCGCGTAGACGATGAAAGTAAACGGCTTTACCGGTTAATTTATAACGTTTGATAAAAGCCTGAATGGCTTTTTTATCGGTACCGGCTGCAAGCTGTAAAGTGTAATGACTGGGATCCTGACTCCATAACCAGCCTTCCTGATTCGATGTCATTGCAGAAGGAATAACCGGTGAAGTCATTGGTTTTTTTGTCGGTTTTGATAAAGAAGGCAGTATGCTGGCAAATGACCGCACCCAGGGTTTTGCGACACCTTTTGGTAACTGTTTGGCGGCTGCTTGCGCAGCTGCTTTGCTCGGGAAATGATTATAAATTAAGGTAAACCAGTCTTCGTTATTGCGTTGTGTTTTAAAAATGGCGGCATCAGCAGTTAAAGAAAACTTTTTTAGATAAGCCGGTATGGTTTTTTTATTGTGGGTTGCTAAAAGTTGTAATGTGAAATGATTTTTATTTTGTTGTTGTATCCAATCTTGTCCATGCAAGTTTGATGTGTTGTTATTATTTTTAGCTGGCGTTTTGACGATTATTTCTTTTTGAACAGATTTCTTGTTTTGCGGGCTGACTTTTTCTTCAGCGGTAGAGACAACATCAAAAGTAATACTGTTTGATTCTTTATTCGAAACCGGATCAATGATGGTTACCGTCCAGGTATCCGGTTGCATGCCCACATTAAGTATTAAGTTTAAATAAGAATCACTGGTAATGTTGACTTGTGTATCGGCAAGAATTTTTTCTTTACCGGTCCAGCTCACTTTGACTTTTTGTTGTTTATTAAAGCCTGTTCCTGTTACGGAGATAATTTGTCGTTGTTTGCTTGCAGGTATCGGGTTGGGATTGATTGATAATAATTTAACACTGGGTGAGGCTTTCTCTTTCTCCACTGTTTTGTTGACTACTGTTTGTGTCTGAGTTTGTTGCTGATTTTCAGATGCTTTATTTAATGCAAACTCAATTGTTTTTTGTTCGGCTTGAGTGTCCTCAATAGTTTGTTGCGGAATACGTGCTATCGGAGATGTTGTTGAAGCCTCTGCGGCTTGCTCAATCTTTTTTTCAGTAACGGTATTTTCAGGTTCTTCGAATAAACGGTTTACATCATCCTGAAAAAATAAACCGGCACTGACTAATATGAGTGCAAAGCCACCAAGAAGTATATTGCGTAAATTAAAGGGGGTAACCTTATCGATAAGTTTATTATTTAACTCTGCTTCTTCTGCAGTGAAGGGTTCACTGTCATCAAGCAAGTTGAGGTGAGCATATTCATTTATTTTTGCAGGAACACCGGCTGATGCTTTAAAAATTTTATGCACCAGTTTTGGTGTGAACGGACTGGTGCCATCGAGTCCGGCGACGGCTAACCGGTGGCGTAAATATTCTGCTGTTTCGGTTTCATCCAGTGCGGGTATTTCCATAGCATGGGTGACGCGTTCCTTTAAAGAATGGATCGCGGGATCTTCGAGCATGATGTCTATTTCCGGTTCACAGAATAAAATAATCCGTAATGCGGTTTGTTGATCTGAATGATGTTCCGCCAGATAGAGTAATGCTTGCAAAGCATCTTTTGGTAGCTCGTGCGCATCATCAATAATAAGAATAGGAACATAGGATGCCTGATGCATATAGTCGAGTTGTGAGCTAAGGACTTCATATAATGCAGAAGGTTCAAGGGGTGGCTCGGTAATATTAAAACCATGTGCTACCTGTTTTAATAACAGGCTGGCATCCATCATTGTATGTGACTGGATTTCACATATTTGCCATTCTTCAGGCGCAGTATTAATGAAGCGTTGTTTCAGACTGCTTTTACCGACGCCACGCTCTCCGGTTACAATCAGCAACAGGTTGCCGTATTGGGTGTAATGTTTTAGTAATTCGAGGCGTTCAGTCAGTGCCGGATTGAGATATAAAAAACGGTCATCTTGCTGTGACGAAAAGGGGGCTTCGGTTAACCCGTATGATGCCAGATAGCCGGGGTCAACATGACTGAGTTGGTCTATGTTATGTGGGTCATAAGTCATAAGTATTTTTCTTTAATATCATAACTCAGTTTGGTTGTTCTTGTCCCTGTAAAAAGACGACCTTGAAACCACGTTTTAATTGTGAATCACGTACTCGTAATAATGCTTCTTGTGCCATTTCCAGATTTTCAAAATGGTCACGTTTTATGCGTCCCGAACGACCCTGTTGTCCCCATTCACGAATCAAGGTCCAGCCTTCGAGCAGATCTTCCAGCAGTAATAGCTGGTAATAGCGAGGGGGTTTATCTTCGATAGCAGGTATTTGCATGTAGACGCGCATAATTAAAGAATCGTTTTATCTCGTTTAAGTTAGCTCGGTCGGATCGAATATCCGCTTATATTCTTTTATTGCATAACGATCTGTCATGCCGGCTATGTAATCAGAAACAATACGTGCCCGTCCGCTTGTCGCGTGTTTTTCTTCTTCTATTTTTGCTTTATTGCGGTACTCGGGGGGCATGAGTCGAAGATCATTTAATAGTGCGTCAAACAGTTTAGTGACGACATTGCCGGCTTTGTGACTCATACGATGAACACGATAGTGACGATATAAGTTTTCTCTTAAAAAACGTTTCAATTCCAGGTGCATGGCGAACATATTTTCGCTAAAGCTGATTAAACTACCATTATATTGTCGAATATCTTCGATTGATTGCGGTTGGGCTTTTAATAGCATCTGTGAACTTTGTGCGATGAGATCTTTTATTTGTTCATCAATCATACGACGAACAATTTCATAAATAGTTCGTTTGTTATCAAGTTTTGGATAATCCTTTTCAACGCGGCTATAGAGTTCATCAAATAGTTTTGTTTCACGTAACTGCTCGATAGTAATAAAACCCGAGCGAAGACCGTCATCAACATCATGACTATTATAGGCAATGGCATCAGCAAGATTCACCATTTGCGACTCAATGTTAGGCTGGGTTTTATTGATAAAACGTGCACCAATATCACCGAGTTGTTCTGCATTTTTAATCGAGCAGTGTTTTAAAATTCCTTCACGGCTTTCAAACGTCAGGTTAAGCCCGTTAAAAGCAGCATATTTTTCTTCCAGTTCATCAACTACCCGTAGTGATTGTAAGTTATGTTCAAAACCGCCGTAATTTTTCATGCATTCATTTAAGGCATCCTGACCGGTATGACCAAA
Source organism: Chromatiales bacterium (assembly GCA_027076405.1). The sequence goes on from JALTJN010000182.1 coordinate 20,914, forward strand.
AGGGGTATGCCCAAGGTCATGCGCTAAAGCAATGGCTTCACTCAGGTCTTCATTTAAGTGTAAAGCACGCGCGATGGTGCGACTCATTTGTGCTACTTCAATTGAGTGGGTTAAACGAGTACGGAATAAATCGCCTTCATGATTAACAAAAACCTGGGTTTTATACTCAAGGCGGCGAAAGGCTGTCGAATGAATAATTCGGTCACGGTCACGTTGAAACTCGCTGCGATGCTTTGGAATATCTTCAGGGTAGCGACGGCCTAAAGATGACTGGTTATTTGCTGCATAGGGGGCAAGGTCTTGCATTCATCTTTGTCCTTTAGTGACCATCGATGGCTCGATGCGCTTCAATGGTTTCACGTAATAAATTATGGTCAAAGTTACTTGTTACGAAAGCATCACCTAATTGTTTAAATAAAATAAAGTTAATCTTGCCTGCGCGTGCTTTTTTATCAACCGCCATTAGCTCGATAAAATGATCGTAGTCCATATGGTGCGGAGCACGGGTGGGTAGCATGGCCATGTCGAGTAAATTATCAACCCGTTCGACGTCACTTTCACTTAGATTACCAAGTCTCATGGATAAATCAGCCGCCATTAACATGCCGGTTGCTACAGCCTCACCATGTAACCAGTTTCCATATCCCGCACTTGTTTCGATGGCATGTCCAAAGGTGTGTCCAAGATTAAGCAGTGCTCGCACGCCCTGTTCTTTTTCATCATCGGCAACAATATTGGCTTTACAGCGACAGGAAACTTCAATGGCATAAGACAGCGCTTCCGGATCGCGCTCTAATAATTTATGCATGTTCTCTTCAAGCCATTGAGTGAAAGACATATCACGAATCAGGCCATATTTAATCACTTCAGCAATACCGGCACTGAGTTGCTTGTCTTCTAATGTATTTAAGGTATCCGAGTCGGCAATAACACAACGTGGTTGATGAAAGGCACCAATCATGTTTTTGCCTTTTGGATGGTTAACGCCGGTTTTACCCCCCACCGATGAATCAACCTGAGCGAGTAAAGTGGTTGGGATTTGAATAAAATTAACACCGCGCTGATAACTGGCAGCGGCAAAGCCGGTCATATCACCCACAACACCACCGCCTAATGCGACAAGCGTGCAGGTGCGATCAAATTTTGCATCCAGTAAAGCATCATAAATCGAGTTTAATTCATCCAGATTTTTATATTGTTCGCCATCAGGAAGAATAACGGTTTTTACTTCGTAAGCGGCAAAGGCTTGTTTTACTTTATCAAGGTAAAGCGGGGCGACTGTTTCATTGCTGACAATTAATACCTGTGAGCCTTTGACATAAGGTTCGACGAGTTCGGTTTTTCCTAATAAATTCTGGCCAATAAAAATGGGATAGCTACGTTCACCATTTTTGCCCAGTTTAACCTGTAGTGTTTTCATTTTCGGGAAACTCAATATTGTTCATCAGGCTATGATTATAAGTGAATCTGTGAAGAATGCAGAGCGCTTTTCTTACTAAGATTCTTGTAGTTTTTCCAAAATTTCTTTAATTGCCAGGCGAACGCTGTCTTTACCTGTATCAATAATAAAATCGGCTGTTTCACGGTAAAGCGGGTCACGAATTTTAAGTAATTCTTCTAATTTTTGTTGAGGATTTTCAGTTTGTAATAATGGCCTGTTTCGGTCCTTGGAGGTTCTTTCGAATAAGGTATCGATATTGGCATAAAGGTAAATAGTAATGCCGCGAGATATGAGAAACTGCCGGTTTTCTTTTTTTAGAATAGCGCCACCACCGGTTGCTAAGACAATCCCTTTTTGTTGCGTTAACTCATCCAGAATAGCGGTTTCACGCTTACGAAAGCCGGCTTCGCCTTCTATGTCAAAAATATGGGTTACTGTCACGCCAGTACGATTTTCAATTTCATGATCGCTATCGAAGAACTCAAGTGATAGTTCACTGGCAATTTGACGACCTATGGTCGTTTTACCTGCGCCCATTAATCCGATAAGAAATATGTTTTTGTTATAAGCCATTAAGCTTCTTGTTGAATGAGGTAAGTGATGGCATTTTGAAAGTAAAGTCAGGAGGTATACTTATTATACCCCCTGATAAATATAGAAAAAGTATTCTAAAGTTTAGCGTTATCTTTTAATAACTTTGGTGTGACAAAAATAAGCAGCTCTGACTTATTATTTTGCTCAAAGTTACTGCGGAATAAAAATCCCACCAATGGTAAATCACCAAAGAAGGGAACCCGTTTTACACTTTTTGCTTTAGTTTGTTCGTAAACGCCACCTAATACGATGGTTTCACCATTATCAACCAGAACGTTAGTTTCAACCCGTTGAGTTTTAATCGGCGGTCCGGCTGTTGTTGTGTTTGCAAAATCCGGGCTGTCTTTACTCACGATGAGATCCATTATGATTCTGTCATCGGGGGTGATTTGCGGTGTGACTTCAAGTCCCAATACGGCCTTTTTAAATGTGGTCGTAGGAACCGCTGTTGCCCCCCCAGTACTGCTTTGGTAAGGAATTTCAGTACCGGTTTCAATCGTCGCTTTAGACTGATCTGAAGTAATGACACGCGGACTGGATATGGTTTCAGAGCGTCCTTCTGTTTGTGCTGCTGAAAGTTCAAGGTCGATGAGTGTACCAAAGGGTAATCGAGCTAGTGCTATACCTATAGAACCTGCCGATGAGGCTAATGTTGTCACCGGTAAGCTGACATTATAGCGATTAGGTGCCGTTGGAATAGTGCCTAATCGTGCTTGTTCGGCCGCGATTTGATTCCCTGATGTTGCTGCCGTATCCGTTCCAGTGGTTTTTGTATTTGATACGCCAAAACGCACACCTAATTCCTTGCTGAAGTCATTTGTGGCTAAAACAATACGTGATTCAATAAGGACTTGTCGTACGGGGATATCCAGCTCTTGAACTAAAGCGGTTATAGCTGCAATATTTTTTGCAGTATCACGAATAAGCAGTTTATTTGTTCGTTCATCGACACTGATACTGCCACGTTTGGATAATAGCGAGTTATCTTTAGTCTTTAATAGTTTTGTAAAGTCAGTGGCTTTAGCATAATTAATTTGAATGCTGTCGCTGATTAGAGGAGCCTGAGCTTCAATGACCTGATCCAATTTTGCTCTTGCAGCAATTTCTTCGGCAGGCGCAACTGAAATCACATTACCATCTTTTACCATGGCAAGACCTTTGCTGCGCAAGATAATGTCTAAAGCCTGATCCCAGGGAACATTTTTTAAGCGTAGCGTGACATTGCCGCTGACGGTGTCACTGGTAATAAGATTAAGGTCTGTAAAGTCTGCAATAAGTTGTAATACCGCACGGACCTCAATACTTTGGAAATTAAGTGATAAACGCTCGCCTTTAAAAGCTCGTTTTTCCTTACGTATTGCTGCAGCAGATTCTTTTACAATCGGTTTGACATCAACAGTAAAGGAATTATCTGCCTGGTAGGCAAGCTGTTCGAATTCCCCTATACCGGTAATCACAATTTTCACATTGCCATTTTGATTGAAAGCATCAATCGTTTTAACCGGTGTACCAAAATCGATAACATCAAGGCGACGTTCTAATTCGCTGGAGATGGCACTATCAGAAACAGTCACTGTTATTTGTTCACCGCGAGTTTTTAGATCAACAGGAGTATTAGGATCAGCTAATTCAATAATAATACGGCCTTCACCTTTTTCACCACGTCGAAAATCAATGTTTTTAATATTTTTATCTAGACTGGAGGCAGCAGCATTAGCCGGGGAGCCGGGTTTTGTTGCAACACGTCTCGATGGAGAAGCGCCTAAAGTAACAACAACATCATTGCCATCAACATAAGTATTATAAGTTACCAGACGTGATAAATTCAGGACAACGCGAGTTCGACCACCCGCTTCAACAGCATTAATACTACGAGCTACACCAATGCCAATATTTTGTGAACGACTGGGTAGTTTGATTTTAGTATTTGGAAAGTCAAAAGCGATACGCGCAGGACTATCAATAGTAAAACTGCCCGGTTCACTGGCTAAACCTTCTAATGACATTCTGATTTGTACTTGATCACCGGGAAGAGATGAGTAGTTAATTTCAGTAATGGCATTTGTTTCTGCAGCAACAACTGTGGAAACAGAAGAAAGAAGCAGCATACTGACGCTTAAAAATAAAGCGCTCACTATAGACCGATTCTGTTGCTGAAAAAATGAAGAAAGTTTATATGTATTATTTTTCATGGTGCATCTCCGTCACGAATTATTCTTCACTCAAGTCGAGTGAGGCCTCGCGTTCAGTCCATCCTCCCACACCATTGGGGATGATTTCATTAAGTAGTATTGAGTCTTCCGTAATAGCGATGATTTCGCCGTAGTTTGACCCCATATGATTACCAGGTAGAACTCTGTATATCACTTTGTCAGGCGCTGTAATCAGTGCCCAGGTTTTACCATCTTTTTTGATGTGACCAACAAAGCTCAGGGAGTCCAGGCTGTATTGCTCAAGCTCTTCTCGTTTTCGGTTTAAGTTTGGATGTAAACCTGAATCCTGAATTTCAAGACTGGCTTCTTCCTGTGCGATAAACGGGGTAAATGGATCGCGTAAATGACTAACTTGATACAAATAGGTTTCGTATGGCGTGATCTCGGGTAGCGGTTTTATTCGTCCCTTTGGTCTTGCTTTTACACTTGCCACATATTCTTGCAGGTCACTGGTATTGTCACTGCTGCATGCAGTTAAAAATACAGGCAGGCATAAACACAATACTTTCATTGCAGGTGTGATCGCAAAGTGTACTGGTTTGTTTGAATGTAATTTGATTTCATTCGCCATACTATTCTTGCCTTGCTTTAATATTTTCAATTTAATTAACTTTAATTTTTTAACTAGCGACGTCTTTTACGTTTTTTACGCTTGCCTGAAACTTCACTTTCATCAAGGTAGCGGTATGTTTTAGCGGTTACATCCATCGTTAATAACCCTTTTTTACCTTTACCGCCGGTAATTGAAATATTTTCCAGCGTGACGATTCGAGGTAATGCGGCAATACCGCTGACAAACTCACCAAATTGATGGTAGGTCCCGGTCATTTTTAAAGTAATGGGCAGTTCGGCATAAAATTCTATATGTTTTTCTGCTAAAGGCTTGAATAATTGAAACTCAATACCGCTGGCAAGTCCGGTTTGAGATATATCGATTAATAAATCTTCAACTTCGGTTTTACTTGGTAATTGGCGAATCATGGCACCGAAAGAATCTTTCATTTCAACCATTTGTGCTTTGTAGGCATCAAGATTAGCCGCTTTAGCTTGTTTGAGCTCAAAATCACTTTTTAATCTTTTTTCTTCGGATGTAATTCGGTCAAGATTTTCCTGCTGTGACTGAATATCAACAAAATAACCCAAAGCCAGTACGCCAATGGCAACAATAGCGATAAGTACTCCTTTAACAGCTAATGGCCAGGAGCCTACATTGCTTAAATCCAGATTGTTAAGATCGATGTCTGCCATAATAAACGTCTATTTTTTGGTTTCTTGTTTAGGTTGAGCTAACTGTTCAGCACGTAATATAAAATCACGTCCACTGCCTTTTTTGGCCTGTCCTTTTTTCTGAATAATATTGAGCTGAGGTTTGGTTAACCAGGGTGATGCATCAATATTTCTCATATAGGCAGAGACACGCGCATTTGATTGCGCAATACCATTAATAGTTAAGTTTTTACCATTTTGCTTAAGGCTTTTTAGATGAACGCCTTCGGGAATGACTTTCACCATTTCTTCAAAAAGGTGAACAATGCCAGGGCGGTTACGCTGTAATTGCTGAATGACTTCCATACGAGCTAATAAACGTTTTTTCTCTTTTGCCAGAGTATTAATTTCACGAATTTGTTTTTCGACAGCTGTTATTTCATTTTTAAGGAATCGATTACGTGATTCCTGTGCGCTAATCATACGGTTATATTGCAAGTGAACAGCAAGAATAATGAGAATCATTAAAACGACAGACAATCCCAGCATGGTCAGAAATTGACGAAGTTGTTCTTTGCGTCGTTCTTCGCGCCATGGAAGTAAATTAATATGTGCCATTAATCAAAACTCCTCATCGCCAGACCGGCAGCAATCATGAGTGCCGGTGCATCATTACTTAAACTTTGTGCTTTTACACGAGAGGCCAGAGTCATATTGGTAAAGGGATTTGCGACAGATGTATGTACGCCTAATTTATTTGCGATCATTTCATCAATTCCCGGAATCATGGCGCTACCACCGGCAAGGACAATATGATCAACACTATTATATTGGCTTGAACCATAAAAGAACTGCAGTGAACGACTCACTTGTTGTGTCATGGCATCTTTAAAAGGTTCGAGGACTTCAGGCACATAGTTGTCGGGCAAGCCGCCCTGGCGTTTGGCCATACCGGCTTCTTCGTAAGATAAGCCATAGCGGCGCTGAATTTCTTCGGTTAATTGCTTACCACCAAAAACCTGTTCTCGTGTATATATGGTTTTGCGATCATGCATCACGTTTAAGGTTGTCATGGTGGCACCAATATCAATAACAGCGACAGTTTGATCGATACCTTGTTCTGGTAATTGAGGAATAAGCAATGAAAAAGCATTTTCCATTGCATATGCTTCAACATCAACAATTTTTGCTTTTAAGCCGGCTAATTCAATCGCGGCAATACGAACATCGACATTTTCACTTCGGGATGCTGCAAGTAAAACATCAATACGTTCAGGATCATTTTCAGAAGGGCCAATTACCTCAAAATCCAGATTAACCTCTTCAAGGGGATAAGGAATGTACTGATCGGCTTCGAGCTCAATTTGTTGCTCCATCTCGTCTTCAGTCAGAGAGGCGGGCATGGCAATTACTTTGGTAATAACAGCAGAGCCGGCTACCGCAACAGCAGCCAGTTTAGTACGGGATGCTGAACGTTTAACGGCACGCTTAATCGCTTCACCGACCGCTTCAACATCGGCAATGTTCTTTTCGATAACGGAATTCGCAGGCAAGGGCTCTACGGCATAGCTTTCTACACGTAGACGATCGCCACTCTGACCCAACTCAAGTAACTTGATTGCGGTAGAGCTGATATCCAATCCTAAAACGACTGGTTGCTTCTGTTTGAATAAATCGCCAAGACCCATAGTTTTATCTCGATGCCTGCTTTATTTATTATATTGTCTATTTAAAGCTGTTTCTTAAGTTGCATGCTTTTTTCTTTATTTTGCATGTGCTTACAGTTGTTATTTATATAATACTTTAGGTTGTTGAGTCAACTATAGGACATCTAATGAAAAAACACAAATAGGCGTGACAGCTTTTCATTGAGGTCATATACTTTCCGCTTGTGTGAATGTATCGGTATTTTCGCGCACAACCTTAATATAGTGTGGGTCTATGAAGTTATTTTTTAAGAAATCAGTCACATATATTGTGATATTGATGGCAGTTGGTGGAATATTGGCGGGTTTATTCATTGGCGGGGCATATTTGTACCTGACTCCACGTTTACCCGGCATAGAAACACTTAAAGATGTGAAATTACAGGTTCCCTTGCGTGTTTATGCAAAAAGTGGTGAATTGATCGCTGAATTTGGTGAAATGAAGCGTAAACCGCTTAATTATGAACAGTTCCCTCAGCATTTGGTGGATGCGGTACTTGCTGCTGAGGATGATCGTTTTTTTGAGCATCCGGGAGTTGATTATCAAGGTATCTTGCGTGCCGTCATTCATTTAATTCGTACCGGTAAAAAAGGGCAGGGTGGCAGTACTATCACCATGCAGGTTGCCCGAAACTTTTTTCTTAGTCGTGAAAAGACGTATTTACGTAAACTTAATGAAATTTTCCTCGCGTTTAAAATTGAAGGCTTTTTAAGTAAAGAGGAAATTCTTGCTCTTTATTTAAACAAGATATATCTGGGGAAACGGGCGTACGGTTTTTCTGCTGCAGCCCAAGTTTATTATGGTAAAGATTTGGATCAGTTAAGTGTGGCGGAATATGCCATGATCGCCGGACTGCCCAAGGCGCCATCAAGTTATAACCCGATTAATAATCCTGAAAGAGCCTTGATTCGTCGCAACTATGTATTAGGACGTATGCGGGCTTTAAATTTCATCAATGAAGATGACTATCAAACCGCTCTTGTTGCGCCGGATTTAGCCAAAGTACACGGTCAGGATCTCGAGCTTGAAGCCCCCTATATTGCTGAAATGGTGCGTACTGAAATGGTTGCACGTTATGGTACAGAAGCCTACACCGGTGGTTATAAAGTTTATACCACGGTTGATGCCTCCCGACAGCGTGCCGCGAATAAAGCACTTCGTAATGCTTTGCTGGGTTACGATCGTCGCCATGGCTATCGTGGTCACATTGGCTTTTTTGATTTGAATTCAGTTGATGAAAATAAGGAAGAACAGCAAAAATCTGAAGAAAAAATACTTCTGCAAGAAAGTCTGCAAAAAAATAGTGCTGACACAGCACTAAAAATAAAGCCGAAAATTCCGGAGCTGGATGAGTATGCGATATGGCGAAAAGAACTCAATAAAATTTCAGGTTACGGTAACCTTGTTCCATCACTTGTTTTCCAGGTCAATGAAAAGGAAGCATATGCCTATACCGCAGACAATAAGGTTGTCTATTTACCCTGGAAGCATATTGAGTGGGCACGTACCTATATTGATGATAACCATGTTGAAGCCGAGCTGAGTTCTGCCCATGATCGTTTAAAAGAGGGGGATATTATATATACCGTTCCTTCCGCAAAACCGGGTTGCAGCTGGCTGGCACAAAAGCCGACAGTCAGTGGAGCACTGGTTGCTTTGGCGCCGGAAGATGGTGCAATTGAAGCACTAAATGGTGGTTTTGATTATTATGCCGGGAGTAAGTTTAACCGCGCAACACAGGCATTACGTCAGCCGGGCTCAAGTTTTAAACCTTTTATATACACCGCTGCACTGGATAAAGGTTATACCCCGGCCAGTATTATTGCCGATGCCCCCGTGGTGTTTGATGCTCCGGGTCTGGAAGATACCTGGCGCCCGGAAAATTACAGTGGCCGCTTTTATGGCGACACACGTCTGCGTTTAGCATTAATCAAATCACGCAATTTAGTTTCGATTCGTTTATTGCGTGATATTGGTATTGGTTACACCATTCGTTATATCAAACGTTTTGGTTTCACTAAAAAAATGTTACCACGCAATTTATCGCTTGCTTTAGGTAGCGGCTCATTAACCCCTTATGATTTAGCTACCGGTTATGCTGTTTTTGCAAATGGCGGTTACCGGGTGAAACCCTATTTAATAGATTATATTGTAGGCGCTAAAGATAAAATTATATTTTTGGCCCAGCCGGAACGAGTGTGTCGGCTATGTCGAAAAGATGAGCTCGCTACAGAAAATACTGAAACAAAAGAAACTGACAACAGTAGTGATACTGAGCAAGTTAAAAATGAAGCTGCCGCGATTACATTACCTGCTTTGCCGGAAGACTTAAGTGATTCCTTTCTCTCTTTAATGGATGAAGAAGAACGTTTACAAGTACTGCAAGGTCCCGTGCAGCTTAAACTGGCGAAACAAATTTTATCACCGCAAACGGCATTTTTAATTAATACCATGATGCGGGATGTTATCTTGCGAGGAACCGGACGACGTGCTCTTGTGATTGGGCGTAAAGATCTTGCAGGGAAAACAGGGACAACCAATGATCAACGTGATGCATGGTTTACTGGTTTCAATGCTGATTTAGCTACAATAGCCTGGGTAGGGTTTGATGATCCCAGACCATTAGGTGATCATGAAACAGGAGCACGTGCCGCATTACCAATGTGGGTAGATTTTATGCGTGACTCGTTGAAAGGGATAGAAGAAAAAGAGCTTGAGCAACCACCGGGTTTAGTTTCTGTTCGTATAGATCCTAAAACAGGGAAGCTGGCGAATGCCAATACCAAGAATGCTATTTTTGAATTCTTTCTTGCCGATCAGGTACCGACAGAACAGAGTGAAGATACGGTTGATAACGGACAGGGTGGTGATACAGCAACTGAAAACAGGCCTTCCGATATAACTGAAGATATTTTTTAACTTAGAAAATTTTTATGTCGCAACGTGATCGTCTTCAAATGCGCCAGCGTCTGGCGCAAAAAACAGCTCAAATATTGCTTGAGAGTGGTACAAGAGATTTTTACGCTGCTAAACAAAAAGCCGCTCATCAGCTTGGCGCAACAGATACTAAAAGTTTACCGACAAATACTGAAATTGAATTAGCATTAAGTGAATATCAGCGACTTTTTCGTGGTAACACACAACCGGAACATCTTAGCCATTTACGTGAAATTGCTGTAGAAGCGATGCAGTTCCTTAAAAAATTTAAACCGCGTTTAGTCGGCAGTGTTTTAAGTGGAACAGCAGATAAATATTCGGTGATTAAATTACATGTCTTTGCTGATACGGTTGAAAGTATTGGTTTTTATTTAGCTGATAATAAAATCCCCAATAAATTGGGTGAGTGCCGTTTGAAGCTGGCGACAGAACAATTTCAAAATTATTCAACTTATGAATTTATTGTTGATGACATTCAGCTTGAATTAATAGTATTTTTGGCTAAACAAAAACAGGTTCCGTTAAGCCCTGTCGATGGTAAGCCAATGCAACGGGCTGATATCACAGAAGTTGAACTGCTGTTACACGGGGAAGAATAAACGAGTTTTTATCTTTCTTTCGCAACACCGGTATCAACGGCTGCTTCAGCCACGGCCTTTGGTACAAAATCCTGTAAGCGCGGGTCAAAGGGTTTTGGAATAATATAATCTTTTCCGAACTCAAGTTTATCAACACCATAAGCATCAACAACACTTTGTGGTGCCGGTTCTTTTGTTAAAGCCGCCAGTGCTTTAACCGCAGCAATTTGCATTTCAGTATTGATACAGGTTGCTCTGACATCCAGCGCACCCCGGAATATAAAAGGGAAACCTAAAACATTATTTACCTGATTAGGGTAATCACTTCTGCCTGTTGCTAAAATAATATCGTTACGTGTTTTGATCGCCAGTTCAGGATTAATTTCAGGATCCGGGTTTGATAAGGCAAAGACAACAGGATTATCAGCCATCGTTTTCAGCATTTCAGGTTTTAGAAGGTTCGGACCGGATACTCCAATAAATACATCAGCACCCTTCATTGCATCGGCCAAGCTACGGCGTGATGATTCGCGTGAAAATTCCTGTTTGTATTTATTAACGCCTTCACGCCCGTTGTAGACAACACCCTTACGATCAACTAAATATATTTTTCGCGCACCTAAACTCTTTAACATACGCATAGCAGCTATGCCGGCAGCACCGGCACCGAGACAAACAATATGCGCTTTCTCAATTTCACGTCCGGATATTTCAAGTGCATTTAATAATCCAGCGGCAATAATAATTGCGGTTCCATGTTGATCATCATGAAAAACAGGAATACTGAGTTCATCTTTAAGTGCTTTTTCTATTTCAAAACATCTTGGTGCAGCAATATCTTCCAAATTAATGCCGCCGAATGTGGGTGAGATATTTTTTACTGTTTTCACAAAGTCTTCAACGGAATCAGCATCAACCTCAATGTCCATTACATCAATATTGGCAAACTTTTTAAATAAGACCGCTTTGCCTTCCATAACAGGTTTGCCGGCAAGCGCGCCCACATTACCCAAACCTAAAACAGCAGAGCCATCGGTAATGACAGCAACCAAATTTCCTTTATTGGTGTATTGATAGGCAGCTTCAGCATCATCTGCAATAGCTCGAACAGGAGCTGCGACACCCGGTGTATAAGCTAGACTCAGTTCCTCATGTGTATCGCAAGGTTTGGTTAAAGCGGTGGCTGTTTTTCCTGCAATGGGATTGGCATGATAATCGAGTGCTGCTTTTTTGAGTTCATCTGCAGAGAGTTTTTTTTCAGTCATGCCGGATCCTTTATTGCTGCGAGTAAAATTGTGGGTGAATTATAAAAATGGTGCTTAATGACTTTTTAAGTGTAGCAGCTGAATAACCTCTAGTCAGCGTTTAGTATTTTTAGTGAAAAAGGATGATGTATTGTCATTCGTTGTTCGCCTTTTATTTCATAAATCCAGCCGCGAGCAATGACCTGTCGGTTGAGTAAACTTTTAGGCTGGTAGCTATTAAAGTATGGCAATTCTTTTTTTAGAATGCGTAAGGCAAATTTAGTTCCGGTTTTTGAGTTAAGGTTTAACCACAATGAAGTACGACTTTCACCGATACGATCAACTGTTCCGCTGACTTGATGAAATCCATGTGCCGTTTTATCAAGTATTGCTACATTAATAATATTGCTATAGCGATGATGCCAGATCCCGCGTTTTAGATTTTGTGCATGCTGTTCAGCTTTTTTATAACACCCGAGTAATTGAATATTGGGAGGAATAGCAAGAGTAAATCCCATTCCCTTCTCAAGGAGGGTTGCGGTGATATTTTCATTTTTCAGGGTGAATATATGTGCCAGCAATCGCTTATATCGATCATGTTTATCTTTTCCATAAACAATTTTCACTTGATTCTTACTGGCTTTAATTATTTGCTGAAGCTGTTTTGTTGCCGCCTGTGCAAAGGGCTCATCTTTTTTACCATCACGTCCCCGTTCCGGTGTGTTGATACCAATGAGTCGAATTTTACGTCCGTCACTTAACTTAATGGTGTCGCCATCATAGATGTAAGCCACAGAAGCTGTTTCGTGAAAGCGGGAAACGTTACAGCTGTCTGCAAAAAGTAATGGGGTAAAAAGTGCGGAGGCTATAAACGCAAAAAGCGTCCAGATGGACGCCTTTTGTTTTACATACAAACGGTAAAGCATAACAAATTATTTTTTGCCGTACTTCTGGTTGAACTTATCAACACGTCCCGCAGTATCAAGTAATTTCTGTTTACCAGTGAAGAAAGGGTGGCATTGTGAGCAAACTTCAATTGTTTGATCTTTGCAGCTTGCTGAGCGTGTTTTAAAAGTATTGCCACAGCTGCAGGTAACTGTAATTTCTTCGTAGGCTGGATGGATATCAGCTTTCATTTTAAAGACCTCTGTATTTTCAGTGCATCGCTATCTGTTTAAGAGATTCTTAAATCAGCACCATGCACATTATTGGACGGGCGATCATACGGAAAAGGCTGCGTCACAGCAAGCTCTAATCATGGTAAACAGGCTAATTTTCGTTATTTTACCGGAAAGGGGATGATATTCGTCGCTGTTGCAGCTGGTGGTAATGCTGAGGATGGTATTGCTAAGTCATTTTCTGCCTGTGCCTGAAGCAATTCAGAAAGGCGCTCAAATGTTTCCCACATTAACTCTGAAATGGCGATACAAGCGGCGGTGGCAGAGTCTTTGTGTTGATTGCGAATGGCATCAATTCGCCACTGTAAACCACGTAAGCGCTGCTTGCGTTGTCCTGTTGTTCTTTCAATAATGGCGGATATTTTGTCATGACGTAATTGTTCGAATTTTTGTGGATCGGTAGAAGCCAGCGTGACCCAGTTTTCAAAATCAATATCGCTAATTGAATGCTCAGACATAGAAACTTTCCCTTAAATAGTCTTACATTTAAGCTTAGTCATTACAGCGCAACAAAACAGAAAAAATGACTCATTTTTGTTTAATCTGTGATTAAACCTTTAGTTTATATAGGGCTAGCATGTTGGATTTTGATTGTTTTGTCAAAGACCACACAAAATGTCTAGAAATTACTTGAGCTGAGTGATTTATCTTCTTAAGAGAAAAAGAGATTTTTTGTGTCATGTTATTGCAATTAAAAAAGGGTAATCGAAGATTACCCTTTTACTTATTTTATTAGAAAAGAAAAAGCCGCTTAGCGGTTTATCTCATGCTGATGATTGCTATTTTTTCATCGAATCAAAGAAGTCATTATTGGTTTTGCTGGCTTTTAAGCGGTCATGTAAAAATTCCATTGAGCCAATTTCATCCATATCATGAACCACCTTGCGTAAAATCCACATTTTTTGCAGTTCGTCAGGCTTGGTAAGTAATTCTTCGCGACGTGTCCCTGAACGGTTAATATCAATCGCTGGATAAAGACGCTTTTCTGCAATTTTACGGTTAAGGTGAATTTCCATATTACCCGTGCCTTTAAATTCTTCGTAAATGACATCGTCCATACGCGAACCGGTTTCAACCAGGGCGGTGGCCAGAATGGTCAGTGAACCCCCTTCTTCAATATTACGGGCGGCACCAAAGAAGCGTTTTGGACGGTGCAAGGCGTTGGCATCAACACCACCGGTTAATACTTTACCGGATGATGGGATTACGGTGTTATAGGCACGTGCGAGACGGGTAATGGAGTCGAGCAGGATGACCACATCTTTTTTATGTTCTACCAGGCGCTTGGCTTTTTCGATGACCATTTCAGCAACTTGTACGTGGCGGCTGGCTGGTTCATCAAATGTTGATGACACCACTTCACCGCGAACTGAACGTGACATTTCGGTTACTTCTTCAGGTCGTTCATCTATTAGTAAGACAATGAGATGACAATCCGGGTTGTTATGTGTAATTGCATGGGCAATATCATGCAGCATCATTGTTTTACCTGCTTTTGGCGGTGAAACGATGAGTCCGCGCTGACCTTTACCGATTGGCGCCGTGAGATCGATAACACGAGCTGTCATGTCTTCGGTACTGCCGTTACCTACTTCGAGAGTTAAGCGTTCATTCGGGTGTAGGGGGGTCAGATTTTCAAATAAAATTTTGTGTTTGGCATTTTCAGGTGAATCAAAATTAATCTCGTTAACCTTGAGTAAAGCAAAATAGCGTTCCCCATCTTTAGGAGGACGAATTTTACCGGCGACAGTGTCACCGGTGCGCAAATTAAAGCGGCGAATCTGGCTAGGTGAAACATAAATATCGTCGGGGCCTGCAAGATATGAGCTGTCAGCTGAACGTAAGAAACCAAAACCATCCTGGAGTATTTCCAGAACACCATCGCCATAAATATCTTCACCGCTTTTGGCGTGAGATTTCAGGATAGAAAAAATAATATCTTGTTTGCGTGAACGAGAGAGATTGTCAATCCCCATACCAGAGGCAATTTTGATAAGAGCGGGAACGGAGTTTTGTTTAAGTTCAGATAGATTCATAATTGAGGTTTTCTTTAGTAGATTGTTTAGATATTTAAATTGGATACGACACGGGTTTGCGCGAAGGCGTTACACTACGGCGTACTGGTTATTAAGTTTGTTTTGAAGTTTTTTGAGATTTTGCCACTTCGATTAGTAACTATGTTTAAAGCGAAATGATTAAATAGTTTTGAAATTAGTTATTAGGTTGAACATTAGCACTAAAATTGTAAAACGTCCAGCTTGGAGTTTGTCATTAAGCTGAACGTTTCAAAATTTATGAATTACAGGTTGCTGTCAATGAAAGCGGCAAGCTGCGATTTTGAAACTGCACCCACTTTAGTCGCTTCAACATTACCATTTTTGAATATCATTAATGTCGGGATACCACGAATACCAAACTTGGGTGGTGTTGCCGGATTTTCATCGATATTTAATTTGGTGATTTTAAGTTTGCCGGCATATTCTTCAGCAATTTCGTCAAGAATGGGGGCAATCATTTTACAAGGGCCACACCAGTCTGCCCAATAATCAACTAATACGGGACCTTCGGCATTTACAACTTCTGCATCAAAAGTGTCATCTGTGGCATATACGATCTTGTCGCTCAATGTAGTGTCTCCTGTGACTTTACGATATTTTCATTGTAGTCGTTATTGAAAAAAAACTATACCTCCATTTGAGCCTATGCGGGTGTTTATTTCAAGTCCTAACTTGACAATATCTGTTAGACTACGCCCTATGAGTGAACAACATTTAACCGAAACAACATTTTCCAGCTTTGATTTACCTGCAGAAGTCTTACAAGGTATTGAAGAATCAGGCTTTTCTTATTGCACGCCAATTCAGGCAGAGACTTTGCCGTTTGCATTACAAGGTAAAGATATTGCCGGGCAGGCACAAACCGGTACCGGTAAAACAGCTGCTTTTTTATTAGCGGCTTATGTGCATCTTTTAAAACATCCGGCTGCTGAAGAACGAAAAAAGAATCAGCCACGTTGCATTATTCTTGCTCCGACACGTGAACTTGCAGTGCAGATCCACAAAGATGCTGAAATGCTGGGTAAATATACCGGTTTAAAACATGTTGCGGTCTTTGGCGGCACTGGGTATGACACCCAGAAACAAGCGATTATTGATGGTGTTGATTTATTGATTGGCACACCCGGTCGAATCATCGATTATTTTAAACAAGGTGTGTTTGATTTAAAACAAATTCAGGTTTTAATTCTGGACGAAGCAGATCGTATGTTCGATTTGGGTTTTGTTGACGATATTCGTTATTTGATTCGACGTATGCCGGACGCAAACAAACGCCTGAGCATGTTGTTTTCAGCAACCTTGTCTCACCGGGTGAGTGAGCTTGCTTACGATCATATGAATGATCCGCAAGAAGTGGTGATCAAGTCTGAAAATGTAACTGCTGACAGAGTGACACAAACGGTTTATTACCCTGCGATGGATGAAAAAATTTCATTGTTATTAGGACTGCTTAAAAGCAGAGATGATGAGCGGATTGTTATTTTTATTAATACTAAACGCGTTGCTGAACGCATTGATGCCTATTTCAAAACCAATGATATTAATGGTGCAATGTTGTCAGGTGATGTGCCGCAAAATAAACGTTTACGCATTATGCAGGATTTTACCTCAGGTAAAATCCGTGCGCTGGTTGCGACTGATGTAGCAGCACGAGGCTTGCATGTTGAAGATGTTAGTCTGGTTATTAATTACGATTTACCAAACGATGCAGAAGATTATGTGCATCGTATCGGGCGTACCGGTCGTGCCGGTGCCAGCGGTGTTGCGATTAATTTTGCCTGTGAAGATTATGCTATGTCACTTCCGGATATTGAAAAGTACATAGGGCATAAGATAGAAGTATCAAGAATCACGAATGAAATGCTGGTGAAAGCGAATGCGCCGGCAAGAATTGAGCGTCGTTCAAAGAAAAAAACGCACCAGAAAAAGACCGGTCAGGGAAATAATAAACCGCATCATAAAGGTGGCAAGCCACATCATCATAAGCACAATAAGGCTAAACAAGCTAAATCAGAGCAAGATAAACCTGCGCATAAAGGCGGGCAAGTACACTCTCGTAAAAAAGCGGCAAAGAAGAGCAGAACAAAACATAAAAACACCACTTTAAACGCTGCTCAGAATAATGTGCAAAAGCCAATAGAAAATAAGAAAACAGGTTTGGTGAGCGGTGTTGTGCAAATGCTAACAGGCTTGTTTAAGCGAACTTAAAAATACGATACTAAAAATAGTATGGCGAGCGTTTAAACTTTTAAATTATGTCAGCAACTAAAAAACCTGTCCGAATTTTAGTGATTAGAGCCGGTCAACTGGGGGACACGGTTTTTGCCAGCAGTATTATAAATCCGCTGCGAAATCATTTTGGTGATGACACTGTTATTGACTGGGTTGCCAAGTCAGGAATGGGGCGGCTGTTTGAAAAAGATCCGAGAATAAATCGTGTTTTTAATATGAAAAGGCGAAAAACGCCATTTTTTATTAACCTAAGCAAACAAAAAATTATTCTTTCAGCACTGTTTAATCCATACGATTATATCATTAATCTCGAATTAGGAGCTCTGTTTAATAGTGTGATGCGCCTAACCCGGGCAAAGCACAAAGTTGGTATGCCGTACAGGCATTTTACTGAGCCGGCCGAGACCCATGCAGTTGAAAACCTTCATCTTATTTATGAATCATTTTTAAATGCTGATGATATGTCTTTTGCTCAACCTTCTTTAATCGGGGCTTTGCCAGAAGAGTTAAAAACTAAATTTAATTTACCAGAAAAATATATCGTGCTGTCTCCCAGTAACAGTCACCATAATAAAAAGTCTTCAATTAATTTACGGGCGTGGCCGGTTGCGCACTGGAATAGCTTATTCAGGTTGTTAGAAAAAAATAAAATAGATGCTGTCATGATTGGGGCTGAATCTGAACGCCTGTTTTTTAATAAACTCGATCGACTACCAAAAAATATTATCTCTCTGGTCGGTAAAACAAGTTTTGCGGAGCTTGTCGGTATAATTAAAGGGGCTGATAGTCTTGTGGTAACCGATACCGGTCCTGCACATATTGCTGCAGCGGTAGATACCCCTGTGTATGCACTAATAGGTCCGACTAATTTTAAACGCACCGGGCCTTATAAGACATCATCAAATAAAGTTATGATTATAAGTAGTAATCAGGCATGTAGCCCCTGTTACCATACAGAAAAAATGCGGACATGTACTGATAATAAATGTATGACTCAAATTACATCTGACGATGTCATCGCTGCTATTTTATCTGGAATAAAATAAATTAAAGTAAATATTTTACTTCATGTTATTCGCATGCCGCCAGAGCTGAAAGGTAGGATATTTTTTATATGCGCCGGTTAATACGTATTTTAAAACACTACGTAAACGATAGAACCATACAACAGATTCTATGCGGATAATTTCTTTGCCACCTTCATCAAAAAATAATATTGTTGGGCTGTAGTTTATTTTTAATTTTTCGGCCCATTTGTCAGCGGTTGTTTTTTGACCTGACGGGGTAATTAAAGGCTGTTGACTGTTTACATCGATTTGAATGATTTCGAATTTTAACAGCTGGCTTTCAATTTCCGGTCTAGTCAATGGACCACCATGCAAGACATCACAGGCATGACAACGCTTGCGCTCAAAAATAACCATAAGAGGTTGTTCGGCTTTTATTTTACTGCGATCAAGTAAATAAGGCGGTGGGTTAAATAAATCATTACTGTTTAATTCAGCTTTGCCAAAATTTAAGGCGGATTCTGCTCTTGCCATATAGCTTCTGAAATTTTCTCTTAAATAATGTTTGTCGGCGACATATTCTAATGCGGCACGAAATTGATAAGGTGGGCGATAGCCACGCAGGCGCAAGATCTCCTGTCCTTTTGTGTTATAAAAAAGGATAGAGGGTGTAAAATTGGTTTTTTTGAGTGCGGAAAAAGTTTTTTCTGTATACGTTTTTCCGTCAATGTCGAGTACCTGACGTTGACCTTTTACATTGATTGCAATGACATCAAAATTTTTCTGGGTGTATTTAATAATGTCATCCTGTCCCCAGTTTTTCTCCAGATGCGCTTTACAATAAGGGCAAAATTTTTGCCCAAAATAAATTATTAAACCTTTTTTATTATGTTTTTTTGCTTCGTTTATGTCGTCTTTGATTTCAAGAAAACTCAGTTTAAACCAGTCTGGAAGAACAAGTGGGGCTTCAAGAGGTTTATCATCAAAACTAATATCATCACTTATGGCATAGCAGTTTGATGTGCTTGCAAAAGCCAGTAATAAAATAGAAAAATAGTGTTTGAGTTTTAAGTAGTTATTCATTTGAGTTATGACAGGGACGCTGAAAGTAACACGTTAACACACAGGTACTCGCTGTTAATAGCCAGAATAGAAAAAACCCGATGGTATAACCACCCAGACGGCTAACTTGCTCAAAACCGCCTAATGCCATTAATAGCTGTGGATCGAATGCAGTAAAGAATAATATGGTTGCGACCCCCGCTGTTAGAAATGACGGCCATAGAACAGCAATAACTTTTTGGGTGGTAGGGATATTTTGTTGTTGTGATGACATAAATATATCTCCTTGTTGTTATTATTTTGGATTGAGGTTCCATTGTATTTGATTGGGAAATTTTACCCGACCATTAATACGCCAGTTCTTTTCTTCAGGTTGTAAAATGGTTATCCAGCTACCATCTTTGACTTTATCAATTCGGCCTGTGTAAGTTTTTTTATCGGGAGAGAGAAAAAGTGTCACGGTTTGATCCTGATTTGCGCGTGTTGCATGTGCGAGCTGTAATGTTAATCGCTGCGGAGGCTCAGTTAAGTTACCTGATAAATTCAGCGTAATGGTTTGAGTTAGCTCGTCCCAGCTGGCATTGGCGGATAAATTTAAAGCATGTGCTTTTTGTTTTAATTCAAGCGTCTGGTTTATAGCTAAGCCTGCTTTATAATAGTCATCATTCACCAGACCATCATCAGATTGTATTGCCAAGATAACAGTGGCAATACCTGCAACAACGGCAGTAGCGGGAAAAAAGATAAGAAACCATGGCCAAAATTGCTTGTACCAAATAGCGGGTATTTCTGATGTTGTATTATTCATAATATAAAAACCTTCTTTACCGCTGAGTTCTAATTTTACCGCCGAGATCTATGGCAGTTTAATTATTATTAAATTACTTGCTAAGAGGTCCTATAAACCGCGCTTTTTCTGTTACAGCGAGATCTGTCTGATCGATGGCCTTTAAGTAAAAATTAACATTGCTGCTTGTTTTTGACAAATTAACAGGATCAATTTGAATACGAACAGCAAGATTAACCACTTCGCCGGATTTAATTTTAATTTCATCCTTTGGTTTAATAAAGGTCATATCTTTTAAACCATCAACACGTAACTGATATTTATGATCTTTGGTATCCATATTGATAAGTTTTAAGGTGTAAATATTTTCAACAAGTCCATCCACTGTTTCACGGTATAATGCATTTCGATCTCGAATGATATCCATCTCCAGAGGAATACGGGTCGCAATACTATAAATGAGCGTCAGTGAAATAAGTAGCAATAACGAGGCATAAACAATAATGCGTGGTCTGAATAAGCGGGTTGTTTTTCCATCAATGCGGTTTTGTGTGGTGTATTTTACCAGTCCTTTTTCATAACCCATTTTATCCATAACATCATCACATACATCGATACAGGCTGCACAACCAATACATTGATACTGCAAACCATCACGAATATCGATACCTGTAGGGCAAACCTGAACACATAAGGTGCAGTCTACACAGTCACCAAGCCCGGCTTCTTTAGGGTCGACACTTTTCTTGCGAGCACCACGTGATTCACCTCGTTTTTCGTCATAAGAAATAATAAGGGTATCTTTATCAAACATTGCGCTCTGGAAGCGGGCATAAGGACACATATAAATACAAACCTGTTCTCGCATCCAGCCGGCGTTACCATAAGTGGCGAAGCCATAAAATACGACCCAGAATGTTTCCCATGGGCCGAGAGAAAAATGGATAACAGCATTACCTAGTTCAATAATTGGGGTGAAGTAGCCAACAAATGTAAAGCCTGTCCAGGCAGAAAGTACCAGCCATAAAAAATGTTTCAGGCCTTTGAGATATAATTTGCGTGAACTCATTGCAGCTTTATCCAGCTTTATTTGCTGGTTGCGACTGCCTTCAACTTTACGTTCTATCCATAAAAATAATTCTGTCCAGACTGTTTGTGGGCAGGCATAACCACACCATAAGCGACCGGCCAGTGCAGTAAAGAAAAACAGGGATAGTGCTGCAATAATAAGTAATGCGGCGAGATAGAAAAAATCTTGTGGCCAGAAAGTTAAACCAAATATATAAAATTTACGTGCCGGCAAATCAAACAAGACTGCTTGATGATTATCCCAACGCAGCCAGGGGACCAGATAATAACCACCAAGCAATAGAAAAACACCGGTAACTCGTAAACGGGCAAACCAGCCGCTTACCTGACGAGGATAGACTTTTTTATGTTTTGCATAAAATTCATCAGAATTTTCTTCTGCACTTCCTGAATCCAGAGTCTTTTTTTTCATTGAGATATCTTTTTAGGTTAATTTAAACAGCTAATAAAATAGTTATGTATTTTATTAAATGTCTACTATAAAAAAAGAAACCAGTTAGTACTATCTACAAATATAGCAGCACTAACTGGTTTGTGGTTATTTTTACTTGTTACTTAAACTATAAATATAAGCAGCAAGTAAATGGGCTTTATCTTCACCAAGGAAATTCCGGTGAGCTGGCATAACACCGTTACGACCTTTTGCGATAGTTTGGGCAATTACACCTGCAGAACCACCATATAACCAAACATTATCTGTGAGGTTTGGTGCTCCGAGTGCTTGATTACCTTTACCCTTTGCGCCGTGACAGGCAATACACATGACATCAAATTGTTTCTTACCTGCTTTAGCCATGGCAGCATCATGTTTACGACCACTTAAGCTGATAACGTATTGAGTCACATCTTTAACACCTTGTTTGCCAATAACGGCTTCCCAGGCTGGCATAACACCCATACGACCATCAAGAATTGTAGTTTTAATATTATTTGCCGAGCCACCCCATAACCAGTCGTTATCCGTCAGGTTAGGGAAACCTCTTGCTCCACCGGCATCAGAGGCATGACAGGTTGCACAATAGTTTAAAAACAAACGTTGTCCGATTTTTGTCGCTTCACTGTTTTTTGCTAATACAGGTATTTCCTGTTTTGCATATTTGGCAAAAATGGGATCATAGGTTTTGTTTGCCTCTGAAATTTCTTCATCATACTGGCCTATTTGTGACCAGCCCAGAGTACCTTTGTAATTACCTAACCCCGGATAAAGTGCAAGATAAACAAATCCAAAAACGATAGTGAAATAAAACAGCCATAACCACCAGCGTGGTAGCGGGTTGTTATATTCTTCTAAATCACCATCCCATTTGTGTCCGGTGACTTCACCTTGGGCTGCTTCATTATTGTGTTTTTTACTTGCCCATTTAATTAACCAGTAGCAGGCTAAAATATTAGCGATGGTTATGATGGCAATGTACCAACTCCAGAAATCACTCATTGTGGTCTCCTTTTGAATTATGTTTTAGTGGTTCGACAGGAGGCTTCTCTACTTCGTTAAAAGGAAGTTGTGAGGCCTCATTAAAACGGCGTTTAGTTTTGCCGCTGTATGCCCACCAAACAATTCCTATAAATACCGCAAATAAAACCACGGTATACCAGCTTCTAAAATCATTTATATCGATCATGATCTTTGCCTACCTCCGGGTTTTGATTGCAGTACCGAGCTCTTGTAAATAAGCAACAAGGGCATCCATTTCAGTTTTATTTTTTACTTCACTTTCGGCGTTAGCAATTTCTGCTTCACTATAGGTCTCGCATTTGCTACATGTTGCAGAAATTAAAGTATTCATGGCGCGCATTTTTGATGCTGTCATACTGCCATCCACTTTATTTTCAGCTAACCACGGGAAACCGGGCATATTTGATTCAGGAACAACATCACGCGGATTCATTAAGTGAACACGCTGCCAGTCATCCGAGTAGCGACCGCCTACACGTGCCAGATCAGGTCCGGTACGTTTTGAGCCCCACTGGAAGGGATGATCATAAACAGATTCACCCGCTACCGAGTAGTGTCCATAGCGTTCAGTCTCAGCACGGAAAGGACGAATCATTTGTGAATGGCAGTTATAACAGCCTTCACGAACATAAATATCGCGTCCTTCTAAACGTAGTGCGCTATACGGTTTAACACCTGCAACAGGTTCGGTTGTGTCTTTAATAAAAAACAGGGGGACAATCTCAACCAAACCACCAATGCTGATAACAATTACGATAAGTATCATCATCAACCCAATATTTTTTTCAACGACTTCATGACTCATGATTAATCTCCTCCTTAAGCCGTTTGAGTAGCAGGTTTGGCACCACGAATGGTTTTCCAAACGTTATACGCCATAATGAACATGCCAGTAAGGAACAATAGACCACCTAAGAAACGTACTGTGTAGTACGGATAGGTTGCTTCTAGTGATTCAACAAAGCTATAGGTTAAGGTTCCGTCTGCATTGACTGCTCGCCACATTAACCCCTGCATAACACCGGCAATCCACATGGATGATATGTATAAAACAATACCAATAGTGGCAATCCAGAAGTGGGTATCAATCAGCTTGATGGAATACATTTGCTCTCGATCAAAGACTTTAGGTACCAGAAAATAAATTGCACCTATTGTGACTAATGCCACCCAGCCTAATGCACCGGAATGTACGTGACCAATGGTCCAGTCAGTGTAGTGTGACAATGCATTCACGGTTTTAATCGCCATCATCGGACCTTCAAAGGTCGACATACCGTAGAAGGATAATGAAACAATGAGAAATTTAAGAATCGGATCAGTACGTAACTTATGCCATGCACCGGAGAGAGTCATCATACCGTTGATCATACCGCCCCATGAAGGCGCGAGTAACACGAGTGAAAACACCATACCGATGGATTGTGCCCAGTCGGGTAATGCGGTGTATTGCAAATGGTGTGGGCCTGCCCACATGTAAGTAGAAATTAAAGCCCAGAAATGCACTACGGATAAGCGGTAGGAATAAATCGGACGACCAACCTGCTTGGGAATAAAGTAATACATAATTCCCAGAAAGCCCGCGGTCAGGAAAAAGCCTACTGCGTTATGGCCGTACCACCATTGCACCATGGCATCAATTGCGCCCGGATAGAACGAGTAAGATTTGGTTAAACTAACCGGTAAGGCCATACTATTAACGATGTGTAATACTGCTACCGTTAAAATAAAGGCACCGAAGAACCAGTTGGCAACATAAATATGTTGCACCTTGCGTTTCATAATAGTGCCAAAAAAGACGACGGCATAAGACACCCAGACAACGGCAATTAATATATCAATCGGCCATTCCAGTTCAGCATATTCTTTACCGCTAGTCATACCAAGAGGTAAAGTAATCGCGGCAAGTAAAATAACTAAAGTCCAGCCCCAGAAAGTGAAGGCTGCAAGTTTGTCTGAGAACAAACGTGCCTGACAGGTTCGTTGTACAACATAGTAGGATGTTGCAAAAAGTGCCGAGCCACCAAAAGCAAAAATAACTGCATTGGTATGCAAAGGACGTAAGCGACTGTAAGTAAACCAGGGTGTATCAAAATTGAGCTCGGGCCAAACGAGTTGAGCAGCAATAATGACTCCGACAGTCATACCGACGATACCCCAAATTACCGTCATCACGGTAAACTGACGTACAACGGTATAGTTGTATGTATTTTCTGTTTCCATAGCCTTCCCTATTATTGTTAGACGTTTAGAATTATTAGTAAATGTATAGACTAATCTTCGGAAGTTTGCCTTGGATTACATTAAGGCACGTTGATCTAGATCAATAATGGAGAACAGATGGGGAATTTAATAGAATTTAGCTTGCTTGAGATGAACCTGAAGGACAGTTTGAAGAGCAGTGGGTAGCCAGTTTTCTTAATTCGTCTAAATTAAGAATAGTAATATGCTTACGTTCGACAATGAGTAAGCCATCGTCCTGAAAATGGCTTAATAAACGACTGATAGTTTCAACTGCCATACCTAATAAATTAGCAATATCGCCGCGAGACATACTGAGATTAAATTCATTTGCTGCATAACCTCGTTTATTCAGACGTTCTGACATACCCAGCAAAAAACTGGCAAGACGGGTTTCAGCCGGCATTTGTGCCAGTAAAAGCATGAGGTTTTGATCTTGCTGAATTTCTTTACTCATTAAGCGTAGCAATTGATGTTGCAGGTTAGGGATATCACGAGCAAGGGTTTCGAGTCGCTCAAAAGGAATTTCACACACATTAGAGGTTTCAAGTGCTTTAGCCGTTACCGTGTGCTGGTTCTCACTGATCGCATCCATACCTAATAATTCACCGGGTAATGAAAACCCTACAATTTGTTCGGTGCCATCCGGGTTGGTTAAATAAGTTTTAAAAGAACCACTGCGAATTGCATAAACAGATTTTAAGTTTTCTCCGATACGAAATAAAAAATTATTTTTATTAATGGACTGGCGACGTTTAATCACGTTATCCAAGCGATCCAAATCACCGGATTCCAGCCCCATTGGTAAACAAAGATCATAAAGACTGCAGTTTTGGCAGTGGCTTTTTAGTTCTGAAAGTTTGATTACCTGATTATCGGTCATTCTTACAGCCTTGGTGAGAGAAAGATGCGTAGCTCAGATTGTAGGGACTTGAACTCGGTGTGGCAAAAGTTTTTTTCATATCCCTGTATCTCATGTGGAAATATAATGGCTAAATAACAAACTTTTATCGTGTTTTGCTGGATAGTTTTAGTTATATAGTCTAACGATAGGCTAAAGTTTTATTGTCGATACACGATAGTATTAGGAAGGATGAAATTAAAAGCGCTCATAATTGAAAGCACCGGATATTACCGCAGCTTATTAGAAACAATATTGACAGATATTGGGGTCTTTTGTGATGTCTATGTTACCGGTAAAGAGGCGCTTGAGGCAGAAAATAATACAGAATATGCCTTTATATTAGTATCACGCTTTTTAGATGACACTAGCGGCGAGCTATTTTTACATCGTTACCGTGAAAAGCATCTTTTAGGTGATGCGCTTACCATTATGCTTACTTCTGATGATGTTTCTGATGTCATGATAGATGCAAATAAAGCCGGATTTAAACTTGTTTTTAAAAAAAAGGATTTTGATTCCATACAGACTTTTTTGACAAGCGTTTTAAATAATCGCACTTTAAATTTAAAAGGGCGAATACTTTATATTGAGGAGCAAAACAGTGTCGCCACTAATACTGTGGCACTTTTCGAGAGCTATCAGGCTAATGTCGATCATGTTGCAACATTGGCGCAAGCAAAAGAAAAATTCAATCACAATGATTATGATTTGGTGATTACCGATTATTATCTACAGGACAATGAAACCGGTGAAGATATTGTCCATTTTGTTCGTTCTGATAGGAATATTGATAAAGCCCGTATTCCCATTTTGATTGTGACTGCGGAGTCTGATCAGACAAAACGTACCGCATTTCTAAGGAACGGGGCCAATGATTTTATTATTAAGCCCTATGATGACGATGAATTAATCGTTCGCTCATCAAATCTTATTGAAAATAAAAAAATCCATGAACAAGCTAAGAAACAGCAGCTTGAACTGACAAAACTTGCCATGACAGATCAGCTGACCAGCCTATATAACCGGCACAGTTTATTTGATATTGGACCAAAATATTTAAGTGATGCGAAAAGACATAAGTTTTCTGTTTCATTATTAGTGATTGATCTTGACCACTTCAAATACGTGAATGATTATCATGGGCATGGGGTTGGGGATATTGTTTTAAAAGAGGTGGGGCAGGTATTAAAACAGAATTGCCGAGTTGAAGATTTTGTTGCTCGCTTTGGTGGTGAAGAATTTGTTATGTTGCTTTCTCATTGTGATATCGATTTTGCATTGACAAAAGCAGAAAATATTAGAATGTCTATCGAAGAATTCAAACCAAATGGTTTAACAGTTACCGCAAGTATCGGTGCTGCAGCCTTGAGTGAAGATGATGATTTTGAGTCATTATTTGATAAAGCGGATAAAGCTGTATATAAAGCTAAGGAAACAGGACGTAACAGGGTCGTCACTTATCGGGACAGTTTCAATAAAATTGTATAAATCTAACTGTTTCACCGATATCTGCTAATTCGTTTTCCCTCTCCTTTTAGATGCATCCCGTTAGCCTATACCTTATAATAAGGTAAAAATTTTGGTGCTTGGGAGCATTTCATGGCAGATCGTACCGCGACAGTTACTCGCGAAACACTAGAAACTCAGATTGAAGCAAGTATAAACCTTGATGGAACCGGTAAAGGCGAATTTGCCACTGGCGTCCCCTTTTTAGAACACATGCTGGATCAGGTTGCGCGGCACGGCATGGTTGATCTTGGCATTAAGGCCAAAGGTGACACACATATTGATGATCACCATACGGTTGAAGATATTGGTATCACTTTAGGTCAGGCTTTCGCAAAAGCGTTAGCAGATAAAAAAGGTATTCGTCGTTATGGTCATGCATATGTACCATTAGACGAGGCTTTATCACGGGTAGTCATCGACTTTTCAGGTCGTCCGGGTCTGCAATATGACACAGAATATCCCCGTTCCATGATTGGTGACTTTGATGTTGATTTGCTTGGTGAGTTTTTTCAGGGCTTTGTGAATCATGCTCAAGTTACCTTGCACATTGATTGTATTCGTGGCAAAAATGCCCACCATATTGCTGAAACAATATTTAAGGCATTTGGTCGCGCTATTCGTATGGCGATTGAGCTAGATCCACGTATGGCAGGGGTTATGCCTTCAACGAAGGGTAGCTTGTAAAGTTGATGCTAAAGCTATTACGCTTGAAATTACTGCGTTAATAATCAATTCGAAATGCTCATGTACTCATCGTACATTCCGCTTTCTCATTAATTATTGCCTTGTTCTTTCTGCGCTCATAACGCTTTAGCAGCAACTTAAATAAATTTTGATTAATTGTAGAGAATTATGAGTACTGTAGCAGTTATTGATTATGGAATGGGTAACTTACATTCTGTTGCCAAAGCTTTAGAAAAAGTTGGCGAAGGTGTGGAAATTAAAGTCACATCAGATGCACAAACCATCCTGTCTGCTGATCGTGTTGTCCTTCCGGGTGTGGGAGCAATGCGTGACTGCATGGGTGAAATTATTCGCTTGGGATTAGATAAGGTGATTCACCAGTTTGTTGAAAGTGGTAAGCCGCTATTTGGTGTTTGCGTGGGGATGCAGGTTTTACTGGAGTCCAGCGCAGAAAACGAAGGCGTTGAATGTTTAGGCATCTTGCCCGGTAAAGTGGAATATTTTGGTGATGTTCTCAAAGAGATAAAAACAACTGAAAAACTCAAAATTCCTCATATGGGCTGGAATCAGGTTCATCAGGAAATAGAGCACCCAATGTGGAAAGGGATTGCCCAGGATGCCCGTTTTTATTTTGTACACAGCTATTATTCTCAACCCGGTAACCCGGATCTTATTGCAGCAACAACAAATTATGGCTTTACGTTTACTTCTGCAGTGAGTAAAGATAATGTTTTTGCCGTGCAATTTCATCCGGAAAAAAGTCAGCATGCAGGCCTGGATTTGTATGCTAATTTTTTAAAGTGGGATGGCAAGCCTTAATAACTTTTTTACAATTACTTCAATAAATAACATTTAATAGAGATAAGACCATGCTTTTAATACCTGCAATCGACCTTAAAGATGGAAAATGTGTCCGTTTACGTCAGGGCGATATGGATGATGAAACCATTTTTTCAGATGACCCTGTTGCTGTCGCAGGCAGATGGGTTGAAGCCGGTGCACGCCGTTTACATATTGTTGATTTAAATGGTGCCTTTGAAGGTAAACCCATGAATGCCGGTGTGGTGCACGATATCTGCGCAGCGTATCCCGATTTACCGGTACAAATTGGTGGTGGTATTCGTGATGAAGACACCGTACAAACTTATCTTGATGCCGGTGTGCAGTACGTCATTATTGGTACTAAGGCGGTGAATGCGCCGCATTTTGTGAAAGATCTTTGTCTGGAATTTCCCGGCCATATTATTGTCGGTTTAGATGCAAAAGATGGCAAAGTAGCCATTGATGGCTGGTCTAAATTATCCAAGCATGACGTTATCGATATGGCACAACATTTCCAGGACGATGGCGTTGCAGCCATTATTTATACCGATATTAGTCGTGACGGAATGATGCAAGGTGTTAATGTAGAGTCGACAGTAAAGCTTGCACAAGCGATTAATATTCCCGTTATTGCATCAGGTGGTATTACAAATCTGGATGATATTCGCGCCTTAAGTAAAGTGTCTGAAGAAGGTATTGTTGGTGCGATTACCGGTCGTGCGATTTATGAAGGTACACTGGATTTTGCCGAAGGCCAAAAATTGTCAGACGAATTAAATGGAAAATAACATTGACCACAGAGGTCAGAATACGAAGAGTCTTGTGTTCTGTGGTGTAAAGGTTTTATAAAATGGGTTTAGCAAAAAGAATTATTCCTTGTTTAGATGTTGATAACGGTCGCGTTGTTAAGGGCGTGCAATTTGTTGATATCCGTGATGCCGGTGATCCGGTTGAAGTCGCGCGTCGTTATGACGAACAAGGTGCAGATGAAATTACTTTTTTAGATATTACTGCTACATCTGACAACCGTGAAACTATGGTGCATTTAATTGAAGAAGTGGCAAACCAGGTGTTTATTCCTTTAACGGTCGGTGGTGGTATTCGCAAAGTTGAAGATATTCGTACTATGCTTAATGCGGGTGCGGATAAAGTCGGTATAAATAGTGCTGCAGTATTTAATCCTGAGTTTGTTAAAGAAGCCGCAGAAAAATTTGGCTCACAATGTATTGTGGTTGCGATTGACGCTAAAAAAGTCAGTGGCGAAGGTGAAGAAAATCGCTGGGAAATTTTTACTCATGGCGGTCGTAAAGAAACAGGTATTGATGCAGTAGAGTGGGCAATTAAGATGGTTGACTATGGTGCCGGTGAAATTTTATTAACCAGTATGGACAGGGATGGTACCAAAATTGGTTTTGATCTTGAGTTAACTCGTGCAATTAGTGACGCTGTTAATGTGCCGGTTATTGCCTCCGGAGGCGTGGGTGAACTACAACACTTAGTCGATGGCGTTAAAGAAGGCAAAGCCGATGCCGTATTGGCCGCCAGTATTTTTCATTTTGGTGAACACACCATCGGTGAAGCAAAAGTTAAAATGGCCACTGCCGGCATAGAAATGCGTTTATAAACATGAGCTGGATAGATGACATTAAATGGGACAAAGAGGGTTTAGTCCCGGCGATAGCCCAGGAAACAGGTACGGGTAAAATTTTAATGATGGCCTGGATGAACCGTGAAGCATTAGAGCTCACGGTCAAAGAAGGCCGTGCAATTTACTGGTCACGTTCACGTGGTAAATTATGGCGTAAGGGCGAAGAATCAGGGCACGTGCAAACATTAAAAGATATTCGTTTAGATTGTGATAACGATGTAGTTTTACTCGAGGTTGAGCAGCTTGGTGGAATTGCCTGTCATACCGGTCGACATAATTGTTTTTATAAACAACTTAAAAATGACGAATGGATTGAAGTGGATTCAGTAATAAAAGATCCTGATGAGATATATAAATAAAAAGATTTACCACAGAGGACGCGGAGGTTTTTTAAATGTTATGTTTTCTCTGTGTAACTCCGAGTCCTCTGTGGTGAAAAAAAATTAAAATGAAGACAGATATATTAAAACAATTAGCGGAAGTTCTTGAGGAACGCAAAAATGCGGATCCGGAAAGTTCTTACGTGGCTAAATTACATTCTAAAGGCTTAGATAGTATTCTGAAAAAAATAGGTGAAGAAGCCACAGAAACAGTAATGGCAGCAAAAGATGGTGTGGCAGAAAAAATTGTCTATGAAACGGCTGATCTCTGGTTTCATACCATGGTGATGTTATCGAATCAGGGCATTAGCCATGAGGATGTGTTGAATGAACTGGCGCGACGTTTCGGTATGTCAGGGCTGGAAGAAAAAGCTGGCAGGAAAGAATCATGAGTGATTGTCTCTTTTGTAAAATATTAGCGGGTGAAATTCCTTCGGATAAGGTTTACGAAGATGATAAAATGTATGTTTTTAAAGATCTCTATCCGAAAGCAGAAGTACACTTATTAGCGATACCCCGTGTTCATGTATCAAGCCTCAATGAAATAACAGCAGAGCATGATGAGATCATGGCACACATGCTTAAGCAATTACCAAAAATCGCAAAAGAACAAGATTTAACGGATGGTTTCCGAACCATCATTAATACCGGTAAAGGTGGCGGGCAGGTCGTCTTTCACTTGCATATGCATTTATTGGGTGGCAGTCATTTACCGGGTTTTCAGTAAAATTTAGATATCAATAAATTGGAGAATTAAGATGGGATTTGGTGTAACAGAGTTAATTATTATTTTAGTGATTGTTTTGGTTTTATTTGGTGCCAAACGTTTGAAAAATGTCGGTAGCGATTTAGGTTCAGCAGTTAAAGGATTTAAAACGGCAATTAAAGATGAAGAAACCAAGCCTAGCGATCAAATAGAAAAAAGTGAAAGCAGCATTATTGAAGGTGAAGTAACTAAAGTGAAAGAAGAAGATAAATCTTAAATTTTCTTTTATTGAGGTTATATTGTCATGTTTGATATAGGTTTTTGGGAGCTCACCATGATTGCGGTTATCGCATTGCTGGTGATTGGCCCTGATAAATTACCGGATGTCGCAAGGACAGCAGGTAAATGGGTAGGGCGTGCACGTCGCTTTGTGGGTGATGTAAAAACGGATATTGATCGTGAACTAAAACAGGAAGAGTTGCGCAAGGCTCTGGCAGAAGATGCTGGCCTTGATGAAATAAAAGAAATAATGAATACGGATAATTTCCGGATTGATACTGATGATACGCCAGCTTATCAGGTGAGTGCGATACCTGATTCAAGCGATGATGAAGATGATTTTGATTCGCAATTAGATGCTGATGATTATGATATTGAGCACGATGAAGAGCTAAAACATATCACTGATCATAGTGATGGTGCGGACTATGAGCCCGAAGAAGATCATTTAGCAAAGAAATAAGCAGCTAAACGTCACTAACCGTAAGCAATCATTCTCCAAAGAGATAAAAATACATGGTCGAGAAAAGTAATAAATCAGAAAAGGCAGTTGAGCCAGAAGCGCCTTTTATGTCACATCTGGTTGAGCTAAGGGATCGTTTATTACGCGCAGTTCTCGTTGTTCTGATTATATTTCTAGCTTTATTTACTTTTGCCAATGATCTTTATTCGCTTTTAGCCGAACCCTTGCTAGTTCATTTGCCGCAAGGCAGCAGCATGATTGCAACCGAGGTAGCATCTCCCTTTCTGACACCGTTTAAACTGGCTATGATGTCGGCTATTTTTATTAGCATGCCATTTCTCTTGTACCAACTCTGGGCTTTTATTGCGCCGGGTTTGTATAAACATGAAAAAACACTCGCCTTCCCGCTATTATTTTCCAGTATTATTTTATTCTACCTTGGCATGGTGTTCGCTTATTTTGTGGTATTTCCGTTGATGTTTAAATTTTTCACTGGTATTGCATTAGAAGGCGTTACCATGATGACGGATATTACCAAGTACCTTGATTTTGTATTAAAAATGTTTTTTGCTTTTGGTATGGCATTTGAAGTGCCTATTGCCACTATTCTGGTTATCTCTACCGGTATGACAACGGCGGACAAACTTGCCGATAAGCGTCCTTATATTATTGTTACTGCTTTTGTTTTGGGCATGTTATTAACACCGCCAGATGTTGTTTCACAAATGTTATTAGCTGTTCCGATCTGGATTCTTTTTGAATTTGGTCTGATTTTTTCACGTATTTTGACCCGCAAAAAAAATCGTCTGGCTAAAGAGCGCGAAGAGCAGGAAGAAAAAGAACTTGATAATGAGTTTGAAAAAGCGATTGCAGAA
The DNA here is from genome assembly GCA_027076405.1 of Chromatiales bacterium. The sequence continues at coordinate 54,213 of JALTJN010000182.1, forward strand.
GAAGAGATGTTAGATAAATAATCATTTTTCCTGATTTGGATAGCTCTATGCAGAGCTATCCTTACCCTTGTTTAGAAATCCAAATCGGCAAAAATAAGTAACTTATTACGGTTATAGTTTTCACTTGTGATATTTGAATTATTATTAGTGTAACTAAAACGAATACCACCACGCCAATTTTTAGCAAAGTCTTTGCTTGCTACAAAACGTACTCGTATCCGGTTATCATTGCGAGTCACTCCTGCTGCTGCACCATAAAGGCTGTTTCTGTACTCTAACTCTTCAGTCAGCTTCCACTTGTTTTTTAAGGTATGTTGTAATCGCGCTCGAAAAGTATGCCGTGTTGGTGAATAATTCGCTGATGCCAGATTTTGGCGGTCATTAATTTCAAGTTGGTAACGTAAACGTAATTTCCCTTTCTGAATTTTCGTTTTGTAATCTGCTCGTAATTGATGACGAGTACCCTGAAGGTAATTATAGACTGAATTTTGTGAAGAAATATTACTGTAGCGGTATTTTAATAATACGGAAGTGTTTTTCGTTAATTTGTGTTTAGCAGACACTTTAAGGTCTAACGTTTGTTGAAAGCCGGTTGAGTTTAGCGTGCTGCTATACAGGCCAGCTTCAGGAACAATCATCCAGTCATTAAATTTGTAAGCATAATCAATGGCGGCATTCATCAGCATAAAGTTCTCACTGGAATTGCTGGAATAATTAAGCCAGTAAAGAGAGCCTTTTACGCTGATATTTTTATTTAAAGAGGCTCTGGTATAGGCAAAGAGCTCGCTGTAAACATCACTCCGGTTAGACGGTGAGCTTGAGGCTGCATTAGTGATATTGCTGTCATAACCGGTTGATACAGAGATGCTGCTGTTAGTCTGGCTTGTACTCCGCTCTAATAAATAATCCAGCTTTAATTCAGCGAGGCGGGTTATTTTGGGGTTGCTATTGGTTTTGATGCTTTTTTTATACCAGAAAATAGCTGATTGTTTTTGATTGCGGGCCTGACTGACTAACCCCAGGTTATAAAAGGCAATTTGACGGAAATTTTGATCTTTACTTAAGCGTTTAAAATTAACTGAGGCTTGCTGGTATTGCTTTAATTTGTATTGAGTAACCCCTAAGTTAAATAAAAGGGAGCTTTTTTTCATTCCTTTTGTTTTTGCTTGTTTGAAATATTTCAAGGCGGATTGAAAATTCTTTTGTTTAAAGTATTTTACCCCGGTATTAAAGGCGGTTTCTCCTTTATCTGCGGCATAAGCAGAGGTACTTAATTGTAAAAATAAAATAATGCAGATAAAAACTAAGTTTTTCATAATATAAAAGCTCCAACGAAACAATAAAAAAATCGCCCCATATTTTTATATATATGGGGCGATGATTATATCGTTATTTAATTTTTAAGAATGTACAAATTAAATATTCTGTGAAGCAGGTTTATGAATGACCACCATTTTTAGAATGAACAGAGTCATCCCGAGAATCATCTTTATCATCTGCCGAATCATCTTTGTCATCCATTGAATTATCTTTGTCATCATGCATATCATCTTGACCATGCCCATCATCGTTACGATGTTCTTTATCATGAGCAACATCATCGCTGCTATCAGGAAGTTCAATTTCATGCTCATAGCGTTCTGTATTTGAGTGCTCAATGACTTCCATTGTTGCATCTTCATGTGAGTCAGCAGACACTGTTGCAAAAGGGGTAATGAAAGCAAATAAGAATAAAATTTTGATTAGATTTTTCATGGTTCTCTCCTTGGTGGATTACATGGGTTTATATAATGACAATCGTGTTGTTTTGATACTTGAGCATAGACGTAGGGGCTGACATGCTATTGATCTTAATTTGGAATATTTTAGTTGAGCCTTTGGTTTTAAGGCGGGCAATTAATATTCCTTTGTTGGCTTCACTGGCGATAATTGGTAATGCAAGGCGGTTTGAACCTTTTTTGAAAGAAGTATTCCAGCTTAGTTGACGTTTTCCGGGGTAACCGGAAATTTCAACCTTGTCGGGTAATTCAATCGTTAATGTGGCCTTGGCTAATTCATTTGGCAGGTTAAAGATCAGATCAACGGTTTGTTCTTTTTTGACAAATAAATTAATTGAAGCCATATTTTCAGCATTACTCGAAAATATCGACAGTGAAGAGAAGGTTAACCACAACGTAAACGTAGCAGCTATTGCACTACCAAAACCGGTGATAAACCAGTTCTGAATATGTGTTTTTTGAGCGGGTTTATTCTCAAGAAACTTTAACATCCGCTGTTCATACCCTGTTTTTACAGGTGGAACAGGTATGTCTTTTAATGCAGCAGCTAAACTCAGTGCTTTAATAAAACTATTGTGGCATGTACTACATTGATTCATATGCGCCTGAAAGTGACTTAACTGAATAGTTGAAAGCGTACTATCGATATAGTCATCCATCATGCTTTGAAATTGTGTGCAGTTCATATTTTTTACCCTCTTACCCAGTAAAACGATCATTTTTAATAAAAGGTTCCATCAAGTCATGATCTTGAGAAATAAATTGTTCGCGTAAGGTTTTTCTGGCCCGATGCAGACGGGACTTAAGCGTTCCGAGTGGTTGTTCAAGAATCTCTGATAATTCAGGTAAGCTATAACCTTCCATATCATGAAGTGAAATCAGTGCCTGTTGTTCTGTGTTTAATTGTTTTACTGCTTTTTGCAATGTCTGGCTAGAGAGAGATTGTTGATGAATCTGTTGCGGAGAATCAAAGGCACCTTGCATTCCTTCAATAATTTCTTCCGATTTCATTTCCCGATCATCAATAGGCAGACGGCTTTTTTTACGGTAATTATCGATGAACTGATGATAAAGGGAACGTAATAGCCAGTTAGCAAGTTTGTCGATACTTTTAAGATCAATTTTCTTTTCATAGAGACGTAAAAGTAAATCCTGAACTAAATCTTCTGCATTATCCTGATCATTGGTTAAGCGATAAGCCTGATGATACAAGCGTTGTAAGTGCGGGCGGATAAGGGCGGAAAAGCGTTTTTCAGGCGTTGATTGAAAAAAATTAAACATTGTCATATCTATATAAACGGCAGATATATCGGTAAGGTTCCATTATTTTTCGCATAATGTTTATTTTTTTCACTTTTAAATGATTTTTCCTCAAAGATAGGAAAAAAGTAAATAGTGCGTTGATGTGACAAATGCATAAGTAAATCAGTTGTACTGAAAGATAGAAGCATAAATACCCCTCTCACTGTAAAACAAATAAAAATTTTCTTATATAACAGAGGAGCTAGTGTGATTGTATTTATGAACAATCAAAGTTAAGTGCAAAGAATAAAACTTACCAGGCATAATAAATGTTAAATTAGCCCTGTTTTATTAAAGATTAACAATTATTCCTTAATAAAGCAGTCTCTACCGTTGCACAGGCATATTTATTACTATTAGTTGATTAACTTATAAAAGATAAATCACTCGTCTGCATGTCTCTTATACCGTTAGGTTGTTAATTTATAAAGTTCCTGAAAATAAAAGTATCGGCTAATTATTATGTGCTTTTATTTTATTGATTTTGAAATTTAGGGTGCTTTAATTGAGTTAAAAGTTAAATACGATTTGTTTTTATTAAATTAAGTGCCGGAACGGGTGATTTAATTCTTTAGTGCGCTAATTAATGAATATAAATATTGTTAATTGACCTAAGGTTTATTAACTAATAGCAAAAATATCATGAAAAATGATGATTTATATCGTTTAACAGAATAATTCACTACTGTTTATCTAATAAATGAAAGAAATGGAGCGCTTTTGGTACCGATTTACACTTTTATTTTTATTAGAAAGCTTAAACAGGGAGATATTTAAGTGAAATAATAATTTTGAGCGTTAATTAGAGATAAAAAATATGATTTTAATAAAATAAATTTAAGTATTTATATAAAATTTATATTTTTTATAAAAAAATTAGTATGAACAAGCTGTGAAATCTCATTGTTATGAAAAATAAGTCTTAAGCTGGGTTAAATACTCTAAAAAAATAAAATTTTACGCGGATTACGCTATAAAATTATAAAAAATACGTACCATAAATCTAAAATATCAATTTAAAGAAAAATTAAACTTAAATTCATTAAAATTTTGATACGTTTTACAGGCTTTTATTGTTGCTAATGCCTTGTTTCTATAGAAAAACATCTTTAAATAAAAATAAAGTCTCTTATTCACTAAAAAAGGGCTATTTTAGTGAAAAATTAACTTTTAAAAGTTAAAAAATATAATTTTGAAAGTTTTTATTTAACATTTTAAAAAAAATAAGCATGATTAGGGTTAAAAATCCTCGTTTTAGTCATAAATAAACTAAAAACAGATAGAAATTTTATAAAAAAATATAAAAGAAGAGAAATTGTTAAGAAAAATTATAAAATTGGTTAGAAAAAACTTAAAACAGGAATAAAATTTCATGAAAAGTTAGATTTATAAATTAATTTTTATAATTTTTAGTTAAAAACTTAAAAAGTTTATAAAAAAAAAGAAAATAAACATAAAAATTAGTTAAACCAGAGAATATTCAAGCATTACAAGGTGTAACGGTGACTTTTTATACAAGATACTAGCATTTTAATATAAGTTAGCTATACTTCAGCTTAAACATCAGTGCTCAACGGAGGGTTTAAAACCATGGCAGCTAAAAAGAAAGCCAAGAAAAAAGCAGTAGCGAAGAAGAAAGCGAAAAAGAAAGTCGCTAAGAAAAAAGTAGCGAAGAAGAAAGCGAAAAAGAAAGTCGCTAAGAAGAAAGCAAAGAAAAAAGCGAAAAAGAAAGTCGCTAAGAAAAAAGCCAAGAAGAAGGCTAAGAAAAAAGCGAAAAAGAAAGTAGCTAAGAAAAAAGCGAAAAAGAAAGTCGCTAAGAAAAAAGCCAAGAAGAAGGCTAAGAAAAAAGCGAAAAAGAAAGTCGCGAAGAAAAAAGCGAAGAAAAAAGTCGCTAAAAAGAAAGCAAAGAAGAGAGCTAAGAAAAAATAAGGTTTAATTTTTTCTAAAGTACTTCTGAATAAATTAAAGCCGGTTCATTTGAACCGGCTTTTTTTATGCTTTAAAAGGGAGTTTAGACGAGTTTCCTTAAAATATAAGGCAATAAGTTATAAATCGTTAAGGTTAAGAGGTTTTTCAGGCCGCTCATGTTTAAGAAACAGTAAAATTTAGCTTAAAAACATATCGTAAGCGGGATTATCGGTTTCTTCCCACCATGAGTAACCTAAATTTTGTAAAAACAACTGTAATTCATCATTTTCATTTTGGGGAACCTGAATCCCGGCCAGAACCCGACCATATGCAGCGCCATGGTTACGATAATGAAATAAGCTGATATTCCAGCGTTCACCCATATAATTTAAGAACCGTAGCAACGCACCCGGTCGTTCAGGAAATTCAAAGCGAAATAGTCGTTCATTAGCGACACCATTGCCACGGCCACCGACCATATAACGAATATGCAGTTTAGCCATTTCATTGTCAGTCATGTCTTCGACGTTGTAATTTTGATGACGTAGAGACGTTAATAATTCATTTTTTTCATCGAGTCCGTTATGTAGTTGAATGCCAACAAAGATATGCGCCTTTTTTTCGTCTGCATAGCGATAATTAAATTCAGTCATGCCGCGTAAGCCGACGAGCTCACAAAACTTTCTGAAACTACCAATTTCTTCAGGAATGGTGACGGCAAAGAGTGCTTCACGGTGTTCACCAAGATCAGAGCGTTCGGCAACATGGCGTAAGCGATCAAAATTAATATTGGCACCACTATCAATCGCAACAATCAGTTGGTTTTGAATATTATTTTCTTCGACATACTTTTTCATACCGGCAACCGCTAATGCGCCAGCGGGCTCGGTAATTGAACGGGTATCATCAAATATATCTTTGATTGCAGCACAGATCTCATCGGTTGAAACCAGTACCATGTCATCCACACATTTTTGCGCAACCCGAAAAGGTTCTTCACCGGCCTGTTTAACAGCCACACCGTCGGCAAAAATCCCAACCTGATCCAGTACAACTCGCTTGCCTGCTTTTAATGCTTCATACATACAGGGGGCATCATCTGGCTCGACCCCAATAATCCGAATGTTTGGATTAATTGCTTTTAAATATGCAGATACACCCGCGATCAAACCGCCGCCACCAACGGGAACAAAGACAATATCAGGCTCTCCTGTTAGCTGATCCATAATTTCTTTGGCAACAGTTCCCTGTCCGGCAATCACGTCGGGGTCATCATAAGGTGGAATGTATGTCATGCCGGTCGTTTTGGTTAATTCTTTTGCGTGGGTATACGCATCATCATAGGCATTACCGATAAGTTCAATATCGGCTCCCATTTGTTTAACGGAAGAAACTTTAATATCCGGTGTTGTTTTTGGCATAACAATTAATGCTTTTAAGCCAATGCGTTTTGCTGCAAGTGCAACGCCCTGAGCATGATTGCCGGCAGAAGCAGTGATGACACCTTTTTCTTTTTCGCTCTCTGAAAGCCGGGCAATTTTGTTATAGGCACCGCGTAATTTAAATGAATGAACAGGTTGCAGGTCTTCTCGCTTGATCCAGACATCATTTTGCAGACGTTGTGATAACCCTGAAGCGATTTCTAAAGGTGTTTTTATGGCAACATCGTAAACTTGGGCCTGTTCGACCATTTTTTTGTATTTTTCTGTCATTTTTAGGTTTTTTCTGTTTATTTAGGGCTTCATGCTATTACGAAAGATAGCTGTCTTCAATAAAGTCTAGCCAGGCTCAATAAAGGTTAGCGTAAAGTATAAACGAAAGAGCAGAATAGTGGCTTAAGCATCATATACTTAATATAATACGCAACGTAATTTTACCCTAAACCTGATGGCAGGAGAGAGAAATGACCCAAGATGAAATGAAGCAAGCAGTAGCCAAAGCTGCCATCGAATATGTTGAGGCAGGCACGATTGTTGGTGTTGGAACCGGCTCAACGGCCAATTTTTTTATTGATGAACTGGCGAAAATTAAACATAAAATTGAAGGTACGGTTGCCAGCTCAGAAGCCAGTGCAGAACGTTTAAAAGGTCACGGTATTGAGGTGTTTGATTTGAACTCGGTATCGGAAATTGCGGTATATGTTGATGGTGCCGATGAATCCAATAAATACTTACATCTGGTTAAAGGTGGTGGTGGTGCATTAACCCGTGAAAAGATAGTCGCGGCAGCAAGTAAGAAATTCGTTTGTATTGCCGATGAAAGTAAATTAGTTGATGTGATGGGTAAATTTCCCTTACCGATTGAAGTTATCCCAATGGCACGTAGTCTGGTTGCACGGGAAATTATTAAACAAATTGGTGGTGAGCCGGTTTTACGCGAAGGATTTACCACTGATAACGGCAATATTATTCTTGATGTACATAATCTTGATATTATGGAGCCAACTAAAATTGAACAAATCCTTAATAATATTACCGGTGTTGTTACGAATGGCTTATTTGCAATTAAACCGGCCAATGTACTGTTACTCGGTACCCAGGATGGCGTAAAAACCATTACTTAATCTTCTCTTTGGTACACAGTTGGGCAGTGTTTATTCTTAATACCGCCTGACTGTGTTCAATTTTGTATTTTTTCTGCTCTTTGTGGTTCAAAAACCTAGGGTCTGTTGATCTTTCAGATGTTAAGCTGATTTTGAGATAATTTTAACTCTGACAAGGCATGTTTTACGTATCAATGCACTCCATTGGTAGTAAAACATAACGCAGGCAGAGCTAAAATTAGCCAAAATCAGACAATATATAAAAGATTAACAGACTCTAATATGACTGCACAAACACTCCGCCAGCAAATACGCCAAGCACGACGTACTCTTAATGATAGCGAACGGGAGCATGCGTCTTTTTTATTATGTGAACGTATTGCCGCCAGTCGGTTATTTCAAAAAAGTGAGCATATTGCATTTTATCTGAGTAATGATGGCGAAATTGATCCTGGCCTGTTAATTCAGCATGCATGGCAACGGGGAAAACAGTGTTACTTACCTGTGCTGGCAGAGCCAAATACCCAACGGCTCTGGTTTGTACCTTATACCCCGGAAACAAAGCTAAGAAATAATCGTTTTGGTATTCCCGAACCCATTCATTCTCATAAAACGCGCTTACGTAAAACATTATCGCTGGATTTAATTCTGATGCCGCTGGTTGCGTTTGATGAACAAGGTAACCGCATGGGCATGGGCGGTGGTTTTTATGATCGTACTCTGGCTTTTTTAAGACAGCGAGCGCATTGGCACAAGCCAAATTTACTCGGTGTTGCCTATGAGTTGCAAAAGCAAAAAGAATTAAAAAATAATCCCTGGGATGTTCCACTGCAAGCGGTGGCAACGGAGTCGCAGCTCTATCTTTGCAATAACCCATAACAGGTTGAACTTTAGCTTCTTGTTTTTTGTCGGATATTCACCAATGGAAATTCCATTCTTACATATACTGGAGAACGATAGTGAAAGTTTTATTGCTGGCATTACCTTTATTCTTTAGCTTTAATATTGAAGCTAAAACAATTGAAAATGTATTAAAACATCACGCTTCTCCCTATTTAGCCATGCATGGTGATGATCCTGTTGCGTGGCAGGAATGGAATAAAGCGACGGTCGAGCGTGCAAAAAAAGAAGGTAAACTGCTTTATGTTTCCAGCGGTTATTTTTCCTGCCACTGGTGTCATGTGATGCAGCGTGAAAGTTATAAAGATGCTCAGGTTGCCAAAATTTTGAATACCTATTTTATTCCGGTAAAGGTAGATCGGGAAATTAACAGCGCTCTGGACAGTCACTTAATTGATTTTGTCGAGCGCACACAGGGGCGAGCAGGCTGGCCATTGAATGTATTTATTACACCGGATGGCTATCCTCTGGTTGGAATGACATACGTACCAACAGATAATTTTATAAAAATTTTAGATAACTTAAAATTACGCTGGAAAAAAGAAAGACCCTTACTTGAAAATATTGCAAAAAATGCAACGGCTGAACTTGGGCAGGAGGTTGTTGAAAGCTCGGATAAAATTGCTGCCGGGCTGGGTGATGAGTATATAAAACGGTTTTTAATGCAGGCTCAGGTCATGCAAGACGAAATGTCAGGTGGCTTTGGAGCACAAAATAAATTTCCTTCCTATCCGCAATTACACGTTATGTTAGGTGCATATGAAAATCAGCCAGACAAGGAGCTGCGCCAGTTTTTAGAGCTTACCTTAAATAAAATGGCGACACAGGGTTTGTATGATCAGCTCGGTCATGGTTTTTTCAGGTATACCGTCGACCCGCTTTGGCAAATTCCTCATTTTGAAAAAATGCTTTATGACAATGCCTTGCTTGCATCACTGTATACCGATGCGGCAAGAATTTTTAATAATCAGCAATTTGTGCAAGTAGCCAAACACACACTGAATTTTTTGATTGATGTATTTCAAAGCAGACAGGGAGCTTATATAGCAAGTCTTTCTGCTCTGGATAGTAAAGGCAACGAAGGTGGTTATTATTTATGGCAGCGAGATGAACTTAAAAAAATACTGAATCAAAATGAATTGAAAGTGGTTGAGTTGATCTGGCAGCTTGAAGGTCCGGCAGATCTTGAAGGGGGGCATCATTTAGTTGAAATAATGAATGTAGCCGATGCGGCCAAAATGTTGAAAATGTCAAAATCGCAGGTACAACAGCGGTTTGATAGTGCGAAGAAAAAAATGTTAGCGGCGCGTAATAAACGCCGTGTTCCCGCGGATGGAAAATTGCTCGCAGCATGGAATGGCTTGGCATTAAGCGCGTTCTCCAGAGCAGCAAAACAATTTAATGAACCGGTATATAAAAAAGCCGCGCGGGATATTAAAAACTACATTCATAAAAAATTGTGGGATGGACATAAATTAGCAAGAGTCGTAAAACAGAATAAAATTTTGGCACAAGGTGGTTTGGAAGATTATGCCTATCTGGCGCAAGGTTTATATCAGTGGCTTAAGTTGAGTAGTAACCAACAAGATCAGTTATGGCTGGAAAATATTATTGAGCAGGCGTGGGCACGGTTCTATACAACACAAGGCTGGTTGTTATCTGAAAACAGTTTATTAAAATATGGAGCAGGTGAAACTGTTATTGCAGATGGGGTTTTACCTTCAGCTTCTGCTGTTTTAATTGATACTTCGTTAAAAGTCGCAAAATACAATAAAAACAAGAAATTGAAATCAAAAGCATTAAAGGCATTAAATTCAGGACAAACAAACGTTGTTAACCAGCCTTTCTGGTATGCCTCTCATATTCAGGCGTTGTTTGATTATCAAAAAACACTTCAATAACCTGAGCCTGAATAACAAAATTTTATATTTGGGTTAAATAATGATTTGCGAGATATCGATAGGGGGCTTTTCCAGTGTTTCAAATTCAAACATCGCAATGTTGCCCGTTGAAATAATAAGTTTGCTTAATTTTATATGAAATAATTTTGTCTTCATATTAACGGATAATACAGTACCAATATCATAAAGCATGGCGGGTACGATAACGCTTCTTAATTGCTTAATTGAAACCTGCTTTGGGACTAAAAGACTACGGAAGTAATCGGTGCCCTTACCCAAGCCATCAATCGCTTTTACTGCGATAGGAACAGCGCTATGGGATAAATTCATAATGCCCATATCAACGTTATTATCTTTATTAATATGTAACCAGCGAATAATACCTATTTTCCAGCGTAAACCGGTTTTACTTTCAAATAAATAACTGACGATTTCACCCACTTTAATATTCATATCTTTGCATGAACCATCACAACTGATGGCGATACCGCTACGGCTGATATTATGTTGTTGCCATGGGCTTATCGGGTAGCTGGATTTTTCATGTAAGCGATCCTTATGCAGGGCTTCACGGTAAATATTGGCAAAAACGGTGGTTTGTTTATTTTCACTCGAAGAGATAAGGCGTAATTCATCCATCTGTGGGGTGAAGGCCGTTTTATTCGAGCAATAAAAATGGCAGGCATTTAATCCTAGCGCCATTCGTAATTTTGCACCACGATCTTCACGATGCTGACCACGTGTTAATTTACTATGCCAGGCATCCGTCAGGCGCAGTAACATGTCACGTTGCTGACGTTCTTTAAGTGAGCGCGGGTTCTCTTCGGTGTCAATAAAGTCATCACTATCAACATTAAAACGTAAAATTTTTGTTGTGTGATTATTAAGGCGTGCCTTTACTTCACTGAGATCAATAATACGGCCATCAACGGGTTCCCATTCGAGACTTGCGGGAATATAACGTGGTGACATATCGGTAGCAAAGTCGACACCATACTGATCAGAAATATGCTTTTTTTCTAACTCTGAAATTTCGCAAACAGAAGTCCAGGCAGACACAAGATAATAAATATCTTCTGCTTCATTTTGCATTAAATGATAAGGCGCAGAAAGCGACAATAAAACGATGCGTTTATATACTAAATCAATGCTGTAATGAATGGGTAATACATAATCCGGATAAGGATCATCAATGGGGTCATTTTGAATATTCTCATACTCTGCATAACGATAGAGCTGGTGTAGTTCGCGCCAAACATCATATTGTGGTGCTGCATAAACAAGATAACTTTCGACAATGCTGCGGGCGAGATACTGAATGCTTAAATAAATTGATTCACGTAATAAAAGCTGATCGTTTTCTTTACGTGACTTTTTATCCATCAGATCACTGGTAATGAGTTTATAACCATGAGCCATTTCTGTCAGTAAGTCTTGTATGAGTTCAGCCGTTGCCATATTTTCTTCTGATAGAGGAAATTGAGCACGCTGAATAGGCTGCTTTAATGACAGAAGAAGCTGACGAATGGTGCCACGCAGTTCATCAAGTAACAGGCTGCGTTCAGAGTAGGGATAGCGAGACTGATTGACCGTTTTAAGCTGTTGCAAGATTAATTGTGATGTTCTTTTTACATTTGCAACAGGCAATGTTTTAAGCCAGAGACGAAATTTTTTATGCTTAAGGTAAGGTTTAGGCCGTTTAGTATTCAATAACGGTAAATTAAGTACGGGTAAAGTCACAATAGATATCCATTTTTTATTGCAGTTTATGTTGAAAATCAGTATTCATCCAGCATTTAAGGCCGTTTAGACCGAAAAAATCTGCAATATCACTGCATTTTACATGAATGCACGCTGCATAATGCAGTGTTTTAGTAAGGGTTAACTTTTTTATACAACGATTCTTATATCCGGATTGGATTAATCTATGCTTTAAGAACAAAAAAAGAAGTACAAAAAATATAAGTATATATCGATATACAAAATGATAGTGCAAGTATCCTTTAATAAAAAAGGGGAGTCATTATGAAAAAGTTTGTTTTGTTGTTATTCATTTTTAATGCTTTATTATCCACCGTAAATGCACAAGGTTTAATTTTATCTGCACCACCACGTGAAACAGCCGAAGCGGGTATGAAACTTTACGGGCCGATCGCTCAGAAGTTATCGAAGGTTCTTGGGGTAGAAGTCACATATCAACATCCGGGAAACTGGATGAGATACCAAAGAGAAATGCGTAATGATAAATATGATATTATTTTTGATGGCCCGCACTTTATTGCCTGGCGTCAGGAGCATCTCGGTCATGAAGTTCTAATGAAATTACCGGGTAAACTTCAATTTATTCTGG
>JALTJN010000183.1 GCA_027076405.1 Chromatiales bacterium
GTAAACCGCAACTGTCTGTCCCGATGCACAAGACCTCTCGCACCGGTGCATTGCTCTTTGTGAACAACTGAATGTTCTTCGGATTGTCTATCGGTGCTCGTTGCATCGGGGCATCTGAAGAGGAAAGGGTTATATTTACAGCTATTAATGGCGCCACAACATCACCACAAGCTGAGTTGCCACATGGATCAATATTAAAGATTGTCAATTCCTTGTTTGACGTACCGAAAAGAATAATATTTCCGTTGTCAGTTATTATCGAGTTTGGCCTTTGCACAATATTAGCAAACCCCATTCCTGAGCCATAATATTTTGACCAAACAATATTTCCTACATCATCCAGATACAACGCCAGTAGTTTAACAATACCACCTTCATCCTTCCCAATCCCTGTTACGACAAACCCTCCATAGGGAGATTTCAATATTTTCAGGCCCCTCTCCTCCCGATTAGTGTTATATAATTTCGCCCACACGATCTCCCCTGCTAAATTAATCTTGATTATTACAATATCATTTAGGGCACTAAAATCATACTTTCCTGACTGTCCTGTAAGGACGTACCCGTCTTCAACTTCTATTACGGAATAAAGTCGCAGGTAACCGGGGCTATAATATTTACTCCAGATAGCATCCAAGTTTCTGTTAAATTTAAAAACCCAGCCGGATCTCTCATTCGTAAATGACATTGTACTATTACATACGATATAATTATGGTCATTTGTCAGAGTTATGCTCTGTAGGTGATCATTGTTTCCTTTTCCAACTGCTTTAAAGCTGATCTTTTGTCCTTTTGAAGTCAGGCTCATAATAAACGCATCAGAAGACCCTGACCCCTGAGAGTTTAGAGTTCCAACGATAACAACAGTGTCATTTAACACATGAATGGACCTTCCTATGTCCTTATTCCCTCCTCCACCATCCGTATATTCCCATAAAAGATTGCCTTGATTGTCCAACTTCATCACCAAAACACCACCCTCAATAGCTTCTGCATTGCCGGCAATGTAAAAATTACCCAAGTCGTCCTGACAAAAACCAAAAGGCCCATCTAATATATTATAACTACCATTATAAATTTCTTTCTCCCATTGTACATCCATATTCTTACTTAACTTTAAAATAAACACACCATTACTTTGCCCATTTATCTTTTTCATATATCCCATAATAGCATATCCCCCATCTTTTGTCGAAATCACATAGTCAAGTCCAATATTTTTTTTCAAATTATACTTGACAACCTCTGTCATCCTCCCCCCACATCCGGCAAGTTTGATGGTATTGACGGTAGCCGTGCCCGATACCGTCCCGTTGCAGCCATTGTCCTTCATAAAGGCCAGACTGAACTCGGTCGTGTCATATACCACCACCGGAAAGTAG
>JALTJN010000184.1 GCA_027076405.1 Chromatiales bacterium
GCCCAACCGCGTAAACCATCTTTATGAAAAAAAATATCGTTCCGCATAAGCCTGTTTAAAAAAATGCCAGTCAGATTGTTTGTTTACCTGTTTTTGTTGAGATTGTATAACGGGTTTTACAGGAGCAATGCCTTGTTGCTGCCAGCTTACGCCTGCATTACTGCTGTGTAGAATCAGCCCACCATCGCCGACAATCCAGAGGTTTTTACCGTCGGGTAAAACAAATAAGTCGTTAATACTTGAATTAATATAGGGTAACCGCAAATGTGCATTGCTTTCAACCGGATATAGTCACCAGTTTTTACTTAAAAAAGATTTTGATTTTGATAAGTTCGTAAACGGATCCTGGGTGAATGCCAGTAAGGTACTTGTTGCAAAAATAAAAGCAGAAAATAAAAACAATAAATTACGGGGGGACGATGCGGAAATATTTATGTGCTTTGTTTTTGCTTTGCTGGATTTATTTCTTATCGCTTCAGACATAGTGTTTCCTGTTATTTAGTCTGTTAGGTGCGGGTTTCGTTTTTGATAAGATTTCACAAAATTATATACGCGTTTTAGTTTATGGATTTAATCACTGTTGTCTCGTTAACATAAAAGTTCCGTCATTCCCGAATGCTTGTATCGGGAATCTAGTGGCTTTACAGTGTTTAAGGTCGCTGGAACTCCGACCCATATTAGTAAGCATGGGCATTCGGAGATGACAATGGTGTGCTTTGTTTTTTTCATGTCTCGAAATTCCATGATGCACTGACAAGTTGTTATATCAAGCACATCCTAACTACTTTAAAAAGTTAACGGGACACCAGTGGGATTTAATATGGAATTTTCAAGTGAAAATTCGTTGTTATACGAATAAAAACATGAGATTGATTTATGATTTATGACTGATCTGAAAATTCTCCAGAATAAGCCTTTTCCAGTTTTATAATAGAGGCAAGAAAATCTTCGTCCAGTGTTAGCCCCGATGTTAATAGCAGATTTAGTTCTGATCTTGCGTTATGAATAAGTAGTTTAAAAATATCCATGCGACTGTCAGATAAACCGGCCTTTAGTAAATTTTCCAATAAGTTTTTTTCGAACCCAAGGTATAACTCTGAAATGGCAATTGTCTGATTATCAATATTATCTCGCATGGATTCAAAAGAAAGATGTGTTTTGCGAAATATTTTATAAATATTTTTGCGTAATGTTATAAGCTCCATATCTTTCTCTAAGGTTTGAATGCGTGAATTTGCTGCAACCGCAATGAGATAAACCAGTTCTTTCATTTGTTCGGTTTTAAGCGCTTCAGTAACAGGAAAGTTTTTTGCCAAAAAACAAATGTTGCTCATATTTAAAATAACATAATCATCGTGTTCAATTCGTTCTCCCTGTGCTT
>JALTJN010000185.1 GCA_027076405.1 Chromatiales bacterium
TTATTATTGATCGTATTGATTCTGCGGATGTTTTGAAAAAAGCATTAGATTTGGCACGAAATGGCGTGTTGGTTTGTGTAGGTGCCAGAGCGTCATCTATTCAAAATATGATTGAATCTTTGGTTTTGTTATCTAGCGCAGAAGATAGAGAGAGAATCGCTGGTTTATTAGGAGAGGTATTTGAAGGAGCTGTGGTGCAAGCATTGGTGCCAAAACTAGGCGGTGGAAAAATTCTAGCCTTGGAGGTTGCGTTTAATTCTCCTAGTATAAAAAGAATTATAGCAGAGCAAAAGTTTGATCAGATTAGCAATATCATACAAACATCTAGGGCAGAAGCAATGATTTTGCTTGACAGATATTTAGCTGAATTGGTTAAGAACGGACAGGTTGATATTGATATTGCTCGTAAGTATGCATTGTATCCTGATTCTTTTGATAATGTATAAATTTTTAGTCTTTTTATACTCTGTGTCATATAGACAGGGTAGTGATGTAGCTAATAAATTAATTTTGTAAATAGTATTTATTTTTATGCCTGTATTTCAATACAAAGCAACAAATGATTCTGGTGAGCATGTTGAAGGTGAGGTAGAAGCAGTTGATGAGAATTTGGCGGCTTCTATACTATCAGATCGTGGTTTGATTGTTTTGTCCTTACAAGAAGGGTCAAAGCGTAATGGTGAGATTGATTTGCCTTTTTTAAATCGTGTTACAGTAAAAGATATAGTAGTTTTCTCTCGTCAGTTAGCTGTTATGGCATCTGCTAATGTACCTATTGTACAGGCTATCAAGATTATAAGAGATCAGACAGATAACCCTCGTATGCAAAAGATAGTAGGGGAAATAGGTTATGAAGTAGATGGTGGTTCCAAGCTATCCCAAGCTTTGGCTAGATATCCTAAGATATTTAGTGATTTTTTTATATCTATGGTGAAATCAGGAGAAACTTCTGGTAAGTTAGATGAGGTTTTGAACTATCTTGCAGATCAACAAGAAAGTGATTATGATATGCAACAAAAAATTCACGGAGCAATGATTTATCCAGCTTTTATTATGTTTGGCTTGGTTGCTGTGGGTTTTTTGATGAGTATATTTGTATTGCCAAAGTTAACAGGTATTTTGACAGAGTCTGGTACAGAACTGCCTTTTGCTACCAAGATTCTGGTTAGTGTATCAGGGTTTATGTCTTCATACTGGTGGGTGGCATTACTTGGAATAGTGGCTATAGTTGTTGGTTTTCGTTTTATCACAGGTTCTGGCGGGCCATTAAAATCTCAATGGCATCTTGTGAAGTTAAAAATGCCAGTATTTGGAGGTCTGTTTCAGAGAATTCACATACTTCGTATAACACGATCTTTGTCTACTTTGATTGTTG
>JALTJN010000186.1 GCA_027076405.1 Chromatiales bacterium
TTACCTTGTGCAGCCCATCGTAACTTTCTAATTCCTCCAGTTCCTTCAATGAGATCACCAGATGCAGGATGCTTGGCTAAGTAATTGATAATACTTTGCTTTTCTGATTCACTTAAAACTTTATCAGCTTGTTTGATAAATTCAGGCAGTTCTACGATGGTTTGCATGATTCAAAGTGTAATCCAATGGATTACAGCATGTCAATACACTTTTTTATCTAACGTCTTATTCTGTCTGAATTTATCCAACTTTTGATTTAGGTGGATATTCTAAGTAACAATCATAATACTTCTTAAAATACATTGCCTCTATATTTTTAGGGTTTTCTGCCGTTATAAGCCCTAAAGAAAGCCCACCATAACTATTGATAATATGTTTATAAAATTCACCACTACGATTTGATGCTAAATTTTTTGCATAGCGAAAATATCTCTTATTCAAAGACTCTGTTGTCTTACCGATGTATAAAATATTTGATTCGCCCTTTACTCTAGAAATTGGTTTTTCAGATAGAAAAAAATACACAATTCGTTTATAGCTTTTAGCCTCAGAAGTATTTAAAAGCTCCTGAAACTCTGCCGTTAAATTATTAGTAGTTGTTATTTTTTTCGGTAACAAAATAATATTATCTATATGCATAGCTGTAATTTTTTATTTCATTTGCCTAACGCTTTGCTCACCAGCAATTAAAAGTGGCACGTTTTTGCTGTTTTTTAGCAAAACAAGTGCCGCTTTTAGTTGTCTGGTGAAGCTACTGGTTAGCAACAACATTCAAGACCATGATACATGTTCTACTGCTGTTGCTATCTTTCGATTCGTTCTACCATAACTCAAGCGCTGACTGCTTGTAAATGGCTTTATTCCTTCTTAACCGATCCGCAATTATTCTGTTTATGTAAACATCTAGTCATTCGGTTATAGCGCTTTAGTTATATTTTCTTAGAACATCAGTTTATGGTTTGTTTATTTGGAAGCATTCAACACCTTTTGTAAACGCTACGCTATTTTCTGGATTTTATATTCTGTTGCTTACGGCCTAAAACCACCAACACTATTTTGTATCAGTTACTTAATTATAAAAATATTTTGAAATGATATTTATCCGAAATAAAACACAACCATACGTTTTTAATTTTATTTATTGTTGGCTTTCAACACCTGTTTTTATCGTTAATGCCATTGTTCGCTAACGACTAGCATCAGGTGCGCCGTTTTTTGGCGTCACCTGGATGCGCTTGTTATACCTCGCGAATTCATATACTAAGTGCACCACCCTATCCAATTAAAAGGGTAATCTGCCATACTTTTGCTTTTTTACTCCCGCCAAGAAGTGAGAAGCAAGATGACTTATAAGCAGATTACCCTAGAAGAG
>JALTJN010000187.1 GCA_027076405.1 Chromatiales bacterium
AGTGAAGAGTCTCAAAGTAGAGGATGTTTACAAGGATATTGATAAGAGTAAAAAGCCTATGAAATTAGGTCTTGCCTATGCATATAATGCTATGGATGCTACTGACAAACAATTCCATGATGCTCATGAAGAGTATTCCAGGCAAGTAAAAATGGAAATAAAAGGACTTGAACAGGAATTAGAAAAAATGGCTACTGCCTGTCACGAACATGATAAAAGTAAATCGAAAGAAGATGGTCCCTATCCAGCGCCAGCCAGACTTGATAGTGCCTTATACGAACTGGCAAGAAGAATTGAAAGGATTTTAAATGGGAGTTTCCCAAAAAAACCGTGGATAACATCTAATTATGTTAAAGATATTTTTTTACTGGATAAAGAATGATGAGTTTAGCCGATAAAATTAAACAGGCTAAAGAAGCAAGAGCGAACCTACCGCCCACCCAATTTTATGTTCTTGGTTCAAAAGTAACGGAAGATAATGTTTTTATTTCTAAAGAACCCGTGTTGCCAAATTATAATGATAACTGGATAAATGGCAGGAGAATAGCAGTCGACCTTCCAAAAGATTTAATCTATGAAGTTGAATCATTTGATGAGCATGGGGGGGTGTTTGATAGCTTTAATGATTCTTTAAATGCACCTTTAATGTCTAAAAAATTAATTACTAAATTAAGGTCGCTAGGCGTAAATAATCTGGATACGTATGATGCTTCTATCCGTTTTAATCGAACAGGAGAATTAAACAACGATTTTCAGGCGGTGAATATTATTGGTTTGGTAAAGGCATCAGATACCAGCCAGTCAGACTCATCAAGAAGCCCATTGTCTTCATCTGATGAAGTATCGGTAAATACCTGGTTTGATAAACTGGTTTTAGATGAAAGTATAATGACTGATTTATTGTTTTTTAGAATGCTGGAAAAATCAACAATCGTGCTAATTCACACGTCAATTAAGGAGGCCATTGAGAACGAGTTTGACGATTTAAGGTTTTATCACCCATTAGAATATAGCGGTTAAAAAGAAATAAGCATATAAATTTATGCTGTAAATATTTATTTATTCTGCGAAGGTAAAACAGGATCAAATAAATCACCAAATAAACTGTGCAGCACAAGTTTACGTTCCGCTTTTTTACTTCTCTTAATATCTTTCCAGGGCACAACATAAAGTATTTTAGGCAGTTCTTTGTTACCTTTTATCGTTGTGGTTCTAAGTTCTATTTTATCTTCAGCCAACAAGCTTGAAGATAAAAATAACATTAACAATATAAAAATAAATTTACGCATCTTAAATTTACGCATCTTTTAGTGTGCCCTCTAAATGAGAAATCCATTCTTTGGTTGCTTCATCCGGTTTCTTTAAAAGTGA
>JALTJN010000188.1 GCA_027076405.1 Chromatiales bacterium
TTGAAGAACCAGCTTTAAGAACTGCATCGGCACTGTTTGCTTTACTTTCAACTGCAGTTTCTAACTCTCCTAGAGCACCTTTTACACTGTTATTGTCTGAGATTGTAGATCCGCCGAATATACCAAGATTAACATCACCATCAGCAGTTCCTTGAGTAGTTCTGATATCAGCAATATCACTAGAGTTAGCTGAAACATTTAGTCCTTGAGCCGCAATATTGGATGCATTAGTTGAGATATCACTTTGGTTAATTGATATTTGACCTAAATTAACATCGGCATCTGGCATTTGAATTGTTCTAGTGGTAGCCGTTGAAATACCACTAGCTTGGAAAGCTATTTTTTTACTAGCATCCAAATCATCAGCAATTCTAAAGACATCATCACCAAATTCATTAGCTCCTGCAGTTGCTAGAGCACTGTCAATACCAGCTAAGTGGCCTGCCACACTGGAATTAGTTGGAGTGTAGTTTGTTGGGGTTGCATTTAAGGTCCCAATAACACTCTGATCTGTAATTATTTGAAATGCTGATCCATCATATATTTTGTAATTACTATCGGATGTATCATAAAAAATCATACCCACTTCTGGGTTGGCTGGGAGTCCGTTATTTTTACCAATAACGACCGCACCATTAATCTTATACTTAGATAAAGCCATTAAATCCTCCTAAAGGTTTAAGAAATTGTTTCTGGAACTGACTAGTAAATTATATCAGTATTGATAATGAAAAAGCCTTAAAAAACTAAATAAATATTTGAAAATCTGCTATTAAATAGAATCCCATCTACGTTGGGTATGTTTTAGATTAGCTCCAAAACCTGTACTGGTAGTTGTGTATTGAATTGCTACATTAGCTCCTATAATAGTTGAAGAAAAAGTTACGCCTAGGATTGTGGTCTCTACGTAGTCGTCACTAAAAGAAACAATAGTCCCATTAGTTGCTATTAAAAAACGTCCTGTTCTATATTCTCCGTTCCTTTCTACAGAATATTCTACAATTATGTGTTTATTATCCGCATGAGGCAGGCTGATAATAGTTAAAGGTGATATTTGATTATCATTTAAACTCACATTAGTACTTAGAGCGCTTATTTCTAAACCATTCATATTAATAGTTTTATTAGTACTATTCCATTTAAATTGAACATCAGCCCCTAGGGTTCCGGCATCATTAAATTGGATATCTTGATTAACTCCAGCAGCCACTGTACTTGAAGTATTAGACCCTGCGTAACTAGGAACTCCCGTAGGACCTCCCGGACTATCTGACCAACGTCTCAGGGCATACTTCATAGTAGCGTCAGTAGATAAATTAGTAGTTGTATACCTTAATCGTAAGTTTCCTAAAGTGATGTCTCCTTCAAATT
>JALTJN010000189.1 GCA_027076405.1 Chromatiales bacterium
AGGTATCGGATGACGATGCCTTTGTCTTTTTTAGGCAGGCTCATATAGTTAAAATTAACCAGGGTTTTACGAACAAAATCGTAGCGCTCTGATTTAGTGCCTAACACGGCAAAAGCGGTCAGTTGATATTGGACAAGGCTCATTCTTGACATTTTTATTTCTCATAAGTACACTGTACATATGAAGCAACTGGAATTCGAGTGGGATACAAGGAAAGATAAATCCAATACTAAGAAGCATGGCGTTACATTTGATGAGGCTCGCACTGTCTTCTTCGATGAAAATGCAATTCAATTCTTTGACCCTGAGCATTCTGACGAAGAAGAACGTTTTATTCTACTTGGTTCCAGTTTCAACTTAAAAACATTAGTTGTTTGTCACTGCTATAGAGAAAATGAGACAGTAGTCAGAATTATATCAGCTCGAAAAGCAGATAAAGATGAAGAGCAATATTATTGGGGTGAAAAAAAATGAAAGCTCATTACGATTTTTCAAAAATGAAGGGAAAGAAAAACCCTTATATTAAATACCTAAAGCAACCTATAACTATGCGGCTTGATTGTGAGTCGGTTGAGTATTTCAAATCATTAGCAGAAGAGTCAGGTATACCATATCAAACTCTAATAAACCTTTATCTACGTGATTGCGCCATTAATCATCGTAAACTTAAAATGAAATGGGCATCATAAAAAGCCAACGAATAAGGATAGATCGTAAGAGCGAAGCGATCCACGATCTTATCCGATTGTTGAACAAGCACTCTCCGATTCTCTCTATAAGAAAATATCTATTTTAGTTTGTTCCTGAAATCGCGTTTTTCCATAAGCGACATTTTTAAAGACGAGCTAATACAGCTGTGTGGTTACTGCAAAAAAATGAGTGGTTTATCATAGTCCTCCTGCCTGTTAGGTGAGTGGCGATTTATAACGCCTTTTTATTTAATCTACAGCAGATCTTGATGCGCGCTTTCTTTTTCTGATTCGCATTTCAGATTGGCAATGCGGGCAGATAAATTCAGCTCGTTTTCTTTTTTCTACGGGTTTTAGTTTTACCTGTAAAATCAACTGAACTAACTTAAGTAACGATTTTGCATTTGAGTGTAAAAAACCATAATCCCTGACTCGCCTAAACCCTCTGGGCAAGACGTGTTTTAAAATGGGATATAAAAAAAGTCTTCACCTTTTAAGGTTTGATACTCTGTTTCTTTTGTTGCGCTATTGATGTATTTAAATGTCACATAGCCGTTACTCAACAATAACACTGGTGCCCGATGTGCTGGGCAATCTCGGCATCGTTATTTGCGGATACTCACCGCCCAGTGCTGCCAAAAAGGCCACAATGTCTTTAACCTCTTTTTCTGCCAAAGT
>JALTJN010000190.1 GCA_027076405.1 Chromatiales bacterium
ATGGCTTTAGTGGCTTCTTATGAAGAATGTATCGAGGCGGCAAAAAGAATCAGAGAATTTATGAAATAAAATTCTGCTCACCCAAACATTCCCGTATCTATTTAGCGGGAATCTATAAGGTTAATTCAATCGGATTAAGGACAAGAACAAAGCTGAACATCAAACTTCAACTTTAAGATTTTTGCAATAAACCGGTAAAATCGAGTAATTAACTAGCATATATAAGACTCTGCCTATAAAATAGCCGCCTTTACGAATACCCACACCGACCTAAATACGAGAGTAAAACCATGAGCAACGATTTACAAACAATTATTGAGAACGCCTTTGAAAACCGCGCAGAAATCACACCCCGTAGTGTTGATACTATTGTTAAAGAAGCGGTTACTGAAACCATTAACCAAATTGATGCTGGCACACTCCGTGTTGCAGAGAAAAAAGACGGCGACTGGGTAGTTAACGAGTGGTTAAAAAAGGCGGTTTTACTGTCATTCCGTATTAATGATAATGAATTCATGAAAGGTGGCTTTACTAACTACTTCGACAAAGTGGAATCTAAATACGCAGACTTCAATTCACGTGATTTTCGTGAAGCAGGTGTGCGAGTAGTTCCACCTGCAACTGTACGTAAAGGCGCTTACATCTCTCCCGGGGTTATTCTCATGCCATCTTACGTCAACATTGGTGCTTACGTTGATAGTGGTACCATGGTCGACACATGGTCAACCGTAGGCTCATGTGCACAAATTGGTAAGAATGTTCATCTCTCGGGCGGTGTAGGCATTGGCGGTGTTCTCGAGCCTTTACAAGCTTCTCCTACTATTATTGAAGATAACTGCTTTATTGGCGCTCGCTCAGAAGTTGTTGAAGGTGTCATTGTTGAAGAAGGTTCCGTCATATCGATGGGCGTATATATTGGTCAAAGTACTAAAATTTATGACAGAGAAACCGGTGAAGTCACATACGGTCGTATCCCTGCTGGCTCTGTTGTTGTTTCAGGCAACCTACCGTCTAAAGATGGCACTTACAGCTTGTACTGTGCTGTTATCGTGAAAAAAGTCGATGCGAAAACTTTAAGTAAAGTTGGTATTAACGAACTATTGCGTGATATTTAAACTATGCTTACTCTTTACGGCATTAAAAATTGCGATACTGTAAAGAAAGCCCGTCGCTGGCTGGAAGATCATGACATTGATTATCAATTCCATGACTTCCGTCAGGATGGCTTAGCCAAAACATTACTTAATAGCTGGTTAGAACAACTCGGCTGGGAAGCTATCGTTAATAAACGCAGTACAACCTGGCGTAACCTTTCCGACAAAGAAAAAGAAATCACTACAAATGCTCAGGCAGCTAAACTTCTGTTAGCAAACCCAACTCTAATTAAACGTCCTGTGGTAGAAAAAAATAAAACCTTACTTGTTGGTTTTAAAGAAGCAGAATTCAAGACTTTAAAATAATCTCAAACAGCGTTTCTTAACAATAAAAAAGCCGATTTTATATTGAATATAAAATCGGCTTTATTGTTTTGGTCGGGACGAGAGGATTCGAACCTCCGACCCCCTGCACCCCATGCAGGTGCGCTACCAGGCTGCGCTACGTCCCGAAATCTGAATGTAAAAGGGGTCAGATTCGAATTTAATGAAACAATTCGAGTCTGACCCCTTTTGGATGTAAAATTTTTAAACCGTTAAAATTTCTAGAACTTCTTCCATTTCCATTCTTAACTGTTGAATGGTATTTGAATCACACTTTGTTGTGTCTTTATCTGTTTGGTTTTCACTTAATTGTAAACGTGCTCCACCAATCGTATAACCTTGCTCATAAAGTAGGCTACGAATATCACGAATCATGACAACGTCTTGACGTTGATAATAACGACGGTTACCGCGACGCTTAACCGGTTTTAATTGTGGGAATTCTTGCTCCCAATAACGCAATACGTGAGGTTTAACCGCACATAATTCACTTACTTCACCAATAGTAAAGTAGCGTTTGCCAGGGATTGGCGGTAATTCGTTATTATTCGTGGGTTCCAGCATATGCTTCCACTCTCGCTTTTAATTTTTGTCCAGGTCTAAACGTAACCACACGCCTAGCCGTTATCGGAATTTCTTGCCCGGTTTTCGGGTTTCGGCCCGGGCGCTGTTTTTTGTCTCTTAAATCAAAATTACCAAATCCAGATAGTTTCACCTGCTGGCCATTTTCAAGGGCATCTCGCACCTCTTCAAAAAACATTTCTACCAATTCTTTAGCTTCTCGCTTATTGAGTCCTAATTCCTCAAAAAGTCGCTCTGCCATGTCGGCTTTCGTCAACGCCATTATTTCTTCTCTATTATTTTATTATTCTCTCAATGTTGCACCAAGACGTTCTTTTAGTACGGCTATGATTTTATTGAGTTCTTTGTCGACATCCGTATCAGTAAGAGTGCGCGAAAGATCCTGTAAGGTCAAGCCCAAAGCTAAACTTTTTCTACCAAAATCAATGCCTTCGCCGCGATATACGTCAAACAACTCGAATTGACTAAGCACCTCACCCGCCACTTCCTGTATACAATTTTGCACTTCCTGAGCGGTCACGGCTTCGTCCATGACTAAAGCAAGATCACGTCGAATAGCTGGGAACTTTGATAAGGGCTTAAAGCTTGGTATTTTACCTGTTTCTATATTTTTCATAGTAATTTCAAAGAGATAGATGTTTTGACTCAAACCTAATTTCTTTTGTAAACGCGGATGTAGTGCACCAACCCAGCCAATAATTGGCTGATCTTTCGCTGCTAAATCGCGAATTGCCGCAGTCTGTCCAGGATGTAAAACATCGTGCTTTCCCGCTTCAAATCTAAAATCTGAGGCTCTTCCGGTCATATTAAGCACAGCTTCGACATGATTTTTTAAATCATAAAAATCGACCGGCTTTGTGGCTTCCCCCCACTGTTCCGGTACCTTTGAACCAGTGATGACGCCAGCCAACATATTTTCTTGCTGAATATCAGTACCTTGCGGCACAAATTTAAGCCCATACTCAAATAAAGAGACGCGACTTTGCTGACGATTCAGGTTGTATTTAACCGCTGAAACCAGCCCCGGCCACAAAGAAGTGCGCATTGCAGACAAATCCGCAGAGATTGGGTTAGCAAGCTCAATCGCTTTTGTTGCGGGATCAAATAATGACTGCATTTCAGGATCAATAAAGCTGTAAGTGATGGCTTCCTGATAACCATGCTGTACCAGAACCTGTCGCAGACGACTCATTCGTAATTTAGCTTCGGGTTTAGCAACCATACTCAGTGCTGAAGAAGCCTGACTCGCCGGTAAATTGTCATAACCAAAAATTCGACCAATTTCTTCGATCAAATCTTCTTCAATACTAATATCAAAACGAAAATCAGGAGCAGTAATCTCCCAGCCTGCTTTTGTTTCTTTAGGGTTGAGATCCAAACGTGTCAGCATACCGGTGATATCTTCACGACTTAAATCAATTCCCAAAACACGCTTTACCCTTTCAGCTCGTAATGACACAACACCGCGCACTGGCAGGTCTGATTCGTTGGTAACGTTAATAACGGGACCTGCTTTGCCACCAACAATATCTAATAACAACTCCGTAGCACGCTCAATGGCAGTGACAGGTAATGTGGCTGCAACACCGCGTTCAAAACGGTGAGAAGAGTCTGTGTGTAAGCCAAAGCTGCGTGCCTTACCGGCAATAACAAGAGGGTTAAAGTGAGCGGCTTCTAATAAAATATCCGTTGTTGAATCTGAAACAGCAGAATCTATCCCGCCCATAATACCCGCTAAAGCTAAAGGTTGTTTATCATCAGCAATAACCAAACAACCTTCGGTTAAGGTTATTTCCTGATCATTTAATAAATCGAGCTTCTCGCCCGCTTTTGCATGACGCGCATGGATGCTGCCTTCGATTTTTGCTAAATCAAAAGCATGCATGGGCTGGCCTAATTCAAGTAAAACAAAATTAGTGACATCAACCACCGGACTTAAACTGCGAATACCTGAACGGCGTAATTTTTCCTGCATCCAAAGTGGTGTTTCTGCTTTAGGATTGATACCTTTAATCACACGACCTAAATAACGCGGGCAATCTTTACCTGCGTCTAATTTAACTTCAACAGAATCATTAATTTCTGCTTTGATTTCCGCTTGCTTGAATTCATTAACCGGCATTTTATTGCTTACGCCCACTTCACGCGCAATACCGGCAATACTGAAACAATCTGCACGGTTCGGTGTCAGACTGAGTTCAATCATCACATCGTCTAAATTCAAGTACTCACGAATGCCCATACCAACGGGTGCATCAGCAGGTAACTCCATTAATCCATCAGCCGTTTCAGTCATGCCGAGTTCTGAAGTTGAACACAGCATGCCATGTGAAGGCACGCCACGTAATTTTGATTTTTTAATTTTGAAATTACCGGGTAATACAGCCCCCACAAGAGCCGCAGGAACGCGTAAGCCTTGACGCACATTTGCTGCACCACAAACAATATTCAGCGGTTCGCCCTCGCCCACATTTACCTGACAGACATTAAGCTTATCTGCATCAGGGTGTTTCTCGACAGACAACACTTCAGCAACAACCACTTTGGTAAATTCTGCTGCAACCGGTTCAATGGCGTCCACTTCAAGACCCGCCATGGTGAGTTGATGTGACAATTCATCAGTGGAAATATCAGGATTAATCCACTCTCTTAACCATTGTTCGCTAAATTTCATTTTTAAACCTTTTTAAAAATATTTTTTTGCCACAAAGAGCACGAAGAACACAAAGAAAACATATATTAAAACAACACATTAATCTTAATGTTAATACCAGTAACTTACAAAAGAACCTCTATCACACAGCCTGGCTCCTAATAATTACTTGAATTCTTTTCCTTTGTGTTCTTCGTGCTCTTTGTAGCTAATTTTTTGATTTTTTTCTTAATTAAACTGCTTTAAAAAACGTAAATCGTTTTCAAAGAATAAACGTAAGTCATTCACCCCATAACGCAGCATGGCTAATCGCTCGACACCCATACCAAAGGCAAAACCGATATATTTTTCGTTATCAATATCAACTGACTTAAACACGTTAGGATGAACCATGCCGCAGCCTAAGACTTCTAACCAGCCGGTGTGGCTACATACACGGCAACCTTCACCACCACACATCACACATTCTATATCGGCTTCTGCTGAAGGCTCAGTAAAGGGAAAGTACGATGGACGAAAACGAACAGACAAATCATCCTGTTCAAAAAACTTTTGTAAGAAATCGATAAGAATAGCTTTTAAGTCGGTGAACGATACATTTTCATCCACCATTAAGCCTTCAACCTGATGAAACATCGGAGTATGTGTAATATCCGAATCACAACGATAAACTCGTCCCGGTGCAATAACACGCAGAGGTGGTGCTTTTTCCTTCATCGTGCGCACTTGCACAGGTGAAGTATGTGTACGCAGTAAACGGCCATCAGGGAAATAAAAGGTATCATGCATGGCACGAGCGGGATGGGTTTCTGGAATATTCAAGGCCTCAAAATTATGAAACTCATCTTCAATCTCCGGGCCTGTAGCCACTTCAAATCCCATTTGAGAAAAGAGCTCTTCGATGCGTTCCAAAGTTCGTGTCACAGGATGTAAGCCACCTGCTTGCTGACCGCGCCCAGGCAAAGTGACATCAATCGTTTCACTTGCAAGCTTGGCTTCTAACTCGGCATTATTTAGCATTTCTTTACGTGCTTCGAGTGACTTTTGTACTGCCTGCTTGGCAACATTAATCGCCTGCCCTGCTGCCGGTTTCTCTTCTTTGGGGAGTTTACCGAGCATTTTCATACGTTCAGTAATTGAGCCTTTTTTACCCAAATAAGTAACGCGTATATCATCGAGTGATTTTAAATCAGACGCATCATTAATTGCTTTTTCAGCTTCTGAAACTAATTGGTTTAATTCATTTTGCATAACATATTCTTAGAGTTAATTTTAAATCTTATTTATTAAGCAAAAAAAAGGGAAGGCTTTTGGCCTTCCCTTCTTAATCGTTTTGCTTGCAGCTATTTTATAACCTAAATAGTGCAGCTCCGATTTATGCCAGGTTAGCTTTAGCTTGTTCTGCTATTGCTGCAAAGGCTGCTTTGTCATGAACCGCAATGTCTGCAAGGACTTTACGATCAATTTCAATTGCGCCTTTCTTCAGGCCGTTTATAAATCGGCTGTATGTAATACCGCACTCACGAGCAGCAGCATTAATACGGGCAATCCATAATGCACGGAATTGACGTTTACGTTGTTTACGATCTCGGTATGCGTATTGTCCAGCTTTTGTTACAGCTTGAACCGCTACGCGAAATACATTTTTACGACGACCTGAATAGCCTTTGGCCTGGTCGAGGACTTTTTTGTGACGGGCTCTTGCCGTTACACCACGTTTTACTCTTGGCATCTTAAATCTCCTCTATTAACCGTAAGGCATCATGCGACGAATTAAACCCATATCTGACTCATGGATCATTTCTGGTGAACGCAAATGACGTTTACGCTTGGTGCTCTTTTTGGTGAGGATGTGGCGACGATGTGACTGACCACGTTTTACTTTACCAGAGCCGTTACGCTTAAAGCGTTTTGTGGCACTGCTGTTACTTTTCATTTTTGGCATTACTATACTACTCCGCATTTAGGCTAATTTTATTCATTAGCACTAAGGTTTAAATTAAGTAAAAACGTTTGTTCTTACTTCTTCTTTGGAGCGATGACCATCACCATTTGTCGACCTTCCATTCTAGGAAACGATTCTACTGTTCCCAATTCTGCAAGATCGGCTTCAACGCGCTTTAGGAGTTTAAGCCCAAGCTCTTGATGTGCCATTTCACGACCGCGGAAACGTAATGTCACCTTGGTCTTATCTCCCCCTGTAAGGAAACGTGTCAGGTTGCGTAGTTTTACCTGATAGTCCCCTTCTTCCGTCCCGGGACGGAATTTCACTTCCTTGATCTGAACTTGCTTCTGCTTTTTCTTAGCATCGTGGCGTTTCTTTTTCTCTTCGAAAACGAACTTACCATAATCCATAATACGACAAACCGGTGGTTTTGCCGTCGGTGAGACTTCAACAATATCCAAGTCTGCTTCTTCCGCCAAACGTTTAGCTTCAACTAATGAAACAATGCCTGCTTGCTCACCATCTTGATCAATCAAACGGACTTCTTTACCCGTAATCTCGTCGTTGATCCGTGTACCTTTATCTGCGCTGATAATAACTTCCTCTAAAAACCTTAATAATTACCAAACTTTTTTCATTCAAAAACCGGCGATTTCTGCTTTTATTTTTGCAATGAAATACGGCCGCGGCTCGCAATTTCTTCGGAGAGTTTGGCGGTGAAATCGTCCAGCGACATCACCCCAAGCTCTTCGCCTGCTCGCGTGCGCACGGCCACAGTTTGATTCTCTGCTTCCCGATCGCCTGCCACCAGCAGGTACGGAATTTTTTGTAGCGTGTGTTCGCGAATTTTAAAGCCGATCTTCTCATTTCTCAAGTCCGCTTTGACTCTTAAGCCACTATTTCGCAAAGTTTTTTCAACTTTTTGCACATATTCGGCATGTTTATCGGTAATTCCCATAATCATGACCTGAGTTGGCGATAACCATGCTGGAAATGCACCCGCATGTTGCTCAATCAAAATACCAATAAAGCGTTCTAACGATCCTAAAATCGCACGATGTAACATCACCGGAACCTGCTTTGTTCCATCTTCAGCGACGTAATGTGCGTCCAATCGACCCGGCATTGAGAAGTCCACCTGGATGGTGCCGCACTGCCATACCCGACCAATACAATCCTTCAAGGAGAACTCGATTTTAGGGCCATAAAATGCCCCTTCACCCGGTTGCAAGTCCCATTCAAGACCTTTGGCATTCAATGCCGTTTCTAATGAATGCTCTGCTTTATTCCAGACTTCATCAGAACCTACCCGTTGTTCCGGACGAGTTGAAAGTTTGACAATAACCTCTTCAAAACCAAAATCTTTATATACTTCAAAAAGTAAATCGATAAATTCAGATACTTCACTTTGAATCTGATCTTCAGTACAAAAGATATGCGCATCATCCTGCGTAAAGTTACGTACCCGCATCAAACCATGCAAAGTACCTGATGGCTCATTACGATGACACGAACCAAATTCTGCCATACGCAAAGGTAATTCACGGTAGCTCTTTAAACCCTGGTTAAAGATTTGCACATGACATGGACAGTTCATCGGTTTCACTGCGTAGTCACGATTTTCAGAGTGAGTGGTAAACATCATGTCACCAAACTTGTCCCAATGACCTGATTTTTCCCAAAGTACACGATCAACCACCTGAGGGGTTTTTACTTCGGTGTAATTATGTAAACGCAATTTTTCGCGCACATATTTTTCAATTTCAGTATAAATAGCCCAACCATTGTCATGCCAGAAAATCATTCCAGGCGCTTCTTCCTGAGAATGAAACAAATCAAGTTTACGCGCCAGCTTACGATGGTCACGTTTTTCGGCTTCTTCTAAACGGTGTAAATACGCTTTTAAGGCTTTTTTATCATTCCATGCCGTACCATAAATTCGCGTCAGCATCTCATTATTTGAATCACCGCGCCAATATGCACCAGCTAACTTCATGAGCTTAAACGCTTTTATTTTTCCCGTAGAAGGCACATGCGGACCGCGGCAAAGATCAATAAAATCACCCTGCTTATATAAAGAGAGTTCTTCACCATGAGGAATCGCTTCAATCAGCTCTGCTTTATAAGCCTCACCTTTGTTAGCAAAAAAGTCGATAGCATCTTCGCGACTCATGACACTGCGTTCTACCTGAATATCTTGCTTTGCCAGTTCTGCCATTTTCTTTTCGATTTTCTCTAAATCTGACTCAGTAAAGCCTTCTTTATAAGCAAAATCATAATAAAAACCATCTTCAATGACAGGACCAATGGTCACTTGAGCTTCCGGGAAAAGCTGTTTGACTGCTTGAGCCAATAAGTGAGCCGCTGAATGACGAATAACTTCTAAACCTTCATCACTTTTGTCGGTAATAATCGCTAATGAACTGTCTTCAGACATAATAAAGCTGGCATCTACGATATTGTCGTTCACCTTACCCGCCACCGTGGCACGCGCAAGACCAGCGCCAATATCATTGGCAACTTCTAAAACTGATACAGGATTTTCAAATTGACGATGTGAACCATCGGGGAGAGTAATTACAGGCATAATCTTTCCTTTTCAGTGGCGATCCCTACGAAAGACCGCGTGATATAAAATAATATATAGAATTTGGTAGTCTCACTCGGATTCGAACCGAGGACCCCTACCATGTCGAGGTAGTGCTCTAACCAGCTGAGCTATGAGACTAAATAATAGATGGGCATTGTATAGATTAAAGGGAATTTGTCAAAAAAAGACTCGCTTCAAAAATAACAAAACCTGCCAGCTTGAATCAGGAAATTACAGAAAAATTTTATTTATCGTGCTTTGATTTGTATTTATTCAGCTCGACAACAGGAAGCGTCGCATTATTTTGTTGTTTCGCTTTGTACAAAACATCTTCTATTAAACCGCTTGGCTGGTAGCCTTTTACTACATCAACAAGCAACAAACGCACCTCTTCACAATTAGTTTCTCTAATAGCTTGATCCAGTCTTTGTAAATAAGTTTCGATTTCAGCCCAGGAATATGCTTCTTCTTCTGCTCGCATTATTCGTGGATGAGATGTTCCAATGGGATTCTCGCCAATTAACAACTCTTCATACAACTTTTCACCCGGACGTAATCCACTATATTGAATTTCAATGTCACCATCCAGATTTCCTTCGTCTTTAACACTAAAGCCCATTAAATGAATCATTTTAGAAGCTAACTCACTTATTTTTACAGGTTCGCCCATATCCAAAACAAAAACATCACCGCCCGCTCCCTTTGCACCCATGGCGCCAGCTTGTATCACTAACTGTGCCGCTTCAGGAATGGTCATAAAATAACGAATAATATCCTGATGAGTTACAGTGACTGGTCCACCTTGCTTTATTTGTTCACGAAATAAAGGAACAACAGAACCTGATGAGCCTAAGACATTACCAAAACGAACCATTGAGAATTTTGTTATTTCTGACTTGGTAGCTAAACCTTGCAACACCAATTCTGCGAAACGCTTACTTGCACCCATTACATTTGTTGGACGAACAGCTTTATCTGTTGATATTAATATGAATGAATCAACATCATGTGCCATTGCAAGTTTAGCAACATTGTATGTACCCAGAGTATTAACACGAACACCTTCATTAATATTATGCTCTACCAGGGGAACATGTTTATAAGCCGCTGCATGATATATTGTGTTAACAGTATAAAAAGAAAGCACCTCTGTCATTCTTTTTTCATCAATAACATTTCCTAAAACAGGAACAAGCTCTGTTGAATACTCATTTGTGTAAATCAGTTGAGAAAATTCTTTTTCTATTTTGTATAAATGCAATTCGGATTGCTCAAATAAAATGAGTTTTTCAGGCTTACGACTTAAAATTTGACGACAAAGCTCCGAACCAATCGAACCTCCAGCCCCTGTCACTAAAACTGTTTTATCCTTAATACAAGCATCAAAAAGCTTTTTATCTGGTGAAACAGCATCTCTTCCTAATAAATCTTCTAAATCAATTTCTTTTATATCTTCAAGTTTAATTTTTCCATCTGCCACTTCTGTCATGCTTGGTAAAGTTCTAACGTGCACCGGATATTTTTCAAGTAACTGAATAATTCTTTTACGTGTTGTATGAGATGCTGAGGGCAAGGCTAAAAATATTTCGTCGATATCGAGTTCAATAATAAGTTTATCCAGCTCATTAATAGAATATACACGTAAACTATTAATTGTGTTTTTTTGCAAATCTTTATTATCATCAAGAAAAGCAACCGGAGCATACTCTTTGCTATATTCAAGTACGGAGGCTAACTGATTACCTGCGGTACCGGCACCATAAATGACGATGTGTTTTTCTAATTTTTTGTCTAATGGATTAGTAATTTCAATTCCTGCAAACCACCAACGAGCAATCATGCGACTACCGCCAATTAAAAGAATAGCCACCAGCCAATTGATTAAAGTAACCGAACGAGGAACGCCTGCGGCACCAGAAATAAAAACTAAAGCAGACCAAATAATAGCATAAAAACTCACCGCTTTTATAATGGTCCATAAAGCTTTAAAGCCGATATAACGAACAATTGCTCGATATAAGCCAAATTTTATAAATATTGGAATAGCAACTATAGGTGCAATAACAAACAATAAAAATACGGTTTTTTCTGGCACATAAAATTGCCCAAGACGGACAGAAAATGAAAGCCATAATGCAAAAAATAGCATAGCTACATCAGCAGATAACATGATTAACTGCTTTTTTAATCTGGATAAACTTAAAAAATGGCTAACAAATTTATTCAAAATATTCTTCTTTATACTATTTAAAACTATCTAATCTAGCAGTATTTAAACTACTCATATATTGTCATTTAAACCTGCTTTAAATTTTAATGCAATATAAATTAGAGGTAGAAATGTGAACAATGTTATCCAAAAACTAAAAGCTGGATAAAGTTGCACCATAAGTGCCATAGGGAATAAAAAAAATAAATTTATCAATAAAACACTTATTGTTGTTGTTTTATGCCCCCACTTTCTTGCAGCATGTTGGTATGCATGACTACAATGTGCCTCATACCATTTATCTCTTTTTAGTATTCGTCGCAGTAAAGTAATACCTGAATCAGTAAGAAATAAAGCCAGTAAAATAATCCATATCCAAACTGAAACCCCTTCTAAAATACTTGCATAGGCAATAACACCGATCATTAAACCTAAAAAACCACTACCAACATCCCCCATAAATATTTTTGCTGGAGGCCAATTTAAAAATAAAAATCCTATGATTGATGCTGCTAAAATTAATCCTATAAACATGATACTCTCTAAGCCATAACTCCAGGAAAAAAAAGCTCCAGCTAAAGAAACAAATATCGCTTCAGTTGCCGCTATACCATCAATACCATCCATAAAATTAAATAAATTAAGAAGCCAGACCAAAAGGAAAGCAGCTAGCCCTCCGCTAATAAAAGAGGAAGTGATGGTGATATTGAAGAAATGAAACTCAGTGATAGAACCTAACCAATACAATACCCAAAAAGAGGCCATGAAATGCACCAAAAGACGCCATTTTGCAGGTACATGTCCATGATCATCTAAAAAACCTATTCCTGCAACGATGAAACCAGAACCAAGTAATGCAAAAAGTATATCTTTGGAAATGCTATCGACAAATGAAATGCCAAAAAGAAATATAATAACTAATGATAACCCTCCTCCTCTAGGAGTTGGCATAGAGTGCGAACTACGTTCATTAGGTATATCTATCAACTCGTTATTTATTGTATATTGCCTAATCAATTCTGTTAATACAAAGGAAGAGAACACAGCAATAGGAATTAAGAGACAATTATTCAAGATTATTTCCGCCAAAAATAATACAGCATATATATCACTCAATCCCAATTATTAAAGGAATCAATAGCATCAAATTGATTAAGATATTAAAAATATTATTTCCTCATTCTTTTATGTATTAATACTACAGAAAAATAATCACTAAGGTTTTGACCAAACAGTTCTATTTATGTAGTCCACATAACTTAATACGATGCGCACAATTTGTTTTGATACAGCACCACCTTTATAATCAGGTATTACAGGAAAATTTCTTTTTTCTTTTGAGTGTTGTGAAGTTACTACTTTCACAGCTTCCAAAACCCGTTCTTTTTTCAAGCCACTCATAATTAACGTTCCTTGATCCATCCCTTCCGGCCGTTCATGAGCATTGCGAATTGTAATAGCAGGCAAGTTTAAAAGTGATGCTTCTTCAGTAATGGTTCCACTATCAGAAACCACACAAAACGCTGACATTTGTAATTTCAAATAGTCCATTAGCCCAAAAGGTTTCATGTATCGAAGTAAATCATTATCGCTTTCAAGCCCCAACGCATCCAGTCTTTGTTTTGTTCGCGGATGTGTAGATACAATAACTGGCATATTGTATTTTCCAATTAACGCGTTAAATGTTTCATGTAAATCTTTTAAGTTTTCTTTATCGTCAACATTTTCTTCACGATGCGCACTAACAACAAAATATTTACCATCTTCAAGATTCATATCATCAAGGACTTTAGACTCATTTACTTTTGGCATATAAAAGTCAAGAACCTCTTCCATATGAGATCCTGTCTTAATAATCGTCTCAGGACGAATACCTTCAGCAAGCAAATATTGTCGAGCATGCTCTGTTAAAACCATATTGATATCACTAAGGTGATCAAGGACTTTTCGATTCAGCTCTTCAGGCACACGTTGGTCAAAACATCGATTACCTGCTTCCATATGAAAAACCGGTATTTTTCGTCTTTTTGCAGCCATTACTGCAAGGCATGTATTCGTATCGCCATATAATAAAACGGCATCAGGCTGTTCTTTGTCCATCACCTCATCACTTTTTGCAATGACTTGTGCTATGGTTTGTGCCGCATTATCACCAACAGCATCAAGAAAATAATCTGGTTTACGAATCCCCAAGTCTTCAAAAAAAACCTGATTTAATTCGTAATCATAATTTTGACCTGAATGTACAAGTATATGATTAACTTGCTCATTCAGTTCAGCAATAACACGGCTCATTTTTATTAATTCTGGTCGTGTCCCCACTATGGTCATTACTTTAAGCATCTAGCTGCCCCTTAATATAATCAAGCGTTAACAGTAATTCTTTAACCTGTTTTACAGAAAGACGTTCTGTATTATGTGACGTGTAATCATCAATCACATTTTCTTGTAAATTACCTTCTATAAAATATTTATTATAGTTAAGGTCTCTATCATCCACCGGTATGCGATAGTAACGACCAAGATCATCAACCTTAGCCATTTCTTCTCGTGATACTAATGTTTCAAATAATTTTTCACCATGTCGAGTACCAATAATTTTCGTTTCATTATTTTTGTTAAATAACTCTTTTAGTGCGAGAGCTAAATCTTCAACCGTAGATGCAGGTGCCTTTTGTACAAAAATATCACCCTGGTTTGCATCTTTAAATGCACGGATAACAAGATCGACAGAATCTTCTAATGACATTAAAAACCGAGTCATAGCAGGATCAGTTACCGTTAAGGGCAAATTATTCTTTAATTGTTTAATAAATAGAGGTATTACTGAACCTCGAGATGCCATTACATTGCCATAACGCGTAGAACAAAGAACAGGACCACCTTGAGGAATCATGCGTGATTTTGCAATGACTAACTTCTCCATCATTGCCTTAGATATACCCATAGCATTTACTGGATATACAGCTTTATCTGTACTTAAAAAAACAGCACGTTTCACATTACATGCGATAGCTGCATTAATAACATTTTCAGCGCCAACTATATTACTTTTAACCGCTTCCATTGGATAAAATTCACAAGATGGTACTTGCTTTAATGCTGCTGCGTGAAAAATATAATCTACACCACGCATCGCCTCCATGACACTATTAAAATCTCTTACATCACCAATATAAAATTTTAATTTTTCATTGTTAAAAGCAATCCGCATATCTTCCTGCTTTTTTTCATCTCGACTAAATACTCGTATTTCTTTTACATCAGTATCCAGAAACCTCTTCAAAACGGTTTTCCCAAAAGATCCGGTTCCACCGGTTATCATTAAAACTTTATCTTTAAACATTATTTTTCCTGAGCTATTGGTACGAATACATAGATTTTATTAATTCTCGCCATTCAGGGGGCACATATCCTGTTGCAGCGTGAAATTTATCTGAGTTTAACGATCGATCAATGGTAAATTTCTCATCTTTTATTATTTCAATAGATTTACCATAAATTTCAGCAATTAATTCTAACAGCTCATATTTAGATATTGGCTGCCCTGCAACATGATATAAACCTCGCAACTCTGCATTAGGAATGACTATATCACGAATTATTTGTGCTAGGACAATTGTAGGTAAACCAGAAAATATCGCACGTTGAAATCCTTTACATTGTCCTTTTTGAGACAAGAACCATTCTAATAAGCCATGTTTTGTCGAAAATTCATGTCCAATGGTTGAAGTACGAAGTGTCACCGCATGAGGATAATCGACTTCACCTAACAATTTTGATTTTCCATAAATATCCATTGAATCAGCTGCTTCACTCTCCATATAATTGCCTTTTTTGCCAGAGTAAACGCAATCCGTACTGATATGGATAAGACGAGCACCAAGTAATTTAGATAATTCAGCTAACCGATGAGGCATTAGTGCGTTAATAGGTATTGCTTTAATGGGATCATCTGAACCAGCTATATGTTTGGTTAATCCTGCACAATTAATCACCACATCAGGTCGAACCTTTTCAAAGACACTAACCAAAGTATCATGATTAGTAACATCAATATTAGTTAGAAGATTTTCTGCAATTTCAGGCACAAAAAATTGTTTTACATTTTCAGAACGTACAGTTCCATATATTAACCAATCTTTGTTTTCTGCAATGACACGTATAATTGTGCTTCCAATCATGCCGCTTGCACCAATGACTAAAACCTTCATTTTGACCTCTTGTATGATTCTGAAGCATCCTCAAAATGCTCAATTAATCGATCAACTAACTTCTCATGATCATAGTGAATCTTATAATAAGATCGCCCATTTTCACCTAATTTATTTATTTCTTTTTCAGACATTTTATATAGTTGTAAAACTGCATCAGCTAATCCCTGCGCATCCTCTGCAGGTACAGCAAGTCCTGATTTTGCATCAATTACTACTCTTGCCCCTTCCCCATTTAAGCAAGCCAGAATAGGCTTTCCAGAAGCCATATATGCCTGTATTTTATTTGGCACTGTCATAGTGAAAATAGGCTGTTCTGTCAAACTAACTAATAATGCTGAAGCTTTCTGCATAAATGCTGGCATCATTTCAATAGGAAAGCGACCAGCAAGATGTAAATTGTTTAATTGACGTTTCTCTACCTGTTCTTTCATCCAATCTAAACGACTACCGCTGCCAAGCATGACAAAATTTATATCTGGATTATCTTTAAGCAAATCTGCAGCCTTTACTATTGTCTCAACCGCCTGTGCTGTCCCAATGTTCCCAGCAAACAATACAGAAAAGCTGTTTTCAAGAGCAGGAATTGAAGGTACTTCGATATTTGAGGGCTTTGAGAATGATACATCAACTGAATTTGGATAAAATAATACTGGTTTATTTCCAGACATCATTGAGACCGGCTTTATAAAAGCTTGTGATTGAACAAGTAGTAAATCAGCATAAGCATAAATCCAAGTTACTAATTTTCCAACAATTGCTAATATACGCTTATTTTTAATATAACCTGTTGCTTCTAAACTCTCAGGCCAAAGATCCTGAACCCATATAATAGCTGGACATTTTTTAATCCATGCAAGAAAAATAGCGGGTATTGCTTTTAATATTGGAGACACTCCATAGACAAAAATGACATCATACTTTTTTTTTCTTAACACCCAGGGACCTAAAAACAGACCAAACACTACAAATGAAAAATAATTTATAATTAATCGTATTGCACTTCTATTACCACGTGGAATTAGTGGAATACGATAGATGGTTGAATTATTCCATTTTTCTTTTGTTGTACCCCATATAGAATAACCTGAAAATATTTCACCTTCAGGATAATTTGGTTTTCCTGTTAATACATCAACAGTATGACCTTTCTCTGTTAAAGTTTTGACCACATCGTTAATGCGAAAACTTTCAGGCCAGAAATATTGTGAAACAATAAGTATATTCAAGTTATTCCAATCTACCTCAAATTAATTAAATTTTTATACAGCTCAATATACTTAACGATGACTACCGACCAAGTATAATTTTTATTTACAAATTCTTTCAGTTTTTTACCCATCTTATCCAAATCAGAGGGATCTTTTAATACTTCTAATAAACTTGAATAAATCCCATCGACAGAAGCAGTCGATACCTTACCTCCACCAATTTTTCCAATTTCATCAAAACCGCACTGATCAG
The DNA here is from genome assembly GCA_027076405.1 of Chromatiales bacterium. The sequence continues at coordinate 17,136 of JALTJN010000190.1, forward strand.
TCAGAATAACTGGTGTTTCAGAAATACCTGCTTCAAGCACAACTATTGACATTGCTTCTTGGCGAGATGGTATGACTAACAAATTTGCAGCATGGTAAGCAGCCGATTTCTCATCACCACCTACATATCCAATAAAATGTACACGCTCACTTAGATTATTTTCATGCACTGTTTTTTTCAAAGAATCCAACAGCCCCCCATCAGGACCAGCATAAACTAAATGCCAATCTTTCCAATTTTGACAACCTTTAATAAATGCATCGAGTAGTATATCAGGCCCCTTAATAATATTTATTCGACCTAGAAATAACATAAAATTATTATTGCCAATATCATGTTTCTTCCTAAATTCATTTATTCCAATATCAGAAGTAAAATCTTTTGGGTTAATTCCATTTGGAATAATAGTGATTTTATCAGGATTAACCCCATAGGGGATAAATTGGCTTTTTTCATCAGGAGTTATCGCGACCCACGCATTAGCATTTTTGATTATGTTGTTTCCGATAAAAAAGTTATATAATTTTTTAAGAAATTTAGAACGACCAAATATCGGAAGAGCTCCTGCAGGACAGACTATATAGGGTTTACCTAAAGCACGTACAGCGAGATACACCAATACATTCAAAACTGTCCAATGTCCCATTAAGTGAACAACATCAAAGTCATCAACAGTATTTTTTATATTTGAGTACCTTACCAAAGGAATATAAAATCTCTTTACCAAGCAGTGATATGAAAAAACTTCGACATCTTCCAACCCAGCTAGTTTCCCATCAGAAAACCCTAAATCTGTTGTCATGATACTACTATCAAAACCTGCTGCTATTAAAGAACGGGTTATTTGAACTGTTCGTTCAGCAGTACCTCCTCCAGTAACAGGATCAAGAACCGCATTAATATTTAGTATTTTCAAGCATCACCAGAATCTAGTGAGTTAACATTTTGCTGGTACCATTCAATAAGTTCATCTAAACCTGGCTCCAACGATATTTTATATTCAAAACCAATACCTCTAATCTTGTCGGTTCTATATATCATATTAGGACATATCGATTCGCGTTTACGCATTCTCAACATCAATGATAGTATTTTCAAAGGGAGTGGCAATACTGGAATAAGAGTTTTTCTTTTTGTTAATCGTTTACGTAAATATTTTTCTACAAAACTATAATTGTTATTTTTTTCAAAATCTTCAGAAATAATATAAGTTTCACCATCAACTTTTTTATCCGTATTTATAAGAAAAATAATAGCAGCAACCACATTAGAAACATGTACCAGATTCAAGGACCTAGTATTAAATAGACAAGACCGTAGGTAGTTCACTACAACATTCCCATTTACAAGGTTATTTATAAGCTTCATTAAAGCCTGACCTTCAGAACCGTATACTGCTGTAGGACGAATATTTATATATTCAAAATCACCTTGAGATGCAGCATAAAACATTTTTTCAATTAATAACTTAGTTGTTCCATAATCTGACTTAGGGTTGCATTGGCTCAATTCATCTACCGAATTATCATTTACACGACCATAAACTGCTACTGTACTACAATGTATTAATCGTTTGATCGATTTTTTTTTACACTCACTTATCAAGTTATTGATCAATAAAATATTTACTTCACTTTTTTCCGAAAAACTATAAGCAAGATTAACAACGATACAACCTGGCACAAGAAACTCTCTAAGAGTTTCAGTTCTGGCCAGATCACCTTGTATTTCAGTAACATTAGCTGGTAATTGTTTATTATCACCTGATGATTTCCTTACCAAAACACGTATTGATATATTATTATATTCTGCCAATGCTTTAACAAGATATCTTCCAATAAAACCATTCGCACCAGTAATAGCAATTGTATTTATATTAGTAGCAGTATTCATTTATAAACCTTAACAATATTAAACATTAGAAATTGAAATTATGTGAATTTTGATTTGAAATAACGAATAATTAAGGTATTTTTTAATAGGAATCATTTATTGCACTCATATACATATTTTCATATTTTGGTCCAATCGCTTGCAATGAAAATTTATCTAAAACCAATCTTTGTCCCTTTTTACCAATAGATATCTTTTTGTCGCAATCAACCAATAGATCTAGCATGACTTTTGAGCATTCAAATATAGAGTTGTATACAACACCATGTTCACCATTTATTATTGGTATTCCTTCAAATGCCGCACTTGTTCCAATTACCGGTAATCCTAGCCCCATGGCTTGTAGAACACGTGTTTTAGCACCTGGAGCTCCGGCATAATCTGGAGCAAGAACCACATCTGCTTGTAAAAGAAACTCCTGAAAGTTCTCAACAAATTCAGTGTATTCAATATGTTCATTATTACTTATTTTCTCAAGTAGATTATCATCAGCGTTTTTTCCAAGAATTATTAACTTGGCTTTTGGTATTCTCTTTAATATTAAAGGGAATACTTCACTAATAAAATCTTGAGTTCCTTTCGATATTGCCGGGTTTACAAAATTACCTGTGCAAATAATATTATTTGTATCATGGGTGTCTTTTATCATCTTATTATCCGCATTTTTGTAATTCATATCGAGTGCAATTGGAATAACATCAACATTGATATCAGGATGAAGATTGATTAAATAATTTTTGTCAACTTCGCTGACTACATGAACTTTTGTAAAACGTGGGTACATATCACGTTCATACATCCTTAGAAGAAATGATGATATTAACAACCGAATTTTGCTAATTGACCATGGTGATTGTTGAGCTAATCTCAAATATGCCAGTGATGTTGCATCATTTGGTGAGTGCACGGATGCTATCCCCCTACCTAAAGGCAGATACTGTGCCATATTGATTATATCGTAATGAATTACATCGTAATTTCCTATCGAAATTGATGATCTAACTTCGCGTGAAAATTTTTTATCATTAAAACTTGCTAGCGATGGTGGGAGCAGTCGAACTAAATTCATTACAGCCCTCATTTTTTTTGACAAAAAAGATGGACCAGAAATTATATTCAATATACGTACATTAGGTAAGGCAGCTGCAACCCCATCTTTATCTATATCTCTAGGGTTGCCAATACATAAAAGATCACATTGATGCTTCTCTGATAAATATAACAATTCATTAAAGACTTTAGAACGACCACCAGTAGAAGTTGGGTATGGAAAATCTGGTAAAAGGAATAATATACGCATTAATTTCTATAAATATAGTAAGTGTAATATCATCTTGATAAGATCTAAAAGACAGATTGGGAATGAACATTATTTTTATTAATATACTTATAGTAAGTAGCTCCACCCAACTTCATAACTATCTCAAATCCTACTAAAACCAACACACCAACTACAATCATAAACGCCATACTATCAAGCACCCCATCTGTTAAAGCAATAAATAGTACCCATAAGAAAAACGTCTGAACAACAGGTCGACATACAAGGCTTTTACTGTTTAGCAACCGCCAACCAAATATAACCAAAATTGATAGTAAAATAGCTCCTGCAATTACTGCTGGCATACCACCAACAAGATAAAACCAACCAACAAAACTAGGGGCCGATAATGTATTCGACTCTACAGGTATAGAATACAAAACATTTGTAAGGTAGCCAGCTATGCCTTGCTTTGATTTTAAAACATCAATAGCGTGTATACCTAAAGGCTCAAGATCCATTGATCTCGTCATTGCCTCAATAGCAGAAACAGCTTCTACACCGGGCATTCTAAAAAGTACAAATTCAACACCAGCAAGTAATGTTGACCAGCTATTAATACCAAGATGATATACCGAAGTGGTCAGAGCATCAATTACTGTTAAATGTTCAAGAAGGCGAAGTTGGCGATACTCAGTCATGATAGGAATCATGAACAAACCTAATATAAGGACTACAAAAGCTAGCATTTTTTCCTTGCGATATAATTTTAGCCCACCAGATATTATCAAAAAAACAAGCAACAATATTATTAACAGGATGCTACTCCGACTTCCCCGTAA
>JALTJN010000191.1 GCA_027076405.1 Chromatiales bacterium
GAAATTAAAAGAAGATGAAATCGGGGCATAACAAGGCGTTCAAGTTGACCCGCAAAGTTTCGCGCCTTTTGTGGTGCTTCGCATTATTCCACAAAAGTCGCAAAACTTTCCGGTCAACTTAACTAGGCGTTATGGAAAGAAGGCTGTGTAAAATAAATTTAAGGGAAAAATCAGTAGCGAAATAAAAGCAGGAAAAATAATTTTTTGTTGGTTTTTGAGCTGCATAGCAGGAAAAGGTAAATCATTCTGAAAGGCCACAGCGTAAAAAGTATTCTGCGCTGATAGCGTGAAAGATTGTGCAGGTTAAAAATAGTCAGGTTCAAATTCCCTGGCATCGATTGATATCGGTGATAAAAGTAAATCAGGTTATGTAATAATCAGCCTGTGAAAGTCGCCGCCAGCTGAAGCTGGTGAACAAGTGGTTCTTGAAATATCGGAGATATTCCAAGATAAATGAACGGTTTTGTAAATCAGCTTCAAAGAGCATAAGTTTACTGAAAGAAATGGCAGCCATAACAAAGGTATGCACCCGACAATTTAAAGCGGTGCTTATTTTGCAAAAGGCGCAAAAACGCACCACTTTAAATCGCCGGTGATACCAGCGTTAGAACCGGAAACATTTTTTATAAAGAAAAAGAACAATAAGTAAATCAGCCTGAAATATCCCAAAGTTTATTGTACGCGGGTGCGTGTTCAATCATTTCAGGTTTGGTTAACAAGCATGTTTATTTTGAACGAAGTGTTACTTAATCAGTATCTCAGTGCCGATAAAAAAGCACTTTTGTAGTTGAAGGGTTTTAGTAAAAGAAGCGCGAAGCGAGAGCCTAAACAAAATATTAACAACAGTCAGATTTAAAAGTATTCACCGCCACGGGCGTGAAAGTAAAGATTTTGTTTTAGTCTTCACAGATTCATAATCACGGTAATATAAAAAGCATGATAGGTTCAATAAGTCTATCGCAGGTTTACTGAGTCCGTCGTGCGGGTGCATGTGATAGTGGGCAGGCTAATAAAAAGCTATTTGTATAAAATCAAAGTCTTACAAATAAAATGAAAATAGGGTAATCTTGTTTAAAAGAAAAGCTCAGGACAAGAGCGGTAATAAACATCATGAGTTTACTGAATAATACCAAAATTCTAACAAGTCGTTTAAGTCCGACCCCCAAAGCTACGCGCCTTTTGTGGCGCTGCGCATATTGCCACAAAAGGCGCGCATCTTCGGGGTCGGCTTAACTCTGCGTTATGGAAAGAAGGTTGTGTAAAATAAATTTAAGGAAAAAATCAGTAGCAAAATAAAATCAGGAAAAATAATTTTTTGTTGGTTTTTGAGCTGCATGGCAGGAAAAGGTAAATCATTCTGAAAG
>JALTJN010000192.1 GCA_027076405.1 Chromatiales bacterium
GTTTTGATTTCATTAACCGGGTTGCATCATGCCAGTGAAAACCTTAATCAAGCTGAGCTAAGTAGCTTCTCAGAAGAAATGTTAAAAGCCTATCCGTTTATTGATGTTATTGTTGGTGTGGAAAGGATTGCGCCATCAGAAATAAAAACGTTTGAAAAGAGCATGCAAAAGCAGGGCTATGTCGGCTTAAAAATAAAAACATTAAATACAAAGCGCAGTCAGGTAGCAGATGACTATTATTTACCTGTAAATTTCATAGAGCCCATGACGCCAGTGTCAGCAAGTTTATTAGGTTTAGATATTGGCTCGCTTGCAGGAATGCGAGAAGTTATTGATGTTGCAAAAAACACCGGTGAAGTTGCGGCGTCATTAATAAAAACATCTGACTATTTTAAAACGCCTTCTATTTTAATGTTTAAAGCCATTTATTTTGGGCGCTACCCACCGCAAACAGAAGCGCAAAGAGCGCTTATGTTAAATGGTTTGGTGGCACTTAAAATTGACGTTAATCATTTTATTGAATATATGGAACTTCCTGATCTTGGGTTAAAAGGTTATTTAGAAAATGTAGCGGGCAATAAAAAATTATTGAATGCAGAAAAGTTTGATTTTTATTTTGGAATTTTTGTGTTTTCAGAAGTGCTTAACATGTATAAAAAAAATTACAAGCTGACTCTGAATAGAGAAATATCATTTTATGAATTAAACAAAAAACAGGCGCTTATATTATGGTTAATATCGATGGTTATTTTCTCACTTCTTATTTCGTTCTTTAAAAAACGCAGAGAATCAGAAGATGAGATAAAGTATTTGGCGTACTACGATTCATTAACGCAGTTGCCTAATCGAGAGTCATTTAAAGAAAAACTACAGCTTGCATTGAATGATGCACAAAAAAATACAACATCGGGTGCTGTTCTTTTTATGGACATAGATGAGTTTAAACGTATTAACGATACGTTGGGGCATGATGTTGGAGATGAGTTGCTGAAGCAGTTATCAGCAAGGTTGACCAATTTAATGCGGCAAACTGACGCGGTTGGTTTGGGCGCAATGCATTCATCAAAAAAGGCCGCTAAAAAAAATATAAAAGCGTATGAATTAAAAGAAAGCGATGTGGTAACGCGGCTTGGTGGTGATGAGTTTACTGTGTTATTAACGGATGTTAAAGATGTTAATTCAACGGCAGTGATTGCCAACCGAATATTGCAAAGAATATCGCAACCATTTAATTTGGATGGGCACGAAGTTTTCGTGACGTCGAGTATTGGCATTGCCATGTTTCCTGAAGATGGTAACGATGTAGATAAATTATTAAAACACGCAGATACGGCAATGTATCACGCAAAGGAAATGGGTAAAA
>JALTJN010000193.1 GCA_027076405.1 Chromatiales bacterium
GCGTTTATGCGGCGGGTGATTGTCGCCGTGGGCAATCATTAGTGGTTTGGGGAATTAATGAAGGCAGGCAAGCGGCGGCAGAAATAAATAATTTTCTAAAGTAGGTGCGAATTTATTCGCACGTCAACTAACCGTTCGCATTGCTGGCTCGTTAACTTTTTAAAATATTAATAGAGACTTTTGCACGAAGCACTTTTCGTCATCTCCGACCAATATAATATACATGGGTATTCGGAAATCACGGTGTTTTTTAATTATTCGTGTTTCTTACAAAGGTCTCAACTTATTTTTTTATTCACTTTTTTCTTTCGTCCGTCGGAGACACTTATGCGCAAACCATTATTACTTGCTTTCTCAGCTTTTATTTTAATCTCAATTCAAATAACCAGCTACGCAGCCACACCAGCCGGCATGATAAGCAAAGCCAGCAAATACAGCGTAACTGAAACCATGAACAAACTGGAGGCGGTGTTAAAAAAGAAAGGCATTACCGTTATCACTCGTTGGAGCCACAGCGACAAAGCTAAAAGCGTGGGCATTAATTTACGACCCACTGAATTAATTTTATTTGGCAATCCAAAAATGGGCAGTCATTTATTTACATCGCAGCAAACGGCGGGAATTGATTTACCGTTAAAGGCATTAGCGTGGCAAGATAAAAATGGAAAAGTGTGGCTGAGTTACAACGACCCTGTTTATATTGCACAACGCCATCATATTTCAGATCGTAAAAAAATTATTGCTAAAATGACGAATGCGTTAAATAAATTAACGAATGTTGCGACGGGGCATTAAAAAACAAACGGCATTTATAAAAATATAAATGCCGTTTTTGTATCACTGCTGTCCCGTTAACTATTATTAAAAACAAGAAATTAGCTTGATTTAACAACGCTTCAAAGCTTTAACGTATCCGTTAGACATGAAAATAAAAATCTACTTCGTCATACCTGCGAAGGCAGGTATCCAGTGTCTGCGGTCTTTCAAAGTCACTAGATTATAAAGTGCATCCTTGCACTTTACCCTGCGGGTCATGCAGAGCATGCTTAAATTTGATCCAGTCAAATTTATCCTGCCTACGCAGGAATGACGACACTTTTTAAGTTAACGGGACAGCAGTGTTTTTGTATATTAAATTTTAATATACGACCAACCCTGATGAATTCTTTTTACAACCTGGTCAATCGCCGTTTCATCTTTGCTTACCGCATTAATAAACTCAGGTTCAATGCCCTGCTCTTGCAAACGCTCAATGGCATTACTGCAGGCAACAAACTTTATGTTCGGATATCTTTTTTGTAAATTTTGAACTCGCTGCACGTAGGGCGATGCATCTTTACGAAACAAATCTAAACCACCCGC
>JALTJN010000194.1 GCA_027076405.1 Chromatiales bacterium
TACCTGTCGATCATATCCAGTACAATTTCTTTTTTGGTGACAAACCACCAGTGTTTTTTCTGAATCTCAAAAAAGATTCGGTACATATCGACATTCATTATTCAGTGACTTTCAGGTTATAAGCGTACAGAAAAATTATAGTAGAAATTAAAATCATAAGCACTTCAATACGGAATAAACAGCCAAACCGGTAAAAGCAGTACCCGCACCATATTTACCCATGTTTTTCATCCCTAAAAACAAACAACTTAAAGGTAATAAAAAGAAAAGCCGCCACCACGATAATGGCCAGAACCTGAACCCACTGATGCGGGTAGCCCAACCTGTCAACCAGAAAAAACAACAAGGCAAGATTGATAAGATAACCAAAACAATGCGCTATAAAAAATCGCGTGCCTGAAGCAAGTACGCTGCCTTTATGAGCAAAAGTCAGGTTGCGATTACCCAGATAACTGACAAAAGCCGTAGCCACATACAACACGCTCATGGTCAGCTTTGGTGTGCCGCCAAGATATGTCACCAGCAAATAAATCAGATAAGCCGCCATATTGCTTGCCACGCCGATAAGGCCATAACTAAACAACTGTGAAACTGACTTTCGATGTCTGGCATTGCTTAACAAACTACTCATACTTATTTTTTACAGATATGATCAAATGACATCACATCGTCTACACTGTAACCCGCCCTTTTCAGCTTTTCTTCCAGCTCGCCTTTATAAGAAGGTTCAAAATATTGCAATTCGATATTCTTTTCGAGTATTTCAAGGACACGTATCATTATGGCAATCTTGTCAAATGACACTTTTTTCTTTTTTACAAACTTGGCGTTTTGATAAAAATAATACAGCATTTCCTCAGAACGATCATATTCTTTGTTTTTTGCCAGATAGTACGTGTAAATCAAAATATCATATTCTGTCTTTCTTTGAACAGATGCGAATAAAACAGATGCAGCTTTATGGTTACCTGTATCCAGCGCGAAATGCAGGGCAATACGACGCACTGAATCAGAGTGCAAACTCTCCAGTTTCAAATTATTAAAAAAATGCCGCTTATCCTCATCTGCCAGATAACTCTTCATAAAGGACAACACTGCACTCAGGCTGTAATCTCTATTTGCAAATATTTTATCTGACCGAGATATCTCTTCCTGAATATCATCAGACCATTCATCGTTCCAGCAAACAGGAAAAACCATTAGCAGGCTGGACAATGGAAAAGCATTCAACTTATTTTCCAAAAACAACAGATAGTATTCATCTGCGAAACCAAGCTTAAGGTTTTCACTTTTATTTAACCGCGAATACACCTCAGGCGAATTTTTATATAAAGCATATTTCACGTCAAAATGTTTTATCGT
>JALTJN010000195.1 GCA_027076405.1 Chromatiales bacterium
CCTGATTTATTTACCAAATATAGCAATTAAAAAAATGTGTCTGATGAAAACTTGATATAATAGTAAAGCATTCAAACAAAACTATTTATCATGCATCAGACACTTAACAAATTATACAACGTACAACTCGGATTTCAAACAAGTTTATTCCCACACGTCAAACAAGAGTTAGGGTTCTTAACAAAACTTCAACAAAAATTCCTCGAAGTTTTGGAAGTTTCTCAAATAGATTCATTTATTCCCTATGTCGGAAAACGAGCGTGTCGCCCAACAAAATCTCGTATGGCATTGGCGCGATGCTTTCTTGCCAAAGCCGTTTATAACATGCCAACGACCGAAATACTGATCGATCGGTTAAAATCTGATTTATCCCTTCGACGTTTATGCGGTTATGAGAAAATAGAACAACTACCATCACAGCCGACTTTTTCTCGTGCCTTTGATGAATTTTCTAAATCACGTTTAGCCGAACTTGTTCATAAAAACATTATTTCAGAGTATTTAGGTGAACAAGTCATTGGCCATGTGTCAAGAGACTCAACCGCAATTAACGCTAGAGAAAAACCTCATAAGAAGCCAAACAAGCAAGAGCCTACCAAGAAAAGAGGCCGCCCTAAGAAAGGTGAAGAACGACCAAAACAACCAACACGTCTTGAACAACAAGCACTAGGTATGACAATACATGCGATGTTATCAGATTTACCAATGCACTGTGATATTGGCACAAAGAAGAATTCTAAAGGCTATAAATCTAGTTGGCAGGGTTATAAACTTCACATTGATTCATCTGATACAGGCATTCCTATTAGTTGCGTTTTAACCTCAGCATCAGTACATGATTCACAAGTTGCACTACCACTTGCGACAATAACCAGCCAAAGAGTCACTAATTTATATGATTTAATGGATGCAGCTTATGATTCCCCGATTATAAAAGAACACAGCATGTCATTAGGCCATGTACCTATAATAGATGAAAGACCAAAAAGAGGAAAAAAGGCAGAAGTGGAGCTGGAGTTAAAAGCTAAAAGACAAGCTAATTATAAAACCGCACAAATGATTCGATACAACCAACGCAGCTCTGTTGAAAGAGTTAATGGACGATTGAAAGATGAATTCAATGGAAGAATGCTTCGAGTCAAGGGGCATGCCAAAGTTATGAGCCATCTCATGTTTGGAATTGTTGCTTTAACTGTTGATCAACTGATGAAATTTTTAGAATGACGAAGAATTCATCAAAAATAACATTAATTTCTGTATCAAAATCACACAGAATGTATTTTTATGTTTGCAAAAACGTACTATCAACCTCAACAAGAGTTTTTTCCATGAATTGACGATTTTCATAACCGGATTAT